>NZ_JAKCFI010000001.1:0-680713 GCF_021412625.1 Myxococcus stipitatus | reverse complement strand
CAGCCCGGTGAACCTGGCGCTGGTCATCGACCGGTCCGGCTCCATGAGCGGCTACAAGCTGGCGCAGGCGAAGCAGGCCGCGCGGCACCTGGTGGGGCTGCTGCGGGAGGAGGACCGGCTGGCCATCGTCCACTACGGGTCGGACGTGCAGAGCCTGCCGGCCATGGCCGTCACGCCGGGCAACCGGGAGCGGATGTTCCAGTACGTGGACAGCATCTGGGACGACGGCGGCACCAACATCGGCGCGGGGCTGTCCGCGGGCCGCTTCCAGCTCGCGTCCGCCCAGGGCCAGTTCCGCATCAACCGCCTCATCCTGATGAGCGACGGCCAGCCCACCGAGGGCATCACGGACGACCAGGGCCTGAAGGACCAGGTGCGGGAGATTCGCGCCAGCGGCGTGTCGGTGAGCGCCATCGGCGTGGGCACCGACTTCAACGAGGACCTGATGCAGGCCTTCGCCGAGTACGGCGCGGGCGCCTACGGCTTCCTCGAGGACGCGGGCCAGCTGGCCACCCTCTTCCAGAAGGACCTCCAGCAGGCCACCACCACCGTGGCGCGCGACGTGACGCTGACCTTCACGCTGCCCACCGGCGTCTCGCTGGGCGAGGTGCTCGGCTACAACGCGCGCCAGTCCGGCAACCAGGTCCACGTGTCGCTGCCCGACTTCTCCGCCGGCCAGCTGGAGCGCGTGGTGGTGCGTCTGGTCGTCAACGGCGACGCGGTGGGCCGCTCCGTCCGCGTGTCCGACCTGCGGCTGGGCTACACGGACCTCATCCGCAACGTGGGCGTGGAGAACGGCGCCGCCCTGTCCGCGGTGGTGACCGACCGGAACGAGGAGGTGCTGGCGAGGCAGGACAAGGACGCCACCGTCTACGCGGTGCGGGCGCGCAGCGCGGTCAACCTCCAGAAGGCGGCCGCGGCGCTGCGCGAGGGACGCCGCGAGGAGGCCAAGGACTACATCCGCCAGAACCAGACGCTCTTCGAGGCCGCTGGCGCGGTGGCGAGCCCCGCGGCCGTCGCGGCGGACCAGGCCGAGCAGCAGGCGACGCTCGATGAGTACGAGCGCGCGGCGAGCGACGAGGAGCTGCGCTCGGCGGTGAAGAAGTCGAAGGTCAAGGCCATGAAGAGCTTCGGCAAGCTCGGCTCCACCTACTGACCTTCGCCCCACCCCACCCCGCTCCCGGCCCAGGCTGGCAGCGGGGTGGTTCGTGTCCTGACACGACGTCGGGCGTCAGTAGCAGAGGTGGTTGTCCTCCCATCCGTGGGGGTCCGCGGTCTCCAGCCATGCGACGCAGGTGCGGCCGGGCAGGGCCCCCTGGTCGGACCACGAGAGCTGGAGGGACGACGTGGACGGCAGGCAGAGGGAGTTGTCGGTCCACGTCGTGGACGCGGGCTCCAGGCGCTCGGTGATGGGCGTGCAGCGCATCCCGGCCACCACTCCGGCCGAGCTCCAACGCAGGCCGATGTCGCGGTTGGCGCAGAGGTAGTTGTCGTCCCAGGTGCCGGCGGTGTCCGAGAGCTCGTCGATGCGCGTGCACACCTTGCCGGCGACGGAACCCGCGGAGCGGAACTCCAGCGTCAGCGGCTCCTCGCGGTGACACAGGAAGTTGTCATCCCAGGTGTGGGGGTCCCGCGGTTCGTGGAAACGCGTGCAGGTGAGTCCGGACTGCGAGCCGTTCTGGGACCAGGAGAGGAAGGCGGGGGACTCCGGGGGGACGCACAGGTGGTTGTCCTCCCAGCCCGTGGATGCCGGCTCCGCGCCCTCGAAGACCCGCATACAGCGCAGGCCAGCGATGGGCCCCGCCGCGCTCCAGCGCAAACCGATGTCCTTGTTGGTGCAGGCGTAGTTGTCCGACCAGCCCCCCGCGACATCGTTGACTTCGTTCATGAGCACGCACGACATCCCCGCGATGGGCCCCGCCGCGCTGAAGCGGACCCGGAGCGGCACGTCCTGGCACAGGTAGTTGTCGTGCCATCCGTGGGGGTCCAGCCGCTCGAAGAAGCCCACGCACGCCTTGCCGAACCGGGGGCCCGACGACGACCACTCGAGCTGGAGCGCGGAGCCCTGGGGCACGCAGAGGAAGTTGTCGTCCCACGACGTCGACGCGGGCTCCGAGGACTCCGTCACCTGCGTGCAGCGCATGCCGGCCACGGGGCCGGTGCTGCTCCACACGAGGCCCTCGTCCCGAGGCGAGCACAGGTAGTTGTCATCCCAGCCCGCGGAGTCCTGGCCCTCGGAGATGGCGATGCAGGACATCCCGGGGATGGGGCCATGGTCGCTGAACGCCAGCGCCTCCCCTCCCGCCCTCAACACGGGGCCCGCGTCGCGCAGCGCGCGCAGGTACACCTCCAGCGCCACCAGTTCGTGTTCGTCGAGCGCCAGGGGCCGCAGCTCCGGGTCGACGACGTGCCGCCCCCCGCGCGCGAAGACATGGTCGCCGCCGCCCCGGTTGTAGAAGTCGAGCACCTCCCGCAGGGTCGCGACCTCGCCGGTGTGGAAGTACGGCGCGGTGTCCGCCACGTTCCAGAGCGTGGGCGTCTTGTAGGCGAAGGCGTCGGTGACATCGAACTCGCGCGTCCCCGTGTCGTGGGCGAGCTCGTCCGAGAAGTTCGGTCCCGAGTGGCAGGCGATACACCGCGCCTTGCCCTCGAAGAGCTGCCGGCCCAGGCGCACCTGCTCGGCACGCACCAGGTTGCCCTGGAGGTCCACCACCGACTGGCCGGAGACCTCCACCGCCTGCGCCAGCGACTCCACCTGGAGCTGGACCAGCAGGAAGGCTGCGAGCGCCTGCTGGAGGTGCTCTCGTCGAGCGGGCGCCTGGTCGTAGACGGCGCCCAGGAGCGCCTTCAGGTGCTCCACCTCACCCCCTCCCGCGTTGATGCGGACCAGCACCTGGTCGATGTCCGCGTTCATCCGGGCGGGGTCCTCCGCGTCCACCAGCACCGCGGACACCAGGTCCCGCCCCCCTCGCCGGCCGCCGTGGCGGCTACCCAGCGCGCGGTTCACCAGCGTGGGCACGTTGCGCATCGAGGCCTGGGCGCCGATGGCTCCCGGGTGGCCATCGGTGAAGGAGAGCGACGGAGTGTGGCATGTCGCGCACGACATCAGCGCCGACGTCCCCGCCTGGGTCTGGATGGCGCCCGACGCGGTCGTCGCCAGCGCGCTGGAGTGGAACAGCGCCGCGCCCGCCTCGACCAGCGTGATGAAGCGCTGCTCCCCTCCCGGCGCCAGGAACGCCTCGAAGACCTCAGGGATGCGCAGGTCCTCCTCGCGGAGGAAGCGCGGGAAGCCATCCGCCTGGAGCGCCAGCCTCCGGGGATTCACGACGCTGAAGAAGCGCGCCAGCAGCACACGCGCCTGGGCCGCCGTCAACAGGCCCTCGCGCCCGGAGAGCCGCCCGGCCGACGCGGCCAGCTCCAGGTCCGTCCTCGGCGCCGAATAGAAGGCGAGCTCGTCGACGAAGAACGCGTCATCGGCGGGGCAGTCCGCGCAGGAACCCGCCGGGCCCACGCGGATGACCTGCCCCTCCGGGCCCCCGACGAGGCCCCGCAGCGTCACGCCCCCGCCCAGCGGGACCTCCATCACGATGGCCCCATCGACCACGAAGGCGAAGCGCGCGGCCCCCTCGTCGACGCGCACCGCCACGTGCGTCCACCGGGTCGCCTGCTCGGCCGGAGTCGCGGACAACGAGGAGGATGGGATGGCCACCGGGCCGAGCGTGTAGGTCCGTGGCTCCGAGCCGACCGAGTACTCGACCGTGGCGTAGAGCCCGCCCTGCGAGAGGAAGACGCGCCACAGCCCTTCGTGGCGCGCGAGGGTGATGTACTTCCCGCCGGTGTCGAAGAGGGGGAGGAAGGCGAACTCCGCCGTGAAGCCCGTCGCGGAGTAGTCCTGCGCGACCAGGCAGCCCTTGTTGCGACCGCAGAAGGGTTGGTCATACCCGCTCACCCGCACGGTGACGGCGCCGCTCGCCCCCACGCTGATGCCCGTCCCACGGAAGCCGGAGAGATAGCGCTCGTCGTCCGCGGCGCCATGGACCTCTCCGATGAAGCGCGCCGAGCCCTCGAGGTGCCCTACGTAGGGGGACACGATGGGACTCACGTACCCCGAGGAGTCCCCGAAGACGGCGTTGCCCGACGTGTCCTGCGTGCGCGGCTGGGCGCGCAGCACCAGCGGCGCCGCGTTCGCGTCGTAGAACAGCTCGTTCATCGGCAGGTGGAGCAGGCACGCAGGGTCCACGCCGCACCCGAACGACGCTTCCCAGTAGTGCATGTTCGTCCACATGCCCGGGTTGCCGGACTCCGGCACCAGCCCCAGGCTGGCATACCGCGCCCCCGCCGCCGTGCGCACCCCGTCGTCCTGGCTCATGAACTGGAACACCGGCCAGCGCCCGTCCAGCGGCAACGTCTGCTCCGAGTCCGCGCGCGTGGCCGCCCAGTACCCGGTGGCGGCGTCGACGAGCAGCGGGGACAGCGGGCGATGCACGGGCTCACTCGGGTGCGGAGGTGACACGGCCCACTCCGGGTTGAAGCGCCGGCTGTTGATGGTGCTGTCCAACCGCTGGACCAGCCAACCCGTGTGCTGCCCCACCGCGAAGGTGTGCATGCCCGTGGAGCGCTCGAAGCCCTGGGGCAGCTCCAGCGCGACGGCCGGGAGCACCGTGGGGTTGAGGGCCGGGTCGGGCCGGCAGAACACGTCCGTGCCATCCGGCGTGATCCAGGTGTAGCCACATTGCAGGTGCGTGGGCAGCCCGCCGTCGAGCCTGCGGCTCCCATCCCCCAGATAGAAGGGGCGCGCGCCGACCGGGTAGACGCGCGCGAAGGGCTCCTCCTGCGCGGACGTACACGACGGCTGACCGGACACGAGGCGCCGACAGACGCGGTTGAGTCCATCCACGTCGAGCCGGACGCTGTCGTACAGCGCGCCCAGCTCCCGCTGCCGAGTCCACGTCACCGGGTTCCAGGGCGTTTCGTTGTAGGCCCACCGTCCGCCCTCGGCGACCAGCAACCGGCCATCCGCGGTGGCGCTCAGCTCCTTCCCCCACACGTAGTAGTCGCTGGACGTGTCGGAGCTCAGGCGGAACCCGGACAGGTACCGGCCGTCGGCAATCGAGGGCACGGCCAGTCGCGACACGCCGCCCGTCGTGTCCGGGCGCCTCGCATCCACCACCACCACCGCCTCCGCCTGGAACACCGCCACCGCCGTGGTGCCGTCTCCGCTCGGCGGCGCCACGAAGGGCTGGAAGTGGAGGAGCCGATAGCAGTCATACCGGCCGTCGAGCGCGACCCGCGCGTCGCGCGTCGCCAGCGTCACGTCCAGACACGCCTGCGGCGTCCGCACGGGGAACGGCCGCCCCGAGGGCGAATAGCGCGCATCCATCACCAGCGCGCCCTGCCCCGACTGGATCGACGGAGTCACCGTCACGCCCTGCAGCAAGGGCGTCGTCAGGTCCGAGCGGAAGAAGGCGCGCGTCCGCGCCTGCACCGGGGGCAGCGGTAGCGGCAGCATCGTCCCCTGCTGGGTGTCGCTCGGGAAGCGAGGCACCCCCGCGCTCACCTCGATGCGCGGCTCGCCCACCGCGATGAAGCGCACCTGCGTGGCGTCCTCGAAGACGAGCCCCAGCCGACCGTCCGGCGTGAGCAACGTCGGCGCGAAGGGCCTGGTCACGAGCGCGTTACGCAACTCCAGCGTCGACGCGCCCCCGGCAGCCGTGCTCGACAGGGGCGCGGATGCTCCCCCGCGTGCCGCCATGTCGACGGGTTCCCCCCGCTGGCACCCCGCGAGCGGGAGCCACGCGAGGAGACACGATGCGACCGAACGAAAGACGACACACCATGATGGGGGTCTGGGCATTGGGAAAAGCTGCCATGACAGGAATGCGAGCAACCATCCGCATGGTTGTCTCCCTCGCGCCGACGACACGGGGATGGAGCGGACCCATGGGTGTGGATCCACCGCCACACCCGGGGTCATTCTGACTTTCCAGGTTGACCGTTGGAATCGCCCCGCCCTATCTCCGCGTTCCTCCAGCCCACGGCCGGAGAGCGCAAGAGCGCAATGGAGGCGTGGACCGAATGGCGAGCGGAAACAGCCCCTGGGTCGGGGTCATCATGGGCGGGAAGAGCGACCTGGAGTACCTGCAGCCGGGCATCGACATCCTGCGGGAGCTGGGCATCCCTCACGAGGTGCGCGTGGTGTCGGCGCACCGCACGCCCGACTGGATGATGGAGTACGCGTCCACCGCGGAGGCGCGCGGCCTGTCGCTCATCATCGCCGCGGCGGGCGGCGCGGCCCACCTGCCGGGCATGGTGTCGAGCAAGACGCTGCTGCCGGTCATCGGCGTGCCCATGCCCACCACGCTGCTGGCGGGCATCGACGCGCTCTTGTCCATCGTGCAGATGCCCAAGGGGGTGCCCGTGGGGACGCAGGCCATCGGCAAGCCGGGCGCCGCCAACGCCGCGCTGCACGCCGCCTCCATCCTGGCCCTCAAGTATCCGCAGCTGCGCGAGCGGCTCGCGGCCTGGCGAAAGGCGCGCACCGACGAGGTGCTGGCGCATCGGGAGTTGTCATGAGTGACGCGCGCGTGGTGCTTCCTGGCGGGACGATTGGAATCCTCGGGGGTGGGCAGCTGGGCCGGATGATGGCCCTGGCCGCGCGCACGCTGGGCTTCCAGGTGCAGGCGCTCGACCCGGACGCCACGTGCCCCGCCCGCTCGGTGGTGGACCGCTGCCTCACCGCGTCCTTCGCGGACGTCGCCGCCGCCGAGGACCTGGCGCGCGGCTGTGACACGGTGACGCTCGAAATCGAGAAGGTTCCGCTCACCACCCTGGAGGCCGTGGCCCGCCACGCCCCCATGCGGCCGGGCGCGTCCGTGCTCCACGTGGTGCAGCACCGCGGACGACAGAAGGGCTGGCTCGCCAAGGGCGGCTTCCCCGTGGGGCCGTGGCGCGAGGCGCACTCCGCCCAGGAGCTGGCGGAGGCCATCCAGGCGCTCGGCGGCCGGTGCTTCGTGAAGTCCAGCGAGGGAGGCTACGACGGACGCGGGCAGGTGGAGGTGAAGAGCGCCGCCGAGGCCGCCACCGCGTGGCGCGAGCTGGGCGAGCGCTCGGTCGTCGTGGAGGCGGCGCTGGACCTCCAGTCGGAGCTGTCCGTGCTGGTGGCGCGCAGCCCCAGGGGCGAGCTGGCCGTGTACCCGCCCGCCTTCAACCACCACGAGGAGCGAATCCTCGCCTGGTCGCTCCTGCCGGGCCCGCTGCCGCCCCAGGTCTCCGCGAGGGCCACGGAGCTGGCGCGCGGAATCACGGAGGCGCTCCAGGTCGAGGGCCTGCTCGTGGTGGAGCTGTTCCTGCTGCGCGACGGCAGCGTGCTGGTGAACGAGCTGGCGCCGCGCCCGCACAACAGCTTCCATTCGACGGAGGTCGCGTGCCTCACCTCCCAGTTCGAGCAGGCCGTGCGCGCCGCGTGCAACCTGCCGCTGGGCTCGGTGGAGGTCGTGCGTCCGGCCGCCATCGTCAACCTGCTGGGCGACCTGTGGCTGCGCGAGGGCGGCCCTCGCTTCGAGGACGCGCTGGCGCTGCCGGGCGTGCGGCTGCACCTGTATGGCAAGCGCGACGCGCGCAAGGGGCGGAAGATGGGCCACCTGTCCGCCGTGGGCGCCACGCCCGAGGACGCGCTGTCCCGGGTGCAGGCCGCCGCCAGGGCCCTGGGAGTCTGAGGCGATGAAGACCAACGCCGCCCGGCTGCTCGACTCGCTGGGCGTGAAGTACTCGCTGCGCGACTACGACGTGGACCCGGACGACCTGTCCGCGGAGACGGTGGCCGCCAAGGTGGGCATGCCCGCCGAGCAGGTCTTCAAGACGCTCGTCGCGCGCGGCGACCGCACCGGCGTGCTGATGGCCGTCGTCCCCGGCAACGCGGAGCTGGACCTCAAGGCGCTGGCGCGCCTGTCCGGCGACCGCAAGGTGGACACGGTCCCCCTCAAGGAGCTGCAGCCGCTCACCGGCTACGTGCGCGGCGGGTGCACGGCCATCGGCGGCAAGAAGGACTACCCCGTGTTCGTCGACGAGACGCTGGAGCTCTTCGACGAGGTGGCGGTGTCCGCGGGGGTGCGGGGCACGCAGCTGGTGCTCGCCCCTTCCGACTACCTGCGGGTGACGAAGGCGAAGGTCGGCCCCATCTCCCGCGACAAGACCTGAGCGCGCGCGTCAGGGCCCCGCGCCCTTGTCCGGCATGAAGAGCACCTTGCCGGACGTCATGTCCGCGGAGGCGATGCGCACGGCCTCGCCCGCGGACTCCAGCGGCAGGCACGCGCGCACGGGCAGCTCCAGCGCGTTGCCCACCAGCGTGGGCACGCCCATCAGCGCCTTGAGCTGCTCGCGTCCGAAGCCCCGCCGCGCCCACTCCGACAGCGAGAAGCCATCCACCGTCTTGCGGCCGAACATGACGTCCGCCGGGTCGATGCGGCTCTCCTGTTCGGACAGCGCGCCGTAGACGGTGACGCGCCCCCCGTCGGGGAGGGCGCCCAGCATCTGTCCGGTGAGCCGGCCCGCCACCGCGTCGAACGCGAGCGACACCTTCAGCTCGTGACACAAGAGCCGCAGCCGCTCCTCGAACTCCGGCTCCTCGCTGCTCAGCACGTGCACCGCGCCCACCTCGCGCAGCCGCTCCACCTGTTCGGTGCGCCGCACCACGTGCACCATGGGGACGTCGCGCCGCCGCGCCAGCGCCGCCAGCATGAGGCCCACGCTGCTGGCCGCCCCCGTCTGCGCCAGCGCCGCGTGCCCGCCCTCCCGCGCGCGCTCCATCAACACCCACGCGGTACACGGGTTCACGAAGAGGCTGGCGCCCTGCTCGTCGGAGATGTGGGCCCGCAGCGGGATGCACTGGTGCAACGGCACCACCGCGTACTCCGCCCACAGCCCGTCGCCCCCCACCGGCGCCACGCACGCCACCCTGCGCCCCACCAGCAGCTGCCCCGCGAGCCCGCCGGCCGCCACCACCGTGCCGCTGCCCTCGAAGCCCGGCACCACCGGCAGCGCGTTGCGCAACCCGTGGCGCCCCCGGACGAACTGGAGGTCCGCCGGGTTGATGGGCGAGGCCGCCATCCGCACCAGCACCTGCCCCGACGTGGGCCGGGGCACGGCGCGCCGCGCCACCTGGAGGGACTCGGGGCGCCCGTCATAGGCGGTGAGGACCAGCGCTCGCATCTCCGGGGGAACAGGGGGGGCTTTCATCCAGCAGACCTTTTAATTCGCCGGTACGTGAAAGGGGGAGAACTGTCTTTCCGCGGCCCGGCCCCGGGGTGTCGATGAACGCCACCATTTTGCAACTCCACCACCGAGAAGCCTTCGAACGCACGGTGACGCGCGCCATCGCGGCGGGCGCGGGGGCGGGGCTCGTCCAGCTCGTCTCGACGCGCGTGGGGCTGCCCGTGCCGCTGTCGTGGCTGGTGCCCGCGGCCGTCGTGCTGGCGTGCGCGCGGGGAGACCGCTGGGACCGCCTCCTCCTGGGAGGCCTGGGCGTGGGGCTCACCGCCCTGCCCTACGCGCTGGGCATGGCGCCCGCGTGGACGGTGGCCAGCGGGGCGGCGGTGGCGGGGGCGCTGCTGGTGCGCGCGCGCTTGAGCGAGCGCGGCGCGGAGGGACAGGTGGCGGAGGCGCGCCCCACCCTCTTCCACTTCGGCCTGGGCGGCGCGCTGGGCGCGGGCCTGTGCCTGGCGGGCCTGGAGGTCGCCCGCGTGTTCGCGGCGCGGCTGGCGGACATGGCGACCCCGGCGCTGCTCGCGGCGGGCGTGACGGGCGGCATCCTCGGCCTCTTCGTGGGGTTGAGCGCGGTGGCCGCGCACCTGGCCCTGTCCGCGGACCCGGTGGAGGCCCGCGCCGAGGAGCTCATCCCCCGGTTGGCGGGCGACTTCCGGACGCAGTGCGAGCGCGCGCTCTCGCTGTATCGCCAGTGTGGGCAGTCGCTGGCGCTGCTGCCCCGCGAGCCCGCGCGCGAGGAGCTGGCCCGCACGCTGGCGCGCATCACCCGCGACGCGGTGGAGCTGGCGGCGGAGTGGGCCGGCGTGGAGGCCCAGCTGGAGGAGCGCGCGCAGGCGGAGCTCCAGGCGGAGCGCGAGGAGCTGGAGCGCTCCGCCCGGGCCACAACGGACGTCGTCGCGCGCAGGCAGCTCGAGGCCGCCGCCGCGTCACTGGCCGAGGAGGTGGAGCGGCTGGGCGAGCTCAAGCAGCGCCGCGAGCGCATCCTCGCGAGGCTCCGCGCGGAGGTCGCCCTGCTGGAGCGCGCGCGCGTCGCGCTGCTGTCGCTGCGCAGCGGTCAGGCCCAGCTCAAGGCCGCCGAGCTCTCCGCGCTCGCGCGCCGCTTCCGCGCCCTCTCCTCCGTGCAGTGGGAGGAGGGCCAGGGCCTCGACACCGTCGCCACCCAGGCCTCGCTCGCCCACATCCCCCCCGTCCAACCCGCCGAGGAAGGGCCGCCCGTACCGGGCGGAATTTCACGAATTCGCGATTCCTGAGCCTGATTTTCGAGTCATCTCGGACAGTCAGAGAGCCAACAGGCCGCCTTTCCGCACGCTGAGTAGTGGTTGTTACGGTGAGCAGTAGGCATGAACTGTAGACGTGGGTACCGTCAGGTAACATTTGCCACGTCATGACCCGCCCCCTCGTCCAACAACCTGGCCCGATTCCCCTCTGGTTGTGGAATGGCACCGAGCCCGGGGTCACCTCGGCCTTCCAACCCATCGTGGATCTGCGCAGCGGCGAGGTCGTCGGCTACGAGGTGTTGTCCCGTGGCCAGGGCTCGCTGGAGTCACCGCTCGAGCTGTTCTCGCACGCGCGGCTGGCGGGCTACACGTGGGAGCTGGAGCGCGCGTGCTGGACCTCGGCGCTGCGCTGCATCGCGGCGCTGTCCGCGGAGCAGCGCCGCGCGCCGTTCTTCTTCAACGTGAGCCCGGACGTCCTGAGTGATCCTCGCTTCGGCGACGGCTCCACGCTGGCGCTGCTGGAGCGGCACGGCCTGACGCCGCAGCACCTGGTGCTGGAGCTGACGGAGAAGGCGGTCATCGAGGATGGCCAGCTGCTCCAGCGCCTGACGCGCGAGGTCTCCGCGCAGGGCTTCGGGCTGGCGCTCGACGACTTCGGCGCGGGGCACTCGGGACTGGTGACGCTGGTCAACTGCCTGCCGCGCTTCATCAAGCTGGACCAGGCGCTGGTGCGCGACGTCCACCTGCATCCCTACCGGCAGCACCTGGTGAAGTCGCTGGTGGACTTCTCCGCCAGCGTGGACGCCATCCTCATCGCCGAGGGCGTGGAGACGTGGGAGGAGATGATGGTGCTGCTGCGGCTGGGCATCCGGACCGCGCAGGGCTACCTGCTCGCGCGTCCGGCCCCGTCGCCCGGCCGCCCCACCGAGGCCTTCGAGGCGCGGCGCCGCGAGGTGATGCGCGCGCTGGACTTCCACGAGGAGCAGCGGGACGCGAGCGTGGGCGCGCTCGTCATCCGGCGCGCGAGCGCGGAGTCCACCGCCCCCCTGGAGCAGCTGGGCCGCATCTTCCGCGAGGCGCCGCAGGTGGACCACATCGTCCTCCTGGAGGGTCCGCGCCCCAAGGCGCTGGTGACGCGCCAGCGCCACGCCGCCTGGATGGAGGGCTCCGCCGCGCGGCCCATGGACCTGCAGCCGCTCGTCGTCGAGGACCGGATGGCGGTGACGGCCCTGGTCGGGCTGGCCATGACCCGCGCGGCCGAGGCCATCTACGACCCGGTCATCGTCACGGACGACCAGGGGCACTTCCTGGGCACCGTGACGATGAAGCAGATCCTCCTGCGCTCCACGGAGCTCGCCGGCCGCGCGCCCACGAAGTAGCGCCGCGGCGGGCCGTCGCTCACTCCCAGGTCAGGTGCAGCCGGCCGTCCTCGAAGACGAGGCCGGTGGACTCGAGGTCCGTGGAGCCGTTCTCCACCTGGGACAGCACGTTGCGCGGCGGCGCCAGCAGCGTGTCCCGCCCCTTCGCGAAGCCCTGCTCGCGCACGAGCACCATGTAGGCCCGGTCCAGCGCCAGCGCGCGCTCGCGTGACGGCGTCAGGAGCCACGCCAGGTCCCGGTCTCCGCCCGGCGCGGCCCGGCGCACGGCCGCCTCGTCCACGACACCCGCCGCGAAGAAGCGCGCGAGCAGCTCGTCGTTCGCGCGGAACTCGTCGCCGCCCTTCACCCGCTCGAAGTACGTGAGCACCTCCGGCTTGGCGTGGCCGGCCTGCGGCACGTCCGGGATGCCGCGCAGGTCCTGGTGCCGCCACCCCTCGCGCCCCGGCAGCTTGCGCGGGAAGCCGAAGGTCTGGTCCACCGTCACGCCCAGGTTGGTGTGGCAGCCCATGCAGAAGGCATGTTCCTCCAGGGTCTGGAGCCGCAGCCGCCCGCGCGCGTCCTCGATGAAGCCCTGGAGGCGCCAGCCGAACTCGTTGATGAGCCCCAGCTCCGGCGTGCCCGGGAACGAGGGCAGCCGGTTGCGCCGCTTCTTCTCCTGCTCCGCCGCGTAGAACGCCATCACCTGCTCGTTCGAATACTCCTCCGCCTTGCGCGAGTAGCGGACCTCCTTCATCCGCGTCGACAGCAGCGTGGGCGCGTCCGGGTCCACGTACCGCACGGTGTGCAGGAACTCCACGCCCCGGGGATAGAACGCCCGGCGCACCTTCACGCCGGCCGCGCCGCCGACGTAGGTCGCGGGCAGGCCCCGGACCACCTCGACGCCCGCGGACAGCTGGCCGTCGCCATCCAGGTCCACGCCCCCCACGCGCTCGTCCACGGGCTCCACGCGGCGGCGCGCCCGGGCCAACTCGGACAGGCCGGGGTCCATCGTCATGGCCGCCTCGAGGATGGCGAGGTTCAGCCGGTAGACCTCGCGGGAGTCCTGGCCCCGCGCGTCCGTGCGGAACGCCACCGGCAGCCGGATGAAGACGTCGTCCGTGCTGCCGTTCGTCGGCCAGAACGTGCCCAGGAAGGGCTTGTAGCGCACCGCGCGCCACCCGCTGCCGTCGCGCGCGAAGCCCTCGTCGTCGAAGCCGCGCGGCAGGTCCAGGTCCGGCACCCAGCCCTTGAAGCCCCCCGCGCGACGCGGCAGCGCGTGGCGCAGGGGCGTGTAGTTGTCCTCGCGGATGTAGCGGAGCACCTCCTCGTCGGACAGCTCCGCCATGGCGGCGGAGCGGTCGGTGAAGAGGTTGCTCCAGTGGTTCGTCAGCCCCACGTCACTGAAGGCGTATTCGGCCTGGAGCGACGCGTCGTCCATCACGTTGAAGCCGACGCCGCCCGTGTGACACGTCCAGCAGGGGTTCGAGACGCCCTCCGTCTTCGTGTAGCACATGGACGGGATGGGGGCCTCGCGGTTGGCCACCCCGCTCCCGCTCGCCAGCGCCTGCGCGAGCGGGTCGAAGAGCGGCTCCGGCAAGGGCGGCGGACGGTGCGTCCTCCACACCGCCGCGGATGCGAGCATGCCTCCCAGCGCGAGGAGCAGGACCACCGCCCCCCGCGCGCCTGCCTTCGTCACGGCGGCCATTCGCGATGCCCTTTCGAATCCGCCTACGGCCAGACGCTGAAGCTGTCCTCGCCCGGGTGCTGCACGCTGACGAAGAGCGTCTTCATGTCCGCGCTGAACGCGGGGCCGGTGGCCTCCGCGTCGCTCGGCATGGACAGCACCCGGAAGGCGCGACGGTAGGCCGCGTTGCCCTGGTGGGCCGGGTTCTGGTTCAGGTAGTAGACGCCGTCAGCCACCTTGTTGACGGCGAAGTTGCCGTCCGTGCCGAACCACACGCCGCCGTCGCGGTCGATGACGAGGTTGTCGGGCTTCGCCGCCGAGTACTCCGGCGCCCCGCTCAGCGACGCCGTCTCGCCCTTCCAGACGCGGAAGTAGCGGAACGCGTGGGAGCCGGCCGGCGCCGCGGGGTTCTCCTCGCGGATGGCGAAGATGGAGCCCACCCTGTCGACCGCCCGGTTGTCCGTGGCGGCGCGCGCCTTGGCCACCCAGTTGCCGCTCCCGTCCCGCGTCGCGGTCGCCACGCGGCCCTGCGCGTCCAGCGCCGTCGGGTCGCCGTGCTCCGTGAAGGCCACGTAGAGCAGCGGCGTGCCGCTGGGGTCCTTGGGGTTCCACTCCAGGTCCTCGGGGCGGTTGAGCTCCATGACGCCCACCTTGTTCGCCGCCGTCCACAGGAGCTTGCGCACCTGGTCGTCGTCCGTGAAGCCGCCAATGGCGTTGTAGGTGGCGTCACGCAGCGCCGCGCCCACCGTCAGCGTCGGCTGGCCGAAGGCCTCCGCGTTGGGGGCCACGTCGGAGCTGTCGATGCTCAACCGCACCCAGCGGCCCTGGCCCGGCGCCGCCTCGGTGGGCACCGCGCCGCCGGCCAGTGTGTCGCCCGTGGCGTTGTCCAGGCCCGCGAAGTGCGCCGCGTAGACCGTGCCCTCGTCGAGCAGCGCGCGAATCTCCGCGCGGGACATGCCGTCGGTGTACGGGCGGCTCGTCACGAACTTGAAGATGCGCCCGCCGCGGCGGTCGTCGCCGCCGTAGATGACGATGGGCTGGCCCCCGAGCAGCTTCCAGCTCGAGTCCACCACGAACGTGGCGTTCTCCCAGTGCGCGCGGCCCATGCCGCCCAGCTTGCGGTGCCCCACGCCCGGCTTCGTCGCGTCCTTGCCGTACCAGTGGTCCGCCGGCTGCCCCGGGTCGATCTCCGTCAGGTAGCCATACCCGTCCTTGAAGTGCGACGAGTTGGCGTCGGAGCTGATCATGTCCCCCGACGTGGGCGCGGAGAAGTCGGGCGCCAGCGGCGCGCCGGGGGCCATGCCGGGCGCGCCAGCGACCCAGTCGTTCTTCCCCGTCCACAGGCCCCCCTCCGGGTCGCCATAGGCGTACTGCGTGTTCTCCTCGCCGGTGAAGATGGTGCCCCAGGGCGTCTGACCGCCCGAGCAGTTCGCGTGCGTGCCCGGCACCACGCCCTCCGGGAGCGGCGCGCCCGCGTCGTCGTGCTCCAGGCCGGACAACCTCACGCCCACCACCCGCGCCAGCGTGGCGCTCGAGGCGTCGTAGCGCAGGTTGGCCGAGTTGCGGTCCACCGCCCACTCGCCCGTGGCCGGGTCCTGCACCACGCGCAGCCACGAGCCGCCCAGCTGCTTCTTCCATTCCTGGTTGTAGGTGACGAGCGCGTCGTCCCGCCACGTCGTCCCGTCCGACACCGTGTTGGACAGCGCGCCGGTGTTGCGCAGGAAGCGCGCCAGGTCCAGGTGCTGCCCGATGGGCGCCGTGCCCGCGCGAGGCTTCGTGCCGGAGAGGTACTCGTGGTTGACCCACAGCCAGCCCGACGCGCCGCTGCCCTGGTACTGGGGCGCGCGGCCCTCGGCGGCCCAGCCGTCACCGAAGTACGCGACGTAGTCCGTGTTGCCGCCGAAGCGCGGCCCCGCCTTGCTGAAGGTGATGGGGTCCATCCACTTGATGACGGTGGTGGAGTACAGCCCGGGCACCGTGCGCACCGTGTCCGTCGAGGCGGGCGGCAGCGGGAACACCAGCGGCGAGGGCAGCGAACCCGCGACCACCTGGTCCACCCGCGCCTTCACGTACTCCGCGAGGTTGCTGGCCCCCGTCCCCAGGTCGCCACGGAAGGTGACGGCGATGAGCGACGGCAGCGGCGTGCCCTGCTCCACCCCCGGCGCGCGCGTCACCGCGCCAGGACCGGGCTGCCCCTCGGAGCCGGGCCCCGAGGGCCCCCGCGGCCCCTGCGAGCCGTCGTCGCCCGGCGCCCCGTCGTCACCCGCCGGCCCCTGTGGACCGGGAGGGCCCTGCTCTCCCTCGCAGGCGATGATGGACAAGGAGCCACCGAGCAACAGCGTGCTCGTCGCGAGCCGCAACAGACGAGAAGCCTTCACAGCACTACCTCCAGGGGTTGTGCGTCCGGCACCGAGGCTCACGGACGCGGGCCCATCTTGAGGAGGCTGTGTGGCAGCGCCTTGTTCAGTGCGTCACGTCTTCATCACGCCACGGCGGCGCGGCGTCACGCACTGGAAACAGGTGCGGCCTCACGGGACGATTTCAATCGCGGAGACACCCTCGAACACGACGGCGCCGCCCTTGCGTACGCCCACCTTCTCCGCCCAGCCGCCGGGCACCTCCAGCACGTACTGGCTGGGCACACCCACCGAGCGCGATTCGAGCGTCCGGGGCACCGCGCGCGACACGATGCCGGCGACGCGCAGGTCCGAGGAGATGAAGAGCATGTCCAGCGGGATGAGCGTGTTGCGCATCCAGAAGCCCTGCACCTCCTGCTGCGGGAACAGGAAGAGCATGCCCTTGCCGTCCGCCAGCTCCGTGCGCCACATCAGCCCGCGCTGACGCGACTGGGGCGTGGCCGCCACCTCCACCTCCACGCGGTGCACGCCGCCGAAGGCGTCCTGAAGCCGCACGTGCGCGACGGGCAGCGGCGGGGCCACGTAGTCCTTCGCGGTGATGTCGGTGACGGGGGTGCGCACGGGGGTGGCGGGAGACGGTGGGGACGACGAGGCCTCGTGCCCCTGCGCGTCGCGCTGACAGGCGGACACCGCCAGCGCGCACAGCAGGGCCATCGACCAGCGGGGCGCGCTCATGGGTGCTGGGGGTGCAGCGGCTTGTTGAGCAGCTTCTCGGTCAGCTCGGGCCCCAGGCTGTCGGACATCAGCCGCTCCACCACGGTCTCGAACTCCACCCGCTGCGTGTCGCTGCTGTAGATGAAGCGGATGCCCATGCCGGGCTCCTCTCCGTCCGCCTTGGACCAGACGACCTCGCCCAACAGCTCGAAGGGCGCCTCGCGGTGGGGCACGGTCAACTTGAAGAGGAAGCGCGTGCCGATGGGCAGCGGCTTCTTCGTCTTGATGAAGGTGCCGCCCTTGCTGATGTTCTTCGTGTAGTCCGCGAAGAACGAGTTGAGCTTCTTGTAGTCGACCTTCAGCTCGATGGGCGCGCGCCCGTGCTGGCGGTGCTCGGGACCTGTCTTCTGTTCGGACATGCGGCCCGGGAGTATAGGGGAGGCCATGGAGCAAGTCCTCACCCGTGCCCTGGCGCTGTCACGTCGCCCGGCCGTCCTGGCCATCCTGCTCCTGCTGGCGGCCGGCGGCTCGGCCCTCGTCTTCCTGCCCCTCTTCGGCATCCCCGGCTTCGAGCTGGGGCTGGCCATGGCCGTCGCCGTGGGGGTGCTGGGAGGGGGGACGGGCGTGGCGGCCGCCGCCCTGGAGCGGCGAATCCTCCTGGGAGAGGACCCCCGCCCCGCCCGGGCCACCCGCGCGCAGGGGGCCGGCGGCGCCACCTCCCGGGCCCTGGGCGCCGCGCTCCTGCTGAACGTGGCGGCGCTGGTGCCCCCCCTGCTGGCCTCCACCCTGTTCGCCTGGCTGCGCACCGAGTGCGACCCGTTCGAGCTGGTGGGCTTCTATCCCATGCTGGCGCTGCCCTCCGCCGTCCTCGCGTCGGCCTCCGGCGTGCTGTGCGGCTTCGCGGCCCGGCGCCCCTCCCGGGGGGTGGGGCTGCACCTGCTGCTGGTCCTGCTCTCCCTCGTGCCCACCGTGTGGCCCATCGTCGCGGGCCCCCAGGTCTTCGCCTTCAACCACTTCCTGGGCCACCTGCCCGGCCCCCTGTACGACGAGGCGCTGGCGCTCACCCCCGCCCTGGGCTGGTTCCGCCTGGAGACGCTGCTGTGGGCGTGGGTGTTCTCCGGCCTGGCCGCGGCCCTGCTCGACGCCCGCACCGGGCGGCTGTCGCGCTCGGGCGCGCGCGGCTGGGGGCTGGTCGGGCTCGCGCTGCCCCTGGTCGCCATCGCCTTCCTGGAGGCCCGGGGGCCCCAGCTGGGAACGCGCATGACGGACGGCCACCTCGCGCGCGAGCTGGGCGGCGTCCGGGACACCGAGCACTTCCGCCTGCACTACCCCCGGGGCAAGGCCCGCGAGGACGTGGACCGGCTCGCCCGGGACATGGAGTTCCGCTGGATGCAGGTGCACCGCTTCCTGGGCGTGGCCCCCACCGAGCGCATCCGCGTCTGGCTGTACCGCGACGAGGAGCAGAAGCAGCGCCTGGTCGGCGCCGGACGCACGCAGTACGCCAAGCCGTGGCGGCTGGAGCTGCACATCCAGGACAAGGCCTTCCCCCACTCCACGCTGCACCACGAGCTGGCCCACGTCATGGCCGCGCCCGCCGGCAGCGGCCCGTTCCGCGTCACCACGCACCTGGGGCTGTGGCCGTTGATGGGCGTCATCGAGGGCTTCGCGGTGGCGGCGGACGGCCCCGCGCAGGGAGACCTCACGCTGCACCAGTGGGCCGCGGGCATGCGCCGACAGAAGCTGGCGCCGGACATGCGCAAGCTGATGGGGCCGGAGGGCTTCTACCAGTCCGCGCCCGCGCGCGCGTACACCGTGGCGGGCTCCTTCCTGCTGTACCTGGCGGAGACGTACGGCACGGACCGGCTGCGCGCCCTCTACGCGCACGCCGACTTCGACGAGGCCTATGGCCGCCCGCTGGGCGAGCTCGTCGGCGAGTGGGAGCACTTCGTGGACGCCCTGCCCCTGGACGAGGCCGCCATCGCCCGCGCCTTCGCGCGCTTCCGCGCCGGCAGCCTCTTCAGCCGCGCCTGCGCCCGCGAGGTGGCCCGGCTGACGGAGTCCGCTCGCGCCTCGCTCGCCACCGACCCCGCGGACGCGCTGGAGCGCTACACCCGCGCCGCGTCGCTCCAGCCCGAGGAGCCCGGCTTCCACCTGGGCGAGGCCGCCGCCCTCTCCGCGCTGGAGCGCTACGACGAGGCCACCGCCGTGCTGGAGCAGCTCTCGTCGAAGGTGAAGGGCCAGGGAGTCTCCGAGGCGGAGGTCGCCATGGCGCGCGCGGACGTGGAGTCGCGCCGTCAACGCCCCGCCGAGGCGCGCCGGCACCTCGACGCGGTGCTCGCCCTGGACGCCACCCCCGAACTCACCCGCACCGCCCAGGTGAAGGAGGCCGCCCTGGAGTCCACCGCGCGCAAGGAACCCATCGACGCGTACTTCCTCGCGCCCCGCGAGGAGCTGCGGCTGCTGATGCTCGCGCGCGCCCTGCAAGCCGTCCCCTCGGACCCCTACCTCAACTACCTGCTGGGACGCCGGCTGCAACAGGTGAACGCCCCCGCGCTCGCGAGCGAATACCTCCAGCGGGCCCTCGCCGACGAGTCGCTCCCCTCCGCGCTGCGCCGCGAGGCCCAACGTCTGAAAGTGGAGGCTTCCTACCTGGCCGGCGACTGCGGCGCGGTGCGCCACGAGGTCGGTGTCCTCCCCGACTTCGGCCCCGCGTTCAAGGCGACAGCCCTCGAATGGGTGGAGCGGTGCGATTTCGAGGAGAAGACCTTCCGGGGGCCCCTCGTGCCACGACAGGCTTTCCGCTAGCCGAGCTTTCCGCTAGGCAGGCACCCCACACTCAGCGGCGACGAGCCAGGACATCCGGAGGGAACCGATGCGGTTCGAGACGAGGCAGCGAATCCAGGGGACGGTGGACGAGGTGGAGCGCGCGCTCCTCGACGAGCGGTACTTCGAGTTCCTCCTCAAGCACCACGGCGTCCTGCTGGAGCTCCAGCCCCTGGAGGTGAAGGACGAGGGCGACAAGGTGCGCCGGCGCGTGCGCTACCGCCCCAAGCCGGTCATCGAGAGCATCGGCCCCAAGCGCGTGCCCCCGGAGTGGTTCGCCTTCATCGAGACGTCCACCTACGACAAGCGCCGCAAGGAGCTCACCTTCTCCAACGTCCCCACCTCCGGCACCATCTCCCGGATGCTGGTGAACACCGGCACCATGCGCTTCCGCGACCTGGGCGCCGGCCAGACGGAGCGGACCATGGACGGGGAGATCTCCCTCAAGCTGCCCCTGCTCATGAAGCCGCTGGCCCTCATCGGCGAGAAGATCATCCAGGGCGAGGGGTTGAAGATCCTCGACAACGAAGTCCCCGTGCTCAACCGCTTCATCTCCGAGTTCATCCGGAAGGCCTGAGGCACGCGTTGTGCAAGTGGGGCCCGTCGAAGGGTTGACTTCCTCTGCATTGTCTTCGTAAGGCCCCGCCATGCACATCCGTTTCCTCGGCATCTGCGCCCTGTCCCTCCTGGCCGCCTGCGCTCCGAAGCGCATCCCCGGCACCGACATCGACGACACCTCGGAGACCCGTGCCATTTTGGCAGTGATGGAGCAGTACCGGTCTGCCGTCGAGTCGAAGGACGCCGCGGGCGTCGCCGCGCTGGTGTCGAAGGACTTCCACGAGAACGCCGGCACGCCGAACGACCCCGAGGACGACCTGACGGCGGCGAACCTCACCGAGTACCTGGAGTCGATGTTCCAGCTGGTCCAGTCGCCCAAGGTGGAGATGGACGTGCGGCGCATCGAGGTGGGCCGCGACCTGGCCACCGCCATCTACTACTGGAAGCTGAACTGGCGCATGCCGTCGCTCACCACGCGCCTCCAGAAGGAGGCGGAGCTGGAGCGGATGGTGCTGCGCCGCGAGGGCAAGGACTGGAAGATCGTCACCGGCATCTGACCGGCGGCGCCCTCCTCCCCGCTCCGGCTCACAGGCCCAGGAGGCGCGCGTGGCCCTCCGGCCCCATGGCGGACAGCGCGCGCGCCCGGGCCAGGTAGGTGCGGTAGTCCTTGCGCACCAGCTTGTCTGCGGGCAGCGGGGACAGGTGGTAGTCCCGGATGCGGCTGGCCGTGAAGCGCACGGCGCCGAAGAGCGCGTGGCCGAACAGGTTGGCGCGCTCCACGGCCGCCAGGGGCCGCGACTCCTGGTAGCCGCGCACCAGGGCCTGGCACAGCTCCGGCAGGTACTGGCCCCCGTCGAAGCACCACGCGTTGAGGGTGATGACCACGTCCAGGCCGTACGCGTCGCGACAGGCCATCTCGAAGTCGAAGAACGAGCCGACCTGGGCGCCCACCCACTTCACGTTGTCCGTGAAGAGGTCCGCGTGGATGACGCCCAGCGGCTCCAGGCCCTGGCGCAGCCCCTCCGCCCGCTCCAGGTAGCGCTCCAGCTCCCGCGCGACGGAGGCCAGCTCCGCGTCCGGGTGCCGCTCCAGGCCATGGAGCCAGCCGCGCACCACCTCCGGGCCGTAGGGGTTGGCGCGCGAGCCGGTGAAGGACTGCGTGTCGCGGTGCAGCTTGCCCAGCTCCGCGCCCAGCCGCTCCAGGTGGTCCGAGGTGAGGTTCGGGTGGCGCAGCTCCTCGCCGGGCAGCCAGCGGAAGACGCTGACGCGCCCGCCCTCCAGTTCGACGAAGGGCGCGCCGTCCCGCGCCGCCACCAGCACCGGCGACGGGAAGTGGTACGCCGCCAGGTGCGTCAGCAGCGCGGCCTCGAAGCGCAGGTCCTCCGGCGAGCGCACCGTCGTGTGGCGGACGAAGTAGCGCCCGGTGTCCGTCTCCACGCGGTGGTTGGTGTTGATGGAGCCCTGGGGGATGGGGGTGACGCCCTGGACGTGCCCCAGCGCGAAGGTGTCCGCGATGCGGGTGAAGGTCTCGGGGGACAGCGCCGTGTGAACCGCCATTGCTCACTCCTCCATGCTCCGGGGCGCGTCCGTTGACACCCGGAAGGGCCGTACCTAATAGCATCCAACTCCAAGCCTGGGAGACAGATCCATGAGCACCGAGGGCCACGGCGACTGGAAGCGGCGTGAGAGCTGGCGCAGTGCCCTGGCCCAGGTCGCGGTGGTGGCCGTGGTGCTCGCGGGCGCGGTGGCGTACTTCGTCCACCGCGGAAGCGTCCGCAAGCAGACGGAGGAACACCTGCGGGCCGCCCGCGCTGCCGCCCTCCGGGGCAACCCCGCGGACCTCGACCGCGCGATGAAGGAGCTGGACGCCCTCTTCCTCGTCGACGCCGACGCCCGCGACGCCCAGGCGCTCGCCGCCGACATCCAGACGGTGCTGTGGCTGGAGCACCGCCAGCCCGGCGCGGACGCCCGCGCGAAGGAGCACCTGTCGCGCGCCGAGCAGCTCGAGTCGCGCTCCGGGGAACGCCATGGCGCGCGCGCCCTGCACCTGCTCGCGGAGGGCAAGGCGGCCGACGCGCGCAAGTACCTCGCCGACCTCCAGGCCCAGGGCGCCGCGAGCCCCCGGCTGACGCTGGCCCTGGCCTTCACCCTCCAGGCCGAGGGGGACCTGCCCGGCGCCCGACAGGCCTTCGCCCGCGCGGCCGAGGCGGCGTGGAGGGACCCGCGCTTCACCACCGCCTATGGCGAAGCGCTCCTCGACGAGGGCCAGCACGACCAGGCGGTGGAGGCCTTCGAGAAGGCCACCAGCGTCAACCCGGACCACCTGCAGGCCGTGCTCGGCGCGGGGCTCGCCCAGGCCTACCTGGGCAGGAAGCCGGAGGTGTCCCAGCGGGCGCTCGCGCTCGCCCAGCAGCACCAGGCCGAGCTGACCCCCGCGCTGCGCGCCCGCGCCAGCGCGTTGAAGGCGGAGCTGGCGCTGGCCTCGGGCGGCCTGGACGACGCGCTCCAGGCCGCGGACGAGGCGGTGAGGAGCGTGCCGGACGACGTGTACGCGCTCTTCGCGAGGGCGCGCGTGCTGGCGGCGAGGAAGGCCCCCCAGGCGCGCGTGGCCTTCGAGGCCGCCGTCGCCCGGCGCCGCACCGCGCCGCGCCTGTACCTGGACGGCGCCCGCAGCCTCCAGGCCTCCGGGGATGGCGAGGGCGCGCTGGCGCTGCTGGACGCCTACGAGGCCACCTTCCGCCCCGTCCAGGTGGCCACCGCGGACGGCGGGAAGGTGGGCCTGCTGGAGCAGGACGGCCGCTACTGGCTGGCGCGGGGCCAGGTGCTGGAGACGGGCGGGCGCCAGGACGATGCGCTGGCCGCCTACGACAAGGCCATCACCGCCAGGGGCGTGAGCCTGGCCCGCGCGCAGTACGCCAAGGGCGCGCTGCTGGTGGCGCGCAAGGACTACGAGGGCGCGAAGGCGCTGCTGACCGTCGTCGCGCCGGACACGGGGGCGGGCACGATTCCGGAGGCCTATGCCGCGCTGGGCGACGTGCTCTTCGCCCAGAGCGCGTTCGCCGCCGGCTGCCAGCACTACTACTTCGGGCTGGTGCGCGCCCGCGCGCAGGGCACGCCCCGGGAGGAGCTGGCCGCGCGCATCGACTCCGTGAAGAAGGGCCTGGAGTCCGCCGGCCAGGGCACCATGGCCAAGGCGTGGCTGACCGAGACGGGCGCCCTGCTCCAATAGCGCTACAAGAGCTCCGCGGCGTCCAGTGGACGGTACTTCGCGCGCACCACGCGCCAGGTGCCGTCCTCCTCCTTCTCGAAGGTGCCTTCGATGAGGTAGGCGCTCAGCACGCTCTCCGCGGCCAGGTCCTCGAGCTTCTCCGCCTGCGAGCGGCCGAAGATGAAGCGCGCCTGGAAGTCCCCCTGCGAGGGCGTCACCTCGTGGACCTCCAGGTTGGTGGTGAAGACGCGGACCCACTGCCCGCGCAGCACCTGCGCCGTCAGCACGCGCCGCACGTCCTGCTTGGACCAGCCGCTGTCGGACTTGAAGCGTTCGGAGACGCCCTCCATCACCCCGGAGACGTCCTTCGCCTCCGCCTCGCGCGTCATGGTGATGACCTGCCGGGTGATGGCCTCCACCACGCCCGGCTCCTTGCGCGGCCAGAAGTACAGCACCGCGCCGGCCGCCACGAGCGCCAGCGCCACCCCCATCACCCGCGAACGCGACAACGTCACCATGGGCCCCTCACGCCGCCTCGGGCTCGAGCACCAGCTCGTCCGCGTCGATGATCTCCGCGGGGCGCAGCGCCTCGCCAATCTGCTTCAGGCGCCGGTCGGACAGCTGCTCCAGGTACGTGCGGATGTGCGGGAAGGCGCGGACCAGCTCGTGGAAGGCGTTGCGCTCCAGGAAGGCCGCGGCCGTCTTGCGCGTGGCCACCACCGTGGCCGTCGCGCGCAGGCCCGTCAGCAGGGAGATCTCCCCGGCCACGTCGCCCTCGCGCAGCACGCCCAGCGTCACCGCGCCGCCGGCCGGGTCCTCCTTCTGCACCACCAGCTCCCCGGCGAGCACCAGGAACAGGCCCGGCGAATGCTCGCCCTCCACCAGCACCCGCTCGTTGCCCTGCAGCGCCCGGAAGGCGAAGCGCTGCAGCAGCGCGCCGCGCTCGGACTCCGGCAGCGTCTGGAACATGGGCGAGGTGGCCATGAGGTTGCGCGCCATGCGCTGCTGGGCGAAGTCCGCCAGCAGCTGGGGCACCTTGGGGTGGTTCTTCGCCACCGCGTTGAGGTGCTCGCGGCGGATCTCGAACACCTCCGTGTCCGACACCGCGCTCACCGTGGCCGTGGGCGGCGCGCCCGTCAGCAGGGCGATCTCCCCGAAGATGGAGCCGCCGCCCAGGAACCCCAGCGTCCGGGCCTCGCCCTCCATCTGCCGCGTCACCTCGGCCTTGCCCGCGACCAGCACGTAGAGGTGGTCCGCGGGCTCGCCCTCGCGGCTCACCACCTCCTCGGGGCGCACGCGCCGCCACGCCATGCGGCCCACCAGGTCGATGAAGGCGTCCCGGTCCAGGTCCGCGAACAGCGGCAGCGGCGGCCGGCTGTTGGGGTCGGCGGCGCCGCCCGGGTCCGGCGCGGCGAGCACCTCGATGGCGCGGTTGGACAGCTCCTCGCCCACCAGCCCCATCAGGTCGGTGTCCACCTTGCCGTCGTAGAGCGTCTCCGGCGGCAGCGGCGGCGGCACCACGGCGCGGCCCGGCGCGCTGCGCGCCGCGCGCGAGTGCACGCGGATGAGGGTGTCCTTCAGCCGCCGCTCGTTCGGGGACAGGTCCATGGCCAGCTTGCACGCGGCCATGGCGGACAGCAGGTAGTCGCGGCGCAAGAGCCCCTCCGCGCACGCGTGGTAGGACGTGACGGCGCGCTCGCGCTCGCCCAGCTCCGCCAGGCACCTGGCCGCCATCATCCGCGAGCGGTGGTCCGCGGGCACCCGCCGCACGGCCTCCGCGAACACCGCGAGCGCCCGCTCGAACTGGCGCTCCTCGATGAGGTCCATCCCGAGCTCACGCAGCGACGAGTCGCTCATCCCTTCCGTCCTCCCTCATGGGGCCCACACGGGCGCGACATGCGCCTCACGGCTGGAGCTCGCCCAGGTACATCTCCGCCTTGCGCTTGACGTCCGAACCCTCGGAGGCCGTCTCGATGACGACCTTGAACTTTTCCGCGGCCATCTGCGGGTCCCGGTCCTTGATGACATAGGCCTGCATGTAGAGCTCTTCCACCTTTTTCTGGAGCGCGTCCAGGCCATCCCGGGCCCGGCCCTCCGACGGGTTGAGCCGCAGCGCCTCGCGGAAGTTCAGCGCCGCGCCCGCCAGGTCGCCCTTCTTCAGCTGGCCCTGCGCCGCCGCCAGCGCGGACGTGGCGAGCTGTTCGTCCAGGGTGTTGCCCAGCGAGCCCCGGAAGCCGATCTGCCGGTACAGGTCCGACGCCCGGCGCAGCGGCTTGGCCGCCGACTCCAGCGCGTTGGCCTGGAGCTTCTTCTGCGCGTCGTCCAGGACGACCTGGAACTGGGGGATGAGCTTCTGGAGCGAGCGGGCGCGGTCGCGCACGTCCTTGTCCGCCTTGTACTTCTCCACCACCCGGTCGCACTCGAGGACGGCGCGCTTGTAGTCGCCGCCGTTGAAGCGCCGCTCCACGTCGATGAAGGCCTCCTCGAGGAACAGCTTGCGCTGCTCCTTGGCGTTGAGGGCGGCGCGCTCCCGGATGGCGCGGTCGCGGCGCGCCTCGTCCGTGGCCTCCTTGGCGAGCTCCGCCTCCAGGTCCACCAGCTTCTGCTCGTACGCGGGCCGGTTGAGCGACGGCAGCTTGTCCAGCAGCGGGCGCACCTGCTCGGGGTCCCTCGCCGCCAGCGCCGCCTCCACCTGCTGGATGCGGAAGGCCACCTCGCGCTCGTCCAGCTCCGCCTCCAGCTTGCGGCGCACGTCGTCCGTCTTCGCCGTGCCCTGGGGCGTGGCCTTCAGCTTCGCGCGCGCCTCGTCGAACTGCTGGTTGTCCATCATCGTGCGCACGGCCTGGAAGGACTCGGTGACCTCCAGCTCCTTGCGCGCCGCGCGGCCGAGTCCCTCCTCGTCGACGCCCGGCATCAGCTTCTCCGCCTCCTCGACGAGCCGCACCGCGTTGGCGTAGTCGTCCGAGCGCACCGACTCGCGCGCCTTCTGCATGAGCAGCTTCGCCCGCTCGAGGTTGGGGTCCACCGGCGGCGGGGGCGGCGGCGCGCTGGGCGACAGCAGGAGGAACAGCATCAACAACACCACCGCCCCGCCTCCCACGCCCACCAGCAGCTTCACCTTCGAATCCATGCCGCCAGCGCCGGCGCCGGCGCGCGGGGGGGGACGCGGCCGGGGCACGGCGATGGCGCCCTTGCCCCGGACGGGCGTGGGCCCCGCGTCGTTGCGCGCCTTGAGCTCCTCCGGCATGCGGTAGTTGGCGTTGGTGGCCTCGTTCAGGCGCGGGTCGTTCGGGTCCACGTCCGTGCCACGGGCCGCGCCCACGTTCTTGCGCGCCTCCGCGCGCTCCTTGGCGGCCTCCTCGCGCTCGCGCTTCTCCTCCGCCTCGCGGGCCTCCGCCTGCGCCCGCAGCTCCTTGATCTGCTCCGCCTCGTCCACGAAGCGCAGCCGCGACTTGCCGATGGAGATTTCGTCCCCGTGCTTGAGGACGCACTCGTCCACGCGCTGGTCGTTCACCTGGGTGCCGGAGATGCTCCCCAGGTCCCGCATCACCACGCCGCTCTGGCCGTAGACGAGCTCCAGGTGCCGCCGCGACACGGACTGGTCGTCCAGGAGGAAGTCGCAGTCCTTGCCCCGCCCCACCACCATCCGCACGCCCTGGAAGCGCTTCTTGCGTCCCCGGTCCGGCCCGGCGATGACCAGCATCTGCACGGGAGGCCCCGCGCGCGTGGACTCGGAGTTGTCGTCCTCGTCGTCCCGGCGGCTGGGCGCCTCGTCCCGCGACTCCGGGATGGAGGAGACGCGCGTCTCGTCCGTGCGCGAGCGCGGCGGCACCGCGTCGCCGTACAGCTCCGGGTTCGCGGCGTCGTCGCCCGCGTCCTCTCCCGCCGGCGGCGCCGCGAAATCCTCGTCCGAGGACACCTCGTTGGAGGGCCGGGAACGGGACTTCGCCGGTTTGGAGTCCGCGCCCGAGCCGCCACCGGAACGGCCGGCACCAGAACGGGAGGAAGGAGGAGGACGAGCAGGCATGGGGTGGAGTCCGGGTTCGAAACGGCCGCGCATCTTAGAGCGGCGCCCCCACGGTGGGAATGCGACAAGCCGGCCAGCGGGGAAAGAAGGGCGGTCATTGTCCGTTGCTCCGGGCAATGGCCCCTCCTATGTAGGTGCCCACACCCCAACGCTTCACCGCGGGAGTCCCGAAAATGCCCCGAGCGTCCGCGCCCACCCGGCGCGCCACTTCCTCGCAGCTCGCCCCCCTGGCGGCCAGACGCCCCACGCCCTCCCCTCTGCTGCCCCAGCCGCTGCTCGAGCGCCTGCTGGCCGTGGCCATGGCGCGCGGCGGCGACTTCGCGGAGGTCTACGTCGAGCGCACCCAGACGACGTCCGTCTCCCTGGAGGAGTCGCGCATCAAGAGCGCCCAGACGGGCCTGGTGCAGGGGGTGGGGGTGCGCGTCATCTCCGGCGCGAAGGTGGGCTACGCCTACTCCGACGACTGGGACGAGCCGGCGCTGCTGCGCGCGGCGTCCACGGCGGCGATGATTGCCCAGGGCACCGGCGCCGAGCGCGCCTTCCCCGTCTCCCGGGTGGCGGTCCCCAGCCACTTCCACATCCCCGCGTCGCTGGCGGACGTGGAGGTGGCGCAGAAGGCGGCGCTGCTGACGCGCGCGGACAAGGCGGCCCGGGCCTTCGACTCGCGGGTGACGCAGGTCAACGGCGCCTACGTGGACAACACCCGGCGCATCGCGGTGGCGAACACGGAGGGCCGCTACACCGAGGACGCGCTGGAGATGTGCCGGCTGTTCGTCCAGGTGGTGGCGCTGGGCAAGCGCGACGAGCGGCGCATGGGCCAGTTCGGCAGCGGCGGCCGCGTGCCCTTCACCCACTGGCTCACCTTCCCGCCGGAGGACGTGGCGCGCGAGGCGGCGCGGCAGGCGGTGGCCACGCTGGGCGCGGTGGACTGCGCCGCGGGGCCGCAGACGGTGGTGCTCGCGCCGGGCTGGAGCGGCATCCTGCTGCACGAGGCGGTGGGCCACGGCCTGGAGGCGGACTTCATCCGCAAGGGCACGTCCCTGTTCGCGGGCAAGCTGGGGGAGAAGGTCGCCTCCGACCTGGTCACCGTCATCGACGACGGCACGGTGGCCAGCGGCCGGGGCACGCTCAACATCGACGACGAGGGCAACCCCGCCGAGCGCAAGGTCCTCATCGAGAACGGCGTGCTCAAGGGCTACCTCTACGACGGCCTCAACGCGAAGCTGATGGGCCAGCGCTCCACCGGCAGCGGGCGGCGCGAGTCCTTCCGCCACCTGCCCATGCCCCGGATGACGAACACGTTCCTGGCGCCGGGCAACCACCACCCCGAGGACATCCTCAAGGAGGTCAAGCGCGGCCTGTACTGCGCGACGTTCGGCGGCGGCCAGGTGGACATCAGCAACGGCAACTTCGTGTTCGAGGTGAGCGAGGCCTATCAAATCGAGGACGGCAAGCTGGGCCGCCCGGTGAAGAACGCCATCCTCATCGGCGTGGGGCCGGAGGCGCTGAAGAACGTGTCCCGCGTGGGGTGCGACCCCATGCCGGACCCGGGCATGGGCACGTGCGGGAAGAACGGCCAGAGCGTCCCGGTGGGGGTGGGCCTGCCCACCGTGCGCATCGACAACGTCACCGTGGGCGGCACCCAGGTCGGCTGAAGCCAGAAGGGCACCGGAAGACACCATGGACTACCAGAAGCTCGCGAAGAGAATCGTCCAGCGCGCGGAGAAGAAGGGCGCCCGCCAGGCGGAGGCCTTCCTGGAGGTGGGCCGCCAGAGCAGCGTGCGCGTGCGCGACGGACAGATAGAGGACCTCACCCAGTCCACCTCCAAGGGCGTGGGCCTGCGCGTCATCGTCAAGGACCGGCTCGGCTTCGCCTTCACGTCGGACTTCGAGCCCGCCGGCCTCGAGCGGCTCGTGGACCAGGCCGTGAAGCTGGCCGAGGCCGCCGCGCCCAGCAAGCTGAACGGCCTGCCCGGCAAGAAGGACCTGGGCCGGTACGCGGACACCGGGGCGCTGTTCGACCCGGCCGTGGCCAACCTGCCCGGCGACTGGAAGGTGAAGGCCGCGCTGGAGGCGGAGAAGGCCGGCCGCGAGGTGGACCCGCGCATCGCCACCTTCAACGCGGTGGGCGCCGGGGACTTCGTCTCCGAGGTCTACGTCGCGTCGTCGGAGGGCATGTCCGGCGGCTACTCCGGTACGTACGTGTACCTGTACGCCATGCCGGTGGCCTCCGAGGCCGGGCAGCTGCAGAAGGGCTACTGGCTCGACTACAAGCGCTTCCTGGCGGACCTGGAGGACCCCGCGTCCATCGGCCGCGAGGCGTCGCGCCGCGCGGTGCGCATGCTCGGCGCCAGGCGCGTGAAGACGCAGCAGGTGCCCGTGCTGTTCGACCCGCTCGTGGCCGCCTCCTTCATCGGCGGCCTCGCCGACGCCGCGGACGGCAACGCCGTGCACCAGAAGGCCAGCGTGCTCGCGGCGCACCACGGCAAGCGGCTGGCGGGCGCGCACGTCACCCTGGTGGATGACGGCCTGTTGCCCCGCGGCCTGTCCACCGCGCCCTTCGACGGAGAGGGCGTGCCCACCCGCCGCACGCCCATCCTCGAGAAGGGCGTCCTCCAGAACTTCCTCTACGACGCGTACACCGCGCGCAAGGCGAAGGCGCGCCCCACCGGCAACGCCACGCGCGGCTACAGCTCGCTGCCCGGCATCGGCACCAGCAACCTGTACCTGGAGCCCGGCGCGAAGTCGCCCGAGGACCTCATCCGCGAGACGGGCCGGGGCTTCTACGTCACGTCCCTGCTCGGCCACGGCGCGGACCCCGTGTCCGGCGAGCTGTCCGCGGGCGCCAACGGCCTGTGGATCGAGAACGGCGAGCTGACGCACGCCGTGCAGGAGGTCACCGTCGCGGGCAACCTCCTGACGATGCTCCAGGACCTGGACGGCGTGGCCAACGACCTGCAGTTTCGGGGCGGCTCCACCGGCGCCCCCACTGTCCGCTTCCGTCAGCTCACCCTCTCGGGCGAGTAGCCCTCCCGCCCCTCGCCCCCCTAGCGTGAGGCGCGCGCAGGGGGGGCGCCTCCCCCACCCCGGGGGAGGCCGGGTGTCAGGGCCTCCGGCTACACCCCTGTCGTCGAATCCGCAGCGAGGAGGGCGTACCGCCATGGCAGCCAAGTCCGCACGCAAGACGGCCGCGAAGCCGAGGGCGAAGTCGGCCACGCCGCGCAAGCCGCGCCGCAAGAAGGCGGAACCGAAGTCGCGGGGCCTGACGCCCGCGGACGTGGCCAGCGATTCGGTGGAGTACCCCACCGACATCCTCGAGGGCATCCGGAGCGACGGCGGCGAGGTGCTCGGCGTCTACCGCGAGCCGCTGGGCGGCCACCCCGTGGTGCTGGCGGTGCTCCCCATCGACAAGGTGGAGCCCACGCCCTACCAGCGGGACCTGTCCGAACCCCACGTGAAGCGGCTGGCCAGCGCCATGGAGCGGCTGGACCGCTTCCTCGACCCCGTCATCGCCGTGCGCAAGGACGGGCGCTACTGGACGCCCAACGGCAACCACCGCCTGCACGCCAGCAAGCTGCTGGGCGCCAGGTCCATCGTCGCGCTGCTGCTGCCGGACGAGGACGTGGCCTATCAAATCCTCGCCCTCAACACGGAGAAGGCCCACAACCTCAAGGAGCGCTCGCTGGAGGTGGTGCGCATGTACCGCGGCCTCGTCGGCGCCGGCCGCGACGGCAAGGAGACCGCCTTCGCCCACCTCTTCGAGGAGCCCGCCTTCATCACCCTGGGCGCGGCCTACGAGAAGCGCCCCCGCTTCTCCGCGGGCGCCTACCACCCCTTCGTCAAGGTCGTGGAGGACTTCGTCGACCAGCCCCTGGCCCAGGCCCTGCCCCTGCGCGAGGCCCGCGCGGACAAGCTGCTGGAGCTGGACGACGCCGTCGTCGCCGTCGTCGACGCCCTCAAGGCCAGGGGCATGCAGAGCCCCTACCTCAAGAACTTCGTCGTCGCGCGCATCAACTTCCTGCGCTTCCGCAAGGGCGAGGGCAAGCCCGACTTCGACGCCACCGTGGAGCGCATGCTCGCCAGCGCCCGCAAGTTCAACGTCGACTCCGTCAAGCGCGAGGACATTGGCCGCATGGGCGGCGGCCCCGTGGAGACAGAGGACGACCACGCGTGAGGAACAGCGTTTGCAAGCCGTGCCCCCCACCATGACCAGCCCCACCGTCCTGGTCGTCGACGACGACCGCGCCAACCTCGACTCCGTCAGCCGCATCTTCCAGCGGGAGAACATGGCCACGCTGGCCGCCACCAACGGCACGGAGGCGCTGGAGCTGCTGCGCCGGCCGGAGGTGACGGTGATGGTGACGGACCTGATGATGCCCGGGATGGACGGGCAGGAGCTGCTGCGCGCGGCGCGCACCATCCGCCCGGACGTGGAGGTGGTGCTGATGACGGCCTACGGCACCGTGGAGACGGCGGTGGCGGCGATGAAGGACGGGGCCTATGACTTCATCACCAAGCCGCTCAAGCGCCACTCGCTGGTGAAGGCGGTGCAGAAGGCGCTGGAGAAGCGGGCGCTGGTGTCGGAGAACCAGACGCTCAAGGCGAAGCTGGCGGAGATGAGCGCCGCGGGCGGGCGCACCATGGTGGGCCAGTCCCCCGCCTTCCGCGCCATGCTGGACACCATCCGCCAGGCCGCGCCCTCCACCGCCACGGTGCTGCTGCTGGGCGAGTCCGGCACGGGCAAGGAGCTGGCGGCGCGCTCGGTGCACGAATATTCGCAGCGGGCCAAGGGCCCGTTCGTCGCCGTCAACTGCGGCGCGCTGCCGGAGAACATCCTGGAGGCGGAGCTGTTCGGCGTGGAGCGCGGCGCCTTCACCGGCGCGGTGGCCCGCCGCGAGGGCCGCTTCGAGCGCGCCCACGGCGGCACCCTCTTCCTCGACGAGGTGGGCGAGATGCCGCTGCCCGCGCAGGTGAAGCTCCTGCGCGCGCTGGCCGAGGGCGAAATCGAGCGGCTGGGCGGCACCCAGACGGTGAAGGTGGACGTGCGGCTGGTGGCCGCCACCAACAAGGACTTGCAGAAGGAGGTCGCGGAGGGGCGCTTCCGGGAGGACCTCTACTACCGGCTCAACGTGGTGGAGATCCGCGTGCCCGCGCTGGCCTCGCGCCGCGAGGACATCCCGCTCCTGGCGGACGCGTTCCTGCGCCGCTTCGCCGCCAAGAACGGCAAGGCCCTGCGCGGCTTCTCCCCGGAGGCGCTCCAGACGCTGGAGAACTACGCCTGGCCCGGCAACGTGCGGGAGCTCGAGCACGCCGTCGAGCGCGCGGTGGTGCTGGCGCGGGGCGAGGTGCTGGAGGCCAGCGACCTGCCCGAATCCGTGCGCAAGGGCCCGCTCGGCGCCGCCAGCCAGCTGGTCATCCCCATCGGCACGCCCATGGAGGAGGTGGAGCGCAGGGTGATCCACGAAACGCTGCGCCACACCAAGGGCGACAAGACGCTGGCCGCGCGCCTGCTGGGCATCGCCGCGCGGACCATCTACCGCAAGCTCGAGCGCGAACAGTCCTCCAGCCCGGAGGCCCCCGCCGGCTCGGACGACTGACAGGGCGTCACACCAGCCCCCGCCCGGCTTTGACAATTTGTCCCACGCGCCGGCGCCCCCTGCTCCCCTGCCCGCCGACGTCCTTCATTCCGGAATAATTTCGAGTGCTTGGCCGTCCCCCGAGGATGGCCTGTCTGGCCCGGGCGGTGGCACCTGCCTTGCTCTCCCCGGGTCCGGCTTTCTTCTGGGAAGCGTGATGGAACTCTTCTTTCGCAAATACTTCTGGACGGTGAACCTGCTGTTCATCCTCCTCGTCGCGCTGCTGGCGGCGAAGACGGTGAACCTGTTCGTCGAGTCCTCCATCTCCCCGGTCCCGACCGCTGGGACGGCGGCGCGTGTCCCCTCGACTCCGCGACACGAGCAGGCGGCCGCGCTGCCGGACATGAACGAGCTGTCCCGGGTGACCGGCATCAAGATTCCGGAGCCGGAAGTCGCGGTGAAGGAGCCGACCACCCCCACCGTGGACCCGAACGCCGCGCCGGTGAAGAGTGGCCTGCGGGTGAAGCTGCTCGGCACGCTGGTGGCCGCCAACCCGGACTGGTCCTTCGCGTCCATCCAGGACATGGTGACCCAGCGCTCGCAGACGTACATGGTGGGCAACAACATCCAGGGCGCCACGGTGGAGACCATCGAGCGCGAGCGCGTCATCGTGCTCAACAACGGCCGCCGCGAGTTCATCGACGGGCAGCCGGGTGACGGCGCCCAGGCCTTCACCCCGCCCTCGCCGCCGGTGGCCCAGGCGAACACCGCGCCGCCGGGCAACGCCAGCGGCATCCGCGCCACCGGCGAGAACGAGTACGAGGTCCCCCGGGCGGAGATCGACAAGACGCTCAACAACCTCAACGACGTGGCCATGCAGGCGCGCATCGTCCCCGCCTTCAAGGACGGCCAGGCCGTGGGCTTCAAGCTCTTCTCCATCCGCCCCGACTCCATCTATTCGAAGATCGGCGTCCAGAACGGCGACGTCATCCGCCGCATCAACGGATTCGACCTCAACAGCCCGGAGAAGGCGCTGGAGGTCTATTCGAAGATGAAGGACGCCGCCCGCATCGAGATCGAGATCGAGCGCAACGGAGCGCCGATCCGCAAGTCGTACAACGTCCGCTAACCCCACGTCGCGCCCGCTCCTCCATGAAGACGCTCCCGTCCTGGATGCTCTGCTTGTGCCTCGCGCTCGCCGTCCCCGCGCAGGCCCAGCGCCGCCCTCCTCCGCCCGGCTCATCCACCCCGGGTGAGCGGACCATCACCCCGTCGTCCCCGCCCGCCGGCTCCGTCGAGGAGGCCAACCAGGGTCCGCGCCGCACGCCCACCTGCGAGGAGGCCCGGCGCAACGCGCGCTACGGCATCTATTTCGACAAGGTGGAGATCGAGAAGCTCGTCCAGACGGTGGCGGACGCGACGTGCCGCACCTTCATCCTCCCGGAGAACGTGCGCGGGAAGATCTCCATCATCGGCCCGGAGAACGGCCGCGTGGAGGTGGACGCGGACGCGTTCTACTCCGCGTTCCTCGCCTCGCTCGACGCCAACGGGCTCGCCGTCTACCAGTACGGCCGGTTCATGAAGATCGTCGACAAGCGCTCGGCGAAGCAGAACCCCATCCCCACCATCGTCGAGCCGGGCCAGCCCTACACCACCAACGAGCAGATGGTGACCAAGCTGTTCCGCATCCGCAACGTGGAGGTGGAGCCGCTGCGCGGCGTGCTCCAGCAGCTGGTGTCCAAGGACGGCGACACGATTCCGTACCCGCCGGACACCATCATCGTCAACGACGTGGGCTCCAACATCCACCGCCTGGAGCGCCTCATCGACCAGCTCGACACGCGCGCCGCCAGCGACGAGCTGCGCGTCATCCAGGTGCAGTACGCCTCCGCCCAGGAGGTGGCCAACACGGTGCAGCGCCTGTTCGAATCCAAGGGTTCGCGCCCCGGCCAGCGCCCCGGCACCTTCACCCAGGGCGTCCCGCCCGCCGCCCAGGGCGCGCCCGGCGGCGAGGCCGCCCAGCCCGCCATCGGCGGACAGGAGGGCAGCGGCGGCCCGGTGACGCTGTCGCAGATCATCCCGGACGAGCGCACCAACAAGCTCATCATCGTCGCCAGCCCCGCCGCGTTCGACCGCATCCAGGACATCGTCGCGCAGATCGACATCCCCTCCGGGACCAGCGGCCGCATCAACGTCTACTACCTGGAGAACGCCAACGCGGAGGAGCTGGCCAGCACGCTCCAGTCGCTCGCGCAGGGCACCGCCAACCGCCCGCGCCCGAACACGCCCAACCCCGCGCCCGGCGTGCCCCGCCCCGGCGCTGGCACCCAGGCGGCGGAGCTGTTCAGCGGCGAGGTGAAGATCTCCGCGGACAAGGGCACCAACTCGCTCGTCATCGTCGCCAGCCAGGCGGACTACAAGAACATCGTCCAGGTCATCCAGCAGCTCGACGCGCCCCGCCGCCAGGTGTTCGTGGAGGCCGTCATCATGGAGGTGAACCTGGACCGCAACGCCGAGTTCGGCATCAACCTGCACAGCGGCTTCTCGCTCAACTCGAGCGAGGGTCCGGTGCCGGGCCTGGTGGGCACCAACAACGGCGGCACCGGCCTGCCGCCCTCGCTGAGCCTGGGCAACCTGGCGCAGTTCGGCGGCTTCCTCGCCGGCATCCAGGGCCCCGTCATCCCCGCGCTGGAGAAGCTGGGCCTGGACATCCCCGCCTTCGGCGTGGTGCTGCACGCCATGCAGCAGAGCTCCGACGTCAACGTGCTGTCCACCCCGCACATCCTCACCAGCGACAACGAGGAGGCCGAAATCACGGTGGGCCAGAACGTGCCCTTCCAGTCCGGCTTCAACCCGTCGTCGCTCGGCGCCACCGTGGGCGGCACGGGGACCGCCGGCGTGAACTCCCTGCTCGGCGGCCTGGGCGGCCTCAGCTCGCTGTACGCGCCCATCCAGCGCCAGAACGTGGAGCTGAAGCTGACCGTCAAGCCGCAGATCAACGACAGCGACTACATCCGCATGGTCATCACCGAGCAGACGGAGGAGATCGCCTCCAACGACCCGGTGCTCGGCCCCACCACCAGCAAGCGCAGCGCGAAGACGACGGTCATCGCCAAGGACCAGGAGACGGTGGTGCTGGGCGGCATCATGCAGGACCGCACCATCGAGTCCGTCAACAAGGTGCCCATCCTGGGTGACATCCCCATCATCGGGAACTTCTTCCGCGACACCTCGCGCCGCAAGACGAAGACGAACCTGCTGCTGTTCCTGACGCCGTACATCATCCGGGGCCCGGAGGACTTCCGCGTCATCTTCGAGCGCAAGATGAAGGAGCGTCAGCAGTTCGTGGAGCAGTTCTACGGCCAGGTGCCGGGCCACGACGTGGCGGTGGACTTCAGCCGCAAGCCGGGCCCGCTGGGCCGCATGAACCAGGCGGTGCTGCGCGAGCGCCAGCGCGTGGAGAACGGCGGCCCCGGCGTGCAGGGCGAGCGGGTCATCGCCCCCTCGTCCGGCCGCTCCGCCCCCGCTCCGGCCCCGCAGCCCCCGGCCGCCCCGCGGTCCGAGCCTCCCGTGAGGGAAGTGGCGCCGCCCCCCGCGGGTTCAGAAGAGTCCACCCCCGCGACCGGGACGTCCCCGGCGCCCGAGACGCCGGCTCCGGAGTCCTCCGGGGACGAGTCGCCCGAGCGCCTGCGCATCCAGCCCGAGTCCGGGAACCAGAAGCCATGAACGTGACCGCCGACCCCTCCCTCACCTCCGCCGCGACCGACGCGGCCCCCGTCCGGAACGACGCCACCCAGCTCGTCTCCCACGGCCAGGCCTTCCTGTGTGGAAGGCCGCTGGGGGAGATCCTGCGCGCCATCGTCCCCTCGCTCACCGAGGAGAAGCTCCAGGAGGCGCTCGCCTCCCAGCAGGAGAAGGGTGGGCGCATCGGCGAGGTGCTGGTGGGGATGAAGGCGGTCGGCGCCGAGGACGTGGCCAAGGCGCTCGGTCACCAGCTCGACCTGCCCTACCTGGCGCGCATCTTCACGGAGGAGGTCGACGCGGAGCTGGTCAAGCGCATCCCCATCAACTTCGCCAAGCAGGCGCACGTGCTGCCCCTGTCGATGGAGGGCGACACCATCGTCGTGGCGGTGGCGGATCCGCTGGACACCTCCGCCATGGACCACGCGCGGCTGCTGCTGGGGCAGAGCATCAGCCCCCGGCTCGCGCTGGAGTCCACCATCGTCGACGCCATCAACAGCGTCTACGACCGCTCGGTCAACGAAGCCGAGCAACTGGTGGACGAGATGGAGACGCAGGACCTGGACAGCATCGCCCACGAACTGGACGAGCCGCAGGACCTGCTCGACGTGGACGACGAGGCGCCGGTCATCCGGCTGGTGAACTCCGTGCTGTTCCGCGCCGCCAAGGAGCGCGCGAGCGACATCCACATCGAGCCCATGGAGCGCGAGCTGCTCGTGCGCTTCCGCGTGGACGGCGTGCTCCAGGAGGTCATCAAGCCGCCCAAGCGCTACCAGAACGCCATCGTCAGCCGCGTGAAGGTGATGGGGCAGCTCAACATCGCCGAGAAGCGCCTGCCGCAGGACGGCCGCATCCGCATCAAGCTGGCCGGCCGCGACATCGACATCCGTCTGTCCACCATCCCCACGACCAACGGGGAGCGCATCGTCATGCGCCTGTTGGACAAGTCGGCCACGCTGCTGGACCTGGCCGAGATCGGCATGGGCCAGCAGACGCTCCAGGCGATGGAGGCCGTCATCAAGCGCTCGCACGGCATCGTGCTCGTCACCGGCCCCACGGGCTCCGGCAAGACGACGACGCTCTACGGCGCGCTGTCGAAGATCAACACCCCGGACCTCAACATCCTCACCGTCGAGGACCCGGTCGAGTACCAGCTCAAGGGCATTGGCCAGATGGCCATCAACCCGAAGATCGACCTCACCTTCGCCCAGGGCCTGCGCGCCTTCCTCCGCCAGGACCCGGACGTCATCATGGTGGGTGAGATCCGCGACAAGGAGACGGCCGAAATCGCCATCCAGGCGTCGCTGACGGGCCACCTGGTGCTCTCCACGGTGCACACCAACGACGCCGCGGGCGCCGTCACCCGTCTGGTGGACATGGGCGTGGAGCCCTTCCTCGTGGCCTCGTCGCTCACCGGCATCCTCGCCCAGCGCCTGGTGCGCCGGGTGTGCCCGGACTGCCGCGTGGCCTACGAGCCCACGGACGCGGAGCTCAAGGAGCTGAGCCACTCGCGCGCGTCCTTCAAGGAGCGTTACGGCACGACGCGCATCTACAAGGCGACCGGCTGCCCGTCCTGCAACCGCAACGGCTACCGCGGCCGCACGGGCATCTACGAGTTCCTGCCGGTGGACGACGACGTGCGCCAGCTGGTGCTCAAGAACGTGGACGCCTCCACCATCAAGAAGTCCGCCATGTCCAAGGGCATGACGACGCTGCTCGAGGACGGCGCGCGCAAGGTGGCCCTGGGCGAGACGACCATCGCCGAGGTCCTGAGCATCACCCAGGAGGACATGTAACCGTTCGCTCCTCCCTGGGAGGGGCCGGGGTCACCGAGCCATGCCGGTCTTCGAGTACAGAGGTCTCAACACCGCCGGGAAGCAGGTCAAGGGCCTGCTGGAAGCGGACTCCCCCAAGACGCTGCGCTCCAAGCTGCGCGCCGACGGCATCTTCCTCACGGACGTGCTGGCGCAGGCCGAGGGCAGCCGCGGCGCGGTCGCCAAGGGCGCCAACGCGGCGCTGGTGGCGCGCGACATCGACCTGCGCAAGCTGGGCCGGGGCCGCGTCAACACGGACGACGTCGCCATCTTCACCCGGCAGCTGTCCACGCTCCTGGGCGCGGGCGTCACGCTCGTGGAGTCGCTCTCCGCCCTGGTCGACCAGGTGGAGAAGGAGCGCTTCAAGCGCGCCCTGTCCGACATCAAGCAGCGCGTCAACGAGGGCTCCTCGCTCGCGGACGCCATGGGCCAGCACCCGAAGATCTTCCCCGCCATCTACGTCAACATGGTGCGCGCGGGCGAGGCGTCCGGCGCGCTCGACGCGGTGCTCACGCGCCTGGCGGACTTCACGGAGAACCAGGCCCGGCTCCAGCAGAAGATCCTCAGCACCATGCTCTACCCCGCCATCATGATGGTGGTGGGCGGCGGCATCCTCGTGGCCCTCATGGTCTTCGTGGTGCCGAAGGTGACGAAGATCTTCGAGACGATGAAGCAGACGCTCCCGCTCAACACGCGGCTGCTCATCGCCTCCAGCAACTTCTTCCAGAACTGGTGGTGGGCCGTCGTCCCGCTGATGGCGCTGGGGGTCTGGCTGTTCGTGCGCTGGACCAAGAGCGCCAAGGGCAAGCCCAAGTGGGACCGCTTCGTCCTCAAGGCCCCGGTGGTGGGCAACCTGGTGCGCCTGCTGGCCATCTCCCGCTTCGCCCGCACGCTCTCCACCCTGCTCAAGAGCGGCGTCCCCCTGCTGGCGGCCATGGACATCGTCAAGGCCATCATGACCAACAGCGTCCTGGCGGAGGTCGTGGAGAACGCCCGCGACTCCATCCGCGAGGGCGAGAGCATCGCCACCCCGCTCAAGCGCTCCGGGGAGTTCCCGCCGCTGGTGTACCACATGGTCGCCATCGGCGAGCGCTCCGGCCAGCTGGAGGACATGCTCACCAACGTCGCGGACAACTACGAGACGCAGGTGAACGTGCGCATCGGCGCGCTGACGTCGCTCCTGGAGCCCCTGCTCATCGTGGCGATGGGCGCGGTGATTGCATTCGTCGCGCTCTCCATCCTGATGCCGATCCTCCAGGTGAATTCGGCCATCCGCTAAAGGTGCGACGGAATGATGAACGACTCCCTCGACCGTTGGATCCAGAGGCTGACGCTCGCGGCGATGATCGCCGTGGCGGCGGCGCTGGTGACGGTGGGGGCCCGACTGTACGGGCCCCGGGCGCATCCGACGCCAGCGGGCGCGGTGGACGGACGCCAGGCGCCCTGACAGGAAGACACGAATCTCCAGAGGTGGCTTGCCAGAAAGTCACCCCAGCAAGGTGAGAAGAGACATGAGCCAGACGACGAACAAGAAGCAGCAGCGCCGCCGCAGCCGCCGGGGCATGACCCTCATCGAGATCATGGTGGTCATCACCATCCTCGGCCTCATCGCCGCCGCCGTGGGCGTGGCGGTGATTCCGCAGCTCGAGGCGGCCCGCAGGGACCGCGCCTCGCTGGACATCAAGAACATCCAGAGCGCGCTGAAGCTCTACTACACGAAGAAGGGCAAGTACCCGGACACCGCCACGGGCCTCAACGGGCTGGTGGAGGTGCAGGCGCTGGAGACGCTGCCCAAGGACCCGTGGAACAACGACTACGTGTACCTCAACGAGGGCGGCAAGCCGGTCATCATCTCCTACGGCGCGGACGGCACCGCGGGCGGCGAGGGCAACGACGCGGACATCTCCTCCGCGGACGCGGCAGCCGCCAACAAGTGAAGAACTAGCGCGCCCCACCTGTTGACAGGGCTTCGGGTATGAACGAGCACGCCTCCACGCCATCCCAGCCGCCCTCGTCCACGGGGGCCACCCCGGCCCGTCCCCGCGCGCTCGGCAAGCTCATCCTGGCGACCGTCTTCCTGGTCGCCACGGGCCTGGCCTTCGGGCTGGTGTACGTGACCGAGGACCGCTCCCTCTCGCCCGAGCAGCGCCGGGCCCGGACGGAGATCCGCCGGCTGGAGGGGCTGTTCAAGGCGCACCACCGGCTCATGGGCCGCTTCCCGTCCAGGGAAGAGGCCTTCACGCCGCTCATCGAGGCGCGCCTCATCGAAGCGGTGCCGCTGGACCCCTGGGGCCACCCGTACGTCTACTGGATGGACGGGCAGAACGGCGCGGTCGTCTCCTACGGGGCGGACGGCAAGAAGGGCGGACAGGGCGCGGACGCGGACCTGAGCAGTGGAGGCGTCCTGGCAGACTGGGGGCAGCCATGACGAAGACCCGCGCGCCACGCCGTCGCCCGTCCCACCGGGCGGCGCGGGGCCTGACGCTCATCGAAATCTCCATCGCGCTCATCATCGTCGCGCTGCTGTTCTCCGCGGCGGTGATGGGCATCGGCACCATCACCGGCGCGAAGGCCAAGGGCGCGGCGGCGGAGCTGGCGGGCACCATCCGCTCGCTCTACGACTCGGCGGCGCTGCGCGGCAAGACGTGCCGGCTGGTGTTCGAGATTCCGGAAGGCAAGGAGGAGAAGGCCACGCGCTACCATGCGGAGTGCGCGGAGAGCGCCGTCACCACCTCGAGGGATCGGGACGCGGCGCTGCGCGACGAGAACCGCGACCGCGAGCAGTCCCGCCGCTCGCGCCGCGTGGGCGACCAGGAGGAGCGCAGCTTCATCGCCTCCGGCGGCGCCACGCAGACCACCGACGAGCTGATGGAGAGCGAGAAGCTGCGCGTGGAGAGCGCGGCGCGCTTCTCCTCGTTCACCTCGGAGGAGGTGCCCACCCGCGACCTCCCGTCCGACGTGCGCGTGTCGGTGTGGACGCGGCAGCAGAAGGAGCCGGTGGAGAGCGGCGTGGCCTACCTGTACTTCTTCCCGCAGGGCTACACGGAGAAGGCCTACGTCTACCTGACCCAGGGCGACAACACCTGGACGCTGGACGTGTCCCCCCTGACCGGCAAGGTGAACATCGCGGGCGAGGCGCTGGAGGTGCCGCGATGAGACGCAATGGAGGCTTCACGCTGCTGGAGGTCGTCGTCGCGCTGGCCATCCTCGGCCTGGCGTTGATGGCCATCTTCGACCTCAACGCGGGCGCGGTGAACAACCACGTCTACACCAAGCGCCTCACCGTGGCGTCGCTGCTGGCGCGCTCGAAGATGACGGACGTGGAGCAGAAGCTCTTCGACGACGGCTTCAACGCGGACGACGACGAGGAGTCCGGCGACTTCTCCGACGAGGGCTGGCCCAACTTCAAGTGGAAGGCCCGCATCATCGCCCCCAAGCTGGACGGCGTGACGCCGGACCAGCTCATCGGCGCCATCTTCAACCTGCCGATGGGCGGCGACTCGAGCGACCCGATGAGCGGCATCGCCAGCCTGTTCGGCGGCGGGGGCGACAGCGGCGGCAAGGACGGCGCGTCCGGCGGCCCCACGCCCGCGGGCGGCGGCCTGGGCGGCGCGGCCATGGGCATGGCGCAGCCCATGTTCGCGCAGATGGTGCAGCAGCTCACCCAGACGGTGCGCGAGGTGCACCTCACCGTGTACTGGCAGGAGGGCGCGGTGGTGGAGAGCGTGGACCTGGTGACGCACGTGGTGTCGCTCGGGCCGGGTTCGGACCGCAACGGCGGCTCCGCGCTCAACGCCGGTGGCGGCGAGACGCCGGGCGCGAACAACCAGTGGGTGGACCCGGACACGGGGCAGCTCGTCCCCAACCCCATCCCCGGCCCCAACGGCCAGTTCCTGCACCCGCAGTCGCGCAAGCCGCTGATGAACCGCCAGGAGTGGCTCAACCGCATGAACGGCGGCCAGCGCCCGGGCGGCCAGAACGGCCTCATCCCCGGCGGCATCCAGGGCGGCGTGCGGCCCCAGCTCCCGGGCCTGCCGGGCTTCCCGCGGAGGGACCGATGATGCGGCGCGCGCGCGGCTTCACGCTGATGGAGGTCATGGTGGCCGTCGCCATCACCGCGCTGATGGGCACGGTGGTGGCCATGGCCTTCCAGTCGGGCCTTGCGGCCAAGGACTCCGTGGAGGCGGAGGCGGACCGCTACCGCCAGGTGCGCGTGGCGATGAACCGGATGACGCGGGAGATCGGCTCCGCGTTCGTCAGCGCCCGCTACGACCTGAAGCGCTACCGGGACCAGCAGGACCGGCCCACCAACTTCATCGGCGAGAGCGACCGGCTCTTGTTCACCACGTTCGCGCACCAGCGGCTGTACACGGACGTGAAGGAGTCCGACCAGGCGGTGGTGGAGTACTTCGTGGAGCCCACGTCCGACAAGACGGCGCGCGGGCGCATGGACCTGATGCGCCGGGTCGACCCCAACGTGGGCGGCGAGCGGATGGACCGCGGCGGCACCACGGACGTGCTGCTGGAGGGCGTGAAGAAGCTGGAGTTCGAGTACTGGAACACGGAGAAGAAGGAGTGGGATGACGAGTGGGACACCCGGCGCACGGAGCAGAAGTCCATCCTGCCCACGCGCGTGCGGATCACCCTCTACGCCGTGGACGAGACGGGGAAGGAAGCGCGCTACACGACCCAGGCGCGCATCATGTTGAACACCGAGCTGCCGAGGTACTGAGCCATGCCCCTGCCCTTCTTCCAGCAGGCGCCACGCAGACGCCGCCCGCGAGGCCAGGCCCCCCAGGGCCGGCCCGACCGGCGCTCGCGTGGCGTGGCGCTCATCATCGCCATCGTCTCCGTCGCCCTGCTCACCGTCATCGCCACCGAGTTCGCGTACAACAGCCGGGTGGACCTGCAGCTGGCGGCCAACCAGCGTGACGAGGTGCGCGCCTACTACATGGCGCGCTCGGGCATCGCGCTGTCGCGGCTGCTGCTGCGCTTCCAGAAGCAGGTGGACGCGACGCCCATCCCCAACCCGGCGTCGCTGCTGGGCGGCCTGCTGGGCGGCAACCAGAACCAGGGCAACGTCCCGCAGCCCAGCTCGCTCAACATCCAGCTGTACCGGATGGCGCGCGTGGACTGTCACCTGCTCAAGGGCCTGGTGAAGAGCGAGGGCATGTCCGACGAGGACGGCCCGCCTCCCATCGAGGACGAGGCGAGGGACCCGGGCTTCGAGATGGACGGCGAGGAGGACCCGGCGTCGCGCGCGGTGTCGGAGCAGATGACGCGCCGCTCGTTCGGCGGGTTCGAGGGCTGCTTCCTGGCGAGCATCTCCGACGAGGAGGAGAAGCTCAACGTGCACCGGCTGCTGGGTGGCGCGGGTGACGCGCTGCCCACCGCGCTGCGGATGATGGACATGATGGGCGACAAGCGCTTCGAGTTCCTGTGGGAGCGCGACGACGCCAACCGCGTGCGCAGCAACCCCCAGGACGTGATGCTGGCCATCAAGGACTGGGCGGACGACGACGAGACCGGCTCCACCATCAACCAGAGCGACCCGGTCAACCCGCTGCAGAACGGCTTCTCCGACGAGGGCTCGCCCTACAGCCGGTACGAGCCCAGCTACGAGCCGAAGAACGCGCGCTTCGACAGCGTGGACGAGCTGTACCGGGTCCACGGGGTGAACGACCAGTTCATGGCGGCCTTCCGGGACCGGCTCACGGTGTACCCGAGCATCAACTCACGGCCCAACATCAACACCGACGACCCGGTGATGATGGGGCTGGCCATCATGTCCGTGGCGGACCCCGCGCGGCCGGACCCGCGGCTCAAGGACCCGGTGTTCCTCAACGAGCTCATCACGCGCATCCGCTCGGCGCGCATGTTCAACTTCTTCGGCATGTCGGTTCAGGACTTCGTCGCCGTGGTGGAGAGCGCCGGCGTCGCCGTCAACCCCGCCGTCAAGTCCAACGTCGCGGGCAACCGCCTCGTCGGCGACAAGAGTCAGACGTTCACCATCAAATCCGTGGGAGAAGCGGGCAACGTCCAGAAGACGCTGACCGCCGTGGTCCAGCTCGACAACGCGCTGGGCGTCCTCCTGTACTGGAGAGAGGAATAGCATGGCCCGCATTCTCGGCCTCGACCTGGGCAGCCACTCGGTGAAGGGCGTGGTGCTGGAGTCGAAGGCGAAAGGACACGCCACCCGCGCCTTCGTGGAGGCCCGCCGCGCGCAAGAGGGAGAGCGCGCCGACACGCTGCGCGCGGCGGTGCAGGAGCTGCTCGGCAAGCTGCCCCCCGGGCACGCGGACCAGGTCATCATCGCCCTGCCCGGCCCGGCGCTCATCACCCACACGCTGAGCCTGCCGTTCTCGGATGCCAAGCGCATCGAGGCGACGCTGCCCTTCGAGATTGGCGGCCAGCTGCCCTTCGACATCTCCGAGGTGGTCTACGACTACCAGGTGGTGGGCCTGAAGGACACGGACGGCAAGGACAAGGCCAGCGACCTGCTGGTGGGCGTGGTGCGCAAGGAGGAGCTGCGCTCGCTGCTGGCGCTGCTGAGCGAGCTGAAGCTGGACCCGCGCGTCGTCACCCACCCGGGGCTGGCCTACCAGAACCTGCTCCAGCAGGCCGCGGGCCTCTTCGACGGAGGCGCGGCGGACGGCGGCGTGGTGGCGGTGGTGGACGTGGGGCACGAGCGCACGTCGGTGGCCATCGGCCGGCCGGGGCGGGGCGTGCAGTTCGCGCGCACCTTCGCTGGAGGCGGCAGGGACCTGAGCAAGGCCCTGGCCGCGGAGTTCCAGACGTCGCTGGCGGAGGCGCACCACTGGAAGGAGCAGCACGGGGCCATGGCCAGCGCGGCGCATGGGCCGGACGCGGAGCGCGCGGCGGCGGCGTTCGTGCGGGGCCTCCAGCCCCTGCTGCGCGAGCTGCGCCCCACGCTGAAGTCCTTCACCGCGCGCACCCGCCAGCAGGTGGGCGCGCTGGTGTTGACCGGCGGCAGCGCGCGCATGCCGGGCCTGGCCGAGCAGCTCTCCAAGGACCTGAACCTGCCGGCGCGCGTGCTCGCGCTGCCGGCGGACGCGGCGGAGGCCATCCCCACCGAGGAGCAGCCCTCCGCCGCGCAGGCGTACGCGCTGGCGCTGCGCGGCAACGCCACGGGCGCGCGGGCGCCGCGCTTCAACTATCGCCGGGACGAGTTCGCCTTCAAGGGCGACTTCGACTACGTCAAGGACAAGGTCGGGCTGCTGGCCGCGTTCGCCGTGACGCTGATGCTGCTGTTCATCGCCTTCGGCGTGGTGCGCAACTCCGTGCTGTCGCGGCGCGAGGCCCAGGTGGACGCCGCGCTGTGCGAGACGACGCAGAAGATCCTGGGCCGCTGCGAGAAGGACTACAACCGCGCGCTCAACCTGCTCAAGGGCGTGGAGAGCCCGGCGGCGGCCCTGCCCAGGCTGTCCGCGGTGAACCTCCTGGCGGAGGTGACGCAGAAGGTGCCGGACGACCTGCCGGTGAAGTTCGACCGCATCCAGATCGACACCGAGCGCGTCATCCTCCAGGGTGAGACGGATTCCTCCAAGCAGGTGGACACGCTGTCCAACGCCCTGCGCAACCACGACTGCTTCAAGGACGTGAAGCAGGGCAAGGTCGAGCGCAGCCGCGACGGGCAGAAGGTGACGTTCCGGCTGGACGTGCAGGTGCAGTGCCCTGGCACCGAGGGAGGGGAGAGCTAGTCATGGCCACGTTCCAGGAAGCGTTCGCGCCGTTGCAGCAGAGGTTCGAGCGGTTGAGCGACCGTGAGCGGCGGATGGTGCTCATCGCGGGCGCGGCCGTCGCCGTGTTCCTCGTGTTCATCCTCGTGACGACGTTCGCCAACAGCGCCGCCGCCTATCGCAAGCGGACGCAGGACAAGCTGGCGAAGCTGCAGGAGGTGCAGGCGCTGGCGGCCAGCTACCGCGAGGCGCAGACGGCGCGTCAGTCGGTGGAGAACCAGCTGACGTCCAGCAACGTGCAGCTCATCTCGTACATCGAGGACAAGGCCACGGCGGCCGGGCTCCAGGTGCCGAACATGACGCCCAAGGGCGACGTGCCCATCGGCGACGGGAAGATCCAGGAGAGCTCGGTGGAGTTGACGTTCACCGACGTGGACCTCCGCAAGCTGACGGACTTCCTGCGCACGGTGGAGAGCGGACCGGGCGTGGTGAAGGTGAAGTACCTGCGCATCGAACCGCGTCCGTCGGACACGCTGGCTGCGTGGACCACGGTCGCCACCTACCGGATGAAGCAATAGGTCATGGCCACGGACACCAAGGCGGCGCGTTGGAAGGTCTACCTGGGCTACGGGGCGTTCGCGCTCGTGGCCTTCGTCCTCTGCCTGATGTTCACGTTCCCGTACGACATGGTGCGCACGCGCCTGGTCACGGAGGCGGCCAGGGAGGGGTACGCGGTGCGGATCGGGTCGTTGCGGCCCGGGCTGGCGGGCGTCACCGCGACGAACGTGCGGTTGAGCAAGCCTCCGCAGCCGCTGAGCGCGGAGACGGTGGCGGCGCTGGCGAGCGGCGAGGGCGGCCTGCTGGGCGCGGCGGAGCTGGGCGAGGCGGTGGTACTCGACAGCGTGGCGCTGCGCCCCACCCTCTTCCCGCCGGGCGTGGCGGTCCGCGCCTCCGTCATGGGCGGCACGGTGACGGCCTCCGTGGGGTGGCTGGGGGACACGACGGTGCGCGCGGAGCTGAGCAAGCTCAAGGCGAGCGGCGGCAACCTGCCGGCCTTCACCGGCGTGGACATGGACGGCGAGCTCAACGGCGTGCTGTCGCTGTCGGTGCCCAAGGGCAAGGGCACGGAGGCGGACCTGTCCCAGGCCAACGGCGAGCTGTCGCTCGACACGCAGAACCTCATCATCAAGGGCGGCAAGGCGTCGATTCCCATGGGTGGAGGCCAGTCCATGGCCATGGACCTGCCGCAGGTGGCGCTGGGCGGGCTGGTAGGCCGCATCCAGTTCGAGAAGGGGCTGGGGACGGTGAAGGAGCTGAAGCTGCAGGGTGACGACGTGGAGCTGCTGGCCACGGGCACGCTGAAGCTGGGCAAGCGCCTGGAGTACAGCGAGCCGGCGATGGACGTGAACCTGCGGTTGGATCCGGAGGCGCAGAAGCGGCTGGGGCTGCTGGCCGCGGGCCTCACCATCCTGCCGCCGGACAAGAAGGACCCGTCGTTCCGGGCGGCGAAGCTGGGCGGGTTCCTGAACCGGCCCACGTTCCTGCCGCGCCGGTAGGCGCCAGCGGCCCGTCCCCGCCCGGGCGTGGGGTTGAAAGCAGCGCGCCCGGGCGTGTAAAGCGCGGGCGCAACGTTTTTTCCGCGCAGGAGGGCTGGGGATGCCGGAGCTGGTGTTTTTCCGTCGTGGCGAGGAGGTGTTGAGGGTGGGGGTGGACCGGGCACGGCTGGTGCTCGGACGCGGTGAGCACAGCGACGTGGCCATCCCCGACCCGGAGGTGAGCCGGCAGCAGGTGGCCCTGCTGTGGGACGGAGAGCGCTGCCGGGTGGAGGACCTGTCCGGCAAGGGCACCGTCGTCGCGGGGCAGAGCGTGGCCCAGGGCGAGCTGGCGGACGGCGCGGACCTGGCGCTGGGCCAGTGGCGGGCGGTGTTCCGGGTGAGCGGCGGCGGCGAGGGCTCCGACGTCACGACGGAGGTGGGCCACACCACGTCCATCCAGCCGAGGGACCCGGCGACGGCGCGCTGGCTGCCGGCGCAGGTGCGGGTGAAGCAGGGGCCGAACGAGTCGGTGCACCGGCTCACCGGCGAGGGCTTCACGGCGGGCAAGGACCCGTCGTGCGAGCTGGTGCTGCAGGACCGCTTCGCGTCGAGCAAGCACCTGAAGGTGACGCGGCGGGACGGCCTGTTCCAGGTGACGGACCTGCGCTCGACGAACGGCACGTGGCTGGGGCCGGTGCGCCTGTTCGAGGCGGAGGTGCCGCTGCCCACCACGCTGCGCGTGGGCGAGACGGAGCTGGTGCTGGAGGCGGCGGCGAGCGGGGCGCGCAAGGAGGTGGCGACGTTCCACGGCATCATCGGGAACGACGCGGCGGTGAAGGGGCTGGCGGACCTCATCGAGCGCGTGGCGCCGTCCACGGCGGCGGTGACCATCCTGGGCGAGTCCGGCACGGGCAAGGAGCTGGTGGCGCGGGCGCTCCACGAATGCTCGCCGCGCGCGAACAGGTCGCTCATCCCGGTCAACTGCGCGGCCATCTCCAAGGAGCTCATCGAGAGCGAGCTGTTCGGCCACGAGAAGGGTTCGTTCACGGGCGCGGCCAACGCGCGCAAGGGCGCCTTCGAGGAGGCCGACGGGGGCACCCTCTTCCTGGACGAGATTGGCGAGCTGCCGCTGGACTTGCAGGCGAAGCTGCTGCGCGCGCTGGAGAGCGGGGAGATCAAGCGCGTGGGCGCCAGCCGTCCCATCAACGTGGACGTGCGGGTGGTGGCGGCGACGAACGTGGACCTGCTGGCGGCGGCGCGCGAGGGCACCTTCCGCGAGGACCTGTACTACCGCCTCTGCGTCATCCCGCTGCACCTGCCGCCCCTGCGCAGCCGCAAGGGGGACGTGCCCGCGCTGGCGGAGCACTTCCTGAAGCTCTACGCGCCCCGGGGGCAGACGGTGCGCTTCTCCGGGGCGGCGGTGGAGCGACTGCAGGGGCACGCCTGGCCGGGCAACATCCGCGAGCTGCGCAACGTGGTGCACCGCGCGCTGCTGTTCCGCAAGGGGCCCGTCATCGACGCGGGGGATTTGTCCTTCGACCAGGAGATCAACAAGGAGACCGGCATCGCGGTGCCGGAGCTGCCGCCTGGGATGACGCTGGAGCAGATGCTGGAGAAGCTCGAGCGGCAGATCGTCGAGGCCGCGCTGCGCCGGTACAACAACAACCGCGAGCGCGTGGCCCGCGAGCTGGGCGTGGCCCGCTCCACCCTCTTCAAGCGCCTGAAGGACTGGGGCCTGACGAAGCAGGACGAGCAGGAGTAGGCGCGGGACTCCCGAGGCCGACCTCGCGAGAAGGGGCGTTCGTTCCGCGACGCCCCCTCTCGGAGAGGGTCAGGTCACGTCGGCCATCCGCACGTTGGTCCCGTAGAAGACTTCATCGGTCCACAGCTTGGGATGGTACGAGTCCCCTTCTTTCGGGGGAAGGGCTCGCGGGTAGAACAGCACCAGGACCGCGAAGCGGCCTGCGTGGACCGACGCCTGGACATGTGCCTCCAGGCGTCGCCTGCCGAGATAGTCCATCCCAGCCTCCTGCACGACGACGATGTCCGCGAACGAGGCGGAGATCTCGAAGTCGAGGAGCACCCGCTCGGTCAGCTGGGTATCCGCGAACAGCTGGTCGGGAGGTATCCGGCACCTCTCGCAAATCGCCCGGGCGGCCTCCAATGACATTCCCGCCACCTTCGCAATGATGGCGGAGATCCGCGTCTTGACGAAACGCTCCCACCTCGTGACGTCTCGCTCGGCGAGGTACGACAAGGGCGCGACCACGAGCCGGGCGGATTGCGCCGCCGTCCGTAGCTGCTCATGGACATGGACCGCGTCTCTTCCTCCCCCCCACCCCACGGGAAGCGCGAGGCCGACACTCCGGCCTCCGCGCAGGGTGAAGGAGGGGAAGCGGAAGTCCCGCAGGGCATCGACGGAGACTTCGCAGGACACCGGGTGCATCTCATCGACCCTCGAAGTGCTTGTTGACGAAACGGAAGAACCAGTTTCGCAATGGCATGACGCGCGAATTCGGAACCACCGTCGTACCCCGGTATGGATTGGAGAGCGTGGTCATGAGGAGTTCATCCACGTAACGCGAGGTCCCCTGCTCCGCCGCCAATTCGATGGCCGCGGTCATTCGATGATGCCCCTCATGGATGTAGTGGGTTCCTTCGGCATAGCTCGCGCCAATGGCGTTCTCCACTTTGTCGAAGAACTTTGGGTCACGCAGCATCGACTCCTTGATGGCATCGACTTTGGCAGGATCACGCAACCCCACCTGGGTCGCGCGTATCCGTGGCAGTCGGGCCATGGTCGTGGCGAGCTGGATGGCCTTGGCCGCCTCGGCCTTGACGGCCATTCCGTGAGCCCTTCCCACCCCGAACGTCGGCTTCGCGGCCAGCCCACTGGCGAGCCCTCCCACCGCGGCCCCGACCCCGAAGTAGTCGGAGGCGGAAGCCTCGTCGTTCCAGATGCGTTTGCCGCTGTCATAGAGGGCCTCCGCACCGCCATCCACGAGCTTGTAGACACCATAGGCCGCGATGCCCACGCCGAGGGCGATGCCGAGCGGCGGGAACAGGCCGGCGGCCAGTCCGACGCCATATGTCACGCCCAACCCCAGGCCCGCGCCGACAACGGCTCCCGCCGCCCCAATGGCCACGCCCTCCGCCCGCGAGACACGACTGCCGTTCTGATCCGCCGCCCCCACGTTCGAGGGGACGCTCTCCGCGGTCCCCATGTCCCAGGCCTCGTGGGGATCGGGCTGGACGAACGGCGTCTCGGGTTCAGCCACGCTGGGCTCTGGCGCCGGCCGTCGATCATCCTCCCGGAAGCCCGGCTCCCCCACCCGCGCGGAGATACCGATGTACGGGATGTCCGCCTCGAACCCAGAGGGGTCGATGAAGTTCAGGGGGTTGTTGAAGGCGTACGTGTACCGGTTGAGCGACTGGCTGAAGAAGGGCGCCTGGACCAGCGGATCCGGGCTCAGGAACCGCGCGAGCTTCGGGTCGTAGACACGCCCGCCCATGTCGACGAGTCCCAGGTCATCGTCCTCTTCGTGCCCCGTGAAGCCTCGCTGCACGCCATGGGATGAGGGGCCCGCCAGGGGAAGTGCTGGATTGAGCGGGTTCTTCCGGAGGCCGAATGGATCGTACTTCTGTTGCGCCACCACGCCACCGCCCGTGGTGGTGATGGAAGCAATGGAGCCCAGGTGGTCCGCGTGGAGATACGAAATCGCCTCGCTCCCCGAGCCTGGCAGCGCGGTCCACTCCACCTGCGCGACAACCCTCCCCGGCGCGTTGACGAAGAACACGTGAGAGGTCCCTGAAGGCTTCACCCGCCGCTCGTAGGCCCCTCCGACATAGACGGTGAGCGCGCCCTGGTTGTCCTGCTTCCACGCCCGCTCCTGGCCAGCGGTGTACCCGAAGGTCCACTGCTTCGCCCCCTCGACGATGCGCTTCGGCAGGTTGAAGTAGGAGTACTCCAGCTCGCGCAAGGCGCCGCCCTGGCGCTGCCATCGTTCGAGGTTGCCATTGCCGTCGTAGGCATAGAGGTCGCCGCCCACGCTCGTCACCGCGTGGGGTCCCGCGGCGCCAGCGCCATAGCCGTACGCCACCTCCTCGAACGGCGCCTGGCTCGTACTCCCCAACTTCGAGGAGCGGTACGTGAGATTCCCGATGTCGTCGTAGTCGTACTGGAAGGTGGCTTCGTTGCAGCCCTTGTTGACCTTCCAGGTCTTGAGACGGTCCAGGTGGTCGTACTGGAAGTCCTCCGCCACCTGCGTCAGCCGGTCGATGCGGTTGCGCAGGTTGCCATTGGCTTCATAGTCGTACGTCAGTTGCTGCACGGGCCCCATCGGTCCCGTGGTGTCGATGAAGCGCAGTTGCCCCACGCCGTCATAGCGGCGGATCGACGACACGCCGTTGCCGAAGAGCTCCCCGGTCAACAACCCCGAGGCGCTCCGAGACGTCGTCTGCCAGTAGACCTGCCCCGTGTTGACGTCCTGCAGCGACTGGACCTGCCCATAGGCGGTGTAGTTGTACAGAACGCCCATGCGCGCGCGTCCCGGCACCTCGGGATACCCCAGCGTCTGGAGCCGCCCCTGCGCGTCGTAGGTGGAGCTCAGCCGGTACTCCTGCCCCTGGATGTTCCACCGCTCATGGATTCGCCGCCCGAGCGCGTCGTACTCGTAGACCTGCCCGACGCCATCCGGTGACAGGGTCGAATGGAGCTGTCCCAATCCATTCGCCGCGGTGTCCCAGACATAGGTCGACACCTGCGCTGCCGCCCCCGCTGGAGGCTGATTCGTCACGCTGAGCAGTCGACCCACCCCATCATGTACCTGGGTAAGGGTGTTCCCCTTTCCATCCGTCATCTGGCGGACGTCCCCGAAGGCCGTATAGGCGGTCGTTCGGCTGCCCACATCCGGATCCTCGAGCAGGGTGCGCCGCCCCAGGCGGTCGTAGGTGAACCTCACCTCGTTGCCCGCGGCGTCGACGATGGTCGCCGGGAGATTGAACGCGCCATAGGTGTAGTTCGTCTGGACGTTCGCGGAGCCAGTGCGGTCGGCGGTCTGCACGATCCGGCCCAGGGCGTCCCGCCATATGAGGCTCATGTTGCGCTTCTCATCCCACGTGTACGTCACCCAGCCCGAATAGGCATGCTCCTGGAACGTCCCATCCGGATTTCGCACGAAGAGCACACGCCCGCGATTGTCATACTCGAACCGCCTGTAATTGACGGCGCCCTGCTCCGACCGGGGCATGGACACGCGCTCCACGTGTCCCAGGGAGTCGTAACGCGTGTCGACGAACGACCAGCTCCCGTCGAACGCACGCGTCCGGCTCTGGACGGGTCTCCCCATCGAGTCATAGCGGATCTGCGACTCGTCGCCGTTGCGAACGCAGGCCGAGAGATTCAGCGTGGACGCCACGACTCCGCAGCTCGCGACATCCACCTCACGGTGGGTCACGAGCGGGCGGCCCTCCTCCTCCGAATAGCTGTAGATGGAGTCGCCCGCGGTGGGCCCGTCCTCCGCGCGCAGCCGTCCGAATCCGTCGTAGTACCACCGCGTCCGGACGCCGTTCACGTCCTCCACCTCGGCCCTCGAGCCGAAGCCTCTCAGGTAGGCGTAGTCCTCCCGCAGCACCGGTCCCGCGGAAGCCGTGGTCGGATGGGCGATTCGAGCGGACAGGAACATCCTCTCGAAGGCGTCGTAATGGAACTCCGTCTTGCGTGTCCGGCCAGCGGCGTCCGTGCTCACGGTCTGGGTGGGCAACCCCAGGCCGTTGTAGGTGATGACAGTCTCAGACCAGACGTCATCCCGCTCCGGGGGCGCCGCGTCCGGCTCGACGATGATCCGGCGTGGCCGGTGCGACATCGGCTGACAGCCGCTGCCATCGCAGTACCGATACTCGCGCGTCCGAGAGACCGGCGCCCCGCCGCCCCCGGGTTCGCTCGTCGTGACCTGGCGTCGCAGCAGGCCCAGCAGGTGCGTGTCGCCGCCTGGATAATTGTCATACGTGGAGGTCGTCACCACCCTGTTCCCATCCGTGACCGAGAACTCCTCGTGGACGGTCTGGTTTCCGTAGGCGTCGTACTGGTTCACCGATTCCAGCTGGCGGAACTGGCCAATGAACCCGTCCCGCTCGTAGTTCGTGACCTTCGAGATGTAGGGGAACACCACCTTGTTCCCGTGCCTGTACTGCACGCCGTATTCGAACGTGCGCCGGAACGTGTCGACCACGGCCGTGCGCGTGGTCACCTCGGTGAGTTCTTCGTAGGGGCGGTGGGCCTCGGCATAGAAGCCCGCGAAGTACCCATCATTGTGGTACCGGGTGGTCGTGCGGCGGGAGGCCAGCGCGTCGGTGACCGTGCGGCTGGAGAACCCGAGCCACCCGCGCCCCTTCAAGTCCGTGCGGCCCCCCTCATACGTATATTCGAAGGTTCGGGGATAGCCGTCCCGGCCACTCTCGGTATGGCGGGAGACCAGCCATTGCCCTCGGAGATTGCAGGACAGCGGATAGGTACAGGTCCCGGGAGTGTGATGATTCGCGACGGTCCCCGCCGAAGCAAACGTGGTCGCCTCGTAGGTCACGGAGGCCCGGTTCTTCAGCCCATCCTCGACCGCCTTCAACACGTCGGGTTTGTACGCGTTGCGCAGGTAGAGGACGAGCTGGCCGGCCTCCATCTGGATGATGTCGGTCAACCCATCCCCGTTGGCGTCGAGCAGCTGGGTGAACTTCATGCCCCATCCCGAGCCCTTGAGGGATTGCAGCGCGGGGCTGTGGACACTCGCGCTGATGACGTTCCCCATCCCAGGCGTATGGCCAATGGGGATGTCCAGGGGGAGTACGACGAAGCCCGTCCCGGTGGATTGCAGGAGGACGTGCGAGTCGCGCCGCCCCACGCCCAGCCCGTGGTCGGTGAGCAGGAGGTCTTGCTTGCCATCCAGGTTGAAGTCGATGACCCGGACGCCCACATCCACGAAGCGGTGCGCCGAGCTGACGCGGGAGAAGCTGACCTCTGCCCCCGCCGGCAGCGCCTGCGTCACCGGCGGCGCGAAGCCGTTGCCGGTGTTGATGGCGATCTCGATGTTCCCGCCCTCCTGCCCCTGGCGCTGCCGCCTGGCGCTGACCGAGTCGGGCAGCCCATCGCCGTTGATGTCCATGAACCAGTGCTGCCGGTAGATGAGCGTGGGCTGGGTGCTGTTGGGCACCATCGCCGTCGACAGCGTCGTGGTGAGCTTCTTGCCCACGCTTCCGTTGGACGTCACGCCCACCGCCACGAGGAAGCGGGAGAAGCCGTCTGGCGAACCCGCCGCGGGCTCACGCACCAGCACCTCGGTCGCCCCATCTCCATCGACATCGACCGAGTATCCCGCGTGGTCCAGCCCGGCGCCGACGCCCGTCCGCTGCGGCGGCGTCGAGAACACCGGCGCTGACGACCCGACGGGCTGCGCCGCCATGACACCCCACTCGTACGGGAACGGGCTGGAACTCGAGCCACGCGTCAGGCTCCGCACCGCGTCCGGGAGGCCGTCTCCATGGAGGTCCGCCAGGTGCATGGCGGGAACACGCGTGGGCGCATCGAGGTCGAACCAGAGGTCATAGGTGTCGCTCTGGACCGCCGTGAACCCACTGCCGTTGGACAGATAGGAGACATAGGCGCCGTTCGCGGGATCCCCAGGGTCCGTGTTCGCCAGGGACAGCCCCACCACGTCGACCTTCCCATCATTGTTGAGGTCGACCGTGCGCAGGTCGTCGGCGTTGTCTCCGGATTTCGGTACGGGGAGCGAGCTCAGCGCCAAGGAGGGCCCGAAGGATCTGCCGTCCACGTTGAGCTTGAGATACCACACCGGCTTCAGGAGCTTCCCGTTGCTGTCCGCCGGCGTGTGTCGATACAGGAGGTCATCGCGTCCGTCTCCATTGACGTCCAGGGTCTGGAGCGTCCACAGGTCCGGAGCCGCACGGAACCCTTCTTCGTCCAATGCGCTGGCCGAAGCATTGATGAAGGGAGTCACGGTAGGGAGCGCGATCCGCTCGAAGTTCGGATCACTCCCGGACACGACGGGGACGCGCCCCGTCCCTGGCGTCCCCAACTCCCAGGTGAAGACGGTCGGGCGCTTGCAGGCTCTGAACGCATCACACTCCGATATCGACGAAAGCAGGCTGCGTCCGGAGACGCTGTCGTTGCGATATTTGAAGCAATACAACTTCAGCGCGGTGGGCTGTTCGTCCCCCACGGGGCCGTACATCACGACGTCCTTCAGCACCTTCCGGGTGACCACCTTGAAGCCCGACACGAACCGCTCCAGGACATCGCGGCGGTCGTTGTTCTCGTCGTAGCGGAAGCTCACCTCGCGCAGAGGGGTGGTGACATTCGCCTCAGACGTCGTGGTCCCCGTGTAGCGGATGCTCGAAGGCAGTTGCTCATAGGCATAGCCCTCGCTGGCGTTTCCGTGGACCCGCTGCCGGTAGCCATAATCCATGTAGTTGCCGAAGCGGTCCCTGGCCCTGGAGATCGACCAGCCATACCGCACCGCCTGGGAGGCGTGATCTCCCACGACGGTCGCATCCGAGGCGTTGCTCGTCGCCGGCTTGAAATACATCCGGAAGCCCTCGAGCCTGGAGTCCGTGGTCCTGCCGTACTCCAGCACCATCCCGTTCTTGAGATAGACCTCGAACCAGAGCGGCCCCTTCGCGTCCGCCGCTCGTTCCACGATGTGCGAGAACTCCTCGAACTCCGTCGTATAGGTCTTCTCGCCCGCGCCCGTCGATCCGGTCTGGATCAGGCGCCGGCCATCCACACACAAGGCGTCCGTCGCATCGAAGCGGACCGGAGCGGTCATCCCATCCTGGGCCAGGGTCTTGTTGCAGCGGGCAATCTGCGACAGGCCGCTGAGACTCCAGCCCACGCCGAGGAAGCCATTTCCTCCCCGACTGTTGTAGTTGAGCGAGAGCGCCGGCTGGACGCCCGCGCGGCCCGGCGGAACCCAGAGCGGGACGTCATAGGTCGCCGCTCCGTCGTCGGAGACCGAGAGCTTCCCTGGCACCGCACCGGGCACGAAGCCTTCTCCATCCACCTCCGAGGGGACGAGCACATCGAGCCGCGCCGGAAGCTCATCCTCGCCGCTCAGCTTCGACCACGGCACCTCCCTGCGTTCATCCCCATCCCCGCCGTCATGCGTTGCGGGGCCGCAAGAGACCACCCACTGCGAGAAATACACGACCAACGTCAGCACGGAGAACGTGCGCTTCATACCGTCACCTGGAATCAAGGGCCGACCCGGCTCGGGCCAGCCCCTACGCGAAAGTTGTCAGTGGGAGAGGCGCCATCGGATGACGCCCCGCCCCGTCATCGAGAGACCGGGAACTCCGACAAGCTCCCTGGATTGCCCTCGCAGATGCCGCCCTTGCAGGTCGTTCCGCCGATGCAGGTTCCACAGCTCATGGAGCCGCCACACCCGTTGGAGGCGCTGCCGCACTCCTGCTCCTCACAAGCCTCCGCCTTGGTCAGGGGCGTGCAGCCACAGACATTGGGTGCCCCACCACCGCCACAGCTATTCACACCCGAGCAGGTCCCGCAGTCGTGCGTTCCACCGCAACCATTGCTCACGAGGCCGCAGTTCTTCCCCGCGCAGGCGGTCGCCTTCGGGATGATGGTGCAGCCACACACGTTGGGTGCCCCGCCTCCTCCGCACGTCTGGGGCGGCGTACAGGTCCCCGTGGAGCCACAGGTATAGGTGCCTCCGCAGTTATCCGGGACCGACCCGCAGTTCTTCCCCGCGCAAGCCGTGGCATAGGGCGTCGGCGAACAACCACAGACGTTGGGGGTGCCTCCTCCACCGCAGGTCTGGGGGCTGTTGCACCCACCACACGAATAGAAGCCATTGCAGCCGTCCGGAACCGTCCCGCACTTCCCCTGGCAAGCTTGTTCCTGGGTCAGCGGAGTGCAGGCGCCCGCGCAGACGTTCGGGGTTCCACCTCCACCGCAGGTCGTCCCCGGCACACACGTCCCGCAGTTCAGGGGCCAGCCACAACCGTCATCGATGGTGCCGCAGTTCTTGCCCTGCTGGGCGCAGGTCATGGGCTGGCACGCGCAAACCTGCTGGTCCGGCCGACAGATGTCACTCTCGTCGACGCTGCCATCGCAGTCGTCGTCCATGCCGTTGCAGATCTCGGCGGGAGCCGTGCAGGCTCCCCAGTAACGAATCGTATAGCCCCCCACGAACTCCTTCACACACGTCTGGGAGGAGCCGGGGCAGCTCCCCGCGCTGCTTTGACACTCGCGGACCAGCGGGCCCGTCTGGCCGGGTGGATTGTCGACGACACCGTCGTAGTCGTCGTCACACCCATTGCAGAGTTCGACCCCGGGGACCGGCGGCTGACAGGCCCCCAAGGTGCCGTCGGGGAGGCAGGCCGCGGAGGCGTTCGCACAGACCTCGTCGAACTCGCCGCCACAGGGGCGGCGCTGTCCCGTCTGATAGACACACTGGAGCACGCCGTTCGTACAGGTGCTCGTCCCCGTGCACCCCTTGCTGCTCTGACACGCGCCCGCGACCATCGGACCGTCATTGGACACGTTCTCATCCACCAGACCGTCGCCGTCGTCATCGCAGTTGTTGCAGCGCTCCTCCCCGCGCTGGGAGCAGGAACCCGCGATGGGCGAGCCTCCCCCCTCGAGGCCTGGCCCCACGGTACATAGCTGGTTCCCCGAGCGCCCACAGACAGAACAGGACGTCGTCGACGACCCGTTGAATTCGCAGTCGCCCCACGCGAGTCGCTCGCAGGTCCGCGTCCCGAGACAGCCATTCGACTGACAGGCCTGCTGCTCACCATCGATGCATGCCGCGCGCGCGTCCGCCGACAACATGAGTACGGCGAGGAACAGCAGGGCGCCCCACCCGGAGGGAAGCGGGCGACCATGCGTGGAGCCTCGCGCCTGGAACTCGCGGCCCCGTCCCTGAGTGAGGTCGGCGGCGGCTCGCGGTGACGAAGCAGTGGGACATCCCGGGAACGGGCTCGAGAAAGGCGGCATGCGTAGAAAGCGGACGTGAGCGCGAACGAACGCGCCCCGCTCGCGACTCCGGAACGGGTGATGGACAGCAACTCGGTGGCGGGCGCGAACACATCCCTCAACGCCCCCTGGATAGGGTGGGAGGCGTGACCGAAGCGTGACCGCCAACGCTCACCAGGCCTTCCCGGCCAATCAATCGCCTGTCACGCGGCGATGCCCGGGCGCCATCGCGCGCTCGGTACGGATGCATCCACAACACGGGTACGATTCACGATGTGACGGACGATGCGCTCGCCCGCGCCAACGAGCACGCGGCGCACACTGCTCGCGAAGGCGCGTCCCTCACCATGCGGCGCACGGCATCAGGAAACCCGACCGAGAACGGAGCGGAGCCGATGACACCTCAGGGCGCGAATTCTCACAGCGGTGCTCAGTCGCACGGAACCGAGTATCCGCAATGAATGAACCAGCCCTCGGCATCGCGAGACCCGGAGCCCTGTCGGATGGCTCACGGACTCAGGAGCAGATGCTGGATGGCTCGCAGCAGCTCCGGGTCCTTTCCGGCCGCCAGCTCCGCCGCCGTGGGGATGACCTCGATATCCGGAACGATGCCCACGCCATGGAACGCGGAGCGATCCGGATAGAGGACCTCCATCCCGGTGAAGCTGAACAGGAAGTAGCCGGGCAGATACAGGCGCGTGATGTTTCCATTGGTGCCCGCGCTCTGACGGCCCAGGACCGTCACGCGGTCGGCGCCCACCAGGTACATGGAGAGGTTCTCCGCGGAGGAGAGCGTCGCGGGACCCACGAGCAGGACGATGGGGCCGTGGAAGGAGGGCGCGGACAAGGGCGGAGAAACGAACTGGAGCTCATCCACGTCGCGCGCCTCGAGCCCTCGCGACACCGAGGTGCGGAAGATGGGTGACCAGGTCGTCGCGGGATTGAGACGCTGGATGATCTCCGTGGCATCGAAGTTCCCAGGGTAGCCCCGCATGTCCAGCACGAGCCCGCTGGCCTCTTCCGCCTCGGTGAGCGCGCTCCTGAAGTCCTCGAGCGTGGGAAGCACCTGGTAGGTCAGGTTGATGTAGTAGAGGGCCGGAGCCCCCAGGTCCGCGAGCCAGCCGGCCCGGCGCATCGAGGGGGGCGTGCCCAGTTCGTCCATTCGCTGAGGCGGCTGCGGGAGTACCTGCACCGTGCGCGTGGTGCCATCGGCGGCTCGCAATCCCAGCGACATCGGCCCTCGCATGGCCCGCAGGCGCTCAACGCCACGGATGAACCGATAGCCCGGCGTGGCGGCCGAGAACTGGGCCATCTCCTCCGCCATCCATTCGGTCGCGGGGCGGCCGTCGATGGACACGAGGGTGTCCCCCGGTTCGACCCCCGGCGTCAGCGAGCGCCGGACGACGGGCTCACCCGCCACCTCGGCGATGACGACCGGGAACACGCCGGGGCCGGCGGTGCCCCCCAAGATGGAGACCCGGACGTGACCGTCCTGGATGGCCACCCCCAGGTACCGGAGCAGCAGGCCCACGCGCGCGCGGTCCACGGGGGCCTCGTCGACCGCCGCGAGGAGCGCGAGCAGGCGCTCGTCCAGGACGTCCCCCACGATGTGGAGATAGGGGAAGAATCGCTTCAGGGCGCCGTGGACGATGAGGAGGTTGGCACGCGCGATTCCAGGCGATGCACCGACGGGAGGCAGCGGCTCGGAGTGCGGAGTCCTCGGCAGCATGGCCGGACGCGTGACGGCAAGCGTGCGGGCGACCGGAGGAGGCACACCAAGCTGGGTGAGCCGCTGGGACTCCGCCGGACGCAGGGACAGCCCGAGCTCCAGATCCGCGGGAATCACGTCCGGCAGGACCCCCTCGGAGTCCTCGAGCTGCTCCGTGCGGAACACGAGTCCGCGCGTTCCGACGGGCATCCACCTGGACTCCGCTACGCTCACGTGGACAGCCTCCCCCACGAGCCAGGCGCGTCGAGCCATGCGCAGGTCCAAGGCGAAGCGCGCCGCCGTGGGAGCCATGCGAGGCCCGGTGAGCAGGAGCATTGGGAGGTCCCGAGGACCCTCGGCGGGGTAGGACGGGACGGAGAGCTGCTCGGTGCGGTTCTCGAAGTAGTTGTAGGGGGTGTACTCGTCCACCATTCCCTTGTGCGTCCGGACCCGTCGCGAGACGCGAGGAACGGGAGTGGCGCTGGAGACGGCGATGACCTTCTCCAGGCCTTGTGCCAGGGCGGGGTCCTCGGGCAACCCGCGGAGGTCCACCAGCACGCCTCGAACCCCAGGAGGGAGGTGGAGCGCCCCGGTTCCAGGCCGGATGAGGGCGAGCGGTCCGAGCCTCTCTACCCGGGCAGGGAGCAGCGGCCGTGACGAGACCTCCAGCGCGCAGACCGGCACCAGCGCTTCCGCGTACTTCGTCGCCGCCCCGGCCCAGTCCACCGGGTCACCCTCGAGAGCGTCGACCAGGGCCTGGTCCAACTCCCGATAGCCGCTTCCCACCCCGAAGAACCGCATCGAGGCATGTGCCGACGACAAGGCCAGCGCACCGGGGGTCGCGCCAGCACCGCCAGGCGCCACGCGGTCGCAGAAGCCATCCGGCTCGGAGGAGACCGCGCCACGGGCAGCCGTCGCCCCCACGAGGGTCAGACATGCGACGCCCAGGAAGAATGAACGCTGGAGGGCGAGGGCAAGGGGGCGGAGAAAGACGATAGGCGGCCGGGAGCACATGTCGTGATGACCTCGAGATGGGTTTCGCGCAGAGCCATGCGCAGACTACGACAAACGTCGTAGCCCCATCCAGCTGGACGGTGCCGTGCGCGAGGGGCGGCAGAAAAACCCATCAAATTGCAACAGCCACACAACATACCCGTTCGTACCACATGGCATCGCGGTCCTTCCGTATCGCCCACCGCGCTCGACACTGAAGCTCGCGGGCGAGCGCCAAGTACGGGGTGATGCGTCCATGACGGCTGGGCGTGACGCCAACAACGCTCGAGCGACATGCATGCGCAGACGTCCCTCGTGGAGTTGACCTCGCAGGTTCGTGAAGCCCTGACTCCATGGCATGCGGAGGAGTTCTTCGAGCGGGTGGACGTCGTGTACCGCCCTCGGCGAGCGAGAATGCCCGCCTCGGGCAGGGTGTGACAGCGGTGCTCAGTCGCACGGAACCGAGTATCCGCAATGAATGAACCAGCCCTCGGCATCGCGCTGGGTGACGGCTTCGGCGGCCTGCTGGACGGCCACCTTGAGGGGGCTGACGGTGCGGGCCGCCAACTTCCGGAGCAGTGCCTTGACCTTGCTCCAGCACACCCAAGGCAGTTCCTCGTCGGACACGCGCCTGGGCATGCCCCGCCACGAGGCCGGGGCTGCACGTCACCCGTTTCACGCTTCAGCCGGAGGACCCGATTCACCGTGGCCCGGCCCACGCGGAACTGCTCTGCCAATTCCTCGTACGTCTTGCCGCTCTCCTCGCACACCTCGAGAATGCGTCGACGTCAGTCCTCGGTAATCGGTCGGGTCATCCCCCCGAGCAGATCATGCGCTCCGGATCGGCTCAATCGAGCCCTGCTGTCAGTGTCCGCGAAAAGGACTCCCCTGACAGCCCCACCGACAAAGGTAACGGCACATTCCACCCCGGTTGGGCTCGGGACGAGCCGCCCTGCGAGGAGAGGCGAGCGGCCCTCCCTGTCCGAAGGGGCGATAGACCGATTTCGCGGATCGTTCGTTCCAACGGGTGTCCCCTTCTCTGGGGTGTCCAGGAGCCCACCCGTGATTCACGCCGCCGTCGTCGACCTGCCTCCCCTCACCCAGCTCTACAACGAGCATCGCGCCCGCGCGCTGGCCATCGCCCGACGCATCGTCGGTGACTCCGACGACGCGGAGGACGTGGTGCAGGACGTCTTCACACGGCTGGCGTGGCGGTCCCCTGGCTATGGCGGACGCGCGGCGTGGAGCACCTGGCTCCACCGCGTCATGGTCAACAGCAGCATCAACTGGCTGCGCGCGCGCAAGCGCCGCGAGCGGCTCGCCCACGAGCCCTCGGAGCCCGTGACGCCCGAGGCCCAGGCAATGGGCGCGGAGATGAAGCGCCACTTCACGTCCGCCATGGAGAGCATCAACGAGCAGCAGCGCCAGGTGCTCTATCTGCGCGAGATGCGCGGCCTGAGCTACCCGGAGATCGCTCGACTCCTCCAGATTCCCGAAGGCACCGTGAAGAGCACGCTCCACCGCGCCCGGCAGCGCACCTTCGGACTCATGGCGGAGCGCGGCCACCAGCCCGAGGACCTCGCGCCCCACGCGGAGGAGCCGAGCCCCGCGTGAACGCCTCGACCAAGCCTGATGACGGGGAACATCGACTGATGACGGCAGACATCAGGGCCTGAGCCCCTGAAGCGCCCGAGGGGCTCCACACGGGCCTGGGAAATCGAGGGGTTGGCGTCGAGGTGGCGCTGCACACGCGGTGGCACACCGGATGCTCTAGGGGGAAGCGTCGCAACACTCTCTCCGCTTCCCCCAGGAGTCCGCCATGAGCCTCGCCCCTCTCTCCAGCGCCACCCGGTCCTCCGTCGCCCGCTCCCCCACCCCGTCGCTCCAGGGCACCGCCGATGCCACCAGCCTCAAGCCGATGGCGGGCGCCAGGCAGCAGCGCGGCATGTCCGCGCTCCAGGATGGCTTCGACCTGGGCGGTGGCCGCGCGGCGTCGCTGGGCAAGCTGCTGGAGGGCACGCTGTCGGTGATGAACTCGCTGGTGCAGATGATGTCCCAGCTCGCCGCGAGCGGTGGCGCGCAGGGCGCCCGCTGCGCGCCGGGTGGGCAGGCCGCGTCACCCACGTCCTTTGGAACCAGCGGCTTCTCACCCGCCGCCTCCACGGCGCGTCCGCCCGTGAACCTCAACCCCACCCCGACCGCGTCGGCGCCGACCTCGCCCTCCGTCGCCGCGCCGACCTCGCCGTCCGCGCCGGGCATCTCCGGCGACGCGAAGCTCGGCGGCAACCTGCCCGCGGGCCTGGAGAAGTTCCGCTCCGCCATCGAGTCCGCCGCCGCGAAGACGGGTGTTCCCGCGTCGATGCTCGCCGCGCAGATCTGGCAGGAGTCGCGAGGCAACCTGGCGGCCGTCTCCACCAACGGCGGCAACGGCCTGACGGACACCGGCCTGATGCAGGTCAACCCCAACACCTTCAAGGAGCTCCAGGCGAAGCACCCCGAGCTCCAGGGCAAGGATCTCTCCGACCCGGCGACGAACATCCTCGCGGGCGCCTGCTACATGAAGGACATGAAGGCGCAGTTCGGCAGCTGGGACCTCGCGCTGCGCGCGTACAACTCCGGCCCCAATGGCGTGGACCGCAGCAACCCGAACGCGATTCCCGCCGGCACCGGTGACGCCACCTACGTGCAGAAGGTGAAGGGCTTCGCCAACACGCTCGCCACCGGCCAGGGTTCTCTGCCCGCGTAAGGCGCGTCCAGGCCCCGCGCGGCGGCACCCCACTGTTTCGTGCCGGCTCGACGCGGAGGCGGGGCAGGTCCGCGCTCCCGAACACGCGCTCGCGGGGGATGCCCATCGCATCCCCCACGTCCCGCGCGCGGACGCCGCGGCCCTACTCGTCGCCCTTGGAGCCGACGAACTGGTCGCCCTTCTCCTTGAACAGGAGGTTGAAGCTGGTGAGCGAGCCGTAGACGCGGGTGATGTAGCTCTGCATCTCCACCTTCTCCGCGTCGGTGAGCTTCGGGTGGGCGTTGAGCTTCTGCTCGAGCACGCGCAGCCTGTCGCGCACCATGACCACCTTGTGGAACAGGTTGTCGATGGGAAGGTCCTTCGCCTGCAGCTCCGCGTTGCCGGGGACGAGGCGCACGGTGCCGCCCTCCCACTTGCCCGCCAGCGGCGGCGCATCGGTCAAACCGGACGCCTCCCGGAAGATGTCCATCAGCTCTTCACGCGTCATGTTCAGCCCTTCCAGGTCCACCACTTCGTTGGGGTCCACCCGACGCCGGACGACCACCGGCGCCACGCTCCTCACGCTCCGCTCGCGGGTGGGTGCCTTCGCCGGCGGGGGCGCGGCCGAGCCCCGGGGCGCGTACTTGTCGCAGACAGGCGCGGACGGGGGGAACAGCCCACGCGAGGCCTGGAGCCGGCACGGACCGACCCAGCCCCGCCGCTCGTCCACCGAGTGCGGACTCCACAACTTGCAGTTGCCGCACACCTGCTCTTCCGGCCGGAAGGTCGGAAGAGGTGGAGTGGTGTCCCCCGGGTCCGTCATCAGCGCGTCTCCCCCGCCACCGGCGGGCCCTTGCGCACGCCCAGCTCCCTGAGCAGCGCGTCCGCGTTCTCCACCTGGTCCAGCATCCACAAGACATACCGCACGTCCACGTTGACGTTGCGGGCCACCTCCGGGTTGTAGCCGAAATCGTTGGCCACGTTCTCCCAGACGCGGTCGAAGTTGACGCCCACCAGCTGGCCCCGGCCATTCACCGTCGGGCTCCCGGAGTTGCCCCCCGTCGTGTCCGCGTCCGCCAGGAAGTTCACCGGCACGTCCCCGAGCTTCTTGTCCACCCAGGGGCCGTAGCGCCTGGCCTCCGCCACCGCCATCACGCGCTCGGGCACCACGAAGGGCTCCTCCCCCGTGTGCTTCTCGACGACGCCCGACAGCGTCGTCTGCGGCGTGGCGAGAAGGCCGTCACGCGGCGCATACCCCTGCACCTTGGCGAACGTCACCCGCAGCGTCCCGTTGGCGTCCGGAGCCACCGGCTTGCCCGCGTGCGCCATCACCGCCTTGCGCCACTCGGGCCGCAGCCGCAGCGCGGCGCCCAGGCGCCGGTCACCCAGCTCGTCCATCGCCGACAACTCCTTCGCCAGGTCCAGGCCGAACGCGAGCAGCGGATCCTTGCGCGCCTCGAGCTGCGCGAGCGACTCGCCGAACATCTTCATCCGCTCGCCCAGGTCCAGCACCTTCGTGCCCGCGTACATCGCGTCCACCTTCGCGGCCACCGCCTTCGCGTCGAACGCGCCGCCGAAGTGCTTGTCCACCGCGGCGATGCGCTCGCCCGCGCCCAGCGCCTGCGCGCGCCTGACGAAGGCCGTCAGCAGCTTCTTCTCCACGGGGAGGAACAGGTTCTTCTGCTCGCGCTCCAGCTTGTCCTTGAGGCGCGCCAGCTCGCGGTCCATGTAGTCGGGGCGGCGCTCCAGGTCGGGCTTCACGCGCTCGGCCGCGAGCCGCCCCAGGGTGCTGGCCATCGCCGGGCCCCGGGCCAGGCGCGAGGACGCGTTGAGCAGGAACTCCCGCTCGAACACCTGGGTGATGGACTGCTGCTCGGCCAGCAGCGCCTCGCGCGCCGCCAGGGCGGGCGCCCACTTCGCGCCGGCCCTGCGGGCCCAGGCCTCCACCTGCGCCTCCGCCGCGTGCTGCTTCTCCACGATGTGGCCCCGCTTGAGGCCCGCCAGCTGGCCCCCCGCGTTCTTGTAGACGTTGTGCAGCCCCTTGAGCGTGGAGGCCACGGCGATCTTCCCCGCCGCGTCCTTGTCGCCCTCCTCCTCCAGGATGCGGATGGCCTCGCCGTACACGTCCCGCACGCGGGGGTAGTAGCGCGCCTGGCGCATGGCCATCTCCTCCGCCAGCAGCGTGCGGTAGGTGCGGCCCGGATAGCCCAGCACCATCACGAAGTCCCCGGGCTTCACGCCCTCGGTGGCCAGCGGGAAGAAGAACTCCGCCTTGTAGGGCACGTTCTTCTCGCTGTACGGCGCGGACGTCCCATCCGGCGCGCTGTAGGCGCGGAGGATGGCGAAGTCGCCCGTGTGGCGCGGCCACATCCAGTTGTCCGTCTCGCCGCCGTACTCCCCCACCGCGCGCGGCGGGGCGTAGACGAGCCGCACGTCCTGCAGCTCCACCGAGTCCACCAGCGTGTAGCTCACCCCGCCGTCGAACGTCGCCACCTGACAGCGCGTGGCCGGGCGCTTCTCGCACTCGACGACCAGCTCCTTCTGCTTGCGCTCGATGGCCACGAACCGCGCGCGGTCATCCGCCCCCTCGGGCACCGCCGCGAGCACCTGCGCCGTCACGTCCGTGAAGGCGCGCGGCACCTGCACGCGGGCGCCCTTGCCGGGCAGCTCGTCCTTGCGCTCGGCGGCGGTGAAGCCCTGGGTGATGAGGTCGCGCTGGGGCGAGCTGTGCTCCTGGATGACGCCGAACGCGCAGTGGTGGTTGGTGATGACCAGGCCCGTGGACGAGATGAAGGCGCCCGAGCAGCCTCCCACGTTCACCGTGCCCGCCAGCAGGCCCGTGCCGCGCTTGGGGTCCCATAGCTTCTTGGGGGACAGCTGGAGGCCCTGGGCGCGAAGCCACGCCGGGTCCAGTTCGAGGACCTGCTGGGGGGTCCACTTGCCTTCCCCGGCCAGGGCCGGGGCCGCCACGAGCGACAGGAGGAGGAGCGTCTTCTTCATGGCCTTCTTCCCTACCCCGTCCGGCGCCCGCACGCGACACCCACCTGATTCAGACGCTTCGCGGCATGAGCGGGGGTTTCCTGGGAAGATGGACCGCGTTTAAGTGTTCGGGCGTCCAGGACGGGAGGGAGCCGATGAAGACCGCCAGCGGAGCGCAGCTCGACATGGGACGGCTGGTCCTCCTCCTCGCCATGCTCGGGGTGGGCTGGTACTTCTGGTACTCGCCCGTCTTCTGGCCCCTGAAGCTGCTGGTGGTGATGATGCACGAGAGCGGGCACGCCCTGGCCACCCTGCTGGTGGGCGGCTCGGTGGACCGCATCCACCTGGCGGCCAACGAGTCGGGCGAGTGCCTGTCCCGGCTGCCGCCCGGCGTCTTCCGGCAGATCGCCGTCTACTCGGGGGGCTACCTGGGGAGCGCCATCGCCGGCGCGGGCCTCTTGCTCGCCACCTTCCGGTTCCAGCTGCGCCGCTGGGTGCTGGGCGCCGCGTGCGTGTGGCTGGTGGTCATGGGGGTGATGTACGCAGGGGATGGCTTCACCCTCGCCTTCTGCGTGGGCACCGCCGTGGTGCTCGGGCTGTGCGCGAAGTGGCTGCCCGACGGCGCCGTGGACTTCCTCAACCTCTTCATCGCCGCCTTCACCGCGCTGTACGCCGTGTTCGATTTGCGCGACGACCTGTGGAACAGCGCCGTCCGCTCCCGCAGCGACGCGGCGCTCCTGTCCGACATCACCTACATCCCCGCCATCGCCTGGGCCGGCCTGTGGACGCTGCTCGCCGTGGGCCTGCTCGCCGTGGCCGCCTGGTGGTCCATGCACGCCCGGCCCCGCCACCTACAGATGCCCCCCATGTCCGCCCGGGCACGACGCGCGTAACAAAAGAAACTCAGTTACACAACCGGAACTCCCGATAGATTGGGGCTCGCAGTCCCCATCTCGAGAGGTGTTCCATGAGAAGCGTCGTCCTGTCCGTCGCGGTGGCGGTCCTCGCCGCGTGCGGCGCGGGTCCGGAGGAGGGCCTGGCGCCCGAGACCGGCACCCAGAAGTCCGCCGTCAGCATCACCGTGGAGGACCAGATCGTCACGCGCCTGCCGAGCAGTTCGGGCGCCTCGCTGGGCTACTCCGAGTACCTGCCGCCCGGATACCTGACCTCCACCGAGCGCTACCCCACCATCATCCACCTCAACGGCATGGGGGAGCTGGGCCGGGCGACGACGCAGAGCGAGCTGTACACCATCACGACGAAGCACGGCGCGCTCAAGCACATCCGGGAGAGCGCCACGTGGAAGACGTACTTCGGCCAGAAGAAGGCGATGGTGTTCTCGCCGCAGGGCTACGACAACTACTCGCCGGAGGAGCTGCGGCCGTTCATCCAGTTCATCGTGGCCAACTACCGCGTGGACCCGACGCGCCTGTACCTGACGGGTCTGAGCATGGGCGGCTGGGGGACGTGGCGCTACGCGCGGCTGTACGGCAACGAGCTGGCCGCCATCGCGCCCTTCGCCACCAACATCGGCGCCCCGGGCGACACCCTCACGCTGCTCGACGGCACGGCGGTGTGGGCGGGCAACAGCTTCAGCGAGCGCGGCGCGAACATCTCCTGGCTGCTGAGCTTCACGAAGGTCTACGGACAGTACACGGCGCTCAACCCGCCCTCGACCGAGGAGAGCGCGACGAGGACCTACCTCTTCGACAAGACGACGAAGGCCTGGACGTCGCAGCCAGGGCTCGTCGCCACGGGCACGGCCATCGCCCGGCAGGTCAACTTCGCGGGCGCCGGTCACTTCGGGTGGACGGAGACGTACAACCAGCAGGCCTTCTGGGACTGGATGTTCGCGCAGCAGCGCGGCGGCACGCCCACGCCCACGCAGTACACGCTCACCGTCAACAGCGGCTCCGGTGACGGCAGCTACGCCAGCGGCACGCAGGTCACCATCACCGCGGACGCCCCGGCCTCCGGCTATGTCTTCGACCGGTGGACGGGCGCCACCGTGACGAGCGCCACCTCCTCCACCACCACGCTGACCATGCCCGCCGCCGCCACCACCGTCACCGCCACGTACAAGCTCGCGCCCTCGACCACGTACGTGCTCACGGTCAACGGCGGCTCCGGTGACGGGAGCTACGCCGCCGGCACGCAGGTCACCATCACCGCGGACGCTCCGGTCTCCGGCTACGTCTTCGACCAGTGGACCGGCGCCTCCGTGGCCAGCGCCACCTCCGCCACCACCACGCTGACCATGCCCGCCGCCGCCGCCACCGTCACCGCCACGTACAAGCTCTCGGGCTCGACGGGGGTGAGCATCACCACGGAGGACCAGCTCATCGGGCGGCTGACCACGGCGACGGGCGCGCCCCTCCCCTACGCCGAGTACCTGCCGCCCGGCTATCTCACCTCCCCCACGACGAGCTACCCGCTCATCCTCAACCTGCATGACTCGGACGCGTCGGGCACGACGAGCACCGAGGCGCAGCTCGTCGAGGCCGTCTCCCGCTACGGCCCGCTGCAGCTCATCCGCACCAGCGCGGCGTGGAAGACGTACTTCGGGCAGGAGCAGGTGATGGTGTTCGCCCCCCGCTCGGCGGGCGGCACCTGGAACGCCACGCAGCTCGACGCGCTGCTCGACTTCCTCGTCGCCCACTACCGCGTCGACACCCGGCGCATCTACGTGATGGGGCAGCTGCTGGGCGGCCACGGCGCATGGAACTACGGCTACAACCATGGCGACCGCGTCGCGGCGCTGGCGACCATCGGCGCGAACATCGGTGCCCCCGGCCCCGCGCTCACGAACCTGGTCAACGTCCCCGTGTGGATGGTGGACAACTGGGTGACCGCGTCCGCGACGACAGCCCAGCACTCCTGGCTGCGCGGCCTCACCAAGGCCTACGGCTGGGACCAGTACCTCACGTTCAACAACCCCGCCTCGGCGCTGACCTACCTGTTCGACGCCACCACCGACACCTGGTCCACCCAGGCTGGCGCGTACGCCGCGGGGACCGCCCCCATCCGCTTCACCGTGTACCCGCAGGGCGCGAACTACGGGACGCCCACCTACGAGGACCCGGCCTTCTGGGACTGGATGTTCGCCCAGCAGCGACCGTGACGGAGGGCCCCCACCGGACCTCCCTCCCCCCTCGACGACGGGAGGTCCGGTGGAGCCGGGGGACCTACTCCTGGGCGACGTAGAGCTGCCCGCGCATCTCGCCATAGTAGGTATGCGCCTTGGTGTGCAGGTTGAAGTAGAGCACGCCCTTGCGCGCCAACCACTCCAGCCCGGCGAGGGTCTTGGTCTGCACCGGCATGCCGATTTCGACGGGACAGCTCTCCGGCAGCGCGGGCTTGAGCCCCGGCGGCGCGTGGTTCACGAACTTCACGTTCTCGTTCGACAGCTCCGTGGAGAACTTCCCGTCCACGAAGAGCTTCGACGCCGCGGTGTCCTGCCCGAAGTCCACGACGACGGGCCCCAGCGCTCCCGGTGGCCCGCAGTGGACGTGGAACATGACGATGTCCTCGGGATTCACCCCTTCGATCCGCACATCGACGTAGGCCTTGGTCAGGTCCTTGGCGAAGCGGATCCGCCCATGGCCTCGCGACTTGCGGCTGGCGCGGGGAGTCGAGGGCGCCGTGGCCCCCAGGCTCTTCTGGAGCGGCTTGGGCGTCTCCGACTCCTCGCCGGGCTCCTGTGCGGGGCTCAGGAAGGCCTCGTAGACGGTGAAGGTCGTCGCGCCGAGCGACGGCTCCTTCGCGAGGGCGGGCTGGATGGACAGGGCGAGGAGGGCCGCGAGGGCCTTGGGCGTGCGCATGGAGACATCCCCCTTGTGAGAGGTCTCCAGGGGTAGCGCGGGACGGGTTCCCTCCGCTGCCCGAAGACGGACAGCGGGTGACCGGTTCCCGTGCACCTTCCCGTGTCAGCGCCGCGTCGCGGGCGCGATGACCAGCGTGTTCCAGCGGTCATCGTGAATCCAGCCGAGGGTTGTGGTCCGTCGGTCCTCGCGGGCCGCGGCCCCGCGCCGAAGAGTGGACCGGAGCCGCGCTATCCGCCCTCTCCCCGCTGACGCCGGCGGAACTCCTCCACCTTCGCCTTGTTGCCGCAGCCCGCCATGGAGCACCAGCGCCGCTGTCCGGAACGCGAGGTGTCCACGAAGAGGAGCGCGCAGCCCTCGCCCTCGCAGTTGCGGATGCGCTCCGCCAGCGGGCCCCCCAGCAGCTCCACACCGTCCCGCGCCACGGCCGCCAACAGTGAGTGCACGCCACCATGCGTCCACGTCATTCCCTCGGGGCCCAGCTGAGGCGCTGGAGCAGGCTCCGCCGCCCACCGGTTCACCAGCGCCCTGGCCTTGGCGTCCAAGCCCTCGTTTCGCGAGCGGGCCACCGCCAACTGGTAGAGGGCCTCGCGAAGCTCGCGCGCGTGCCGCAGATCCTCGTCGGTGGGCTTCGGATCCTTCGCCGCCAGCCCGGCGGCGACCAGCCAGCGGCCCAGGTCGTGCGGCGTCTCCAGCAGGTCCTTCGGCTCGGACTTCAGCCGCGCGGCCAATGACGCAGGCAGGTCCAGGCTGAGCCGGCCCGAGCGGAACTTGAACCCGTCCCGCAGCTCGCCGGCCGGCGCCACGGGCTGCGCCGGTGCCTGGTTTTTTCTGGGTGCCATGACGTCCCACAGGAAAGCACGAAACCGGGTTGACAGGTTACAAAAACCCGAGCACAACTCCATCCGTAACCTGTTCATATGGTTACTAAATCCCATCCGTCGCGGAGGTACTCCCATGCAGCTGGAAGGCAGGAAGGTGATTGTCGTTGGGGCTGGCTCGGGCATCGGCAGGGGCGTGGCCCTGGCCGCATCGGAGGCGGGCGCCCACGTGGTGCTGGCGGGCCGCAAGCGGGAGGCGCTGGAGGCCACCTCGGAGTCGATGACGGGACCCCGCGAGGTGCGCGTCCTGGACGCTTCCGTGGAAGCAGAGGTGGCGGCATTCTGCGAAGCGGTGGGCCCCTTCGACCACCTGGTGAGCACCGTGAGTCAGGGCTCCACCGGGCGCCTCACCGGACTGGGCTCCGCGTCCATCGAGCGGGCCTTCGCCGCCAAGCTCTGGGCGCCCATCTTCCTGGTGAAGCACGCCTCGCCGCGCATCTCCCCGGAGGGCTCCTTCACCTTCTTCTCCGGCTTCCGTGCCTGGAAGCCCGCCGTCGGCACCTCCATCACCAGCCTGGTCAATGGCGGGCTCGAGGCCTTTACCAAGGCCATGGCCGTCGAGCTCGCGCCGGTGCGGCTCAACGCCATCTCTCCAGGCGTGGTGGACTCCGGCTCGTTCTGGGACCGGCTCGGCGCCGAGGCCCGCGAGCGGCTCTTCGCGGACTACGCCAACAAAGCCCCTGCTCGCCGCGTCGGGAAGACGGAGGATCTGGCCGCCGCCGCCCTCTTCGCCATGACCAACCCCTTCCTCTCCGGCACCGTCCTCGCCGTGGACGGCGGTGGGGTGTTGATGTGAGCGGGCACGACGCGATGAAGCGAAACCCCTGGCGCGCACTCACGGCCGGGGCCTTGCTGCTCCTGGCGGTCCTCCTCATCCCTCGCGAAGCGGACGCCCGAGAGAAGTCCCTCGCGGCGCAGCTCGTGGGGACGTGGACGCTCGTCCTGGTCGACAACGTGCTTCCGGATGGGAAGCGGGTGCAGCTCTACGGCGCGGAGCCCCAGGGCCTGCTCATGTTCGATGGCCAGGGGCGCTACTCCCTCCACATCCTCCGCGCGAGTCGGCCCCGGTTCGCGTCCAGCGACAAGAGCCAGGGAACGCCGGAGGAGAACCAGGCCACCGTGCGGGGGACCAACTCGCACTTCGGCCGGTACTCGGTGAACGAGAAGGAGCGCACGCTCACCTTCCACATCGACCACGCCTCGTTCCCGAACTGGGAGGGAACCCAGCAGCGGCGCAGCTTCACGCTGACGGGCGACGCGCTGCAATACACCGTCCCCGCGCCGACGACCGGTGGGACGGGGACCGTCGGCGAGGTGAAGTGGAGACGCGCGAAGTAGCCGCGTGGGCTCGCGGGCGACAGCGGCTGGACGTGATTCGCGATGCGGCCCGAGGCGAGCAGCAGCCACGGCTCCACCGCCAGCCATCACGTTCGGCCGCTCGGCCCACCCCGCAGCGAGGCGGAGGTCCCTCGAGTCCTCCGGTCTCGCGCCTGGGGAGGGCTACTTCCTCGGGCGCATGCGGAACGCGACGAACGACGCCACGTCCGGGAAGGCGAAGTACGGGTTCGTCTTGCGCACGTCCCCCATGGCGGCCACGGGCACGTCCGCGTAGTCATGCCCCGGCCACAGCCGCGTGGAGTCCGGCACCTTCAGCAGCACCTGCGAGAGCGAGCGGTACATGTCCTCCGGGTTGCCGCCGTTCAGGTCGCACCGCCCGCACCCGCTGATGAACAGCGTGTCCCCGGACACCAGCGAGTCGCCGGCCAGCAGGCAGTGCGAGCCCGGCGTGTGCCCGGGCGTGTGCAGCGCCTGGAAGGCCTCCGCGCCCACGGGGACCGCGTCACCGGGCCCCAGGGGGCGCAGCGCGTCCTTCAGCTCGCGCAGCTCCGCGGAGAAGTCGACCTCCGCGCGCTGCGCGTAGACGGGCACGTCGTGTCGCGACAGCAGGTCCGGCAGCCCGTTGATGTGGTCGAAGTGGCAGTGCGAGACGAAGGCGCCCGCCACGCGCTTGCCGTCCTCGGCCGCCGCGCGCTCGATGGCGTCCACGTCCCAGGCCGGGTCCACCACCAGGACGTCGGGTGAATCCGCGGCGCCCACGAGGTAGACGAAGTTGTCCATGGGTCCCAGCTTGAGCTGGCGTACGTATGGCTTGCGCATGAGTCCTGCCTCCCTGGAAGCACGCACTCTAATGCCGAGGACTTGATGCGGCGGCGCCTTCCCTCTTGAATGGGTGGCTTTCAACCCTGGAGGACCACGCCCCGTGAACCGCGTCCTGCCGCTGCTCGCATGCACCCTGCTCTTCGGCTCGAGCGTCCTCGCCAAGCCCAAGGAGCGCGCCACCTTCCGGTACACCGCGCCTCCGGACGGCGAGCGCCCCGTCGTCGTCGACGCGGTCATCGGCCCCCAGGGCAGTGACTTCGCCATGCGCCTGCGCTTCGACAAGGAGCCGTGGGGCGAGGGTTGCAAGAACCGCTGCGCCAACACCACGCTCCTCATCGACACCGACAACAGCAAGCAGACCGGCCTGAAGCTGGCGGACGGCGCCCCGGGCAACGGCGCCGACCTGGCGATCATCATCCAAGGCGTCCGGGAGCACGCGCAGGAGGGCGGCAGCGCCAGCGCGTGGCTGCGCGTCAAGGTGCGCCTGCTGGGCAACGAGGCCAGCACGGTGGACGACGGCGAGCTGCTCGCCGAGCTCAGCCACCGCCACGACACCGACCGAGTCCAGTCCGACGAGAAGACCGTCTTCCTGCTGATCGACGCCACCAGCGCCTCCATCCCCTCGGGCCGCAAGGCGCGCGTCGTCTACCAGCCCCCTGGCGGCAAGCCCATCCAGGCCTCCATCGCCGGGATGCTCGGCGGCGGCGGCAACCGGGGCGTGCGCATCTTCAAGGACGGCAACTGGGGCCGCGCGCCCACCGCCAACCCCTGAAGTCCCGGTCAGCCCGGAAGGGCCGCCCACGACGTGGTGCGTCCTGGAAAAGGGGCGAGCGGACCCTCTCCCGCCCCCCTTTCCGGCCCCGGAGCCGGCCCGCTGTCGCCCGTCCGCCCACACCGGCCGTACCGCCCTCCCAGACCTCCCTTCCCCTCATCCGCCTCGGAATTTCGCGGGGTTGCAGGGCGGTTCTATCTGCGCGCAGGCCTGGACGGACGTCCAGGTGGGACGTCTCCGAGTATGCGCAACCCCCCGAATTCGTTCCAATTGTCAGGGGGGCATGGTAGTCCCGGCGCTTTGATACAGAGTCCCGACCTCATGGCGCGGAGTGCGCGGGTCACGCACCGCGTTCGGGTACGAGACGTTCTCACCTGGGTTCGACGAGCATGCGCGCAGAAGCCGAAAAGAAGACGACCAAGAAGCAGGGAGCCTCGGGCGGCGGAGGCGGAGCCTCGGGCGCGGCGGGCGGTGGTGGCGAGGGGTTCGTGCCAGCCTCCCTGGCTGACGAGGCGCGTCGCCGGTACCTCAACTACGCGGTGTCGGTCATCACCTCACGCGCGCTCCCGGACGTGCGCGACGGCCTCAAGCCCGTGCAGCGCCGCATCCTGTACGGCATGTGGAACGACTTGAACCTGTCGTTCGACACGAAGTACCAGAAGTGCGCGCAGGTCGTCGGCGCCATCATGGGTCGCTACCACCCTCACGGCGACGCCTCCATCTACGACGCGCTGGTGCGCATGGCGCAGGACTTCTCCCTGCGCTACCCGCTGGTGGACGGGCACGGCAACTTCGGCTCGCTGGACGGTGACTCCGCGGCGGCCTACCGCTACACCGAGTGCCGCCTGGACAAGCTCGCCTCCGAGATGTTGATGGAGCTGGAGCGCAAGACGGTGGACTTCCGGCCCACCTACGACGGCACGCGCAACGAGCCCATCGTCATCCCCGCGCGCGTCCCGCAGCTCCTGATGAACGGCACCACGGGCATCGCCGTGGGCATGGCCACCAACATCCCGCCCCACCACCTGGGCGAGCTGGTGGACGCGCTGGTGGCGCTCATCGAGAACCCGGAGCTTTTGACCAAGGACCTGCTCAAGTACGTCAAGGGTCCGGACTTCCCCACCGGCGGGCAGATCCTCAACGACAAGAAGGAGCTGCGGGAGATCTACGAGTCGGGCCACGGCTCCATCCGCATCCGCGGCGAGTGGGACACCGAGGACCTCAAGCGCGGCGGCACGCAGATCATCATCACGTCCATCCCCTACACGGTGAACAAGTCCACCCTGGTCGCCAAGATCGGCGAGCTGGTGAGGGACCGGAAGCTGCCGCTGATCACCGACGTGCGCGACGAGTCCACCAAGGACGTGCGCATCGTGCTGGAGCTGAAGAAGGACGCCAACCCCGAGCTGGTGATGGCGTACCTCTACAAGCACACGCCGCTGCAGACGACGTTCGGCGTCAACCTCACCTGCCTGGTGCCCAGCAAGGACAACCCGGACGTGGGCACGCCGGACCGGCTCGACCTCAAGCGCATCCTCCAGTACTTCCTGGACTTCCGCTTCGGCATCGTCACCCGGCGCTTCCAGCACGAGCTGGGCGAGCTCCAGAAGCGCGTGCACCTGCTCGAGGGCTTCGAGAAGGCGTACGACGCGCTGGACGAAATCATCCGCATCATCCGCCAGTCCGAGGGCAAGCAGGACGCGGCCCAGAAGCTGATGCACCGCTTCAAGCTGGACGAGCTCCAGGTGGACGCCATCCTGGAGATGAAGCTCTACAAGCTGGCCCGCCTGGAGATCCTGGTCGTCCAGAAGGAGCTCAAGGAGAAGCGCGCGGAGATCAAGCGCATCGAGGGCATCCTCCGGGACAAGAAGAAGGTGTGGGGGACGGTCAAGGACGAGCTGGGGGAAATCAAGGGCCAGTACAACGACAAGCGCCGCACGAAGATCGGCGGCGCGGGTTCGGAGGAAGTGGAGTTCAACGCGGACGCGTTCATCGCGGACGAGGACGCCCACGTGGTCGTCACGCGCGACGGCTGGGTCAAGCGCATGCGCGAGGTGAAGGACCCCGCGTCCACCCGCCTGCGCGAGGGCGACGCGGTGATGACGGTGCTCGCCGGCAGCCTGAAGGCGAACCTGGTGCTGTTCAGCAACTTCGGCACCGCTTACGTGACGCGCTTCAACGACATCCCCGCGTCCACGGGCTACGGCGACCCGGTGCAGAAGCTGTTCAAGTTCGACGACGGCGAGCGCATCGTGGCCGCCCTGTCGCTCGACGCGCGGCTGCCGCGCCCGGAGAAGCTGGTGGGCGTGACGAAGAACGGCCTGGGCATGCGCTTCCTGCTGGAGCCGCACCTGGAGGTCTCCACGCGCGCGGGCCGGCGCTACGCCAAGACGGGCGAGGGCGATGAGATCATCGGCGTGCAGCCGGTGGGCGAGAAGGACCTGCTGGCGCTGCTGACGCAGAAGACCAACGCCCTGGTGTGCAAGGTCGCCGAGGTGAACGAGCTGGCGGGCCCGGGCAAGGGCGTCACCGTCATCAAGGTGGACGAGGGAGACCAGGTGGTGGACTTCCTCGCCGTCGCGCCCAACGACAAGGAAGCGAAGCTGGAGTTCGAGACGCAGAAGGGTCGCAAGCTGTCGCTGGCCCCCTCCAAGTACGGAGTGACGGGCCGCGGCGGCAAGGGCCATGAGATGTCGAAGCGCGACACGGTGGAGAGCGTGGCCCGGCCCGTCGTCTTCATCCCGTTGCCCGAGAAGAAGGACTAGCCAGAGGACGCCATGGCGACGAAGAAGGGAAGTTACACAGGCGCGGACATCCAGGTCCTCGAGGGCCTGGAGCCGGTGCGCAAGCGCCCGGCCATGTACATCGGCGGCACCGACAGCACGGGGTATCACCACCTGCTGTGGGAGCTGGTCGACAACTCGGTGGACGAGGTCATCAACAACTACGCCACCCAGGTGGACGTCACGCTCCACAAGGACGGGCGCACCATCAGCGTCATCGACAACGGGCGCGGCATCCCCGTGGACATGGTGGCGAAGTACAAGAAGCCCGCCGTCGAGGTCATCTTCTCCACGCTGCACGCGGGCGGGAAGTTCGACCAGGGCAACTACATCCACTCCGGCGGTCTGCACGGCGTGGGCACGTCCGTGGTCAACGCGCTATCGCGCAAGCTGCAGGTGGAGATCAAGCGCGACGGCAAGAAGTACGTGCAGACGTACTCGCGCGGCAAGACGACCAGCCCGCTCAAGGTGGACGGTCCGGCGCGCGGCGGCGGCACGGCGATCACCTTCGAGCCGGACCCGGAGATCTTCGGCGACAAGCAGAAGTTCGACGCGGAGCTCATCCGCGACCGGCTGGAGGCCAAGAGCTACCTGCACAAGGGCATGGTGGTCGTCTTCAAGGACGAGACGGCCAGCCCGGCGGTGACGCACACCTTCAAGCACGACGGCGGCATCGCCGAGTACCTGGGCAAGCTCGTCACGGACCGGCAGAAGCCGATGGTGCCCGCGGGCAGCGCGCCCTTCTACCACTCGCGCGACAACGGCGTGCGGCTGGAGGTGGCCCTGGCGTGGACGGAGGCGACGGACGAGACGCTCCGCTCCTACGTCAACGGCATCCCCACGCCCATGGGCGGCACGCACGAGGCGGGCCTGCGCGGCGCCGTCGTCAAGGCGGTGCGCAACTACATCGAGACGCACGAGCTGACGCCCAAGGGCGTGACGCTCACCGCGGAGGACATCCGCGAGGGCCTCATCGCCATCCTGTCCGTCTACGTGGTGGAGCCGCAGTTCCAGGGTCAGACGAAGCAGCGCCTCAACAACCCGGAGGTCAACGCCCAGGTGGACGGCGTCCTGCGCCCCGCCCTGGAGAAGTGGCTCAACGACAACAAGAGCATCGCCGAGGCGACGGTGGCCCGCATCGTCCTCGCCGCCCGCGCGCGCGAGGCCAGCCGCGCCGCGTCCCAGGCCGTCAGCCGCAAGTCCGCCGTCAGCCACCGGCTCAACCTGCCGGGCAAGCTGGCGGACTGCTCGTCCACGGACCCCAACCAGAGCGAGCTGTTCCTGGTGGAGGGTGACTCCGCGGGCGGCTCCGCCAAGCAGGGGCGGGATCGCCGCACCCAGGCCATCCTCCCGCTGCGGGGCAAGGTGCTCAACGCGGAGCAGGCGTCCACCGACAAGGTGGCCACCAACAAGGAGCTCCAGGACATCGTCAGCGCCCTGGGCTGCGGCATCGGTTCGGACTTCGACATCACCAAGTTGCGCTACGGCCGCGTCTTCCTGCTGATGGACGCCGACAGCGACGGCCACCACATCGCCACGCTGCTGCTCACCTTCTTCTACCGGCACCTGCGCCCGCTCATCGAGAGCGGCGCCATCCACATCGCCCAGCCGCCCCTGTTCCGAGTGGACATCGGCAAGGAGACGTACTGGGCGCTGGACGAGGCCGACCGCGACCGCATCATCCGCGAGAAGGCCAAGGGCAACGCCAAGCCCAACATCATGCGCTTCAAGGGTCTGGGGGAGATGACGGCCGATGAGCTCAAGCAGACGACTCTGGACCAGAAAAACCGGATGAGCCTGCGAGTCACGATCGACAATCCGCTGGAGACGGACCGCGTCATCAACGACCTCATGGGCCGCGACGTGAGCGCGCGCTTCAAGTTCATCATGGAGCGCGCGGGCGAGGTCGAAGCGCTCGACGTCTAGCCATCGGTCAGGCTGCCGCAAGCGGGGTCCGCCCCGCCCCGGATGGCCCTGGCGGTTCGGGGCGGGGGCTCGTGACGGGGCCCCCCCGCTCGGCTACCATCCGGCGCCGTGACCACGTTCCGCAGACTCGCCCTGCTGCTCTCGCTGCTGCTGGCCATCCTCCCCGCCCACGCCCAGACGGCGCGCAAGAAGACGGCGCGCAAGAAGGCCGTGTCGACGAAGGTGTCGAAGGCGAAGAAGAAGTCCGGCAAGGCGCCCAGGAGCAAGGCTCAGCCGGCCCCCGAGGACTCCGGGACGGACGAGGTCGAATCCGCGCAGCCCATGGTGTTCGGAGAGCCGGAGGACACCGACGCCGGGCAGAAGCCGGCGCCGGCCCCCGCCTCACCTCCGGTCGTGGCCGAACCGCGCGCGCCCTCCGCGCCGGTGGAGTCCGCGAAGCCCGCCGTCGCCGAGTCGCTCACGCCCCGCTCCGTCGCGGCGGCCACCGGCCCGCTCGCGCTCTTCGCCGTGGCCCGCACGCCCGCCCAGGCCGACGCGGCGGGCAAGCTGGAGGCCGAGCTCACGCACCACCTGGGGAAGGCCGGCGACGTGGAGTTCGTGGACCTGGCCCGGGCCTTCCCGCCGCCGGAGCCGGTGGCGCTCACGAAGGCGGACGGGCTCTTCGACGAGGGGCGGTCCGCGTACGACAACCTCGACCCGGAGGTGGCCGCGCAGAAGTTCCAGGCGGCGACGGAGGCGTACGAGCAGGCCCCCGCGGCGCTGCGGCTGGAGCGGCTGGGGGAGGCGTACCTGTTCCTGGGGGCCTCGCGCATGCTCAACGGCGACGCGGCCGGCGCCCGGGAGGCCTTCCTGCGGTCGGTGGTGGCAGAGCCCGCCACGCGCCCGGACCCGGCCCTCTTCGGCCAGGACGTGCAGAAGGCCTTCGACGAGGCCCGGGCCGAGGCCAGGGCGCGCCCCGCCGGGACGCTGACGGTGGAGTCGCAGCCCGCGGGCGCGCGCGTCCTCGTCCGCGGACAGGACGTGGGCGCCACGCCGCTGGCGGGCCTGTCCGTGCCCTCCGGCCACCACCCCGTGCAGGTGGCGCTGCCCGGCCACGCGCCCCAGGCCTGGTACGTGGAGGTGAAGCCCTCCGCCGCCGCCGCGGTGAAGGCCACGCTGGCGCCGGTGCCCGGGCTCGTCGCGCTGCGAGAGGCCGCCGCCCGGTCGGCGTCCGAGGCCGCCTTCGAGGCGGACGCCGCGTCGGTGGAGACGCTGGGCATCGCGGACCGGCTCGACGCCCGCTACCTGGTGCTCGCCGCCGTGTCCCAGGACAAGAAGGGGCGCCCGCAGGCGGAGCTCCAGGCGTGGGACGTGCGCACCCAGGCGCGGCTGCGCGGGGTGGGCATCGACCTGTCCGGACGCGACCCGAAGAAGAGCGCGGCCTCCGCCGCCGCCCAGGTGCGCACCTTCATCCAGGGCGAGCTGGGCCCCAAGGCGGCCGAGGGCACCTCCGTCGCCAGCGACTCGGTGCTGCGCAAGCCGTGGTTCTGGGCCGTAGTCGGTGGCGCGGCGGCCGTCACCGCCGGCGCCGTCTTCGTGGCGACCCAGGACAAGGGTCGGCCCTACAACCCCGTTTCCGGCGGAATCGGATTCTGAGCCGCGGGTTGAATGCCCCGCCCCCCGCCCGCGTCGCCCGCTTCAGAGGTCACCCCATGAGAGCCCTTCTCCTCGCCCTGCTCCCCGCGCTCGCCCTGGCGGCTCCGTCCGCGCAGACGCGGCGTGTCACCTCCATCCTCGTCCCCATGGACCCCGACTCCGAGGCCAGCGCGGTCCGGATGGAGAGCTACATGAACGAGGCCCTGGCGAACTTCGCCAGCTTCACCGTGCGCAAGCCGGAGGAGATCTTCGGCCTGCCCGGCGACAACAACGCCCAGTCGGCGCTGGAGCGCGCGCGCAAGGGCTACACGGAGAGCGCCGCCGCCTTCGACAAGAAGGAGTACGACGACGCGGAGGCGAAGATCCGCGCCACGCTCAAGGAGCTGGCCGGCGCGCCCGCGGCCATGCGGGGCTGCTCGCCGCTGTGCGAGTCGCTGGCGCTGTACGCCGCGCTGCTGCACCTGCGCGGCGACGTCGAGGAGGCCAAGCTGGTGCTCATCGACCTCATCGCCGTGTCGCCCACCTTCGAGCTCAACCCCAAGCGCTTCTCGCGCGACTTCATCGCCCTGCGCGTCCAGGTGGCCACCGGCCGCTCGTCGCTCCTGCGCGGCAGCGCCACGGTGAAGTCCCGCCCCGCCGGCGCGCGCGTCTACGTGGACGGGGACATGGTGGGCTACACGCCGGTGACGATTCCGGCGCTGTCGGTGGGCAAGCACCTGCTGCGCATGGAGCGGCCCGGCTTCCGCCAATACGGACAGCTGATGGAGGTGACGCCGGACGACGTGGAGGTGAGCGCGGACCTGGCCCCCACGGCGGCGTACAAGTCCTTCGACGGACAGCTGGACCGGGTGGCCAGCGAGGTGTCCCGCGGCATCTCCCAGGCCAACGGCGTCGCGAACCTGGGCAAGTCCCTGAACCTGGAGCGCGCGGTCCTGGGCACCGTCAAGGCCGCGGGCGAGGGCTCCGAGCTCATCCTCGGCTACTACGACATCCGCAACGGCAAGAAGCTCGGCGGCCGCCGCATGGTCCTGCAGGGCGACGAATTCGGACAGCTCAAGCAGGAGATGGAGCGCATCGTCAATCAGATGGTGAACACCGCCGAGGGTGGTGGCGAGAAGGTGGTGCGCAGCTCCGACCCGCTGGATGGCAAGGGGGGCATGGAGGACTGGGGCGCCGAGGACCGCGGCGGGCGCACCCGGGCCCAGGACAAGAAGAAGAAGGCCGGGGACGATCCGCTCGACGGGGTGTCGGGAACCGAGGACTGGTGACCCGAAGCGCTTGTCCCGGGCCGGGCAATGCCTAGAGTCCCGGGTCTCATGCGCCTGCTCGCCCTCCTGCTGCTTCCGTCGCTCGCGCTGGCCCAGACGAGCACCATCGTCCAACCCCCCGTGCCCACGCGGGGCATGACGCTGCCGCCCACGGGCGCGGCGTTGGTGGACGAGGCCCCCGCCCTCTCGCTCAACCCCGCGGGCCTGGGCTTCGTGGACTCCGCCCAGCTGTTCTACCTGCACGAGCGGAACCTCGAGCGCGACAGCCTGGGCGACGGCGTCTTCCTGGGCGCGCGTCTGCTGGGGCTGGGCCTGGGCGCGTCCATGGAGTGGATTCGCGGGCGGCACGAGCCGGACTACCGGCGCACGTCGCTGGGCCTGTCGCTGGGCTCGCGCACGCTGCAATTGGGCGCGTCGTGGCATGCCTTCGAATCCGACGACGCGGACATCGACGCGCTCGACACCTTCGACGTGGGCTTCACGTCGCGCCCCATGCGCGCGCTGTCGCTGGCCGCGGTGGCCCGCGACCTCAACGCCCCGCGCGAGGGCGCGCTGAAAATCAAGCGCAGCTACGACCTGGGCCTGGGCGTGCGCCCGCTGGACGAGCGGTTCACGCTGGGCGTCGACTGGTTGTTCACCGAGGGCGCCTTCCGCGAGGGCCAGGCCACCTACACCCTCCAGGCGGAGGTGCTGCCGGGGCTGCGGCTGGGGGCGGGCGTGTCCCACGGCTTCGTGGACGCGGTGCCGGTGGCGCTCCAGCTGTCCGCCACGGTGGACACGCGGCACCTGGGCCTGACGTACGCGGCGGGCGGCGGCAAGGACGGCACGGACCATGTCATCGGCGTGAGGCTGTCGGCGGAGAACTACCGCTCGCTGCGGCCGTCCGGGGGCGTGGTGACGCTGCTGGACCTGAACGACGCATTGTCGGGCCGGGGCAGCGCGCTCACCGCGCTCCTGGGCATCAGCGAGACGGACCCGTTCCTGCGGCTGGCGCGCTGGCTGGACCTGGCGGAGAAGGACCCGCGGCTGACGGGCGTGGTGCTGAAGATGGAGGGCCTGCCGGGCGTGGATTGGGGCAAGGCGGAGGAGCTGCGCCAGGCGGTGCTGCGGCTGCGCGCCTCGGGCAAGCGGGTGATGGCGGTGCTGCTGTCGGTGGACGACCGGGGCTACTTCATCGCGTCCGCGGCGGACCGCATCTACGCGGTGCCGGAGTCGTTCCTTCACGTCAACGGGCTGTCCGCCCAGCTTTTGACGGCGGGCGGGACGATGCAGAAGCTGGGGGTGCACTGGGACGTGGCGCGCGTGGGCCGGTACAAGACGGCGCCCGAACAGCTCACCCTCACCGAGCCGAGCGACGCGGCGCGCGAGACGGCCAACGCCTACCTGGACACGGAGGTGGCCTGGTACGAGCGCGCGGTGACGGAGGGGCGCAAGGTGCCCGTGGAGAAGCTGCGCGAGCTGTGGGCCGCGGGCCTGCCCACGCCCGTCCGGGCGCAGCAGCTGGGGTTCATCGACGGCATCATCGCTCCGTCGGAGCTGGACGCGAAGGTGCGCGAGCTGGTGCCCCGGGGACACTTCAGCGCGACGTATGGCCCGCGCGACGAGCGCGAGGGTCGCTGGGGCCGGCGCCGGCGCATCGCCGTGGTGCCGGTGCTGGGCTCCATCGCCGGGGGCCGCAGCCGCGAGGACCCGCTGGGCTTCAGCCGCATCGCGGGCGCGGAGACGGTGGTGCTCGCGCTGGAGGAGGCGAAGGCGGACCCGTCCGTGGTGGCCATCGTCCTGCGCGTCGACTCGGGCGGAGGCGACGTGCTGGCCTCGCACCTGATGTACCAGGCGGTGCTGGACGCGGCGAAGCAGAAGCCCGTCATCGCCTCCATGGGCGACACCGCCGCCTCCGGCGGCTACTACGCGGCCATGGCGGCCAAGGAGATCTTCGCCCTGCCCACGACGCTGACGGGCAGCATCGGCGTCTTCTACATCAAGCCCGCGCTCCAGGGCCTTTTGGGCGACAAGCTGGGCATCGGCCAGGAGACCCTCTCCCGCGCGCCCATGGCCGACCTGTTCTCCCTGTGGCGTCCCTGGACGCCGGAGGAGCAGGCCACCGCGCAGCAGTGGGTGGACGCGTCCTACGACATGTTCATCACCGAGGTCGCCAAGGCCCGGGGCCTGGAGAAGGCCCAGGTGGACGAGGTGGCCCGGGGCCGGGTGTGGAGCGGCAGCGACGCGCTGGCGCGGGGGCTGGTGGACCGGCTGGGCGGCCTGCACGAGGCGGTGGCGTCGGCCCGGCGCCACGCGGGAGTCCCGGAGGGCGAGGAGCTGGACCTGGCCTTCATGGGCGAGGCCCGGGGCTTCTTCTCCAGCATGGGCGGAGAGCCGGGGGTGCGGGCGGCGCTCGCCCTCCTCCCCCAGCCCCCTCCGGCCCTGCCTCCCGCCCTCCAGGAGCTGGCGCGCGAGGCCGGCCTGGATCTGGCGCTGCTGACGCCGGGAATGAAGGCGGTGATGCCCTTCACCCTCACCGTCCGCTGACGACGCCCGGACGCGGGAGGAGGTCCGCCCGCCAACACCGGGCGAAAAAACCGGGAGCGCGCCGCGCGTCCTCTGTTAGTGTTCCAGAAGCACCCAGGTCGGCTTCCGGGCCGCCAGGGTGCTCCAGGGACCGGCGGTTTCGGCCTGCGTACCCAGGGCCCCGCGCCCGGCTCCCTGTCCCACAGCCTGAGTCACCCCGCGTCCCCCCGCCCTCCCCTCGGGACGGCCCGTGTGGGACGCCACCGGTCTGGAAACCCCATGAGCGAAAACTCCGACAACCGCGATCCACGTGATGCACCCCCGATGCCCGCGGCGGCCCGTCCCGTCCCGCCTCCCGAGGCGGACGACGACGGGGGCGACGAGGGCGACGACGAGGGGGGCGACGAGGGCGAAGCCGCGGGCGGCCCGGCCGCCGGTGGCAGCCCCGGCGGTCAGCCAGGGCAGGCAGGCGGGCGTCGCCGCCGTCGCCGCCGCCGTCGCCGTGGCGCGCAGGTCCTCTTCACCCCGGAGGGCCAGGCCTACCGGATGACCGCGGGGCCGGACGGCCAGCAGGTGCAGGTCTTCCTCACGCCCCAGGAGCTGGAGCAGTACCGGCAGCGCCAGGCCCAGCAGCAGCAGCAGCAACAACAGCAGCAGCAGCAGCAGCAACAGCAGCACCCGGGCGGCGGGCAGCAGCACCCGCGCCAGCAGCACCACGGCGGTGGCCAGGGCGCGCAGCAGTCGAACCTGGCTCCGGTGGAAGGCGTGCTGGACACGGAGGTCAAGGGCCCCAACGCGTTCCTGCGCCAGCTCAAGCGCAACCTGCTGGCGGCGCCGGACGACCCGGAGATTCCGAAGAACCTGGTGCAGAAGCTGCGGCTGCGTCAGGGCCAGTACCTGACGGCCTTCGCGCAGATGCGCGGCCACAAGGGGCAGATTCAACGAGTGGACACGGTGGACGGCCGCCCGCTGGACGGCGCGCCCCGGCTGCCCCACTTCGCGGACCTGACGTCGGTGGACCCGACCGACCGGCTCAAGCTGGAGAACGGCCACAAGGAGATGGTGACGCGGGTGCTGGACCTCATCTCGCCCATCGGCAAGGGGCAGCGCGCGCTCATCGTCGCTCCGCCGAAGACGGGCAAGACCATCATGCTCCAGCGCATCGCCCAGGCGGTCATCTCCAACCACCCGGAGGTGCACGTCATGGTGGTGCTCATCGACGAGCGCCCCGAGGAAGTCACGGACATGCGCCGCAGCATCAAGGCGGAGGTGCTCGCGTCCAGCTCCGACCGGCCCACCGGGGACCACCTCAAGGTGGCGGAGCTGGCCCTGGAGCGCGCCCGCCGCCTGGTCGAGGCCGGGCGGGACGTGGTCATCCTGCTCGACTCCATCACCCGCCTGGCGCGCGCCTACAACAAGGAGACGGACAACTCCGGCCGCACGCTGACGGGCGGCGTGGACAGCCGCGCCCTGGAGCGCCCCAAGCGCATCTTCGGCGCCGCGCGCGCGACGGAGGAGGCCGGCTCGCTGACCATCATCGGCACGGCGCTCATCGACACCGGCAGCCGCATGGACGAGGTCATCTTCGAGGAGTTCAAGGGCACCGGTAACTCCGAGGTCACCCTGGACCGGCTCCTGGCGGAGAAGCGCGTCTTCCCGGCCATCAACATCGCCCAGTCCGGCACCCGCAAGGAGGAGAAGCTCTTCAGCCTGCGCGAGTACGAGAAGGTGAAGAAGCTGCGGCAGATGCTCTTCTCCGTGAAGCCGGTGGAGGCCATGGAGGCACTCGTCAAGCGGCTGTCGCGCTACACCTACAACGACGAGTTCCTCGACGAGCTGTAGGCCGCCGCGTGGCAGTGGTGTGGCGGGCCCGGGATTGCGTAAGGTGGCGGCATGATTCAGGGCTCGGGCCGCTGCCATTACCACCCGGAGCGCGCCGGCCTCGGCGTCTGCGTGGAGTGCCGGCGCGTCATCTGCCGGGAGTGCACCACCCAGTTCGAGGGCATCAACCGGTGCGCGGCGTGCCTGGCCGGCCGCCTCAAGACACTCGAGGGGCCGGGCGAGCGCAAGGAGTGGACGGTGGGCAACGCCGTCCTCGCCGTGCTGGGCATGGGCGTCGTCTGGGCCGGCTTGCTGCTGCTGGCGACGGGGATGAGCTGACCCATGGCCGTCTCCGCGCTCGAACTCCGCCCCCGCTCCGCCGTCGCCCTCCTCGACGCCGCGCTGCGCCTGTGCGCGCGGACCCCGGGAGCCTGGGCCCTCACGCTCCCCGGCGGCGCGGCCGTCGTCGCCGCGCTGCTGTACGTGGCCGAGGAGGCGCGGATGCAGCGCTCGCTCGTCGTCCCCACGCTGGCCCTCACCGCCGCGTGGTACCTGCGGGGCCTGTGCCAGGGCGCGACGACGCACTACCTCCAGGCGCTGCTGCTCGATGGCCCGGCGGAGCCCTCCACGTGGGCGTCGGCGAAGGCCGCGCTCGGGCGGCTGCCCGGCCTGTTCGTGGCCGTGGGCTACCTCTTCGTCTTCACCTGGCTGGTGATGCCCCTCACCCTGGGCATCGGCTTCTTCGTGTTCGCCTCGCTGGACGTGGGCTACGCGGCGGTGATGCAGGGTCGCGGGAGTCTGCTGGGCCTGTACGGGACGTGCACGCGGCTGCTGGGTCCGGCGCGGAGCTCCGCGCTGCAGGTGCGCTTCCTCATGGCCATCCAGGTCCTCGCCTTCGTCAACCTGCACGTGGCCGCCAACTTCCTGCTGCTGCTCGCGCGCAAGCTGCTGGGCATCGACCTGACGTTCGCCGAGCGCTTCGCCTCGCTGGACAACCCGCAGTGGTGGCTGTTCCTCGCCTCGCTCACCTTCGCCCTCTTCGAGCCGGTGCGCGCGGCGACGGCGACGCTGCTGCTCGTCGACGGGCGCGTGCGGCAGGAGGGGCTGGACCTGCTGGCCTCGGTGCGGCAGCTCCCCGTGCGCGACACGGGCAAGCCCCTGGGCGCGCGGGGCGCCGCCGGGCTCGCGCTGGTGCTCGCGGTGGGGGGGCTGCTCGTGGCGTCTCCCGCGCGCGCCGACACGCGGGCGCCACGCCCTCCCGTCACCTCGGGCCAGGACGCCGCCACGCGCCTGGACGCGGTGGCCACCCACTGCGGGGCCCAGGGCGAGGAGCGAGACGCGCGGCTCGACCGCATCGCCTCGCTCGCGCCCTCCGAACGCGGCAAGCTCGACCGGCTGGTGCGCGCGCTGGAGCGCTCCGCCTACGACGACGAGGACTGCGAGGCCGCGCTGGACCTGCTGGAGCACGGGCTGGCGCAGGGCGCCGCGACAGTGGACGCCCAGCCGGCGGAGGACGCCCGGGCCGCCGCCACGCGGGCGCGCGACATCCTCGCCCGCCCGGAGTTCGCGGTGGCGCCGCCCAAGGTCGTGGCGGAGGCGGAGCCCTCCCCCCGCCCCGAGGTCCCGAGCTGGTTCCGGCGCTTCATCGAATGGCTGGGTGAGCTGCTCAAGGAGTGGTTCAAACGGGACGAGGCGGCCGAGTCCACGCGGGACACGTCCCCCCTGCTGAGCGGGGGCCAGGTCGCCAACGTCCTGGTGATGGTGCTGGTGGCGGCGGTGCTCGTGCTGCTGGGCGTGGTGCTGGTGCGCGCCATCGGCGGCACGCGCAAGGCGCGGGAGCAGCAGGCGCTCGAGGTGGCCACGCTCGACACCCGGACGCTGGCCGGGGATCCGCTGCACGCGCTGTCGCGTCCCCCGGAAGGCTGGGCGCACCTGGCCGACGAGCTGGCCGCGAAGGGCCAGTACCGGGAGGCCGTGCGCAGCCTCTACCTGGCGCTGCTGTCCCGGCTGCACCGCGACGGGGCCATCCTCTACGACGTGACGCTGTCGAACTGGGACTACCTGCGCCAGTTCAAGGGCCGCGCGGACTGGAAGCCGCGCTTCCGGGAGCTCACCCTGCGCTTCGACTTCGCGTGGTACGGCAACACGCAGGTGGGCAGCGCGGGGTACCAGGAGTTCCGGACCCTCACCGCGCCCATGCTCGCCGCGCCCGCCGGCTCGGAGGCTTCCGGTGCGTGATCGCTTCCCGCTGGCGGTGGTGGGGCTGCTGGGGCTCGTCGGCGTGCTCGGCGTGTACCTGGTCCAGGGCGCGCGCCGGGGCGAGTTCGCGGACACGCTGTCCACCTACCGCGCCCAGGAGGACGGCGCGCGGGCGCTCTACCTCTTCGCGGAGGAGAGCGGCCTGCCCGTCGCGCGCCGCATGTCGGACCTGCGCGTCCTCGCGCCGGGCACGACGCTGCCCGTCCTCCTGGCGGTGGAGGTCGAGGGCTCGCGCGAGGATGACCCGGAGCAGACGCAGCTCGCCGCGGACGGACCCGACGCAGGGCTCGCGGACGAGCGGGTGCCGCGCACGGGCTTCAACAAGATGCGGGCCAGCGAGCTGGACGACCGGGAGGTGACGCAGCTGCTCTCGCGCGTGTCCGCGGGGGGCGCCCTGGTCTACGTGCCCTGGGGCTCGCGGGAGAACCCGCTGCTGGACGCGCTGAACGTCAAGCTGCTCAAGGCGGACACGACGCTGCCCATGCGCACGCTGGTGCCCCCCATGCCCACGCCCTACACGCGGGGCGTGGAGCGCGTGGAGGCCCGCGTCCAGGCCTACCTGGAGCTGCCGGCGAGCGCGGTGCCGGTGCTGGACGATGACCGGCTGGGCCTCACGGTGGCCGCGGTGGTGCCCCACGGCCAGGGGCGCGTGCTGGTGGTGGGCGCGCCGGAGCTGGCGATGAACCAGGGGCTGGCGCGCGCCGACAACGCGCAGTTCTGGCTCAGCAGCCTGGGCGCGCTGGGGCCCGGGCCGTACGAGTTCGACGAGTTCCACCACGGCTTCACCAACGAGCGCTCGGTGGTGGACTTCGCGCGGCGCTACGGGCTGCAGTTCGCGGTGCTCCAGCTGTTCGCGGGCGTGGCGCTGTGGTCCCTGGCGCTCAAGCGCTTCGGCCGGCCCCAGCCCCCACCGGAGGCCCACCGCGTGGGCGCCACCGACGCCCTGTTCGCCATGGCCCGCCTGTACCGGGAGGGCCGCCACCACGGCTTCGCCGCGAAGCTCGTCTCCCGCGGCCTGACGCAGGAGCTCGCGTTCCACGCCGGGCTGCCGGCGCACGCCCCGGTCGACGCCGTCCGTGACGCGCTCACCCAGCGGGGCCGCAAGGACCTGGCCCAGGGCCTGGGCGACGTGACCTCCCTGGCGGAGGTCGCCGGCAACGACTCCGACCTCCAGCAGCTCACCGCGCTCGCGGCCCGGCTGCGACAACGCCTCCACCCCGCCGGCGACGCCCGGCGCAGCACTCCCGGAACCCCATGAACGCGACCGACTCCGTCCATTCCCTCGTCCCGTCCAGCACCGCGGTGCGGGCCGCCCACGCCATCCGCGACGGCGTCTTGTCCGAGGTGCGCAAGGCCGTGGTGGGGCAGGACGAGGCGCTCGAGCTGATGCTCTGCGGCCTCATCGCCGGTGGCCACATCCTGCTGGAGGGCGTGCCCGGCGTGGCCAAGACGCTGATGGCCAAGGCGCTGTCGCGCGGCATCGGCGCGGACTTCAAGCGCATCCAGTTCACCCCGGACCTGATGCCCGCGGACATCCTGGGCACCAGCGTCTTCGACCTGAAGTCCCAGGCCTTCGTGCTGGTGCGCGGCCCCATCTTCACGGACCTGCTGCTGGCGGACGAAATCAACCGCGCCCCGGCCAAGACGCAGTCCGCGCTGCTGGAGGCCATGCAGGAGCGCGGCGTGTCCCTCGAGGGGCGCCACATGGCGCTCTCGCCCCTCTTCACGGTGTTCGCCACGCAGAACCCGGTGGAGTCCGAGGGCACCTATCCGCTGCCGGAGGCGCAGCTCGACCGCTTCCTGCTGAAGATCGAGGTGGGCTACCCCGCCCCCGAGGAGGAGGACGCCATCCTCGCGTCGGTGCACCGGGGCTTCGACGCGGGTGACCTGGCACGGGCGGGCGTGGGCCCGGCGGTGACGAAGGACGGAATCCTCGCCGCGCGCGCGGCGCTCAACGAGGTGAACGTGGAGCCGCCGGTGCTGGCGTACATCCGCAAGCTGGTGGCGGCCACGCGCGCGTCGGGTCGCATCCGCCTGGGCGCGGGGCCTCGCGCCAGCGTGCACCTGCTGCTCGCGTCCAAGGCGCTGGCGGCGCTGCGGGGGCGGAGCTTCGTCACGCCGGATGACGTGCGCTTCCTGGCGGGGCCGGTGCTCAAGCACCGCCTGCTCCTGTCGCCGGACGCGGAGCTCGACGGTGCGACGCCGTCGGAGGTGCTGCGCGAGGTGGTGCAGTCGGTGGAGGTCCCCCGGTGATTCCCACCGGGCGCCTCTGGGCCCTCATCGCCCTGCTGGCCGTGCCCATGATGGCCGCGGGCTTCATGCCGGGCCTGGGAGGCGCGGTGCTGGCGCTCGACGCGCTGGCGCTCGTGCTGGCCGGGCTGGACCTCCTCGTCGCGCGCTCGGCGCGGCTCGAGGTGCGCCGCCTGCCGCCGCAGCGGCTCAACGTCGGCGTCGCCAACAAGGTGGAGCTGCGCCTGGTCCACCGGGGCGCGCGCGCGGTGACGGTGCGCGTGAGGGACGCGGTGCCGGAGTCCTTCACCGCCGACCCCGAGGAGGCCTGGCTGCGGCTGCCCCCCCAGAGCGAGACGCGCTGGGTGTACCGGGTGACGCCCGCCACGCGCGGGCGCTTCGACTTCGGGGACATCGCCGTGCGGGTCCAGGGGCCGCTGGGGCTGGTGCAGCACGAGCGCGCCCTCCCCGCCGGGCAGACCCTCTCCGTCTACCCGGACCTGCGCGGCGCCAACCGCCTGCTGCTGTCCGGCGCCATGATGGACCTGGTGAACCTGGGCCTGCGGCAGCTGCGGCGGGACGGCCGGGGCAGCGAGTTCGCCCGCCTGCGCGACTACGCCCAGGGCGACAGCGCGCGCGACGTGGACTGGAAGGCCACGGCCCGCCGCGGCAGGCCGGTGACGCGGGTGATGGAGTCGGAGCGCTCGCAGTCCATCCTCATCTGCGTGGACGCGGGGCGCTCCATGGCCGCGCGTGTCGAGGGCCTCACCAAGCTGGACCACGCGGTGAACGCCGCGCTGTTCCTCGCCTTCGTCGCCGTGCGCAACGGGGACCGCGTGGGCCTGGCCGTCTTCGCGGACGGCGTGAAGACGTACCTGCCTCCCGCGGCGGGGCGCGGCCAGTACCGGAAGATCGTCGACGCGCTCTACTCCACCACGCCGAGCCTGACGTACGTGGACTACCTGGCGCTCTTCAAGGAGCTCAACGTCCGCCTCACCCGCCGCAGCCTGCTGTGCGTCTTCACGGACTTCCTCGACGAGGAGCAGGCCGCCACCATGGTGGCCCCGCTGCAGCGCCTGGCGCGACGACACGTCCCGCTGTGCCTGTCGGTCAAGGACACCGCGCTCCAGCACCTGCTGCGCACGCCCCCGTCCGGGCCCGAGGAGGGCTTCCAGCACGCCGTGGCGTCCGAGCTGCTCCTGGACCGCGAGGCCCTCAAGGCCCGGGTGAGCCAGGGCGGCGTGCAGATGCTGGACGTGCAGCCCGACGACCTGAGCCTCGCCGCCGTCAACCGCTACCTCGACATCAAGGCCCGGGGGACGCTGTAGCGCCGCGCGCCCATGCGTCCCCTCTTCCCCGCAGGCGCGCTCCTCGCCACCCGCGTCCCGGACGAAGAGGCGGGGCGATTCCAGCCCCTGTTCGAGCGCTGCGACGACTTCTTCCTCCGCTGCTTCGGCCGCCCGGCCCGGCAGGACGAGGCGCGGCGCATGCCGCTGGAGCGGCCTCCGGGCGTCACCCCGGAGCGAGGCCACCTGCTCGCGCTGGAGGACGCCTCCGGCACCTGGGTGGGCATCCTCGAGGGCATCCAGGACTTCCCATCCCCCGGCGAGTGGTACCTGGGGCTGATGCTGCTGACGCCCGGGGCGCGCGGAGCGGGGCTGGGCGCGGCGGCCTTCCGGGGCTACGAGGACTGGGTGCGCGCCGAGGGCGCCCGCCTCCTGCGGGTGGGCGTGGCCGAGCCCAACCCGGACGCGCGGCGCTTCTGGGAGCGGATGGGCTTCGAGGCGGAGGCGTGGGTGGGGCCCCTGGCGCAGGGGGAGCTGACGTACCGCGTGCTCAGGATGCGAAGGACGCTGGCGCCAGGGGCAACCAGCCGATGAAGCGCGTGTCGGGCACGTCGCCGCGCGCCCGGTGGAGCCCCCGCTTGAAGAGCGCGTAGACGCGGAAGAAGGCCTCCAGTCCGGCGCGCTCGGCGTCGCTCAAGGGCGCCAGGGAGCAGACGACCTTCGGGTCTCCCCTGCCGGCGTCGACGAAGCCGATGATGCCCTGCACCGGCACGCACACCCGCTGTCCCCGCGCCAGGCGGGGCCCCAGCACCACCGCGTCGAGCGGGTCGCCGTCGTCCGACACGAGCCCCGGGATGCTGCCGTAGTTGTACGGGCACGGCACCGGCGACACGAAGTCCACCGCCCCGTCCGCCCGGCGCTTCACGAAGGAGAAGCGCGGGCACTCGATGAGGACCTCGGGGCTGGCGGGCAACGGCGGCAGGGACATCCGGTCGGTCACGGACAGCGGGTGTAGCACGCCCGACGCGGGCCGGGAGGGGACGCCCGTCAGGCGACCGGGGCGACGTCCTCGGCGCCCGCCTTCCCTCGCAGCCAGTCCGACAGCAGGTAGGCGTACACGCCCGAGCCCACCACCAGCGCGAACGTCACCTTGAAGCCCACCGACAACTTCGGCGGATGGATCTGCGACACCGTGCCCTCGATGCAGCCGGCGAGCACGAACAGGGCGAGCGTGCCGAACAGCAGCTTCACGGCCGTCACCGCCTCCTTGCGCAGGGCCAGCCCCCGAGGCAGCCCCTTGGGGGCCACCAGTCCGCGCGCGATGACGAGCCCCGCGGCGCCCGCGATGCAGATGGCCGTGATTTCGGGGATGCCGTGCGGGAGGATCCACGCCCAGAACCAACCCGCCATGCCCTTGGCCGCGTACACCTGCGCGAGCGCGCCCAGGAACAGGCCGTTGACGAACAGCATCACCGCCGTGCCCATCCCCAGCGTCACGCCCAGCGCGAAGGCCAGGAAGGCCACCTGGATGTTGTGGGTGAAGAGGAACGAGGAGAACATGGCCTGTTGTCCAGTCGACATCCCTTCGCCGGCCGCCTCCGTGGCGGCGCGCTCCACGGGGTTGGTGTCCAGGTGCTCGGCGGGCACCAGGAAGTGCGCGGCGTCCGGGTCCACCATCATCCCCAGGTAGCCGAAGCCCATGCCCGCGAGGAACAGCATCAACGCGGCCACGTACATGCGCCACTCGTGGTGCAGGAGCGCCGGGAAGCCCCGGGCCACGAAGCCCCAGACGTCCGCGAGCCTCGGCCGCCGGCCCGGATAGGTCAGCGCGTAGGCGCGGCCCACCAGGTCGTTGAGATAGGCGCTCACGTCCGCCGAGCCGCTGCGCGCCCGGACCCAGAGCAGGTCGCTCGACACGCCGCGGTAGAGCTTCCCGAGCGTCCGCGCCTCCTCGAGGCTCAGGCCCCTCAGCCCCCTCGACTCCGACGCATCGAGCAGACGCTCCAGTTGCTGCCACCGCGGCCGCCTCGACTCGATGAACTCCGCCATCTCCATGGCCCCACTCTATCCCAGGCGACGGGCCACCCCACCCTGCCCGAAAAGCAGCGGTTGTGGGAAAACACGCCCATGACGTGTCGGATGGCGTTCCTGGGGATGGTCATGGCCCTGCTCTCGGGGTGCAGCTCCATGAGGGCCCTCTGTCCCGCGGAGGGCGGCCGTCCCTGGGTGGAGGCGCGCAGCGCGCACTTCAGCATCCGCACCGACCTGGACGCCGACACCGCCGAGCAGGCCGCGCGCGAGCTGGAGCTGCTCCGCCAGGGGCTGCTGCAGGCGTGGGGCGGCAGCTTCGATCCGCCGGGCACGGTGGAGGTCATCGTCCTGCGCAACCGCCGGGAGCTGTCCGAGTTCACCAGCGTCGCCATCGAGGGCTTCTCCGCCACGACGACGGACGGCCCCGTGCTGGTGATGGCCGGCAACGGCTACGCGCTGAGCGAGGACCCCACCGACATCTCCATCCAGGCGCACGAGCTGACGCACTACCTCTCTCAGTTCGCCCTCGTCCGGCAGCCGCGCTGGCTGGCGGAGGGACTGGCCACGTACCTGGAGACCATCTACCTGCGGCCGGAGAAGCAGGAGGTCGTCCTCGGCACGCTGCACGCCCACTTCTTCGACCACGTGCGCCGCAGCGGCTGGCGCACCCTGGACGAGCTGTGGGAGTGGGACAGGAAGGGCCTGCTGGGCTCGGCGGAGTCGCGGCAGTACTACGCGTCCGCGTGGCTGTGGGTGCACTTCTTCATCAGCCAGCACTCGGAGCGCTTCGAGCGCTTCCAGAAGCACCTCATGCGCGGCGAGGAGCCCCGTCAGGCGTGGGAGCAGGCCTTCGCGGGCGTGAAGGACCTGCCCGGCCAGGTCCACGCCTACGTGCATGGCGGGCGGCACGTCTACTATCCGCGCATCACCGCGCCGCTGCTGCCCGTGTCCGGGGAGATCCGCGTCCAGCCGCTCGAGCCCGCGGAGGTGCACGCCATCCGCGCGCGCCTCATCCTCACGACGCCCGGCGCGGCCTCCGACGAGGAGCGCCTGGAGAAGGCGGAGCGGGAGATGGCCCAGGCCCTGCGGGAGGACCCGTGGAACGTCTCCGTGGCCCTGCTGCGCATCCGCTCCGCGGCGGACCCGGCCACGCGGCTGGAGCGCGCGCGCAAGCTGGTGGAGCGACACCCGCGCAGCGGCCAGGCCTGGAACGCGCTGGCGGAGGCGCTGGACGCCACGGGCGACACCGACGAGACGCAGGAGTCGGCGTGGCTGCGCGCGGTGGAGCTGCGGCCCGACAACGTGGGCGCCCAGAACGGACTGGCGCTCTTCTACGCGCGGACGGCGCAACCCGAGAAGGGCCTGGCGGCGGCCCAACAGGCGCTCGCGCTGGCCCCGGGCAACGCCAGCGTGCTCGACACCTACTCCACCATCCTCTTCCAGCTCGGCCGCTGCGCCGAGGCCCTGGCCACGCAGCAGTTGGCGGTGGAGATGCTCTACGAGGGTGTCCCCGAGCGGCTGCGCCAGACGGTGCGCGACACGCTGGCGCGCTACGAGGCCGTGTGCGGCGCGACCGGGGCCACCACGTCGACACCCTCCACCCCGAGCGACGCCCACGACGGCGCCCCCTGAAACGGCGAAGCGCCGGCGGTCCACGAGGGGACTCGCCGGCGCTCCGGGAACGACGCGACGGGCGCGCCTACTTCAGCTGCTTCTCCAGCGGCTTCTTCTCGCTGGTCTCGAGCGCCTTGGTCCAGTCGACCACCGGCGTCTGCCACGCCATGCCCGTCTCCGTGGGCTCGGGGGCCAGCTTCTCGAACTCGAACTCGTCGCCGCCGAAGTAGAGGTACTCCACCGTGGCCACGGAGTACTCCTTGGCCGGGTCGAGCGGCTTGCCCTTGGCGTCCTTGAACTTGTTCTTGCCCGCGGCGGAGAAGCCGGAGACGAGCGCGTTGGGGTTGGCCAGCTGCCGGGCCAGGTCCTCGCCCTTGAGCTTCACGACGAGCAGCGAGTTCTCGAACGGCATCACCGTGTAGATGTTGCCGCGCGTCACCGGACCGGCCGGGAGGTCGCCGCGGATGCCCTTCTTGTTGAGGATGGCCACGTCGGTGCCCAGCGAGTCACGCACCGCGCCGGCGATCCACTGCGCCATCTGGGGCGAGTCCTGCTTGATGCCCGCCTTGGTGAAGCCGATGGGCTGTCCCAGCGCCTCGTCGAGCTGCGTCTTCCACTTGGCGATCAGCTGCGCCGTCTCCGCGTCCGGAGCGCCACCGGCGACGTCGACCAGCTTGCCCTCGACGTTGGTGACCTTCGCCGCGGCGGGCTTCGCCGGGTCGAAGGTGATGTGCGCGCGCAGGTAGCGCGAGAAGCCGCGGTCCAGCGACGCGAAGACGACGCCGTTCTCCTTCGTGTACACCGACTGGGGGCAGCGGCCGCCGGCCACCACGGACACCTTCCACTCGGGGTGCTTGGCCACGACGGGCTTGAGCTCCGTGACGCAGGTGTCGGCGAGGACGACGAGCACCTCGGCACCGGCCTTGCGGGCCTCGTCCACGGCGCCGGTCAGCGACTCCTCGTAGCCGACGACCTCCAGGCCCTCGGCGCGGCCGGCCATCGCCGTGCGCACCGTCTTCTCCGACGCCAGGCCCACCACGCCGACCTTGAGGCCGCGGCGCTCGAACACCTGGAACGCCGGCATGGACAGGTCGCCCGCCAGCGCGGGGTCCTTCACGCGCAGGTTCGCGGCGAGGAACGGGAAGCCCCCCGCGGCGCGGTTCTTGACGAACGCGTCCTTGCCGAACGCCAGCTCGTGGTTGCCCATGGCGGACGCGGCATAGCCCATGCGGCCCATGACCTCCGCCGTGGGAGCGCCCAGGAAGAACGACGACAGCGCCGGGCCGTTCCAGTGGTCACCCGTCGCGAGCGCCACCGTCCCGGAATCGGGACACGACGCCTGGCCCTCCTTCACGGGCCCCGGGCAGTGCTTCTCGTCCTTCACCCACTGACCGAGCAGCTCGGCCGCGCCGCCCTTGCCTTCGGCCGGCTGGAGCTGACCGAACGCGCCCCCGGTGATGAGCAGCGTCACCTCGCTGGGAACCGCGGGCTTCGCGGGAGCGGGTGCCGGCTGCGCGGCGGCCTGCGCGGCAGGGGGAGGACTGCTCTTCTCGCAGCCGGCCAGGGCGCCGAGCGCGAGGACCAGCGTGGCGGACAGCCGCGACTGGCGGAAGGGACGGGGGCGGTAAGGAGGGTTCGAGATCACGACAGCGCCTTTAGCACAACTCGAGACGTGATACCGTGCGTGCCGTGCCGGATCGCCAGGGCCCCGAGGGCTCGTCCTCACCAGGGGACGGGCAAGAGCAGGACGCGCGGAGCGAGTCCCCTTCTCCCGACCCGCTGCTGACACGGGATTTCTTGGAAGACTTGAGAAAAGGTGCGACCCACTTCCAGGAACACGGTGTTTCCCGGATGCCTGTTGGAAGGGTCCGCCAGTTCGTCCATGGGCTGAGCCTGCCCTACCACGTCGCGCGGGCCGTGCTGGCGGACCCGGTCGCGCGCCGCCAGTACCTGCGGGTGGCGCTGCTCCAGACGGTGGCCGCGCTGGCGCTGGCCCTGACGTGCATGGGCTCCGCGAGGGAGGCGGCGCTCAAGCCCAAGGAGGACGCCGAGACGAGGAAGGAGGCCGAGGCGGCGCTGGCGGAGGGCCTGGAGGAGATCGCCAACGTCGTGGCCCAGGAGACGGACGACCCGCCGAAGAAGGCGAAGCTGCCGGAGCTGGCCCGGCTCCTCCAGGAGAGCGGGGTCGCGCGGGGAAAGGCGGAGCGCATCCTCGAGCAGCGGGGCCAGGAGCGCGGGGCCGAGAACGACCGGGCCCAGCGGGCCGTGGCGCAGCGCGTCCGCGAGCGCCAGGCCGCGAGTGACGCGGCACCGAACGCCCTGGCGCAACGCGTCCAGGAGCGCCACGCCGAGAGCGACAGGGCGGCGAGCGCCCTGGAGCAGCGCGTCCGGGAGAGCCACGCCGAGAGCGACAAGGCGGCGAGTGCCCTGGAGCGGCGCGTCCGGGAGAGCCAGGCCGCCCAGGAGCGTGCGCGGCGGATCCTGGAGCGGACGCGCACGGCCGAGGATGATGCCTCCCCCGCTTCCGCGACGGCCGAGGAGAAGCCGGCGGCGCCCGCCGAGGCCCCAGGCGAGACGAGCTCCGCATCGACAGACGCGGCTCCGGCGACAACGAACGCCCCGGGCAACGAAGGCGCCCACGCCTCGGAGTCGCTGGACGCCATCGACGATCCCGACCACCAGAAGCTGTCCCCCGCGATGCGACAACGCATCCGCGACCTGCAGAGCGCGGCGAAGGAGGGCAAGGACGGAAGGTCGGTCGCCCAGGCCCTGGCGGCGCTCCTCATGGAGCTCGACCAGGGCGAGGAGCCCCCTGGCCCCGGAGAGCCCCCCGCCGTGAACGAGGCGAGCGCCGACGCCCCGTCGAAGCCGGACGTGCGCACGCCTCCGTCATCGCGTCCCCCCAGGATCCGCGTGAACGTCGACACGGACGACGAAGACGATGACGACAAGGGCTGGTTCGCCCGGCGCTTCTCGTACGGAATCGTCGCCTTCTGGGTGGCGCTGTTCGCCGCGCTCCAGCTCGCGCAATGGGTCGTCATCGCGTTGTCGCGCGACTACCACGACGTCATCACCCGCGACGCGAGCCTGCTGACGGGCGTCGAACCCGAGGACGAGCCCATCCAGCCGCGCGTGCGCGTCAACTTCGAGTGGCTCCAGAAGAAAGTGCGGCGCCGTTGGCGGGCGATGATCCTCTTCGCGGTGGGCGTGCCGGCGGTGACGTTCCTGGCCGCGCCCTTCTTCTGCGTGGGCTTGAGCAGCCCCGTCTTCACCACCCTCTCCTCGCTGTGGGGCGCGTGGTGGCTGGTCGTGTTCACCGCCGCCAAGAGCGCCCGGGCCTGGGAGCCGCTGGAGCCCCAGCGCGCGCCGTGGTTCCTGCGGGCCTGGACGTGGCTCACCACGCGCGTGCCGGGCCTGCGCTGGGTCGTGCTCCAGCGCTACGGCACCGCCTGGAACAAGCGCTCCGCCGAACTCTTCGCGCCCATTGCGAGCGTGGAGCGGCACCCCTACGCCTACGCGGGCCTGGCCCTCGTGCGCTTCGTGGGGTCGTTCGCGCCGCTGAAGTTCTTCGTGCGGCCGCTCATCCCGGTGGCCTCGGCGCACATCCTCGAGTTGGAGCACCAGGCTCGCCAGAAGGCGGCGCAGGCCCGGGATGAAGCGCCGTCCGGGACGCCGGCCCCGGGGCACGGCGGCACCGAGGAAGCCATCCGCATCGGCTAGCGGGTCCCCGGCCTCAGGCGTCGCCGCGCGAGCGGCGGGGCTCGTCGGGCGACTCGGGGGTGTCGGAGACGGGGCCCGTGGGCAGCGGCGGCGCGGCGGGCGGTTGTGGCGCGGTCATCTCCAGCCGCTCGCCCGTCTCGCGCGAGTCCGGCAGCGCGATGAGCGCCTGGAGCTGGAGGCTCACCGCGCGGAAGAAGCCGGTGAGCAGCTCCGGGCGGTCCGCCAACAGGTCGAGGAAGTCGCGCCGGTCGATGATGAGCACGCGCGTGTCCACCGCGGCCACCATGTCCGTGGGCCGGGGCGCGCCGTCCAGGAGGCTCACCTCGCCGAAGGCCTGCTTGCCCTGGAAGCGCAGCACGTGCTCGCCGTCGTGGAACGCGTCGATGGCGCCCTCCACGATGACGTAGAGCGCGTCCCCCGGGTCTCCCTGGGCGTAGATGCGCTCGCCCGCCAGGAACGAGCCCTCGCGCGCCACGGCGGCGATGGCCGCGATGTCGTCCACGTCGCTCTGGGAGAAGACGCTGACGCCCTCCAGCGCGAACATCCGTTGGACAATCCGGTCGCTCAACTCACCCTCCTGCGGCAGCACGTCCAGCCCGTTGACCCGCGCGATGTGGCGGGCGCACGCGCGCAGCACCACGTCCTCGCTCTGCACCAGCGCCGCCAGCCGGCGCCACAGCCGGCCCGGCGCGCCCGGAGGCAGCTCCTTGTGGTGCGCCTCCACCTGCTCCATCACCAGCTCGCGCACGTCCTCGGACAGCAGGTTGTCCAGCAGCTCTAGCGCCAGGGCCCGCCGCCGGGGGTCCTTGCCCACCAGGTTGTAGTGGATGCCGCGCATGCGCTGCGACGAATCCAACAACCCCAGCAGGAAGAAGGAGATTTCGAGCGACTGGTCCAGCCGATCCCCCACCGCGCGGGTGAGCAGCGAGCCATCCCCCAGCGCGGCCCTCACGTCGCGATAGGCCCCCACCAGCGAGCGGTACACGTCGCGCCGGCGCCCCAGCGCCTCATACACGCGGTCCACGTCCACGGGGTGTTCGGGGTGCTCGTCGCGCAGGCGCGACAGCTGCGCGCCGATGCGGAAGTGCAGCGAGGCGTCGTCCCGCACGTTGGAGAACAGCAGCGCGTCCTGCGCCGCGGGCGTGCCGATGCCTCGCAGCACCCGGGGGAGCTGGAGGCGCATGGCCAGGGGCGCCTTCTTGTTGTTGAGCTGCTCCTCCACCAGCGTCGTCACCTCGTCGCCCAGCGCCACCAGCGCCTCGCGCGCCGTCTTGCGCTCCTCGCGCCAGGTCAGGAACGGCAACACACGGGGCGCCAGCCCCACGTAGCCGCCCTCCCCCACCGCCGCGAGCGCCACGCGCCGCACGGACGTGTCGCCGTCATCGAGGTAGCGCGCCAGCGCCGGCCCGAAGCGCTGGTCCCGCAGCCGCCCCAGCAGCTTCGCCACCTCGCGCCGCTCGGCCACCGGCGCGCGCTCGCCATGCGCGAGCAGCTCCTCGAGCGAGGCCAGCGCCACCGCGCTGCCCGTCGTCCTCACCAACGCGCCAATGGCCGCGCACCGCAGGCCCACGTCGGGGTGCTCTAGCAGCGGCGGGAGCAGACGGGCGGCGCGCTCCGGCGACAATCGGGCCAGCGCCCACACGGCCTGGTCCCTGGGACGACGAGGCCCTTCTTCCACCAGGCGCTCCAGCACCGGCGCCAGTTCGCGCGCGTCCAGCTCCAGCGCCAGCGCCACGCCGCGCTCCAGCACGCGCTCGCTGGGGTGGCGCAACAGCGCGGGCAGGTGCGGTCGGAGCGGCACGCTCGCCTGCTCCATCATGTCCACCGCGCGAAGCACCCGGTCCGGCGCGGGCGCCGCGAGGGCCTCCGCCAGCAGCCGCTGCTCCTCCTCGCCCTCCAGCGCCACCTCCTCTTCCTCGGGCGCTCCCACCTGCTCGCCCAGCGCCGCCACATACGCGGGCTTCAGGCGCATCAGCAGCGCGCCGAGCCCCAGGCACATGCCCATCACCGCCAGCGCCATGTTGACGCCCGTGGCGCCACGACCCGCGCCGATGAGCAGCAGGCCGGCCACCACCACGCCCGCCTTGCGCAGCAGCCCGTCCACCGCCGAGCGCAGGCCCTCGCGCTGGTCGTCCGGCACCGCCGCGTACAGCAGCTGGATGCCCACCGGGAGGATGGAATAGCTGACCGCCGTCTCCACGAGCCGCAGCAGGTGCACCGGCCACAGGCTCGGCGTGAGGAGCGTCGCGCCCGCCAGCGGCGCCAGCACCAGCGGCACCAGCGCGACGTAGCGCAGCAGCCCCAGGCGCTTGAGCAGCCGCTCCGTCAGCAGCAGCTGGAACGCCACGCAGAACAGGCCGATCCACAGCTGCAGCGAGCCGAACAGCGCCGCGAGCGCGTCCTCGCTCAGCGTGCCCTCCAGCCGCAGCCGGAAGAGGTAGTCCACGAAGGACGACAGCACCGCGAAGGCGATGCCCACCGCGGCGAGCACCTGCGCGTAGGGACTCTCCGCCAGGTAGCTCCACGCCATGAACGACGTGGCCGCCGGGCGCCGCTGGGGCGGTGGAGGCGGCGAGCCGCGATACAGATGGTGGAAGATGGCGCCGGCCGCGAACAGCCACAGCGCGCCGCTCAACACCATGGCCGGCGTGCCCACCCGCTCCGCCAACCCCTGCACCAGCACGCCCCCGGCGATGCCTCCGCCCATGGCGAAGCCGTTGAGCGCGGTGAAGGCCCGCCGGGCCTCGCGCGCGTCGAACGCGGACGCCATGCGCCCCCAGAAGCGGAACGAGACGTACGTGGAGAAGGTGTCCGCGAACAGGTACAGCGCGAGCGCCGGCGTGCGCTGCCCCGCGGACAAGGCCGCCGCGAGGATCAACGCCAACCCGCCGCCCACCCCCGTCAACACGCCCGGGGACTCCAGCGGCGAGTCCGGCTTGAAACGCGGCAGCACCGTCAGCGCCGCCGTCATCAGCGCGCCGAGCAGGTACAGGTACGGCAACGCCTGCGACTCGAAGCGCGACAAGACCAGCGCGTTCGCCGTGGTCTTGAGCTGCGTCACCCCGGCGATGAGCACGAACTGGAAAGCGGCCGCCGGCCAGAGGCGGCGGTCCCATGAGGATGTGTCGGAAGCGGCCACGGTACGCGAGGGCGGGGAGGCTACCCCACCACCCCGACAGCCATGAATAACACAGACGCGTGTCCGCCCGCCTGTCCCGCGAGGCACCTGGGATGGCGGCAGGCGGGCGGCCTCCTGCGGGGTGCCCCGGGCCGTCGAGGGAGCTCGCCCGCCCGGCGGCGGACGCGGCTAGACTGCCCAGGTGACGACCGCCACCGACACGCTGCTGGACGGCACCCACACGGTGCTTACACCGGAGTACGTGGAGTTCCGCTTCACGCTCGCGGGCCTCTACTCACGCTTCCTGGCGTGGCTGCTCGACGCGCTCATCGTCGCGACACTCACCGGCGGCGTGCTCTTCTTCCTGAGCGTGGTGATGGTGGCGTTCCCCGGCGCGGGCACGGCGCTGGGCATCGTCGTCTACTTCCTGGTGGACTGGGGCTACGCCATCACCCTGGAGACGGCGTGGAGCGGTCAGACGGTGGGCAAGCGCGTGCTCGGCCTGCGGGTCATCCAGGAGAGCGGCGTGCGGATCGGCTTCTATCACGCGGCGCTGCGCAACCTGGCGCGTGTGGTGGACCGGCTGCCCCTGCTCTACCTGGTGGGTGGCGTCAGCGCCCTCGTCTCCGGCTCCCAGCAGCGGCTGGGAGACATGCTGGCGGGCACCATCGTCGTGCGCGAGCGTCGGCTGAAGGTCCCCTCCGCGCTGGGCGCCACGGTGGAGGACGGCCTGCTGGCGGACCCGCTCTTCGTGTCGCGGGTGAAGCGGCTGACCACGGAGGAGCGGGAGCTGGTGCTCACCGCCGCCCTGCGGCGCGAGGAGCTGCGCATGGAGGCCCGGCTGCGCCTGTTCTCCGCCCTGGCCGCGCGGCTGCGCGACGCGCTGGCGATGGAGAAGCCGGACCACCTGTCCGACGAGAAATGGGCCCTGTTGGTGGCGGCAGCCCTGCTTCCGCCCCCCGGGACCCGCACGCTGCCCACCCGCGTTCGCGCGGCGTGAGACGCTAGAAGTACGCCGCCACGCCCGCCGACAGCGTCAGCGTCGTCTGCGTCTTCTCGTTGAGCGCGATGTAGAAGTTGTACTGGCCGCGCACGCCCACGCTGACCGAGTCCGACACGAAGAAGTCCACGCCCACGTTGGGCCCGATGCCCACGAAGTTGCTCGTGGAGCTCTTGAAGACGACGAGGTAGCTGACGTCGGAGCCGACGTAGGGGCGGATGGACTCCTCCATGAAGAGGTAGCGCAGGCCCAACGACGGAGCCAGGCCCACGACGCGCTTCTGCCTCGGGTCGGTCGTGTCCTTCGGGAAGGCGATCTTCGACAGCGACACGACCTCGAAACCACCCTCGATGTAGAGGCTGGCGTCGATGCCCACGAACATCGTGTCGTCCAACCCCTTGGTGTCGTTGAAGTCCATGTACCCCAACGACAACCCCAGGCTGCGGTTGGCGAACTGGGCATGGGCCGGAGCGGCCCCGAGCAGGGCCAGCGTGAAGACGACGGTGCAGAGCAAGGTACGCATGGGCGGTCACTCTAACCGCTGCAACCCATCGAAATCAGCACGGATTCAGCCCGAGCCCGGCCGTTGCGCCGCCGGGGTCGCTCTCCTACACTCACCCGGCCATGCGTCCGAGCCGCCTTGCCCTGTCGCTGTCCCTGTTCTGTGCGCTCCCCCTCGCCGGGTGTCTCACCACGCCCCCACCCCACGAACGGGCCCTCATCAACAACGAGCTCTGCACGCAGGAGCTGCACAAGGGCGACCTGGTCCGCGCGGAGGTCTACTGCGACCTGGGCCTGGAGTTCTCCCCCCAGTACGCGGACCTCTGGGCCAACAAGGGCATCATCGCGATGTATTCGAATCGCACCGAGGACGCCAAGAAGCACTTCATCAAGGCGCTGCGCTACAACCAGGAGCAGCTGCAGGCGTACCAGAACCTCGGGATGATCTATTACAACGAGGGCGCCTACGGGAAGGCGCACGACAACTTCCGCCGCGCCCTCAAGGTCAACCCGGACAACCTGGACACGCGCTACAACCTGTCGCTGGCCCTGATGAAGATGGGGAAGCTGGAGCAGGCGAAGAAGGAGCTGCGCACGCTCCTCGCCGTCAACCCCAACCTGGCCGCCGCGCACCACTCGCTGGGCCTCATCGCGTACCAGGAGGGACAGTACGAGGACGCCGCCGAGAGCATCTCCCAGGCCACCGCCCTCACCCCGGACGCGCCGGAGATGTGGCACGACCTGGGCACCGTCCTCATGGAGCTGTCGCGCTTCCCGGAGGCGCGTGAGTCCTTCGCCAACTGCGTCCAGCTGGACCCCAAGAACTCCAGCTGCATCAACAACCTCTCCCTCGCCCAGCGCAAGGCGGCCCTCACCGACGCGGCCTTCAAGGAGTTGAAGGATACGCAGCAGGCGGAAAATTCCGCTCCGGCCCTGTTCATGCTCGCGCGTCAGTACCGCGAGAAGGGGCTTCTGGCGGAGGAGGAGGCGACCTACAAGAAGTGCGTGAAGCTGGACGCCAAGTACGCCATGTGCCACTTCGGCCTGTTCCAGCTCTTCCAGGACGCGGACAAGCACGAGCACGCCGAGGTGGCCTGCAAGAACTTCATGAAGTATGCGACGGCCGAAGAGTTCCCCAGCGAGTACCAGTCGTGCGAGAAGTACCTGAGCAACGCGACGTTCTGAAGCACGGCGTCCCCTTGCAAGTCCCCACTCGATGAGCGTCCGCCTCACCGTCACGCAGCGCAGCGAACAAGGCGCCCAGGGCACCGAGCATGTCCTCGCGGACTCGGTCATCACCCTGGGACGAGACAAGTCGTGCCAGGTGGTCCTGCCCCAGCAGGCGGTGTCGCGCAACCACGCCCGCATCTGCCAGGAGGGCAAGCTCTTCTTCCTCGAGGACCTGGGCAGCGCCTTCGGCACCCAGCTCAACGGCAAGCCCCTGCCCAAGGGTGAGAAGCGGCTGCTGCGCAACGGCGACGTCATCGCCATCGCCCAGTACGACGTGCGCTTCGACCGGCTGACGGAGCTCAACGGCGACGCCACGTCGGAGAAGACGTCCTTCATCGCTCGCGACAACCTGAAGGACGTGATGCGGGGGCTGTCCGGTTCGGACGAGCGCTACCTGCGCATCATGAACGGGCCGCGCGAGGGCGAGCGCATCGAGATCGCCGACGCGTCGGAGATCGTCATCGGCCGGGACGAGAAGGAGGTCGACATCCTCCTGCAGGACGACCTCACGTCGCGCAAGCACGCGAAGATTCGCCGCGACTGGTCGGGGACCCATGTGGAGGACCTGGGCAGCCGCAACGGCATCAAGGTCAACAAGAAGCGGGTCAACCGCAAGACGCTCAAGGACAACGACGAGTTGGAAGTGGGTGGTACGCGCTTCCTCTACGTCGACCCGTCGGAGCCCGCCGAGGAGCCGGTCCAGATTGCTCCGGAGCCGAAGGCGGCACCTCCCCCTTCGCCCAAGCGCCCCGCCCCGGTGCGCAGCGAGCCCAAGCCGGTCGAGGAGCCCGAGCCACCCGCCCCCGAACCCGAGCCCGCCCCCGTCGCCGAGGAGCCCGTGGCCGAGGCCCCGGCCGTCGAGGAGCCCGCGCCCATCGAGCCTCCCATTGCCGAGGAGGAGCCACCGCCCCCGGGCAAGTTCGACGCGCTGAAGGACAAGAAGAAGCTGGTCCCGCTCATCGTCATGGGCACGGTGGGACTGCTGTTCCTCGGGCTGATGATCGCCGTCATCGCCGGCGCCTGAGTTTCCTGGGGCGCACTCTCGCGCAGTCCCCACCCCCATGGGCACGACGGACCGTGGGCGCATGCGTCCACCCCGCTCGCCATCGGCCCCCGGCGGGCCGCGGGGGCGGCGCCAGGGCAGGTCACCCGCCCGCGAGCCATCCGTCCCGGGGCGATCGCAGGGGCAGCGTCAGGCCACCCGCCCGCGAGCCATCCCCCCGGGGCGTTCGCAGGGGACCGTCACGCCAGGCCCCCAGCACGCGATGCCCTCATGCCCCCGTTCGCAGGAGCGCGGCTCGAGCGCGCGAGTCCGAGCCGAGGCCCGATGACAGGGTCCTCCTCCGGAGGACCGATGCCGACCATGCATCCAGGAGCCCGCTGATGGCCCCTCACCTCGAAGAGGCGCGCCACGGACACGCCTCCTCGCGGGGGGCAGTCGGAATGCCCCCCGCGCAAGCGCACCATCAGGGGACGTGGCGTGGTCGAGGCGAATGGCCCCATCGAGCCCTGGCGCCAGGAAAGGGCGTGCCGGACCCGATGGGAACGGAGCCGACCGCTAGCGGGTGGAGATTCGCGCCACCGGCTGGATGTTCAGCTCGGGCGACAGCTCCTGGTAGCTGAGCACCGAGAACGAGGGATTGAACTCGTACTCCAGCAGCTTGCGCACGTACCGCCGGATGTCCATGGCGGTGAGGATGACGGGGCGCTGGGCGCTGGGCGGCAGGTGGCCACACTCGGAGCGCACGGCCTGGACGATCTCCTGCGCCAGCTCCGGCTCGAGCGCCAGGTGGGCCCCCGCCGACGTGCGCTTGATGGAGCCGCGGATGGCCTCCTCGATGTTCGGATCGAGCAGGTACACCACGAGGGTGCCGCTGCCACGCGCGTACTTGTGGGAGATGTAGCGGCGCTGGGAGGCGCGGACGTGCTCGGTGAGCATCACGTTGTCCGCCTCCACCTGCCCGTACTCCGCCAGGGCCTGGAGGATGCCGCGCAGGTCGCGGATGGAGATCTCCTCCTCGACCAGACGCTGGAGGATGTCCGTCAGCTTCAGCACGTTGACGATCTTCGGGATGACCTCCTTCACGATGGCGGGGAAGGCCTTCTCCAGCTGCTCCAACATCGTCTGCGTCTCCTGGACGCCGACGAACTCCCGCGCGTTGCGCCGCAGCACCGCGGCCACGTGCAGGATGATGTAGCCCGGCACGTCCCACGTCGTCAGGCCCGCGGCCTCCAGCGTGTCGCGGTGCTGCTCGGGGACCCAGGCGGCGGGCTGGCGGGTGGCCGGGTTGATGGCCTCGAAGCCCTGGATGTTCATCAGCCGCAGGCGCTCCACCGTGTCGTTGACGAGCACGTGCCCCAGCGTGGCCTGGCCGGTGACGACCGGGACCTCGTTGATCTGGATCTGATACGCGCCCGGCGGCAGCGACGAGTTGCCACGCGCGCGCACGCCCGGGAAGCGCACGCCCAGCTCCACGAAGAGGCCGTCGCGCATGAACGGGATGAGCTCGAAGAGGAACTTCCCGTTGTCCTGCCGCGAGTCCACGTAGGGGACCAACGCGTCGGACACCTCCAGGACGATGGGCGTGACGACGGGGATGAAGAGCTCGGAGTCCGGATTCATCGGCTCCTTGGGCGCCGGCTCCGACGACATGGGCGTGCCCAGGTCCGTCTCCATCGCCGGGCCCGCCTCCTCCACCATCTGCGACTCCCGCTCCTTCTTCAGCATCGTCCACGCGCCGAAGCCCGCGCCCGCGCCCAGCAGGAAGAACGGAATCTTGGGCAGACCCGGCACCAGGCCCAGGACGATGAGCATGCCCGCCGCGATGGCGATGGCCTTCGGGTACGCGGTGAGCTGCGAACCCATGTCCTTGCCCAGGTGGGCGCCCTCCTCCTCGCCGCCCACGCGCGTCACGATGATGCCGGCGCAGGTGGACACGAGGATGGCGGGAATCATGCCCACCAGACCGTCACCGATGGTGAGCAGCGTGTACTTCTGCGCCGCGTCCGCCGCCGACATGCCCTTCTGCGTCACGCCGATGACGAGACCACCGACGATGTTCACCACGGTGATGATGATGCTGGCGATGGCGTCGCCCTTGACGAACTTCATCGCGCCGTCCATCGCGCCGAACAGCTGGCTCTCGCGCTCCAGGTCGCGGCGCTTCTTCTTGCCCTGGTCCTGGTCGATGGAACCGGCGCGCAGGTCCGCGTCGATGGACATCTGCTTGCCCGGCATCGCGTCCAGGGTGAAGCGCGCGGCCACTTCCGCCACGCGCTCCGAACCCTTGGAGATGACGATGAAGTTCACGATGACCAGGATGATGAAGAGGATGGCGCCGACGACGAAGTTGCCCTGCACCACGAAGTTGCCGAACGCGACCACCACCTCGCCCGGGTCTCCCGTCAGGAGGATGAGGCGCGTGGTGGAGATGGTCAGCGACAACCGGAACATCGTGGTGATGAGCAGCAGCGTCGGGAACACCGACAGGTGCAGCGCCGCTGGCACGTAGAGGGACACCAGCAGGAGCACCACCGAGATGCTGATGTTCAGCGTCAGCAGCACGTCCAGCAGCAGCGTGGGCAGCGGGACGATCATCATCCCGACGATGCACACCACGACAACGGCCAGGACGATGTCGGAGTACTTGGAGAGGAAGCTGTTCGGATTGGAGGCGGACATCAGCGGGGACCCATCCTAGTCCGCGCCGGGCCTCGGGCCCAAGGGGGGCCTCACCCGAAGCCCCTGGGGACGACTCAGCCCCGGTCCGGTCCGGACTCGGAGACGCCCTGCGCCTCCTCCACGCTCTCCAGCGCGGCGGCGGCCAGCATGCGCGCGCGAGCGCTGAGCGGATCCTTCCCTTCCGGATCCAACGACACGGCATGGTTGAAGTCCCGCGCGGCCTCCATCACCTTGCCCTGGCGCAGGTGGACCTCGCCCCGGTTGACGAACGGCGTCAGGTCCGACGGGTCCAGTTCGATGGCGCGGTTGAAGAAGGACTCCGCCTGATCCAGGTTCTCCAGCGCCAGGTGGCAGGCGCCGAGCGCCGTCTGGAAGTAGGCCTCCGAGGCGTCCGTGGACGCGAGCTGCTCGAAGACCTCCAGGGACTCCTGGAAGCGGCCGTCCTGGAACAGGTTGAAGCCGTGCGTGGCCCGTTCGAGCAACTCCGGGCCCGACAGCGGCTTCCCTTCATTGTTGGAGACCGGCGCCTTGGCTTGGGTCGTCGTCATCTGGACTCATCCCCGGGGCGACTGCGGAGGCGGCGAGGAGTCTAGCCCGCCTCTCGTGGGCCCACCAGTCAGGTGCGCCTCGTCGCCCATCATCCGTCGTCGAAGCCGTCCGTGTCGCGTGTCGGGGCGGAGCGGCGCCACGCGCGCCCACCACCGACCGCGGCGCCCTGAAATGAACCAGCCTCGCAGCAGCTCTGGGAGCTGGTGCGAGGCCGGGGGTACATCAGCAGGTCGGAAAGGGACCGACTTACTTGATGTTGTTGATGATGGCCGAGTTGCGCTCCTTCAGGGCCTCCATCATGTTCGTGATCAGCTTGGTCAGCTCCGTCTCCTTGCGAACCTTCTCCTGGGCCTCCAGGAAGGCCTTCTGCTCGGGCGGCGCGGAGGCGATCATCTGCGCGGTGGCGGAGCTGGTCTGCTGAACACCCTGGGCGGCGGTATTGAAAGAGGCGATGATGCTCATGACACTCTCCTGTGGTTTAGGTCGTGGGTTTCTGCGGTGCGAAGTACAGCGCCGGCTACAAAAAGATTATCGGGGGGAGGGCTCCAGAGTTTCCTGCGACTTTTCCGGGATCATTTCCGGCCTTTTCGGGTCACCCCGAGCCGCTCCCGGGAAGCCTAGCCCTTGAGCTTGCCCAGGCTGGGGTTCTTCATCCAGGCCTTGAACGACTCGAGCTGGGCGTCCTTCTGGCCCTGACCGGGGGCCGGGGGCGGCGGGTTCGCCTCCGGGTCGAGGGAGAGCGAGCGCTTGGAGGACGACTCGAAGCCGTCCTTGGCGCCCGCCCCGGTGGTCCGTGCGGGGGGCGCGGCGGGGGCCGCCGGGGCCGCCGCGGGCGCGCCAGGCAGCGTCACCGCCATCTTCGCGTGGAGCTCCGGGTTGATCTCCTTGAGCTCGTTCTGGATGGCCGTCCCGTAGGTGCTCAGGCGCTCCTGGAGGTAGCTCACCAGTTCGCCCAGCAACGGCGGAATCGGGAGGACGGGGTCCTTGGTGAAGCGGTTGAGCGCGCCGGTGACGTCCCCGTAGAGACGCTCGTCGAGCGGCGCGGTGGGGTTGGTGGACGCGATCAACATCTTCATCGTCCGCACGACCTGGAGATAGGACCCCTGGGCCGTCTTGGTCTGGGCCTCCAGCTCCACCAGCAGCTTCTCGCGCTTCTCCGCCAGCGCCGGCGGCTCGGGCGGCAGGGGCAGCATGGCCTTCTTCGAGTTCTGCGTGCTCATTGACTCTCCACCTCTCCTCATCTGAGGGTTGGGGTTTTGAATGCGGCGAGCCTATCAGACTGTTCCGGACTCACCTATCCGGCGCCCCACCCCGAGCGGGCGCTCACACCTGCGAAAATCGACTCGTCAACGCCGTCCGAGCGCCGTGAGCATGGCCCCCGCCTTGCGGACCACCGGGTCCTCCGCGGGGGTCATCGCCGCGGCGCGTCGAAGGTCTTCCATCGCCTGCTGCTTCTGGTTGAGGGCGAGCTTGACCTCGGCGCGGCCGACATAGACGGCCGGGTCCTGCGGGGCCAGTTTGGCGGCGACGTCGAAGGCGGCGAGCGCGCCCTGCCCGTTGCCGGCGGCCATCTCCACCACGCCCAGCGCCTTGGCGAAGTAGGCGTCCGTGGGGTTCACCGCGTACAGGCCCTGGAACAGGGTGCGGGCTTCGTTGATGCGGCCCTGGTAGAAGAAGAAGTACGCCGTCTTGGCGATGGCGTAGAGCTCGTCGTTCGAGTAGCCGCGCACCTCGCGCAGGGTGGCCTTGCCGTCCGCCCAGCGCTGGAGGAGTGCCGCCAGCTTCGCCTCGTCCTGCGAATCCTCCGACGGCATGGTGCTAGTAGCCCTCGTCCTTCTGCTCGGCCCACATGCGGCGGATGATCTCCTTGGTCTCCTCGTTCACCTGGTCGACGAGGGTGAGCATGGAGGACTCGCGCTGGAGCAGGGCCTTGAGGCGCTCCAGCCGTTCGGGAGGGGCGTTCACCCGCGTCAGCCCGCGCTCGAGCATGCGGCGCTCGTCCTCGCTGCCCCGGTGGGCCACGCTGGCCAGGTGGGGCCGGTCGCTGAAGCCCTCCAGGTCCGCGTCGTGTCCGCCCGGGTGCGGGGGCAGCGGCAGGCGCAGCTCCTCGGAGGAGTGCGCCGGGCCGATGAAGTCCAGCAGCGCCGAGGAGGCCAGCGCCGGGTTCTTGGGGTTGCCCGTCTTGCGCAGCTTCTTGCGGTCGACCTGGGACGGGTCGACGAGCCGCTCACGGACGCTGCGGGGTCCCCCCCAGGGCCACATCGGCGAGGGGGGCTGATTGTTGATTCTGGCCATCTTGGGTACCGAAGCACACCCCAGGAAGGGGGGGGCCGTCCAGCCCCCTACCCTTTTCCGGATGTCGCGGACGCGGCCTGCTGCTCGCGCTGGAGCGCGTAGATGAAGTTGAGGACCTCGGCCACCGCGTCGTACAGCTCCTCCGGCACCTCCTGCCCCACCTCCACCCGGTACAGCGCGTTGGCCAGGGGCACGTTGCGCATGATGGGGATGTTGTGCTCCTTGGCGATGGCGCGGATCTTCTCCGCCTTGAGGCGCAGCCCCTTGGCCACCACGCGCGGGGCGCTGTCGGCCTCCTTGTCGTACTTCAGCGCGATGGCGATCTCGGCGTCGTCACTCATGGGGTGCTCCTGGGCTCCGACCGGATGATAGCCGCACCCGGGCCGCTCACGCGCGGACCACCGGGGCCGGCGCGCCGTTCTTCAGGCCGTAGACGAAGTTGAGGACCTCGGCCACCGCGTCGTACAGCTCCTCCGGCACCTCGTGGCCCACCTCCACGCGCAGCAGCGCGTGCGCCAGCGGCACGTTGCGCAGCGTGGGCACGTCCTGCTCCTTCGCGATGCCCTTGATGCGCTCGGCCTTGTGGTCGATGCCCTTCGCCAGCACCCGGGGCGCGCCATCCTTCTCCCGGTCGTACTTGAGCGCCACCGCCACGTGGTCCGGGTTGGTGACGATGACGTCCGCCTCCCGCACCGCCTCCATCTGCGCGCCCTCCATGATTTCCTGGTGGAGCTCCTTGCGCTTGGCCTTGTGGTGCGGGTCGCCCTCGCTCTCCTTGTACTCCTTCTTCACGTCGTCCTTCGACATCATCATGTCCTTCATGTAGGACTTGCGCTGCCACCAGACGTCGAAGATGCCGAAGAGCACGAAGAGCAGCGCGACGCGCGTGGCCACCCGCGTCACCAGCTCTCCCATGATGACCATGATGGTGCGCGTGTCCTGGCGGACCGTCTCGAGCACCAGGGGCATGGCGTCGCGGGCCACGCCGTAGACGACGTAGGCCGTGACGGAAATCTTGATGAGGTTCTTGAGCAGCTCGACCAGGGACTTCTTGCTGAACATGTTCTTCAACCCGCCGAGCGGATTGAGCTTGTCCAGCTTGGGCATCAGCGGGTCCATGGTGAACAGCGAGCCGACCTGGAGGAACTCCAGGAGGCCGCCAATCACCGCCCCGCCGGCGAGCACCGGCAGCGACACGATGAGCAGCGCGCGCAGCCCCAGGTAGAGCAGCTGGCCGGTGGCCACGCGCAGGTCGTCCCCGCCCCGGGACATGTGGTCGAAGGTGAAGGTGAACAGGCTGGAGATCTCCGTCTCCAGCGTGTCCCAGGACGCCTTGAGCGCGGCGAGGCCCACGACGAGCACCGCCACGCCGCTCAGGTCCTTGCTCTTCCAGACCTGGCCCTTCTTGCGCGCGTCGTCGAGCTTCTTCTGCGACGGTTCTTCTGTTTTGTCTCCACCGTCATCCGACATGGTCGCGTGTCCGGGTCAGGCGGCTCAAGCCAGCAGCTTGAGGGCCTCTTTGAGCAGTCGCAGCATGACACCCATCTCGTCCTGCATCCGCCCCAGCAGCGCGCTGAACACCAGGAAGGTGATGAGCACGGTGACGAGCGGCTTGATGGACATGGAGATGAAGAACACCTGGATTTGAGGCGCCACGCGGTTGATGGCGCCGAGCGCCACGTCCGTGAGGAAGGCGGCCAGCATCGCCGGGGCCGCCAGGGCCAGGCTCACGCCCATCATCCCGGCGAAGACCTTGAGGATGAGGTCGAAGAAGGTCCACATCCCCCCGCTGAAGCGGGGGAAGCCGTCCAGCGGCACCAGCGCGAGGCTCTCCGCCAGGGCGGAGATGACCACGTGGTGGCCGTTGAGGGTGAGGAAGAGCACCACCGCCATCTGCACCTTGAGGTTGGTGAACAGCGACACCTGCTGGCCGAGCGCGGGCACGTAGAGCTGCGCGTTGTTGCTGCCGGCCATGGTGTCCACCAGCGTGCCCGCCACGCGCGCCGCCTCGAACACGGTGTTGATGACGAAGGCCATGGTGAAGCCGATGAAGACCTCCTTGGCCATCAGCGCGATGTACGGCAGCGCGCTCAGGGGGATGGTGGTGATGGTGCCGGAGATGGTCGGGTAGAGCACGAGCGACAGGGTCAGCCCGATGCCCATCTTCATCTCGGTGGGGACCACCTCGCCGCCCAGGAACGGGCTGAAGATGAGCACCGGCATCACCCGGCACATCAACAGGGCCACCGCGAAGATGGCGGCGGAGAGGTTCGCCCGAGCGGCCAGCTCGGACACGATGTCCGCGACGTTCATTTGATGAGCGCGGGGAACCGGTCGAAGACGTGGAAGGTGAAGCGCATCAGCTGACTGCCGATCCACGGGCCCGTCATGGCGAGCACGCCGAAGACGATGACGACCTTGGGCGCGAAGGTGAGCGTCTGCTCCTGGATCTGCGTGGTCGCCTGGAACAGGGAGATGATGAAGCCCACCAGCAGGCTCATGAGGACCGGCGGGGCCGACACCACCAGCACCAGGAACAGGGCCTCCTGGGTGATGAACGTGAGCTGGTTCATGGAGTGTCTTCCTCCTACAGGTAGCCGACGACGAGGCCCTTGGCGATGAGGTACCAGCCGTCCACGAGCACGAACAGCAGCAGCTTGAAGGGCATGGAGATGGTGGTGGGCGACAGCATGTGCATGCCCAGCGCCAGCAGGATGTTGGCCACCACCATGTCGATGACGATGAAGGGCACGAAGAGCAGGAAGCCTATCTGGAAGGCCTCCTTCAGCTCCGACACCACGAAGGCGGGGATGATGACCATGAAGTCGTCGTCCTTCACCGCGTCGCGGTCCTCGCCCGTCCGCATCTTCTTGGCGAGGTTGTAGAAGAGCGAGCGGTCCTTCACGGTGACCTTCTTCATCAGCCACGCGCGCAAGGGCTCCTTCGACTTGTTGGCGGCCCCCAGCATCGACCCCACCGTCTCCGAGGAGAAGACGCCGGGGCCCTTGGCCCAGATGTCCACGCCCGCCTCGCGGTACATGGACGTGCCCACCGGCGCCATGATGTAGACGGTGAGGATGACGGCCAGCCCGGTGATGACCTGGGTGGGCGGAATCTGCTGCGTGCCCAGCGCCGAGCGGACGATGGACAGCACGACGGAGATCTTCACGAAGCTCGTCACCATCATCAGCGCGAAGGGCACCAGGCCCATCGCCGCCAGGGCGAGGATGAGGATGAGCGGGCGGGACGTGAAGGAGTCGCTGTTGACCGCCTCGTTGGCGACGGACTCCGGGATGGCCGGACCGCCGCGCTTCTTGTCCGCGAGCGCGATGAAGGGATGGAGCGACACGGCGGCCGCGAACAACCAGGGCGGCACGCGCGGGAGGAGGGAGCGGGCGGGAGTCGGGGCGTTCACGGGACGGGTGCCATCAGGTGCCAGGGGGCTGGGACGACGAGCCCCCGGAGCGACGGGAAAGGAGCTTCTGGAGGAAGGGGCTCAGGGGAACCACGTTGGGCGGCGAGGCCTGCGCGCGGATGCGCTCCACCGCCTCCGTGTCCAGCTTCGACAGGAGCTGGAGGCCGGCCTCGCCGCCGCCCACCAGCAGGTATTCATCCGCGGCCTTCACCACGAAGAGCGAACGCTTGGGGTCCAGCGTCAGCCGCTCCACCACGGAGACGACGGTGTGCTTGCCGGGGACGGTGCCCTGCAACCCCATCAGCCTGCGCAACCCCACGTTCAGCGTGAGGTAGATGGACGCGACGACCGCGCCCAGCACGAACAGCGTGCGCACCAGCATCCACCCCATGCTCTCCGGCTCTTCCTTCGCCCCCTCTAGGTCCAGTTCGTCCTTCCACGGCGACGGCTCCGGAGAGGACCTCGGCTGGGTGAGATCGGGCTCGGGCGCGGCGGGGGATGTGGCGACCGCGGGGGGAGCGCCGGATGGCGCCGACGGGGCGGCGACCGCGGGGGGCTTCTCGGACGCGACGGGCGGCGCCGCGACGGCGGGAGACTTCGCGGGCGCGACGGACGGCTCGGGAGGCTTCGCGGGCGCGACGGACGGCGTGGCGGCGGCGGGAGGCTGGGCCTGCGCCATGGCGGCGCCAGACGCGCAGACCAGCACGGCGCCCAGGGACAGGCGGATGAGGGGGTTGCGGATGACTGCCATGGCTCGGGGGCGAGGCTAGTTCATCGGCCGGAGGACCGCCACGGGCCCCCGCCAGGTCGCCCGCTCTCCCCTGCCCGCCCTCGCCATGAGGGCCTCAGGACGCCAGGGTCGTGACGCGCACGCCCAGCTGCCCCTCCAGCTCCACCAGTTCGCCGCGAGCGACGACCTTGCCGTTCACCGACAGCTCCACCGGCTCGCCGGGGCCACGCCCCAGGGAGATGACCTCTCCGGCGCGAAGGCCCACCACCTGCTCGGCGGTGATGGGGATGCGGGCCAGCTCCACGGCGATCTGCAACGGCACGTCGCTCAGCAGGTCGCTTCCGTCCGGCTTGTTCACGTCGTCCAAGGCCGCCCCTTCGGCTTCCGGAGGCACATCCAGCTCCGGGTTGGTGAATTCCTCGTCCGCGTCCCCCTCCTCCTCGGAGGCGGAGCGGGGGTTCCCCGACTCGCCGGGGATGATTTCGACGATGCGCGCCTTGTACTGCCCGTCCTCGACGAACAGCTCGGCCTCGGCCTTGCCCGCGCGCCCCGCCCCCAGGCGCAGCTGCGCCGTCCCGTCCTCGCCCCGGTCCGGCCGCGCCGACAGCGCGTCCACCAGCACCACGTCCTTGACGCGCAGGCTCGCCAGGTCGAGCGCCGTCAGCTCCGCGGTGCCGATCTCCGCCCGCAGCCAGCTGCGCACCGCCGACAGCCGCCGCGCGTTCGCCGCCAGGTCCGCCTTCACGCGGGCGCGCCGCTGGACGCTGTCCACGGCGGGCTCCGCCGCCTCCAGCACCGCCGAGGGCACCACCAGCCGCACCATGCCCCGGTGGGGGCCGAGCGCGGCGTTGAGGTGCACCGTCAGCATGGGGCCATCGTCGCCCAGGCGGGCCGACACCTCGTCCACGCCTCGCGCCACGCCGTCCAGCCTCGGACGGGGCACGCCGGGCTGGAGCGCGGGCACCAGCACCCGCAGCGCCTCGAGGATGACGTAGCCCATCACGCCCTCCTCGATGTCCGTCAGGGGCCGCAGGCCCACCGTCTCGCCCGCGCCGCCCAGCAGCAGGTCCACCGCGGTGTGCGCCAGCGTCAGCTCCACCTCCAGCACCGCCCGCCCCGGGAGCGCCCCGTGGGCGAGCACCGCGAGGAACGTCGGGTCCCCGAGGAAGCTGCGCAGCTCCGCCATGGGGCGCACCTGCACGGACTCCACCGCCAGCCCCACCTCCGCGTCGAAGAGCCCCTTGAGCCGCGTGGACACCGCCGCCAGCGTCCCCGGCGTGGGCGTCAGCCACCGCAGCCGCTCCGCCAACAGGCCCTGCGCCCGGGAGACCTTCTCCAGGTTCCTGAACTCGAAGGGACGCCAGGACCGCTGGGGCTCGGCCCGCGGCGGCTCGACCCGCTCGGACCGCGCGGGCTCCGCCCGTTCCGCCTTGTCCGGCCGGGCCTGGAGCTTGCGCAGGTCCACGAGCATCGTTCGCTCGTGGACGCCGGGGCCTTCGTCCTCGGGCCCCACGCTCATGTCTTGGCCTCGAAGCGCACGGTCTCCAGCTTGAGGCCACGGCCGCCCAGGGCGGTGCGCAGGCCCTCGCTGTGCTCTTCCAGGAGCTTGAGCGTCTCGCGGTTGGAGCCGGAGAAGGTGGCCGAAATCTTCCCGTTCCGGGCGCTGACCTTGATGGACAGGCCGTTGAGCACGTCGCCGCGCAGGTCGATCTGGAACTCCGCCAGGCCCGCGGCGTTGGTGCCCACGCGCACGCGCTCGACGATCTTCTGGGCGATCTCGCTCGCCATGGCGCGCAGCCGCTCGGAGCCGGCGGTGTCCTTGGGCTTGGCCACCGGCACCGGCGCCATCAGCGCGGGGTTGAACCGGAAGCCCGGCGCCATCTCCGCGCCGCCGCCCTCCTTCTTGTCCTTGCCGCCCCCGCCGCCGCTGCCCTTGCCCCCGCCCGCGTCGGCGTCCGCGCGGATGGCCGCGCCCTTCTCCGAATTGACCTGGCCCAGGGCGGACTCGGCGCTGCTCATGTCCTTGTCGCGGCTCTCCGCGGTGCGCTTGTCCTCCTTCGCATCGGCGGTGCGGGACTGGACGCGCGACTCGGTGGCGCCCGCGTCCGCGCGGCGCTGCGACTGGGCCATGCCCTGGGGACCCGCCTGGGGCTGCTGCAGCCGCTCCCCGAACGTCTTGCCGTCCTGCGTCGCCTTGGCCAGCACCTGCCGTGCCAGGCCCCCCCCGGGTGTCTGGGGCGTGGGGTTGGGCGCCGTCGCCTGGGGCTGGGCCTGGGGCTGCATCAGCTTCTGGAAGGCGGAGACCCCCTCCTGGCGCTTCTTCGCCTGGCCCTCGGCGAGCTTCTTCTCCTGCATGAGGCGCTCGGCCAGGCGCGCTGCATCACGGTCGTCGTCGACTCGGCTCATGACATCGTTCCCGAGGGAAGGGGTGGCGGCAGGTTACTTGCGCTGGCGCGCCAGGAACAAGGCATTGCCAATCTCTTCCTGGTTCAGTTCCTCCCGCTGCTGGCGCTCGGCCCGGACCTGCTTCTGCCAGGTCTCCTTGTGCTTCTCGATGGCCTTGAGCTCCTTGGCGGCCTCGGCCATCTCCCGCCGGCGCTGCTCCACCAGCCGTTCGGCCACCTTCACCGCCTCGCGCTGCTGGTCCACCTCCAGCGCCACCTGCGCCTCCTCGTCCTTCAGGCGCTCCTCGAAGCGGCCCATCATGTTGAGGCCGTTGATGCCGGCCCCCTTGGCCATGATCTCCTTGAAGTAGGCGGCGACCTTCTCCTTGCGCTCGCGCTTGCGGCGCTCCAGGTCGTCGATCAGCCGCTGGAGCTCCGCCTTCTCCTTCTCGAGCGCCTTGATGGCGTCCGAAAAGGCGCGCTCGGCCTCCTCCTTGGCCCTCGAGCGCATCTCCAGCAAGGTTTCCAACCGGTACGCGGGCATGGTCCCCCCATCCTACCCCGGAATCCCCGGGATGCATCCCCGTCCCGGCGCTACTCCTCGAAGAGGCCGATGAGCTTCTCCACCGTCTCGTCGAAGCCCGAGTTCGAGTGGGTGTCCTGCTTGAGGAAGTCGATGATGGCGTCGTACTTGTCGATGGCGTAGTCCGTGCGGGGATCCGTGCCGTACTGGTAGGCGCCCAGCAGGATGAGGTCGCGCTGCTTCTCGTACGTGGAGAGCGTCTCGCGCAGCTTGCCCGCGGCCTTCTTGTGCTCCTTGGAGACGATGCCGCTCATGACGCGGCTGAGGCTGGCGAGCACGTCCATGGCGGGCCACTGGTTGCGCTCACCCAGGGCGCGGTTGAGGATGAAGTGGCCGTCGAGGATACCGCGCACCTCGTCCGCGATGGGCTCCTCCATGTCGCCGCCGGCCACCAGGCACGTGTAGATGGCGGTGCACTTGCCCTTCTGCGAGTTGCCCGTGCGCTCGAGGATGCGCGGCAGCATGGAGAACACGCTGGGCGGATAGCCCTGGCGGGCCGGGGGCTCGCCGATGGCGAGGCCGATCTCACGCTGGGCGCGCGCCAGACGCGTCACCGTGTCGAGCATGAACAGCACGTTGCCGCCGCGCTCGCGGAAGTACTCGGCGATGGCCGTGGCCACGTAGGCGGCGCGCAGACGCACCAGGCTGGGCTGGTCCGAGGTGGCGCACACCAGCACGGAGCGCTTCATGCCCTCCTCGCCCATGGCGTCCTCGATGAACTCGCGCACCTCGCGACCACGCTCGCCGATGAGCGCCACCACGCACAGGTCCGCCTGCGTGTTGCGGGCGATCTGCCCCATCAACGTGGACTTGCCCACGCCCGAACCGGCGAAGAGGCCCACGCGCTGGCCCTCGCCCACGGTGAGCAACCCGTCGATGCAGCGCACCCCCAGCGGCAGCGGCCGCTCGATGCGCTGGCGGGTGAAGGGGTCCGGGCAGTCGCGGTCCACGGACCATTCGATGAGCCCCTCTTCCGGCAGGGCGCTGCCATCCATGGGCTCGCCGATGCCGTTGAGCACGCGCCCCAGCAGCGCCTCTCCGCACCGGATGCTCAGCGGCTTCCCGGTGGGGATGACCTCGCTGTCCGGACCGATGCCGTACAGCTCGCCCAGGGGCATGAGCATCACCTCGTCGCCCTGGAACCCCACCACCTCCGCCTTCACCGCGCCGCGGGCCCGGCTCTTGATGAGCACCAGCTCACCCACGCGGACGTTGGGCACGCTCGCCTTGATGATGAGGCCCGTCAGCTCCGTGACGCGGCCGCGCACGCGCACCGTCTGCGCGTCCTTGATGAGGTCGAAGTAATGCGCCAGGTCGATGGCCATGGGCGTGACTCCCCGGCGCTAGGCCGGGCCCTCCTTCCGGCCGTTGGTGTCCGGCAGCAGGACGTTCTGGAGCATCTCGAGCTGGGTGGGCAGCTGGGCGTCCACCGTGCCGAACTCCGTCTGGACGATGCAGCCCACCGGCGCCACCTCCGCGTCCTCTTTGATGGCCAGGTCCACCGCGCGGCCGATGAGCTCCATCAGCACCGGCTTGCGCGCGCGCAGCACCGCCGCCGTCTTCGGGTGCACGCGGAGGATCATGGACCGGGCGCTGCGCAGGTTGTCGATGGCCGCCGCGCACAGCTCCACCATCAGCTCCGGGTCCTTCTCCAGGCTGCGCCCGACGATCTTCTCCGCGATGCGCAGCCCCAGGGCGATGACGTCCTTCTCGTAGCCCGCGAGGATCTCCCCCGCCTGCAGCTTCGCGCGGAGGATGATCTCCGTGGCCTGGGCCAGGCCCTCCTCGCGGCCCTGCTCCCGGGCCTTGGCGAGCACGTCCTCCTTCTCGCGAAGCGCCTCCGCGATGATGCGCTCCTTCTCGCGCTGGGCGTCCTCGAGGATGGACTGGGCGCCCTGCCTGGCCTCGAAGACCTCGGCGTTCATCACGCCCGCGCGAGGGGGACGCAGCGCCGGCCGCTCCGCCACCAGGGACGGCTCCGCCGTCCCGTCACCTTTGATCACCTTGCCGATCGCCATGGGCCGCTCCTTGCGGGCCGGATGCTAGCGCGTTCCGCCCTTGGGTCCACGCCCGCCAGCGCCCGGGGGAACCGGCCTGTCCGCTCCCGTGGGGGCCCGGGGCCGACGCTGCACCGAGGTGCCCTCCCCCCCCGCCGGCTGCACCGCCGGCATGGACGACGTGGCGGACCGCCCGGCCAGCACCCGGGGGGGCCGGGCCTCCTGAGATGGGGCCTCCCGGGACGGATCCAACCGCACCGCGCTGATGCTGACCGAGGAGCGCGAACGGAAAACGCGCGACCCCTCCGGCTCCTCGTGGGCCAGGGACGCCTCCGGACGGGGACGTGCGGGCGGGGCCCGCGACGGCTCCGCCACCCGGGAGCGCTCGCGCACGGCGGAGGCCTCTGGCCCGGCGTCGGCTTGCGGGCGGGCGCTGCGCTGCCCCAGGCGCGACGGCGGGGGGCCGATGCGCGCCCCGTCCGGAGCGGGCCTCGCGGGACGGCTCGGGCGGGGCTCGGGTCCACCCGCCTCGCGCCGGGGCGAGCCGGTGGCCGTGGGCTCACGACGCGGAGGCAGGCGGTGCACGGCCGAGCCGTCCGCGGCGCCGTCCTGCTCGGGACGCGCCACCTGGGACGGCTCCCGTTCGCGGCTGGACATCGCCCCCGCGCGGCGCGCGGCCCGCTCGGCCATGAAGTCGCGGCGGACCGCCGGCTCGGCGTCCGGCGGGCGCCGGCTCGTCAGCCCCCGGGGCGGCCCCAGGACCGGACCCGGCCGGGCGCTCCCCGCCTCACGAGAGGACGCGGGCGGCCGCGCCGGGGCCCCCTCCCGCGCGGCGGGAGGCTGGCGCACCGCGGAGCCCTCCCGCGCCGGCGCGGGACGTATCGCCGAGCCGTCTCGCGCCGGGGCGGGACGCACCGCCGAGCCATCCCGGGCGGGAGCCGGGCGCACCGCGGAGCCATCCCGGGCGGGGGCCTGACGGATGGCGGAGCCTTCCGCGGCACCAGGGGGCTGGCGGACGACGGAGCCCTCCGCGGCCCTGGGAGACGGGCGGACCACGGACCCATCCGAGGCCCCGGAGGGCTGGCGTCCAGCGCCCTCCGCCGCCACGGGGGCCGGGCGGATGGCGGAGCCGTCTCGCGCCGGAGCGGGAGCGGCCTCGCGGGCCGCGGCCTTGCGAGCGCCGGGCGGAGGCGGAAGGACGGCCGACTGTCGCTGGGGCGGAGGCGAGGCCAGCCGCACCGGCCGCGTGATGAGCCCCCGGCTCGCCAGCCGCTCCAGGTCCATGACGATGTCCGTGCGCCCGCCGTCGCCCCGCGCGGTGGGACGCAGACGCTCCTCGCGCACCCACTTCGCGATGAGGCCGCCGAACTCGCCGCGGTACTTCTCCAGCATGCGCGCGGCGAACTCCGCCGACTGCGCCACGCACGCGCGCGCCAACCGCTGCACACCCGCGCTGCGGATGGCGCTGGCGGGGTTGCGCAGGCCGTCGTGCAGCTCGAGCTGCGCGCGCGCGTCCTCCTCCGGCAGCTTGCGCGGGGCGTTGGCCGCCACGGACTTGGTGGCCAGCAGCTTCAGGTCCGGCGGCAGCAGGTCGAGCAGTCCCTCCCGCTCCGCCTCGGGAAGCCCCGCCAGGGCCGGCCCCAGCACGCGCGCGCCGAGCCGATCACACATGGTGAGCAGCTCGCGCTGCTGGAGCTGGAGCACGTCGGAGAACTTGAATCCGGCGTCCTGGGACGCGCCCGACTCGCGGGCCAGCGCCTCCTCCAGCTTCCACCGCACGATGTCGAGCACCTGCGGGCGCACCTCGCGGCCGAGCTTCACCCGGGCCCCCGCCGGCAGGTGCGCGCGCACCGACTCCGCCAGCGGGGCGGGCAGCGCGCGCAGGACGATCTCCATCAGCGCGCCGCGCTCACGCTGCAGCAGCGTCGCCAGCCGCTCCGGATCCGCGCTCCACAGCTGGCCGCGACGGTCCTTCACCAGCCGCTTGATCTCCTGCACCAGCGCGGGGATGCGCGTGTCGCGAGGAATCTGGAGCAGCTCCTGCGCGCGGTGGCGTAGCAGCTCCCCCTCCTCCGACGGAAGGTGCTCCATCGCCCCCACGCTCTCCTGCCCGCCGAAGGTCACGGCGGTCAGCAGCAGCATGCTCTGGCGCTTGTTGAGCGAGGTGAAGAACGAGTCCAAACGTCACCTCGCGGGCCCCACGGACGCCCGCTGGGAGGAAGAAGGACGCCCCACCGGGAGGGGCGCGAGGACCTCAGGACTCCGGGGGACGCACGCGAGGACGGGCACCGCCACGCGCGGCTGGGGCGGCGCCCGCGCCACCGCCACGGGTGAACGACCAGCCCGTCAGGGCCATCATCCCCAGCACCAGCAACGACGCGATGCCGAGCATCATCTTGAACTGGCTGGCGCTGGCCGCCGTCATGCGCAGCCCCAGCACGTCCTGCTGCCGGTTCTCCTCCGTCTTCTCCGCCTTGGGCCCGAGCGCGGCCGTCATCAACACCGTCACCGCGTCCGGACGCAGCTCCGGCACGGCGGTGGCGACGAAGGACTTCACGCTGGGGATGTCGATGGGAGGCTTGCCGCCCTCGCTCGGCCGGAACTTGATGAAGACCGACGCGGACGGCATCGGCTTGTTCTCCGGCTGCGTCAGGTCGTTGTTCTCCGGGATCATCACGATGGCGCGCGCCTCCAGCACGCCGTCGATCTGGTTCAGCGCGTTGGAGACCTCGCCCGCCATCGCCTTGAGGAGCATGGCGCGCTCCTCCGTGGCGGTGGGGACCATGCTGCCCTTGGCGAAGTGGGACAGGCCCTTCTCCATGGGACGGGGCAGCGAGTTGAGCTTGAGCAGCTCGGCCGCCTCCGTGGCGTCCGTCTTGGGCACGGTGATCATGAACCGCACCTCGTTGCCGCCCTCTTCCTTCTCCTTCTTCGCGTTGATGCCGTTCTTGCTGAGCAGGACGTAGATTTCGTTGGCGTCCGCTTCGCTCAGGTCGTGCTGGAGCTCGATGTGACATCCCGTCACGAGCACGAGGGCGAGGAGCGGGGCGGCGAACGCTTGCGGTCGGCGAATCATGGGCGTGGGGGAGCTTACTAGGCCGCCGGAAAACGCGGAAGGGCGCCCCCTCCACTCGGAGAGGCCGCCCTTCGACTCACGCCACCGGGGACGGTGGGGGGAATGCCATCAGACCTGCGTCTTGACGACGTCCTTCAGGCCGGTGGTGGCCTTCTCCACCACCTTGCTCGTCAGGTCCAACTGCTGGGTGTACTGGTACATGGACGCCTGGAGCGACAGCAGCTCGGCGTTGGTGAACTGCTTGCCGCTGGAGGCCTGGGCGATGATCTTCTCCAGGTTGCCGGCGCCCTTCTCCAGGTCGCCGACCACCGAGGACATCATGTCCGTCGCCTTGCTGGACTTGGTCAGCTCGGTCTTGGCGGCCACCGGGTCGGCGGCCTTGGCCGTCACGGGCTGGGAGGCGGCGGCGCTGACCTTGTTCAGGCCCGCCTTCTCCGCCTTGTTGACCGTCTCCACCTGCCGCACCGCGTCCGCGCGCTGCGTGGCCTGGGCCTTGTTCACGCCCTGCGCGGCGTCGACCTGGCCGGCGCCCTGCGCCTTGTCAGCGAGAACTCCGTCGAACTTCGACGCGCCCTGCTTGTTCGTCTGCTGGACGCCCTGATCCTGCAGCTTTTGCTGCGCCACCTGCGCCGCGGAGATGCCCGCCATCGGACCCGCCATGTGACAGCCTCCTTGCATCCGTCGAGGTCGGAGGAAGTTCCTCCTCCTCGTTCAAGAGTTCCTTGAGCCGGTCGATGGCCCGCGCGTGAAGCCGCGAGGCCCAGCTCTTCGACTGCCCGATTTCCGCCCCCGCCTCTTCCAGCGTCCTGCCCTGGAAGTAGTACCCCTGGAGCAGCTTGCGCTCCTTCTCCGGGAGCTTCTCTATCGCCGCCCGCACCCGCGTCTTCAGCTGCTCCAGCTCCAGCCGGACGTCCACCGGCAGGGACTCGTCGGTGTACCCCGCGCTGTCCGCCCCCTCCAGGCTCGAGGCGAACACCATCGCCAGACCCTGGACCGCATCCGAGATGTCACTGACATCATCGTCGAATGAGCTGCCGCGGTTGCTTGCGCCCGACTCCCGGTCCGACAGATTCCCCAGATACGCCGCCGCCCGCTCTCCCACGAACGCGCCGCGGGCATCCGAACCCCGCAGGATGCCCATCTTCCGCAGCCCGTCGAAGATGGCGCCCTTGATGCGGTAGTGGGCGAAGGTGAGGAAGTTGGCCCCCACCTTGGGGTCGAAGCGCTCGGCGGCCTCCAGCAGGCCTATCTGGCCGTACGACACCAGCTCGTCCAGTTCGAGCTGGGCGTTGAACTGCTTGCGCACGGTCGCCGCCAGCGACCGCACGTAGGGGCCGTACTTGGTGAGGATGGCCGTCCTGTCTTCACCCAGAGGCAAGCGCTGCTCACTCGGCCTTGGACCACAGCCGCTCGAGAACCTGGTTCAGCCGGGGATCGTCCTGCAACGCGTCCGCGATCTTATGCGTCAGGGACGCGGACTTCATGCGCAGCTTCTCCTTCAGGACCTCGGCGACGAGCGCCTTGGTCGCCTCCTCCTTGTTCTTGAAGCCCCCGTTCTTCAGCTGGCGCGCGATCGCCTTCGCCTGCGCGGCGACGGGGTCCGCGGCCTGGGGGCCCTGGACATTGCTGGAGCCGACCAGCCCCGAGGGGCCGACGAGGGATTCGGCCTTGTCGACCTTCGCGCCGAAGGTGGCTCCGCCCATGGGGCCCGCGGACGCGGCGCCCTTGGCGCCACCGGCCCGCCCCTTTCCACCGCCACGTCCTACGCCACCGACAGCCATCGACCGAGCCTCCCTCCTGCTCCTACTTCTTCGCGGGAGGCAGCACCCCTGCCTCCTTCGCCTGGATGAGCGCCTGTGCGAGACGTGCCCCATCACCTTCGGGCTCCAAGTCCAGGGCCGCCTTCAGCTCCTTGAGAGCCTCCGGCACCTTGCCCAGGAACAATAACGCCTCGCCCACGTGCGCCCGGGGCAGGGCCGCGTTCGGCGCCAACCGCTGCGCGGAACGATACGCCTGCAAGGCCTTGTCGTGACGCCCCTGGGCGAACTCCACCGCGCCCAGCCCCAGCTGCGGAACCTCGCTCTTGGGCATCAGCGCCGCGGCGCCGGAGAAGATCTCCTTCGCCTTGTCGAACCGCCCCATGTCCAACCACAGGTAGCCGGCCTCCAGCAACACCATGGCCTGCTGGCGCCCGAGCGGGACCAGGCTGTTCGAAATCTCCGAGACGCTCTCCGACATGGACCTCGCTCTTCCTTTCCCCACCCGCCGGTGGCGGGAGCGGCGCCGCCCCCACCTCCGCCGGGTCCGGGTCCGCCTGCGACAGCTTAGCGGACGTTGCTGATGGAGTTCTTGATGCTGTCGGCGCGGGCCTTCATCACGTTGGAGATGGCGGTGAAGGTCTGCGACTCCTGCTGGATGGCCGCCTGCAGGTTGAGCAGCTTGGAGTTCTCCTCGGCCATCTTGTTCAGCGAGAAGTTGCCGTTGACGGTGTCCGTCGTGCTGCCGCCGGTGGTGATGTTACCCGCGGGGTTGCCCACGCCACCCACCACGCCGGAGGCGCCCAGCGCCGCGCCACCGACGGAGGCGCCGCCCACCACGCCGCCGCCCACGCCCACCGCCGTGCTCATCACGCCCGCGTACGGCGCGCTGCCGGAGCCCGTCGTGCTGCCCAGCGTGTGCATGGAGGAGACCGCCGCGGAGACGATGCCGCTGGCCGGCGTCATGCCCGCGACCGCGCCCACGCCCGTGCCCAGCGCGCTGGCGGCGCTGTTGATGCCGTTCTGGAGCCGGGCACCGAAGTTCGTCTGCGGGGTCTGGCGCGCCGTCGTGACGTGGGTCGAGAGCCGGATGTTGGGGCCCATCATGTTGTCGATCTTCGCCATTGCATCCTCCTGGCGCTGCATTCAGCGGGGAAATTGACAGGGCTCCCGGATGATCCCGGTGCCCACTCCCCCATTATCGTCCCACCCCCGCCCCAGTTGCCTCCCTGGGTGCGAAAAATCAGGGTGGGGCGGGAAAAACCCGTCATTTCCGGCCCTTGGGCCCCTTCGCCTCCGCGATCAGCCGCTCGCGCGTCTCCACCAGGACCTCCAGGAGCTCCTCCACGTGGGCGACGGCGGCCTGGACCTTCTTGCCCTGCTCCACCTTGGGCCCCTTGAGCGCGCCGAGCTGATCCTTCACGGGCGAGAACAGGGCCCGGATGTCCTCCGTCGACGTCCCCTCGAGCAGCGATTCGATGGTGGGGTACGAGAGCGCTGGCAGCTCCTGGGCGGGTTGGGACGGCTTGGAGGACGGGGGCATCGCGGAAGACCACTCCTGTCGGGCCAGGAGCAGGCAGGGCTCCCGGGCGCTTGTATTCCCGACGGTAGGGGAAAGCCCGGCCTCCATCAAGCCGCCTGCTCCCCTCCCCCGGGGCGGCCGTCCCCCCGGCCCCACCGCCAGGGGAGGGAACGGGCACGTGAAAGGCTGGTGGCGGCGCCCCTGGCCCCTCACAAGGTCGCACCTAGCTTTTGGGGCAGCGGGGGGAACCACGAACCACGCACACCCCTCCGTCGCACTCACACAGGAGAATCTCCCATGAAGAAGCTGGTTGGGGTTTTCGCGGCGATGGCGATCCTGGGGTCCGGCGCGGCCCTGGCGGATGACAAGACCAAGACACAGCAGGACACGTCTGCCCAGGGTGGCTCCGGGACGTCCGGGACCGGGAGCATGCAACACGGCAGCTCCATGGGCGGCTCTGGCTCCACGATGGGCCAGTCCTCCATGGGCCAGAAGGAGCTCAACGGCAAGGTCGTGAAGACCGAGTCGAGCAAGGTCTTCGTGCAGGACGCGCAGGGCGCGGTGGTGCCGCTCGACATCGACCGGAGCACCCACTTCACCGACCCGAGCCTCAAGAAGGCCAAGGACCTCAGGGAGGGACAGGAGATCCGCGCCAGCTTCGAGGTCAAGGAGACCAAGAACATGGCCAAGAGCATCTCGCTCTCCGGCACGGGCGGCGCGGGCACCGACGTGATGTCCCCGGACTCGTCCATCAACCAGGGCAGCGGCACCACCGGCACCGGCACCCAGGATGACATGGGCGGCACGGGCGGCTCCGGCTCGACCAAGACCAAGGACTCGTCCATGAACGGCACCGGCAGCGACAAGAGCACCAACCCGGACAACACCTACTGACGTCGTCCGGACGCGTGCGTCCCATGACGAACACCCGGCCTCCCCAGGGGGCCGCCTCCAGGGCCCGCGGCCGACGTCGCGGGCCCTTTCCACGTCCACCCCCCCGCGCTCGCGCCCCCCCCACCTCCACCTCCGTCCGGCGTCCCGTGTTCACTCCATTCAGTATTGACTGAACGAAGTGAACGCATTAAACGACCGCCACCCACCCGACCGCCCAGGCAAGCCTCGGGTGGCTCGGGGGGACGACACGGAGGCCGTGAATGAGGGACCTGGGTGTCGCCGAGCAGCGCTTCATCGACTCGATGGGGCTGTACTTCGAGCGACAGGGCAGCACGCGCATCGGCGGACGCATCCACGGGCTGCTGATGCTCGCGGAGGAGCCGCTGTCGCTGAAGGCCATCGCGCGGCTGCTCAAGGTGAGCGCGGCGTCGGTGTCCACGAACATCCGCGCGAGCATGGCCATCGGGCTGGTGGAGCCGGTGAGCATGCCCGGTGACCGTCAGCACTACTACGTCGTCAACACCTCTGGCTGGGAGAGCCGGCTGCGCGCCGCGGAGGAGAGCGTGAAGGCCTTCCTCCGCCTGTGCCAGGAGGCCATGGCCACCCCGCAGCTGGCGGACAAGCGCCACCTGCGTGACGCGGCGGACTTCGGTGACTTCTACCTGGCCGAGATGGCCGGTATCGCAGAACGGTGGCGCGCCATGCGCGGCGCCCGCCCCACACCCCGCACCCCCAAGGCGTCGAAAGGACGTTCCGCATGAATCCCGCAGTCGCGCAGTCCCCCATCGTCTCCATCACCCAGGTGACCAAGGACTACACCCTGGGCAAGGTGGTCGTCCCGGCGCTGCGAGGGGTGGACCTCCTGGTACACCCGGGTGAGTTCATCTCCATCGCGGGTCCGTCCGGCAGCGGCAAGACGACGCTGCTCAACCTCATCGGCTGCGTGGACACGGCCACCGGCGGCGTCGTGCGCGTCGCGGGCCAGGACACCAAGCAGCTCAGCGAGCGGCAGCTGACCCACCTGCGTCTGCACACCATCGGCTTCATCTTCCAGAGCTTCAACCTGGTGTCGGTGCTCGACGTCTTCCAGAACGTGGAGTTCCCCCTGCTCCTGCAGCGCAAGCTGGACAAGGCCCAGCGGCGCGAGCGGGTGATGCAGTTGCTGGAGCAGGTGGGGCTCGCCCACCACGCGAAGCACCGGCCCAACGAGCTGTCCGGCGGCCAGCGCCAGCGCGTGGCCGTGGCGCGCGCGCTCGTCACCCGCCCGCAGCTGGTGCTGGCGGACGAGCCCACCGCCAACCTGGACTCGGTGACGGGCCAGAACATCATCGACCTGATGAAGGAGCTCAACCAGAAGGAGGGCACCACCTTCATCTTCTCCACCCACGACGCGAAGGTGATGAATCACGCCAACGCCGTGGTGCGCCTGGCGGACGGGAAGATCCTCGACCGCCTCACCCCCGCCGAGGCCACGCGCGCCATGGCGGCGGGAGCGGAGGCGCACTGACATGGGTCACTTCCGGTTGTTGATGCAGGTGGCGTTCCGCAACCTGTTCTCGAGCAAGATCAACCTCCTCATCGGCGGCATCATCTTCTTCGGCACCCTGCTCGTCGTGGTGGGCGGCGCGCTGCTCGACAGCATGGACGACGCGATGAGCCGCAGCATCATCGGCAGCGTCGCCGGGCACATCCAGGTCTACTCGGACGAGTCCAAGGACAAGCTGAGCCTGTACGGCGACTGGACCGGCGAGCCGGACCTCACCGTCCTGGACGACTTCAGCCGCGTCAAGCCCGTGCTGGAGAAGCACCCCAACGTGAAGACGGTGGTGCCCATGGGCACCAGCGGCGCGCTCATCACCTCCGGCAACACCGTGGACCTGACGCTCGCCCGCCTGCGCGACCTCTACAAGCAGCGCGCGGACAAGGGCGAGACGCCCGAGCTGCGAGAGAACATCGACAGCGTCAAGTCCCACGTCCGGCAGATGGTGTCGCTGATGGAGCAGCAGAAGGCCAAGAGCCGCGAGCTGCTCAGCGACGCCGCGGTGGACCCGCAGGAGGCCGAGGCCCTGGCCCGCGCCCAGACGGACGCGTTCTGGGACTCCTTCGAGGAGGACCCGTTCGACTCGCTGGAGTTCCTGGAGAACCGCATCGCCCCGCAGCTGCCGGACGGCGACCTGCTGGACCTGCGCTACGTGGGCACGGACCTGGACGCGTTCCAGCGCACCTTCGACCGCATGGAGATCGTCGATGGCCAGCCCGTACCGACGGGCAAGCGCGGCATGCTGCTGTCCAAGTTCTATTACGAGAACTTCCTGAAGCTGAAGTCTGCGCTGCGCCTGGACAACATCAAGCAGGAGCGGGACGTCAACAAGAAGCGCATCGCCGACGACCCGCAGCTGCAGCGCTGGGTGAAGGAGAACCAGACCCAGACGCGGGAGATCCTCTTCCAGCTCGACCCCATCAAGACACGCCTGGCGACCGAGCGGCTGCAGAAGGCCCTGGGCAGCCAGGAGCCCTCCCTGGAGAAGCTCCTGTCGGCCTTCTTCACCACCACCGACGAGAACTTCGACGAGCGCTACCAGCGCTTCTACACGGACCTGGCCCCCCTGCTGGAGCTGTACCGGCTGCGCATGGGGGACACCATCACCATCACCGCCTTCACCCGCTCCGGCTACGTGCAGAGCGTGAACATGAAGGTCTACGGCACCTACCGGTTCAATGGCCTGGAGAAGTCCGCCATGGCGGGCCTCATCAACCTGATGGACCTCATGTCCTTCCGCGACCTGTACGGCTACCTCTCCGCCGACAAGAAGGCGGAGATCGCCGAGCTCCAGAAGGGCAGCGGCCTCCGGGAGGTCTCCCGGGCGGACGCGGAGGAGTCCCTGTTCGGCGCGGACAGCGGCAACACGCTGGTGGCGGACGCCACCCCGGGCCTCATCGACGACTCGAAGTCCTTCGAGGGGGGCATGGGCGCGCTGCGGCGCGAGGACCTGGCCGGCCGCGTCTACTCGCAGGAGGAGATCGAGAAGGGCGTCGCGCTCAACGCGGCGGTCATCCTCAAGGACCCCACGAAGCTCGACCAGACGATGCGCGAGCTGACGCAGGCGGGCAAGGACGCGGGGCTGAAGCTGCGCGTGGTGTCGTGGCAGACGGCCGCGGGCTTCCTCGGCCAGTTCGTGACCATGGCGAAGATGGTGCTGTACTTCGCGGTCTTCATCATCTTCGTGGTGGCGCTGGTCATCATCAACAACGCGATGATGATGGCCACGCTCCAGCGGGTGCGCGAGGTGGGCACGATGCGAGCCATCGGCGCTCAGCGCTCGTTCATCCTGAGCATGGTGCTGGTGGAGACCGTGGTGCTGGGGCTCGTGTTCGGCGCCGGCGGCATGCTGCTGGGCAGCGGCATCATGTCGGCCCTGAACAGCTCCGGCATCCCCGCTGGCAACGAAGCGCTGTACTTCTTCTTCTCCGGACCCCGGCTGCACCCCACCCTGAGCGTCGGCAATCTCGTCGCCGCCCTGGTCATCGTCCTCGTGGTGTCCGCCATCTCCACCCTCTACCCCGCGTTCCTCGCGACCCGGGTCTCGCCTCTCCAGGCGATGCAGACGGACGAGTGAGCCATGTTCCAACTCTTCCTCATCGCATTCCGCAACCTCGGCACCCACCGGCGTCGCACGCTGCTGCTCGGCGGCGCCATCGCCGGCGTCACCGCGCTGCTCGTCATCCTGATGGGACTGTCCAGCGGGATGAAGGAGACCATGCTCCGGTCCGCCACCACCCTCGCCACCGGGCACGTCAACGTGGCCGGCTTCTACAAGGTCACCGCCGGGCAGGCCGCGCCCGTGGTGACGGGCTACCCGAAGATCATCGAGCAGATCCGCAGGGACGTGCCGGAGCTCGACTACGTCGTCCAGCGCGGCCGCGGCTGGGCGAAGCTGGTGAGCGACACCGGCTCCATGCAGGTGGGCGTCGGCGGCATCGACGTCCAGGACGAGACGGCCTTCCGCCGCGTGGTCCAGATCAAGGAGGGCTCCCTGGACGCCCTCTCCCAGCCGGGCACCCTGCTCGTGTTCGAGAAGCAGGCCAAGAAGCTGGACGTCAAGGTGGGCGACACCGTCACCATCGTCGCGCCCACCATGCGCGGCACCAACAACACCGTGGACGTGCGCGTGGGCGCCATCGCCACCGACGTGGGGATGATGAGCGACTTCAACGTCTTCGTCCCCTCCGCCACGCTGCGCTCGCTGTACCAGCTCCGCGACGACACCACCGGCGCCATCCTCGTGTACCTCAAGGACCTGAAGCAGGTGCCGCACGTCCAGGCGCGGCTGCGCCAGAAGCTGGCGGACGCCGGCCACATCCTCATGGACAACGACCCGCGGGCCTTCTGGTTCAAGTTCGAGGTCGTCAACCGCGAGGGGTGGACGGGGCAGAAGCTGGACATCACCAACTGGGAGGACGAGATCTCCTTCCTCAGCTGGACCCTGACCGCGCTCAACGGCCTGACGGGCGTGCTCATCTTCGTGCTGCTCGTCATCATCGGCGTGGGCATCATGAACACGCTGTGGATCGCCATCCGCGAGCGGACGCGGGAGATCGGTACCCTGCGCGCCATCGGCATGCAGCGCACGCGGGTGCTGGTGATGTTCCTCTTCGAGGCGATGACGCTGGGCGTGCTGGGCACGCTGACCGGGGCCGTGCTCGGGTTGGCGGTGTGCCTGGGCGTCAACGCCGCGCAGGTGACCGTGCCGGAGGTGGTGGCGGTGTTCATCATGTCCGACAAGCTGAACCTGGCGGTCCACGCGGGTTCGGTCATCGGCGCCATGGTGTTCATCACCGGCTGCACCACGCTCATCTCGCTGATCCCCTCCTTCCTCGCCGCGCGCATGAAGCCCGTGACGGCGATGCACCACATCGGATGACCCACATGAGCCTGAAGAACGTGCTGTCCGCCGCGGTGCTCGCCGCGGTCATGCTGTCCGCTCCCGCCGCCCGGGCCCTGGAACCGGCGGCCATGTTGCAGCTGCTCACGACCATCGACGACCGGCAGCGCAACGGCGGCGACTACAAGGCGCTCGTCTACCTGGAGCAGAAGGAGAAGGACAAGACGGACAACGTCCGCGAGGCGTTCGTCTACCGGCGCGACGCCGACGACAAGCTGATGATCCTCTTCAGCAAACCGAAGACGGAGGCCGGCAAGGGCTACCTGCGCCTGGACAAGAACCTCTGGAGCTACGACCCCAACGTGGGCAAGTGGGAGCGGCGCACCGAGCGCGAGCGCATCGCCGGCACCGACAGCCGCCGCGCCGACTTCGACGAGTCGCGCCTGGCCGAGGAGTTCGACCCCAGCTACGAGGGCGAGGCGAAGCTGGGCAAGTACACGGCCCACAAGCTGGTGCTCAAGGCCAAGCCCAACGTGGACGTCGCCTATCCCGTGGTGAAGCTCTGGGTGGACAAGGACTCGACCAACATCCTCAAGCGCGAGGACTACGCCCTCTCCGGCCGGCTGATGCGCACCGCGCTCTACCCGCGCTGGAAGAAGGTCTTCAGCGAGTCCAAGAAGGCCGACGTGTGGATTCCGGAGGAGATCCGCTTCTACGACGAGGTGGAGAAGGCCAACTCCACCATCGTGCTCATCAAGTCCGTGGACCTGCGGCCCCTGGAAGCCAACCTCTTCACCAAGGCCTGGCTCGAGAGCAAGAGCCGATGAGCCCCCGCACCCTCACGCTGGCCGCGGCCCTGTCCGCGGCCCTCGTCGGCCCCGCCGCGCTCGCGCAGTCCGAGCGGCCGGACGAGAACGCCCTGTTCGGCGGCGACGACGCCAAGCCCGCCCAGACGGAGGCTCACCCCTCCGAGGCGAAGTCCTCCGAGCAGACCGCCCCCGCGGAGCGCCCCGACGAGGACGCCCTCTTCGGTGGCGACGAGCAGCGGGGCTCCACGGCGGTCGACGCGAGCGCCTCCGGAGAAGACGCGGTGCAGCGACAGCCGTCGCTGACCGAGCCCCCTCCGGAGCCTGGAGACCGGGACACGGACGCCCTCTCCGGCCCGATGACCCGCAGCGCCTTCGACGCCGAGGAGGCGGTGGATGATCCGCTGAAGATCGGCGGTCAGTTCTACCTGCGGGGCTACGCGGCGGGGACCGAGGAGTCGTCCTTCGGCGACACCAACTTCGCGGCCCCCACGCTCGTCGATGGCTACTTCGACGCGAGACCCACCGACCGCCTCCGCGCCTTCGTCGTGGGGCGCTTGAGCTACGACCCCACCGTGCCGGCGCAGACCCTGACGCCCACCGGCGAGCCCGGGCTCGCCAACCCCCGCGTCCTGTTGGACCAGGCCTGGCTGCGCTTCGACATCGAGCGGACCGTCTTCCTCACCGTGGGCAAGCAACACGTGAAGTGGGGCACGGGGCAGATCTGGAACCCGACCGACTTCCTGTCCCCCCAGCGGCGCAACCCGCTGGCCTTCGTGGACCTGCGCACGGGCGTCTACATGCTCAAGGTCCATGTCCCCTGGGAAACGCGGGGCTGGAACTTCTACGGCATCGCGGTGATGGACGACCTGGGCTCGAACTCGGGAGCGCTCATCGACAACGCGGGAAACCCGACGAGCACACCCGCGGACAACCCCGTCGACAGCCTCGGCCGCATCGGCGGTGCCCTGCGCGCGGAGGTGGTGGTGGGCCCCGCGGAGCTGGGCCTCAGCGCCGTGGCCCAGCGGGACCGCAAGCCCCGCTTCGGGTTCGACCTGTCATCGGGGCTCGGGCCCGTGGACGTGTACGGCGAAATCGGCCTCAAGAAGAGCACGGACCAACCACAGTACCGGCTCCCCGAGGGCGCCACCGTCGACGACGTCCTCACTGGAAAGGCGCAGGTCGAGGCGTTCTTCCCCTCCGGGCTGACGCCGCAGGTCACCGGCGGCGTCAACTACAGCCTCACCTACGGCGAGAACGACGTCGCGGTGCTGGGTGTCGAGTACTTCTACAACTCGACCGGCTATCCCAGCTCCATCGGCTATCCCTACCTGTTCCTTCAGCAGGCCTACCAGCCGCTGTATGTCGGTCGCCACTACGGCGCGGTATACCTGTTCCTCGACCGGCCCGGCTCCCTCGAGCGGACGTCGTTCAACGTGTTCACCCTCGCCAACCTCTCGGACAACTCGCTCATCACCCGGCTCAACATGACGCACCGGGCGCTGAGCTACCTCACGGTGGAGGGGTACGGCGCCGTCCACTACGGCCACAAGGGTGGCGAGTTCCGGCTCGGCTTCTCCATTCCGGAGCGACAGCTCGGTGACGGCACCGTGATTCCGGGCATCGCCGTGCCCGTGCCGACCTTCGAGCTGGGCGCGGGGCTGCGCATCAGCATCTGAGCGGACACGGACACGCCGGCCCGCGAGGCCGCGCTTCCTGCTTGGGGGCGCGGCCTCGTCGTCTCGGGAGTCCCGGGGCGGTCCGTGGCGCGGTCGGTCCACGGGCGGCCCGGCGAGCGTCGCTCCATCCCACGGGGTGCCGGAGAATCCAGGAGTGGACACCCTTGCGGCATGTCACCGTGGATTGCCCTCGCCGCGGGTCTGAGCCTGACACAGGTGTCCGGGCAGACGACCCATCCCTCGCCGCTGGATCCGAACAACCGGGACCCGGCGGCCACCGCGCTTCGCGACGCGACCGAGCAGGCCGCCGAAGAGGCGGAAGGCGCGTGGCTGCCGCCCAATTACACACTCCAGGGCGGCGAGGCGGCCGCGCCCTATGCGGGCGGCCCCTACTACAACATGCTCACCCCCGTGCTCCCCAACGGCGAGGCCCCCGCGACCTCGGGTGACGTCGCCATCGAGGAGACCTACCCCGTCTACTCGCCCATCCCCTCGGCGAACGCGGCACGCGAGGGGCAGGCCAACGAGGGAGCCACGGGAGGAACGGGGGGAAGCGGGGGCGCCGGCACGAGCAGTCAGCCGCTGCCGACGGTCGCCTACCCCACGTCGCACTCCTCCCCCGCCCTGGCCACCCCTGGGACGGGTGACGAGACGGCGTCCGGCTACACCTCCGGCGCCGCTCGAGACCCCGACGTGGAGAGCGCGGCGAGCGGCTACCCGGACGCGACGCCCGGGACGAGCGGGACGGACGACATCCGTGGTCAGCAACAGGGCCCACCGACAGGCGCCACGCTCCCCTCCACCGAAGCGCAGACGGGGACGGGAGGGTCGGGCGCGACGCCATATGGAGATGGCGCCTCGGCACCGACGCAATCGTCGTCGGTGTCGGAGCCGAGCGGCGCGAGTGACTCGAGCGTCCAGCGGCAGTACGGGACCGGCGCGAGCGGAGGAACGACTCCGGCGCAGGCCACGCCATCGTCGAACCCGAGCGGCTCGGGCGCGGGAGCGCAGAGCGGCACAGGCGGCGCGGGTGCCACGGACCAGACCGGGACAGGCACGACCTCTGGTGCCGCGAACAACGGCACGGGCGGCTCGGGTGCCATGGACCAGACCGGGACAGGCACGACCTCTGGTGCCGCGAACAACGGCACGAGTGGCTCGGCAACGAGCGGCCAGAACGGCACAAGTGCTCCGAACAACGGCACGGGCGGCTCGGCAACGAGCGGCCAGAACGGCACAAGTGCTCCGAACAACGGCACGGGCGGCTCGGCAACGAGCGGCCAGGATGCCGCGAGCGGCTCCGGCACCACCCCTGGTGGAACCCCTCCTCCGACCAATGCCACCGCGACGGCCGGGAACCCCGACGTGGGCTTCGGCGGAAGCGAGCCCACCGACGCCAACGCGACCCAACAACAGGCCGAGATGGAACGCCTGCGCACCCAGGTGCAGCGGATGGAGGAGGAACTGAAGGCGCGCGACGCCCAGCTCGACGAGTACGCGCGCTCCACCCAGCAACAAGTCGACACCTTCGGTACGCGCGCCGCGGAGACCGAGACCGCGCGCCAGGGACGACTCTCCGACCTCCAGTCGGCCGGCGAGTGGATGCTCGCGGCGGACGCGGCGCTCCAACAGGGCGAGGACGACATCGACAACGCACTCGACATCGCCGACAGCGCGTTCGCCAACATCCGCGACAGCGCCGCTCAATACGGCCAGGGCACCGTCATCGTCCATGCCGATCGCGCTCGCGCCCTGCTCAACCTCGCGCGCGACGCGGCCGGACGCAGCGACGGATTCGCCGCCCGACTCGCGCTCCAGGAGGCGGGCTACGAGCTCGCCCAGGCGCGAGGCGCCAACCTGGGCAGGTCGGGGACGGGCAACTCGCTGCTCACCCCCTGATACGCGAGGGGCGCCTCCTCACGAGGCGCCCCGTCCGCGTCACGGCGTCTCGCGGAAGATCATCAGGCCACGCACGTCCTCCGTGGCGTAGATGTACCCATCCCCGGGAACGTGGAGGTTGCTGAGGCCCTCGAAGAACGAGAGCCCACGGCCCTTATCCGCCTCGCGCCAGCTGTTGTAGTACCCCACCTGGCGCGGGCTGCTCGGGTTGCTCACGTCGATGACCCGCAGACCGTCCTGGTAGTACGACGCATACAGCTTCGTGCCGGACAGCGTCACCTTCGCGATGGAGACCTCCGGCCGGATGCGGAACTCGCCCACCTGGAGGATGCTCGCCGCATTGCCCACGTCGAGCACGCTCATGTGGGCGCCCCAGTCCTCGCCCGCATCGAACGCGTAGGTGCGGTCGTTGATGACTCCGACCGTCGCCGTACGCGAGGTGCCGCTCGAGAAGCGGCCCAGCAGCTTGGGCTCCGCCGGCTTCGTCACATCCGACACCGAGAGGCCGAACGTCCAGTTGCTCACGTACAAGCGGTTGTTCAGCACCGCGACGTCCATGGGGAGCTCACCCGCGGAGGCCAGGGCGCCGTCGATGTAGTAGCGCTTCAGCAGCTTCGGCTGCGTGGGCGTCGTGATGTCGAAGATGAGCACCTCCCCGTTGGGCGAGGGCGACGTCGCATAGAGCGTATTGCCGTCGATCGCCAACGAGCTGGTCGCCAACGACACCGTCGTGTCGGGCACGGTGCGAAGCTGGGCCGGGACGGCCGTCGGGTTCGTCACATCGAACACCACGACGCCCTTCGTCTGGCTGGCCACGTAGAGCGTCGTCCCGTGCACCAGCACGTCGTTGTACACGTCGTCCGGCTTCGCGACGGCCCCGGCGACCGGCGTCGCGGGCGTGCGCACGTCGAACACGCGCAACCCCTCGGAGCCCGCGGCGACGTAGGCGTAGCCGCCGGACACCGCGACCGCGCGCGCCACGCCCGCGGGCATGGCGATCTCCCCGACCAGCTCCACGCCCGACGACTCCGCCTCGCCGGCGTTGCGCCCGATGCGCGCCGCCTCGAACGTGCCCTGCAGGTCCATCTCACCGTCCACACAGCGACGGAACACCCCCGTCACCTTGCCGGCCCCATCCGCCTTGCAACCCGCGAAGGCGAAGCGCAGCTTGCGGTCGTAGGTGTCCTGGACATCGCTGGCCAGGAAGAGCGTGTCCGCGGAGACCTGCTGGTCCGTCACCGCCAGGCCGAGCACCTGCGCGCCCGTGCCGCTCGACGACGACAGGTTCCACGCGCCCGCGGAGCCGCTTCCGTCCGACAGCTCGACGTTGACGTTCCACACGCCCTGCGCCTGAACGGCCGCGAGCGTGGAACGCTGACAAGAGGACAGGTTGATGGCTTCGAGCTGACACTCGCGCTTGTCATCGGAGTCGTCATCCTTGCCGCAACCCAGGACCAGGACCAGCGTGCTGCTCAGTACGAAGAAGCGTCTCATGGCCCGCATCCATACCGGGCGTTGGCACTCAACGAAAGCCCTACTCTTCTCCCCAGGGGGCGGGCACGAACGTCCTTCGCCCGGCAAGTAAACCGAAGGAAATAAACGACGCGCTTGTGTACGCTCGCCCGCCGGAGCGAGCCTCCCTGAAGCATCCGTCTCGCCTGCCTACCACCCGAGAGGTGACCCCCGTGAACCCCCGTCTCCTCGCCGCAGCCGCGCTGGCCTTGCTCGTTCCCGAGCTGGCGCTGGCCCAGGTCTTCGTCGTGCCACGCCGGCCAGGCAAGACCCCGGTGAACACCTACGAGTTCGCCTGGCGGCACGTCGACATCCTCGTCGGCCCGGAGGCCACCGGAGAAGCCAGACCGCCGGACAGGACCGCCCATGAGACGCCGGCCGGTCCCCAGGGAGGCGTCCCCGGCACCCCCGCCCCGGAGGCCCAGGCGGGCACCCCGCTGCCGCCCCCCGCGAGCACGCCCCCGCAGATCGCCGCCCCGCCCGGCGCCGAGGACGCGGGCACGCCCCCTTCCGTCGCGGGCGCCGGTGGCGAGGACGCGGGCACGCCCCCTCCGGAAGCGGTCGCGGGCCTGGCGGCCGACGGCGGAACCGACGGCGGCACGTCGCTGGCCGGCAACGTGTTCGACCTGGCCGCGGATGGTGGCTCGAGCGACGGCGGCTTCGCCTACACGTACGCGAAGTCGCTCGGCGCCAAGGCGGGAGGCGTGCGCTTCTACTTCTACGAGCGCGAGCGCGTGGTCGCCGAGCGCGCCGCGCCCCTCATCGAGGAGGCGTACCGCTACCTGGTGGACGCGTTCCAGTACGTCCCCACGGAGACCTTCCCCTACATCCTCTACAGCAGCTACCAGGAATTCCTGCAGACCAACCTCTTCCCGTTGTCCGAGGGGACGCTGGGTGTCACCAGCACCGAGGACCTGAAGCTGACGCTGCCCTACCTGGGCGACCACCGCCTCTTCGAGGAGGTGAGCACGCACGAGCTGGCGCACCAGTTCACCATCCAGAAGGTGCGCACCGTGGCGCAGCAGGCCAAGGTGTTCGGGGAGCCGCTGCAGGCCATCCCGCTGTGGTTCATCGAAGGGCTCGCCGAGTTCTACGCCAAGCGCGGCATGGACCCCGAGGCGGAGATGCTGGTGCGCGACCTGCTCGTGAACCCGGACCTGTACAAGGGCTACGCGTTCCTCGACTTCTTCTCGCCCGGGCCCTACGGCTACCTGTGGATCTACAAGGTGGGCCAGGTGCGCGTGGCGTTCCTGGAGGAGGAGTACGGCAAGGGCTTCCTGCAGCGCGTGCTCGAGGAGTCACCTCGGCTGGCGGGCGGGTCGAAGGACTCGCCGTCGCTCAAGTTCGAGGAGTTGCTGGAGCGGCTGACGGGGGATGACCCGAAGCGGCTGTCCGCGCGCTTCGAGAACTGGCTCAAGCGCCGGGCGTACAAGACGTACCTGGGGTCGGAGCAATCCGCGCCGGCGCTGGACCTGCTGGACAAGGCGCCCGGCTACATCACGTCCTTCACCAGTTCGCCGGACGGGCAGGTGCTGGCGATGCGCACCATCGTCCCGGAGACGGGCGAGAGCCGGCTGTACATGATGGACCCGCGCGCGCCGGACAAGTCGGTGAAGGTCGCCAGCGACGGCGTCCCCGGCGTGGAGTCGCTGCACCCCATCGCCGGGCGCAGCTTCGCGCTGTCCAAGGACAAGCTGGCCTTCGTCGCCGAAATCACCGGGCGCGACGTCATCTACGTGCAGGACTACGTCCACAGCGCGGAGAAGCGCGCCCAGGACGTGCTCGTGCGCCGCAACCCCATCCGCACCGGTATCGACCGGGAGGTGGGCACGTCGGTGAAGCTCGAGCTGGGGGAGCGCAAGGCGTACCGCATCGACAAGCACGGCCTGCTGGCGGCGTACTCCCCCGCCATCTCCCCGGATGGGCGGTGGGTGGCCTTCATCGGCATCCAGGACGAGGGCCTGCGCGACGTGTACGTCATCGACCTGAACGCCAGCACGGACGCCAAGCCGCTCCAGCTCACCGACGACGTGTTCTCCGAGCGGCAGCTCACCTGGGGCCCCTCGGGCATCATCTTCACGTCGGATGCGACGTCGCACCGCATGTTCAACCTGTTCCGCGTGAAGATGGACGCGCCCCGGCAGGTGGAGCGGCTGACCAGCGAGGAGCGCGACCACGCGGACCCGGTGGCCCTGGCGGACGGCCGCGTGTTCTTCACCGCCTTCAACAACAGCAGCTCCGACCTGCACGAGCTGATGGCGGACGGCCGCATCATCCGGCGCACGGACCTGACGACCGGCGTCTTCGAACCCGGCCCCGGTCCGGAGGGCAGCCTGTGGATGCTGTTCCACGTCTCCGGCGAGCGCAAACCCGCGGTGCTGCGCCCGCCGCGCATGTTGGCGCTCGACGTGGCGCCCGAGCCGCCGCCAGAGCCGCCCAGCCCGCTGGCGGTGCGCCCGCTGACGGACGCCACCGCGTACCAGCCGCTGGCGCGACAGAACCTGGAGTTCGGCCCCATCTTCGGCTTCGCGGGCGCGGGCGGCGGCGGGTTCGTCGGTCAGCTCTTCGCCGCGGCCAGCGACCGCATGCGCGACCACCAGTTCGTCCTCACCCTGGCGGTGTACGGCAGCTTCGACCTGACGGACGGGTACATGCTCTACATCAACGACGAGGGGCGCACGACGTGGGGCGGAGGTCTGTTCCAGTCGCTGCGCTTCCGCGACGACCAGACCTTCAAGGGGCTGCCCGTCTTCTTCACGTCCGGCGAGCGCTTCTTCGGCGTGCTCGGGAGCATGCGCTACCCGCTCAGCACGTTCCTGTACCTGCAGGGCGACCTGAGCCTGGGCGGCACCAAGTACTTCCTCGACGACCCCACGGAGTTCTACCTCTTCTTCCCCGAGCGCAACCTGGCCAACCAGGAGCTGCTGTCGCAGTGGAACGCGCGCAACGGGAAGGTGCGCTTCCAGACGGAGGTGAGCGGCCAGGTGGGCTACGACAGCCTGAAGTACCACTACGCCACCGGGCCGCTGTCGGGCAGCTCCGCGTTGCTGGAGCTGACGGTGGGCGTGCAGCCCTTCGACGACGAGGCGTACGGCAACCTGCGCCTGGACGCGGAGCGCTACTTCCCCATCTACGGCCGCACCCACGTCTTCCTGCGAGGCGGCGCGGGCACCACGCTCGGCGGGCGCTACGCGCGCTCCTACTTCCTGTCGTCCTTCGACACGCTGCGCGGCGTGAACTTCGGCGACGAGAAGTGGCTGCTGGGGCGCAACTTCTTCTACTCGACGATGGAGGTGCAGCTGCCCCTCAACGACATCATCCGGGTCGCGTTCCTCAGCGACCTGGAGGCGGTGGCGGGCCTGGACTTCGGCGGCGTGGGCGAGGGCACGAAGGACCTGTGGAACCACCGCGTCCTGGACGCGGCCATCGGCTTCAACGTCGCGCTCGGACCCCTGCTGCTGCGCCTGCACTTCGCCAGGCCCATCGACATCGGCGCGCCCGAAGGAAAGCCGGACCCTGGCTGGGTCACGAACTTCTCGCTCGGTATCGCGGGGCTCAACGGCTTCTTCGACCAGGGCAACACCGGGGCGAAGAACGGCGGCGCCGCGCCCCAGCCCATGTCGCCCGCGCTGATGCCCGCGGTGGGCGGTGGCTACACCGGTCCGCGCCACTGATGACGGAGCGCCCGGGCCGCCCCCTTGCCACCGACCACGGCGCGGGGGCCCCGGAGGGGAAAGAGGGAGGCTCAGGAGGACTGCGCGGCGACGAGCGCGGCGTTGGCGCGAGCCATGGGGCCGCCGTCGTTGGGGATGCGCTCGAAGTCCCCGCGCAGCGCCTTGATGGCGAACTTCTCCAGGTCGATCTCCCGGCGCGTGCGGATGCCCAGGGCGCGCAGCGGCCCCGACAGGGGACCGAAGCCGAAGAGGGCGTGCTGGACGAGCAGCCCGCACGCCGCGGCGGTCAGCACGCGCCACCGGCCGCCATCCCGGCTCCCGAGCAGCAGGCCGAGCGCGCCGAGCGCCGAGGTGCCCACCATGACGGCGCGGTTGAGGTCCCACTCACGCTCCAGCTTCTGGAGGTAGTGGCTCATCTCCGCGCGGTCCGCGTGCGAGGCCATGTGCCGCACGCACGACTCCACGTGCTCGTCGATGCGGCGGTTCACCATCAAGGGTGTGTGGATGCGGGCCGAATCAGCCGACTGGTTCCAGGTCTCCATGGCGGGCGTCTCCCCTGTCGCGGCGCTCCTCTTCCCGTTGAAGCTAGGCCCGGCGCCACGCGGCGGAAACGGCGGGGGTCCTCCACTCCGCCCGCCCGCCTGCCCCCCGGGAGGCACGCGGCATCTCCCCTCCGCGCTCGCGAGCCGACACGCGGACCGACGGACCCACTGCCCTTCAGGGTCAGGCGACTGACCGACTCATGAAGGGCAAACCCTTTCATCGTCGCGGCGAGATGGGGCACCCACCGGGTACGCGCGCTGTCCACTCCCGGACGAGGTGAGACCGGGTGCGACAAGGCACGCGGCTTGCTCATCCCCCGGGTGATGAAACGCTCACGACTCTTGTTCTGTCTTCCAGTGATGTGGCTATGGGCTTGTGGTTCAGGGTCCACAACACCTGTCGAAGAACGCCCTCCACTCGTCGAGGACCCACCCGCGCCGCAGGAACCGGAGGAGCCGCCTCCGGTGGACCCGCCGGTCGAGCCACCGCCCGTGGACCCACCGCCCGTGGACCCACCGCCCGTGGACCCGCCCCCCGAGGACACGGAGGTGACGCGCGTCTTCCAGCTGCCCGCGGTCCAATCGTCCGTGCCGGAGTACGAGCTCATCATCCCCGAGGCGGCGATGAAGAAGTTCGAGGCGGACGTGTGGACCCCGGAACAGGACGCCGTCTTCAAGGCCGGCGGGACGGCCTACGCGGTGAAGGTGCGGCTGCGTGGCGCCTCCGCGCGCCTCTTCCCGAAGAAGAGCTGGAACGTCAGCTTCGAGAAGGACGCCCGCTTCCAGGGGCGCACGTCGCTCAACCTGGTGGCCGAGTACGCGGACGCGTCGATGCTGGCGGAGAAGATCGCCTTCGACCTGCTGGCGGCGATGCGGGTCCCCGCGTCGAAGGCGACCTTCGTCCGGCTCAAGCTCAACGGCACGTACCAGGGCGTGTTCCTCGACATCGAGCAGGTGAACAAGGCCTTCCTCAAGGCCCATGACTTCGCGGACGACGACGCGACCATCTACCGGTGCGGCTGGAAGGACTGCGAGCTCAAGACGTGGAAGGTGCCCTACCAGGGTGACTGGACGAAGAAGACGAACGAGCAGCAGCCGGACGACGAGCTCGAGGCCATGCTCGACGTCATCAACCACACCCCCGAGCCCTCCTTCGCGGAGGCGCTGGGCAAGCACCTGCAGCTCGAGCACTACCTGCGCTCCATGGTCCTGGACGCGCTGATGTCCAACAACTTCGTGGAGGATTCGGAGAGCTACTTCGTCTACGACCGCGCCGTGGCGAAGTGGTCCTACGTCCCGTGGGACTTGAACAACGTGGACGCGCGCTGGTGGTACCCCATCCCGGTGGAGGACATGCGGGTGAGCAGCAACAACATGCGCCACCCGCTGTTCAACTTCACCCTCACCGACGCGTGGGTGGAGAAGATGTACCTGCAGCGCAAGTCGGAGACCCAGTCCTACCCGGGCTACCTGCCGGTGTTCTCCAACCTGGGAACGCGGGTGTTGCTGAACCCGGAGCTGCGCGAGCGCCTGGGGGCGCGGCTGGAGAAGGCGCTCGACGAGCTGTTCAAGCCCGAGGTCATGGACCCGTACATCGACACGCTCCACAAGCTCATCGACCCGCACATGCGCTCGGACCCGTACATGGACTACGCGCGCTTCCTGGCCGGCCGCGACTACCTGAAGCGCTACGTGAAGGAGCGCCGCGCCATCGTCCAGGCGGAGTGGAAGCGGATGACCGCGGTGACCCCGACGCTGGTGTTCGAGGCCTTCGACCCGGGTGGGGGCTGGGTGGAGGTGGGCAACCGGGGCTCGGCGCCCGTGTCGCTGGCGGGCATGGTGCTGACCACGAACCTGCGCGTCAGCCTGGCGCGCAGCGACCATGCGCCCACGCAGGTGAAGAAGCCCGTGGGGACGGTGCTGCCGAACATCACGGTGCCTCCCGGGGGGCGCGTGCGGCTGAAGGCCTCTGATTTGGGAATCCAGCTGATGCCCAAGGGAGAGCTGGGCCTGTTCGACGGCAAGTCCGTGGTGGGCGTGAAGGACCTGCTCTTCTACGGACAGCTCTCCAGCGGCCAGCAGTACGAGCGCGGCGAACGGGGCTGGGAGGTGCGCTGAGGCCCACGGCCCGGCGCCCGTGACACGAGCGAGGAGGCCTCGGGGGCATGAGCGCCCGGGGCCTTCGTCGCGTCAGCGCCGCTCGCGGACCTCCAGGGTGCGCTTCGAGGTGAGGCCCCGGTCGTCCGTCACCAGGATTTCGTGTGTGCCTGGCGTGGGCGTCCACCACACGCGCTCGTCCGCGCGAGCGCTGGCCAGGAGCGCGCCATCCACGAACCACGATAGCATGCGCTCATGAGAGGCCTCCGCCTCCAGCGGGACCTCCTGCCGGTCCGCCGCCACCCCGGGGATGAGCATCACCACGTGGCCCTCCGCCGGGGAGACGATGCCCGGCGCCGCGCGGGCCCCGCCCGTCTCGCACCCCGGCGCGGGCGACGGAGGCTCCGGCAGCCGCCGGTGCTGCTCCTCCAGCCAGCGGCGGATGGTGGCCGGCCACGTGACGAACACGCGCGACTCCGTCCTCCGGCCCTCCTTGCACGTGGGCCCCACGGCGAGGCCGGAGGCCACGTCCACCTCCACGCGCTGGTGATACGGACACGGCTGGGTCGGCACGGCCGTGCGCCGCACGTAGACACCCTTGCGGTGCGGACAGGCCTCCGTCGGCAGGTGCCCTGAATAGGCGCACACCTCCACGCGCATCAGGTCGTCCGGGGGGCGGGCCTCCGACTCCGGCACGTCGCTCCCGGCGGGCCCCAGCCCCTCCAGGATGTCGAACAACAGCGGCGCGGCGGACTCCGCGCCCACCAGGTGCACGCTGGGCGAGTGGTCGAAGTTGCCCAGCCACACCACCGCGGTATGCAGCGGCCCCGAGCCCGCCGCCCAGGCGTCCCGGTTGCCGAAGCTGGTGCCCGTCTTCCAGTGCACGCGCGCGGGCATGCCCGTCAGCCGCCGCCGCTCCGGGAAGTCCGGCCGGTCGCGCAGCGACAGCGCCTTGCGCGTGAGCCACGCCGCCCCGGGAGACACCCACGCCACGGGCTCCGGGCGGCTCGTCCCGTCCTCCACCAGCCGCAGCGTGCGCGCCCGGCCATCCCCCGCGAGCGCCACGTACACACCCGCGAGCTCCAACGGGGTCAGCTCGATGCCCCCCACCGCCGCGGACAGGCCGTAGTACCCCGGCTCCTGCGCCAGGCTGGCGACGCCCGCGGCGCGCAGCGTGGCCAGGAAGCGCTCCACGCCCACGCGCTCCAGCAGCCGCACGAAGGGCATGTTCAGCGACTGGGACAGCGCGTACTCCATGCGCACCAGGCCCTGGAAACGGCCGTCGAAGTTCCTGGGCGCGTAGCCCCCGTACGTCATGGGGATGTCCGCCACGAGCTGCTCCGACCCCACCAGCCCCTGGTCGAGGCCCATGGCGTACAGCAGCGGCTTGAGCGCCGAGCCGGGCGAGCGCGGGGTGGCGAAGCCGACAATCTGCCCGCCGTGGCGCTCGTCGAAGAAGTCGAAGTTGCCCACCAGCGCGAGCACGTCCCCCCGCTCGCGGTCCACCACCACCGCCGCGCCGTTGTGGATGCCCTTGGGCTTCAGCTCGCGCGAGGCGTCTCGCAGCAGCCGCTCCACCGTCCGCTGCGTGCCCAGGTCCAGCGTGGTGCGCAGGCGGGGCAGGTCCGGGTACTGGGCCCGCAGCCACACGGCCGCGTGCGGCGCGTCGCGAGGAAAGGCCTTCAGCTCCATGGGCGCCCGCGTGGCGCGCACCTCGTCGAGCACCTCCGACGGGGCGGACTTCGCGTCGTCGGGACCGAGCGGCAACGCGTCCGCCTCCAGCAACCGGCGCGCGACCTCGTCGCGGGCGGACACCAGCCGCTCGGCGTTCTCCGCCACCGGGAAGCGGCGGTTCGGGTTCTGCGGCACCGCCAGCAACGTGGCGATCTCCGCCGGGCTCAGGTGGGCCGCCGTATGGCCGAAGTAGGACAGCGCCGCGGCCTCCACGCCCTCCACGTTGCGGCCGTAGGGGACGAACTGGAGGTACGCGGCGAGCACCTCCTCTTTCGACAGGCGCAGCTCCAGTTGGAGGGCGCGGAAGGACTCCACCACCTTCGAGCCGAAGGTGCGGGGCCGGGGCTCCAGCATGCGCACCAGCTGCATCGTCAGCGTGGACGCACCCGACACCCGCCGCCCGCGCGCCAGGTTGAGCGCCGCCGCGCGCGCCACGGCCAGGGGGTCCACGCCGGGGTGCGTGAAGAAGCGCTTGTCCTCCAGCGCGAGCAGCGCCCGGAGGTAGGCCGGGTCGATGCGCTCGGCCGACGTGGCGATGCGCCACCGCTCGTCCGGCGCGAGGAAGACGTGGGCCGGGGTGCCGTCCCGGTACTCCATCACCACCGACGGCGGCGCGTGGAGCCGGGCTGGCAGCGGCAGGCTCCAGGCCGCCACCACCCCCACCACCGCCAGGGCGACCAGCCCCCCGGCGGCGGCGACCAGCCCCTTCACGATGCGACGGGAACGGCGCATGTCAGAGCAGACTGTCCTTCCACGGACCGGACACCTGCACCGTGCCACCCGCCTCGCGCGCCCACAGCCGGGGGTCGTACATCGCCTCGGCCTCCGCCGACGGGAGCGCGAAGGCCCCCGCCGTCACCGCGCGCACCGCGTAGACGAACGACTTCGTCTCGCGGCCCTGGAGCGCCCCGAAGACCTCCACCCGGTCGTCCCGGAGGTTGACGTAGTCGGCGGCCCACAGCGTGTCCGCGGACGCCCAGTCCACGCTCCCGCCGCGGCCCAGGCGCGCGTTCTCGATCTCCCAGCCCGCCGGCAGCCGGTCCACCATCGCGATGTTCTGCACGCGCTCGGCCGTCAGGTTCTCCAGCGTCAGCTCCACGTAGACGAGGTCCGCCAGCGCCACGGGAGCGGCCTTCAGGTCCAACGCCGTGCCGTCCTGCTTGCGGTAGGTCCGGGTCAGCTTGAGGCCCTCGCCGCCCGAGCGGGCCACGCCGTCGGTGCGCACGCCCTCGCTGCTGAGCACCAGGTACACCTTCCCCTCGCCGTGGGGCTTCAGGTCGAGGGAGAGCCCCTGTCGCTCGCTGGCCCGCGCCAGGGACCAGGTGCGGTCCGACGTCCGGGCATTCTTGTCCTGGGTGGCCTCCACCACCTTGCCGTCAGCGGACAGCACCGCGGGCGTGAAGCGGCCCGCGCTGTCCTTCAAGCGCTTGCCCAGGCCCGTGATGCCCCAGACGAGCTCCTGCGTCGTGTACCAGCCGCTCGGGTGGGACTGGAGCGCGGAGGCCACCATCTGCGCCAGGGGCTCGCCCCCGGCGTCGCCGCCGAAGAGGTCCTGGAAGGTGCTGAGCATGAAGCCGCGCCGACGGCGGTCGGAGTAGAACGCCCAGCTGTTGCGTCGCTCCTCGGTGAGGGGGGACACGTCCGGCTCGCGCAGCTCCTTCTCATAACGCCGGTCGCCCGAGAGCCACAGCGCCGCCTTGAGCATGTAGTCCATCTCCCGCTCCTCGCCCGTGAGGCTGTGCGCCTTCGCCGACTGGGCGAGCGCATCCACCAGCTTCTGCACCCGCGCCTTGCGCCCCTTGCCCGCCAGCGCCAGCACGTAGTGGATGTACGCCTCCTCGTCCCCGGCGGCGCTCACCGTCGCCCCGCGCCCGCTCGCCTCGATGGACGCCAGGTGGTTGGTCATCCACGTCAGCGCGTCGTTCACCCGGTCCTGGGGCACCGGGTACTTGAGCTTCTGCGCGTCCAGCAGCATGTGCGTGGCGTAGGCGGTGCCCCACGCCACCGGCTCCGTCTGTCCCGGCCAGTAGGCGAACCCCCCGGAGGCCGTCTGCATGGACAGCAGGCGGCTGATGCCCGCCTGGGCCATGGCGCCCACGCTGCTTCCCCGCGTCAGCGTGGGGTCCACGTCGTCGATCAACTCCGACACGAACAGCAGCGGCCGCGTGGAGGACGTCGTCTGCTCGATGCAGCCGTAGGGGTAGCGAACCAGGTACGACAGGTGCTGGAACGACTCGCCGTAGGGGTTGCTCGTCACCCACAACGTGGTGCGCTCCGTGGTGGGCACCCAGCCCTGGAGGAACTTCGAGACATCCGTCACCCCGTCCGTCAGCTCGATGCGCTGCACGCGGCGCTCCTTGGGCCCCGAGGGCGACAGCGGCACGTCCAGCGACTCCCGGGAGGTGTATCCGCCGCCCTCCACGGTGACGCTCAGCCGCGCGGCCCCCACCGCCTGGGTGGCCCGGGCCTGGAAGACGAAGGTGGTGGACTTGCCGTCCTCCAGCCGGGCCTTCCCCTCGCTCTTGCCGAGCAGTTGCAGGGGCGAGCCGGCGTTCGCGGGCAGCGACAACCCCGGCACCGGGAGCAGCTCCGCGCCCAGCGTCACCCTCACGTCCTGCGCCTTGCCGGACAGGTTGGTGACGAAGACGGGCACCTGGATTTCATCGTTCTGGGAGAGGAAGCGCGGCAGCGTCGTCTGCAGCACCAGCGGGTCCCTCACCAGCACCTGCGCGCTCGCCCGGCCCACGCGCCGGGGGCCCGCCGTCACCGCCATCACCCGCACGGCGCCCCGGTACTGCGGCAGCGTGAAGGGCACGCGCAGCCTGCCGTTGGCCGGCACCGCCACCACGCCGCTCCACAGCGCCACGGGCTTGACGGGCTGCACGCGGCCGGCCGCGCCCCCTTCCGCGTCACCACCCGTGGAACGCGAGTTGCCGCCCGGCGGCACCAGCAGCGTCCAGCCGATGGTCTCGAAGGTCTCCACGCCCAGCGCGCGCTTGGTGAACAGCTGCTTGATGGGGTCCGGGCTCTGGAAGCGCGTGAGGGACAGGATGCCCTCGTCCACCACCGCCACCGTGGCGAAGGTGGGGCCCTCGAGGGGCCCCAGCTCCAGGTCGACGTCGAAGGTCTCGTTGGAGCGGACCTCCTTGGGCGTCTTCATCGTCACCGTCTGGGTGAAGTCCGCCGGCTCGAGCGTGACGCTGCCCACGCCGAAGGCCCGGTCGGGCATGAAGGCCTCGGCCGACTCCAGGTGCGGGTCCTTCACCAGGAAGGCGCTCACGTAGACGTTGGGCGCGAAGCTCGAGGGCGTGAAGCTCCAGCTCACCTCGCCGGGCTGCACGGCCTTCCACTCGCTGGCGAGCACGCGGTCGGTCTCCGCGGTGAACAACACCCGGCCCTTGTAGGGCGCCTTGAGCTTCACCGCGATGGCCTGCCCCACCCGGCCCTGCGCCGGGAGCGCCAGGTCCAGCGACGTGGGCTTGAGCGGGCGCGGCGTCTGGTCCACGCGCGACTCGTCGCCCCACCAGTAGTAGTAGCCGTCCCCCTCCAGCTCCAGGTCGGTCTGCGCGTTGCCGGACTTCGCGCGCACCAGGTAGCCGGCGGCGTAGCGGCCCGGCGTGAGGGTGACGGTGAAGCGCCCGTCCTTCACCGGCACCGTCGTGCGGCTCTCCTGCGCCGGGCGCAGGTAGCGCTGGTAGCGGTCATAGCCCTCGTCCTCGTCGTAGTAGGAGCCGTACTCCTCCTCGAGCGCGATGGCCTCCACCTCCACCGTCCTGGGGGCGCTGGCCGTCATCAGCCGGCCCTCCCAGTCCACCACCACGCCCGTGACGGTGAAGGGCTTGCCCATGCCCGCCTTGGAGGCGCCGGACTGGAGGCCCAGGTAGTAGCGCTCCGGGTGCACGGGGACGGAGGCCTCGTTGACGGTGGAGCGCCCGCTGCCCGACTCGAAGACGGCGGCCAGCGCGCTCAGGCGCCCGGCCCCGCGCAGGGCCCCCGTGGCCGCCTGGGACGGGCAGTTGAGCAGGGCCTGTCCCTTGGCGTCGAGCGTGCCCTTCACCTGTCCCAGCGTCACCGGCGACGGCTCCTTGCCGCCCTGGCGCCACAGGCCGTAGGTGTACTGCGCGTTCTCCTTCGGCTTGAACGTCGACGGCACCAGCCGGCAGCTCAGCTCCACGGGGCTGCCCTCCGCCGAGCCACCGAAGAGGTAGGCCGCCTCCACGGCCACGGGAATCTCCACGCCCTGGGCGTAGCCCGCCTGCTGGGCGACCTTCGCCGTCACCTTCATCCGCTCGGGGACGAACTCCTCCACGTTGAAGGCATAGGAGGCCACGTCGCGGTTGGCGACCTTCAACTGCACGCGGTAGTGGCCCGTGTCCTGGAAGGCCTCGAAGCGCACGTCGAGCGAGACGAGGCCCGCCGCGTTCGTCTGGAGCGTCACCTTCTTCATCTCCCGCTCACGCGGATCCACCACCACCAGCTCCACCGGCATTCCCGCCGCGGGCGCCTGGTCGTCCTGGCCGCGCAGGACGGCGGCCAGGTGCGCGGTGTCCCCGGGGCGGTAGACGCCGCGGTCGGACCAGATGGACGCGCGGTAGGCCTTCTCCGAACGGTACGGCTCTCCCTGCACGTCCGCGTTGGGCAGCTCCGTCTTCAGCTCGCTGTACTTGAGGTACGTCATCTCCTCGCCCTGGCGGGCGATGAGGGCGAACGGCGCGCTGTCGTCCGCGCCAGGGAGGGGGACCTTGATGACGCAGCCCTCCGAGCCCTTGGTGACGCAGCGGCCCACGCCCTGCCCGCTCTTCTTCACCAGCGACACCTCGACCCCGGACACCGGGTCCGCGCTCTCGATGCCCAGCGCCCACACGTGGACCTCTCCGGCGTCCTTCCCGTCCGGAGACGGGCCGCCGCGCTTGGCCACGAGGCTCAGGTCCGTGAGGAGGATGCGCGAGGCCGCCGCCCACCTGCCGCCGCGAACGGAGACCTCCACCAGCCCGCGCGTGGACGGGGGCACGAGGCTGCCCACGTCCACGTACGTGGTGACGAGCGTGTCCGGCGGGGACTGGAGCGGCAGCGTCTTGCGCACGACGACGTTCGAGGTCCGCTCGTCCGCCGACTCCTGGTAGTCGTTGCTCATCCAGAAGACGAGGTTCTCCGCGGGGACATGGCGGACGACGAGCTCCACCGAGTCCAGGTTGAGGTGCTGCAGAGGCAGGTTGCGCCACGCGCTCCGGGGCAGGTACCGGCCCGCGGAAGAGAAGCTCAGCTGGGGCGTGCGCGCGGGCACGGAGACGGCCTGCTCGTAGTCGGAGAGCAGCGCGCCGCCGCCCACCGACAGGGCTCCCGCGGCGATGCGCACCGTATAGGTCCCGCGCTTGAAGTCACCGAAGATGCGGAAGCCGCGCCGCGACTGGGCCACGGAGAACTTCACCTTCGGCGTCAACCGGATGGAGTCGGCCGCCACGGCGTCGTCCAGCAGGCAGCCCCGGTTGTTGGAGTCGTAGTAGTACGGGTCGTACTCGCCGCCCTCGCGAGGGCTGGGGGGCGCGTTGCCGTCCACGTCCCGGCAGCTCACCTCCAGGTAGGAGCCGCTGTTGCTCGCCCCCCGGGAGATGCCGGTGATGTCCAGGCGCTTGCCGCCGCGGACCTCGAAGGACTGCTCCGCCGCGGGCGCGGTGGCCTTGGCCCCGGTGGCGAGGGGCAGGCCCGGCTTGAGCGCGAAGCGCACCTGGCTGCCCGCCTTGAGGCCCGGGTGCTGGAAGCGCGCGGTGACGACGTTGCGCTCGGAGGGCTTGCTCTTCCACTTCACCGACGCGGCGGCCAGCCCGGACAGGAGGAAGGAAGCGCGGGCCTTCACGGCATTGACGTCCACGGGCCCGGAGAAGACGACGTCCACCTCGACGTGGCCCTTGGAGATGTCGAGCTGCCGGGGCTCCAGGCGCACGAAGCGGAAGTCCGGCGTCACGAAGCGGTAGGACCAGGCCCCCTCGGAGGGAGGCTGCAACACGCCCGACGTCGTGGCGAGGGACGCCAGGGTCACCGTGTACTCGGTTCCCGGGAGGAAGCCCGGGTGCTGGGCGGTGAAGGTGAGCGTGGAATCACTCGTCACCGTGAGCTGGCCCTGGACGCCCGGCTCCACGCGGAGGGCGGAGTCCGCGAGGCTCCGGTCGCGCGCGAGCACCGGGCGGGACAGCTCGATGGCGACCGAGTCGGGGATGATGCCGCTCGCGGCGACCTCGCGGATGACGGGCGTCAGCGTCTCCTTCGCGATGGGCGCGGGGGTGACGGCGGCGGGGCTGCCCGCGTCCTGCGCGATGACCACCGGGGTGAGGGCGGGTGAAGGGGGCGTGCCGCCCTGCGACTCCTGCTTGCAGGCGGTGAGCGACGAGCCCAGCAGCAGCGCGGCGAGGAGCCAGCGCGCGCGGCTCGGACGGCTCGGTCCTGATGCGACGGGGGACTGCGGAACCATGGTTCCTCCAGAGGGTGTGGCCCGTAATTCATGGGGCGTGCCGAGGCGGCACCCCGGGTGTCGGGGGGAGTCTGTGGTCGGGTGCCCACGGCCCGGGCGCGTCCCCCGCGCGTCTCCGGACCCACACGGTGTCAGGCGAGCCACACTCCACGTGGTCTCCCGAGCGCCCGCGAAGCTGTCGGTGGACGCAGGCTATAGGAGGGGGACGGGGCCGGGTCAACGACCAGGGGCCTGGCGCCAGGAAGGCGCTAAGGTGCCGCGGGTCATGGTGCAGCCCGTCCGTTTCGTCCTGATGCGACCGCGCAACGCGGAGAACCTGGGTGCCGCCGCGAGGGCGCTGAAGAACTGCGGCCTGTCCGACTGGGTCTGGGTGACTCCGGAGGTCGAGGACCTGGCCCCCGCGCGCCGGCTGGCGGTGCACGCCGAGGACGTGCTGGACGGGGCCCGCCGCGCGAGCACGCTGGACGAGGCCGTCGCGGACTGCGTGTGGGTGGTGGGCACCAGCTCGCGCAAGGTCGAGGGCAAGCGCCGCCTCCCGCCGCGCGCCGTGGGCGAGGAGCTGGTCTCACGCTCGGCGCAGGGCACCGTGGCGCTGGTGTTCGGCGACGAGCGCAGCGGCCTCACCAACGCGGAGGTGGAGCGCTGCCACGACCTGTCCGCCGTCCCCACCGCCCCCGAGCAGCCCTCCATCAACCTGGCGCAGGCGGTGCTGCTCTATGCCTACGAGGTGCGGGTGGCGACGCTGGAGAGGACGGCGCCGCCCCCGGGCCCGCTGCCCGTGGCGGCCACCGACACGGAGCTGGCCCAGGTGGAGTCGACGCTCGGGACGGTGCTCACGGACGGAGGGTTCCTCGTCGACGAACAGCCGGGGCGCACCGCGCTGCGGGACTTGTTCGCGCCCCTGCGCCGCTCGCGGCTGACGCGCAAGGAGGCGCGGCTGTGGCTGGCCGCGCTGCACACCCTGCGCAAGCACCGCGCGGACGGCTAGAGGGTGCGCGCGGGCCGCGAGTGGCCTCGAGCCCCTGGCCCCCGGGGAGGCCCGCGCCGCTTGCGCGACAGCCGCACGGCCACCCAGGCGAACACGGCCGCCGCGATGACGAGCAGCGCCACCCAGAACCAGTAGTTCTGGCCACTGGCGCTCGCGGGCTGGAGGTCGAGGCGTTCGTCGGGAGCCTGGGCGAGCGCGAGCGTGGGGGCGAGCAGCGCGAACAGCGGGGATGGGGACATGCGCATGGGGGTCCTTTCACCCGGAACGTCGGCACCTCGGGAGGGCCCGACAACCCGACCGCGCCCACGCGTCGAGGGGCGCTCCGCCCGCGCGCCCGCCCGTCCTCCACCCGGGGTGGGCTACTTCCTCGGGGCCTTCGTGCCGGTGAGCCGCGCGAGGAGCTTGGGGTCGTCCGGCAGCAGCCCCGCGGCGGGCAGACGCAGGACGAGCTCGCGCCAGCGGGGGTCGGCCTTGTACGTGCGCTGGAGCAACGGCACGGCCTCGTCCACCCGGCCCACGCCGACCAGGGAGATGGCATGCCAGAAGACCATCTCCGCGCTGTCCGGGACGAGCTTCTCGGCGGCGCCGTACGCCGCGAGCGCGCCGTCGGTGTCCTTGCGCTCGAGGGCGAGGTCTCCGTCGTTCATGAAGTTGTACGCGCGCTGGAGGGTGAGCAGCCGGCGCAGCTCCTTCAGGGGCTCCGCGTGGTCGTCCACGCGCAGGTCGAAGCGTCGGTCCGCCCAGGGGCGGCCGGTGGACTTCGCGGACACGACGATGAGCGCGGCGGACTGGCGGCCCCGGATGTCGCCGCCCTGGGCCTCGGCGGCCTCCAGCGCCGCGAGCATGCGATCCGCCAGGTCCCCCTTCGACTCGCGATAGGCCCGGGCCATCGCGGGCCACACGGTGTCGCGCTCCATCATGTTCGCCTGCACGGAGAAGCCCTCGCCGACGACGTGGCCCGCGGCGGCGATGCACCGCGCTCCCGTGTGCGCGGCGACGCGCCCCTGCGCGTCCACCATGGCCACCTGACGGATGCCCGGCGCGCCGTCGGCGGCGAGCAGCCCCGCCAGCGCCTCCGGAGCGGCGCGGCCCGCCCGCATCAGCTCCAGCCCCAGGCGGCCATACGACGGGTCGACGAAGGATTGGGTGGCGACGGCGCCCACGCCCGCCTCGGCCCATGGAACAGTGGCCCCCACGGAGAACCAGTGGGACTGGACGGCCACGCCCATCTCTCCCGTCACCGCATCACGAGCGACGATGGAGTACGTGTGGACCGGGCGACGGGGCACGGGCTCCGAAGCCAGGGCCGGGAGCGCGAGCAGGACGAGACAGGCAACGAGGCGTGACATGGAACCCTCCGGCGGACGGCAGAGGCCGGCAGGGTGAGCGAGCGGACGCGCCATCGCAAGGCCCGGCGTGGCGCACGCCATGACGCGCGCCCCTATCTTGACGTGTCACGACACGACGCGACGCGAGGAGGCGCGAGATGGACCACATGCCCTACGAGTCCATGGAGATCGGCGACGAGGAGCCGGGCGGCGGCACGCACTACCACCACGCCGATGCCCAGGAGGAAGCGGCGGGGCGCGCCGCGACCGAGGAGGACGGGGAAGCGGAGGCCGATTCCCCCGCGCCGCCACCCGCGGCGTGAGCGACGTGCCCGCCGGGGAACCCGCTGGCGGGTTGCTCGGGCGACTGGGGCCCGTCAGTCGGTCTCCCGGCGACCGGGGCGCGCGCTCGACGATGCGCGGAGGGCGCGGCCCACGCCCGGGTGGCCCCCGCGCGCACGCGGGTGCTCCGTCCATCGCCGAAGAGGACCGGACCGCGCGGCCGAGCAGTCCGCGAGCGCGCGGCTCGCGCTCAGGCGTCCTTCCAGTCGGGCCGCGCGAGGAAGCCGGGGTCGATCAACCCCGCGCGGCGCAGGAGGACATAAGCCATGAAGTCCGCGCTGGTGAGCAACAGCGTCGGGTCCTTCCTCGCTCGCGCCAGCGTGGTGCTCTCCTCGCCGGTCGCCCACCGGCGGATGTACATCGCCCGCTGAGGGTAGTCGCTGCTGACGTTGTCGCGGGCGTTCGCCCAGCAGTGGCTCACCTCGTGGATGTACGTGAAGAGCAGCTCGGTCATGTTCGCGCTCGGCTCATCGACGAAGCCTCGGACGCGATAGTGGACCATGCCGCTGCGGTAGGGATTCGAATCGTCGACGGTCTTGCGCACGAGCGACTGGGCGCCGTCGACGAAGGTGTGCCGCAAGAACCAGTTCTTGGCGGACTTGAGCGTGACGAGGACCCCCTCCGCCTCCTCGGCGGTGATGCAGGACGTCCCGCCGCGGATGCGGACGTAGCCGACATCCGTCTTGCCGACGCCACTCTCGTCGCCTTCGTACGTCGTGTAGGGCTTGATGTAGACGGTGTCGAACTGGAGCGCCTTCGCGGTGCGCGACAGCATCAGGTGACACAGGCGCGACGCGTGGCCCTGCTCCGCGAGCTCGGCGCCCGTGATTTCCTGGTAGCACTTCCGGATCGAGTCGAAGTCGACGAGGTCCTCGTCATCCAGGCCCGCCTTCGCGCCCACGTCATGGGCCTGGGCGACGAGGTCCGCCAGGCGCGCCTGGACCTTGGTGCCATCCAGTGCCGGGACGTCGAGCCATTGGACGTCCTTCACCTTGTTCCAGCCACCGACCCACTGAACGACCCGATGATGGTCCTTGGTCGGCTCCTGGGCGGCACCGAAGAAGGTGGGGTAGTTGCCCTCTCGCCGGAACGTATTGCTCCACCGGTCTCCACTGACCAGATGGACGATCTGCTTCTCGTTCGCCGCCTTGAACGACAGGTGGACCTTCATTCGACGCCCCCTCCAGACCTCACGTTGGACGTCCCGCCGCTTTTCATCCGTCGTGCCAACCCTCCGACACGTCGGGTCGTCGCGGGGCGTGCCTCGCGGGAGGCATGGCGCGGTCTCCGAGGACGCGGGCGCGTCCCGGTCCGACGCGGCGCGGACCTCCGTCCTCCGGGGGCGCATGTCGGAGACGAGGTGACATCCTCCGGAAACTGGTAGAGACCCTGGGCCGTCGTCCACAGGCCCCTGCCCTGGAAGCACGCCATGTCTCGCAAGTCCGACAAGCCGAAGACGCCGCAACACCAACGCTGGGAGGGCAAGGAGAAGCCCGACTGGCTGTCGCGCGCCCTCGCCCGGGCCGGGGTGTTTCCGCAGAAGGAGGCGGAGGACGCCATCCGCGCGGGCCGCGTGAGCATCAACGGCCGCGTGGCGAAGATGGCCCTGACGCCCGTGCCCCCGGGCGCGACCATCCGCGTCGACGGCCGGCCCGTGTCCCTGGACGCGCCGGCCACGCGCGTGCTCGCGTTCCACAAGCCCGCGGGCCTGCTCTCCTCCACCGTGTCCCAGCACCGCACGGGGACGGTGTTCGAGGTGCTGTTGCCCCAGCTGCCCGCCGACCTCGCCGGCTACACCTGGCACGCGGTGGGGCGACTGGACGTGGACTCCACGGGCCTGCTGCTCTTCACCAATGACGACAAGCTGGTGGCCCACGCCACGTCACCGGACACGCGCCTGCCCAAGCGCTACGTGGCCACCGTGTTCAGCACCGCCGACGACGCGCGCGTCGAGCCGCTGCGCCGGGGCATGGTGCTCGATGACGGTCCGGCCCGTCCGGCCCAGGTGCGCGTGCGCGACGAGCACACCGTCGAGGTGACGCTCACGGAAGGCCGCCATCACCAGGTCAAGCGCATGCTCGGCGCGGTGGGGCTCCCCGTCCGCGCGCTCCACCGCGAGGCCGTGGGAGGCGTGACGCTGGACATCCCCGAGGGAACCTTCCGCCTCCTCACCGACACCGAGGTCCAGGAGGGGCTGCGCTACACGGGCCGGGCCGCCTCCGAGCCGAAGACCTGACACGGTGCGAGCGCGCCCCGGGCGCGGGGAACGTTCACTCCCGACACCCGCTCCGCCAGCGGCGAGACAGCCCCGCCGCCGAGCGCCTAAGAAGAAGCGCGGCGTTGCCCGGGGCCTCGCCCCGGCCGTCGAGACCGCAGCAAGCCCCTCGTCTCACCGAGGTACTCGCATGAGCCGCCCCCGCCTCCCGCTCCACGTCCTCGCCGGCGTGCTGGCGCTGGCCTCCACCCTCGCGGCCCGGGCCGCGCCTCCGCCCGCCGCCGAGGACCCACGGCTCGTCGAGCTGCGGCGGCTCACCACGGTCGACGCCCGCGCCGCCCTCGACGTGAAGACGGTCCAGACGCGCAAGGTCGGGGACGTCACGCTGACGGAGCTGACCTACGCCAGCCCCAAGGGCGGCCGCGTGCCGGCCTTCCTGGTCATCCCCCCGGGCGCAGGCCCGTTCCCCGCCGTCCTCTTCGCGCACTGGCGACGCGGATCGAAGAACGCCTTCCTCGACGAGGCGCTCGGGCTGGCGCGGGCCGGCGTGGCGTCGCTCCTCATCGACGCACCGCACGTGCGCCCGGAGCCCTGGCGCGCCTCGCTCCACGCCACGGAGCTGCCGGACACCCTCGTGCAGTGGCTGGTGGACTTGAGGCGCGGCGTGGACCTGCTGTCGGCCCGCCGCGACGTGGACGGCAAGCGCCTGGGCTTCGTGGGCCACGGCCTGGGCGCCTCCGTGGGCGGGGCGCTGTCGGGCGTCGAGCCCCGCCTCCGGGCCTACGTCCTGATGAACGGGCTGGGTGATGCGTCGACGAGCCTCGAGCTCGCCCCGCCGGGCCGCGCCGGGACCTTGTCGCGAGAAGAGGTCGCCGCCGTCGTGCGCAGGCTCGAGCCGCTCGACGGCGGCGTGGGGGTGGCCCACGCCGCTCCCTCCGCCCTCTTCTTCCAGAGCGGACGCGCGGATGGACAGGTGCCCCTGGCGCGGGCCCGCGCCTTCGTCGACGCCGCGACGGAGCCGAAGTTCGCCAAGCGCTACGAGGGAGGCCACGAGCTGGGCGACGCCGCGCGCCGAGATCGGCTCCAGTGGCTGCGCACCCACCTGGGCTTCGCCGACGTCTTCCGCTTCCACGGCCCGCCCATGATTGCCACCCCCACCGCGCCCGGGCTCGTGGGCGCCCCCATCCCCGAGTGGGCCAAGGCCCGCCCCGTCCTCACCCTGCCCGGCATGGACGAGGTGCGGGTGCGGCGGGGGCTGACGTACGCGCGCGAGGAGGGACGCGAGTACAAGCTCGACCTCTACCTACCAGACGTGGCGTCGCGCGAGCCGGCGCCGGTGGTGGTGCTCGTCCACGGGCTGCTGCATCCCGCGCTCGTGCCCCTCGTCCGCGACCTGCCCGCCTTCTCCGGACAGGCCCGCTGGTTGGCGGCGCGGGGCTTCGCGGTGGCGCTGGTGGAGCTGGGCTCGCCCGCCACGGGCCCGGAGCCAGCGCAGTGGTTCACCGGTGTGCCTCGGATGCGGGAGCGCGTGGACGCGGCGCTCGCGTTCGTGCGCGAGAAGGCCGCGACCGAACCCGTGGACGGCGAGCGGGTCTGCCTCATGGCCCTGTCCGCGGGGGGCCTGTGGGGCCTGACGCCCGCGCTGCGCAAGCAGCCACCCGCCTGGCTCCGGTGCGCCGTGGCGTGGTACCCGCTGCTCGACGCGCCCGGGGTTCCCCAGGGCGCCCGGCCCCGCGACGCGCTGGTGGCCACGGAGGCCCGGAAGCTGCCTCCGCTGCTGGTGGTGCGCGCGGGCCTGGACACGCCCGCGCTCAACGCCGCGCTCGACGCCTTCACCCGCGAGGCCCGCGCCCGGGGCGCGCCGCTGACGCTGGTGGACCTGCCCGAGGCGCCCCACGCCTTCGAGCTGACCGACGACGTGGAGGGCTCGCGGGAGACCATGCGCCAGACGGCGCGCTTCTTCGAGGAGCACCTCCTGCCGTGAGTGGCTTCAAAGGGCCCCGGGGCTCGCGTACCTTCGCCCCATGGCGGACTTTGATTTGGTGGTGATTGGCTCCGGCCCGGCCGGCGAGTGGGGCGCGGTGCAGGCGGCGCTGGCGGGCAAGCGGGTGGCGGTGGTGGAGAAGGAGCCGGTGTTGGGCGGCACCGCGGCGAACACGGGCACCCTGCCGTCCAAGACGCTGCGCGAGACGGCGCTGCACCTGTCCGGCCTCAAGGCGCGCGGCCTCTACAGCGTGGAGACCACGCTGCGCCACGAGGCCACCGTCTCCGACTTCCTCTACCGCGAGCGGCGCGTGAAGGGCATGGAGCGCGAGCGCATCGCCGGCAACCTCCAACGCCACGGCATCCAGGTCATCCTCGGCACCGGCTCCCTGGAGGACGCGCACACCGTGCGCGTGCGCCACCGGGACCAGCCGGACACCCGCCTCACCGGCGACGTCATCCTGGTGGCCACCGGCTCCTCGCCGTACCGGCCGCCGCTGTATCCGTTCGGTGACACGCGCGTGCACGACTCGGACGAGGTGCTGGAGATCGGCCGGCTGCCCAGCTCGCTCGTCGTGGTGGGCGGCGGCGTCATCGGCTGCGAGTACGCGTGCATGTTCGCCGCGCTGGGCATCCCGGTGACGCTGGTGGAGGTGAAGCCGGAGGTGCTGCCCTTCCTCGACGACGAGTTCTCCGCGCTGCTGGCCCGGCGCATGGAGGCGCTGGGCATCCGCCTGCGCTTCGGCCACACGGTGGAGAAGGTGGAGGTGCCCACCGCGTGCGAGGAGCCCATCCGCCTGACGCTCGACTCCGGCGAGGAGGTCGACGCGGACCAGGTGCTCGTGGCCTCCGGGCGCTCGGCGAACACCGCGGGGCTGGGCCTGGAGGCCCTGGGCGTCAAGCTGGGCGCGCGGGGGCAGGTGGAGGTGGGCCCGGGCTTCCAGACGGCCGTGCCCCACATCTACGCGGTGGGGGACGTCATCGGCTTCCCCGCCCTGGCCTCCACGTCCATGGACCAGGCCCGCATCGCCGTGGAGCACGCGTTCGACCTGGAGGGGCCGCTGGCCATGGCGCCCGTGCTGCCCTACGGCATCTACACCATCCCGGAGGTCTCCATGGCCGGAGAGACGGAGGAGGACTTGCGCAAGAAGGGCGTGCCGTACGTGGCCGGCCGCGCCCAGTTCTCCACCAATCCGCGCGGGCAGATCATCGGCGAGATGCACGGCCTGCTGAAGCTGCTCTTCCACCGCGAGAGCCTGAAGCTGCTCGGCGTGCACGTGATCGGCGAGCAGGCGTCGGAGCTGGTGCACGTGGGGCTCGTCGCCATGCTCACCGGCTCCAGCGCGCGCCTCTTCATCGAGACGTGCTTCAACTACCCCACGCTCTCCGAGGCCTACAAGGCCGCCACCTTCGACGCCCTGGACCGCCTCAAGCACGGCCTCGTCTGAGGCGGCCGCGAGGCCCCGGACCTCAGCGCCGGAGCTTCTCCACCGGAGCGCCCCGGAGGTTGCCCACCGTGAGCCCCGCCACGGCGGGCTCCTCGCGGCGCGGCGGCTCGTTCCGGGGAGCGGCCTCGTCGCCCGTCGCCCCGGAGGCGCCCTGGAGCAGCGCCCGGATGCGCTGCCAGCGGCCCTTCTCCTCCGCCACCAGCCGGCTCAACTCCTCGCGAGCGGCCGCGTCCGCCAGCCCGCTGGCCGCCGAGGCCACCTTGTCCAGGAAGGGCATGAGGTAGCCGAAGTCCTTGTCGAAGGCGCTGGGGTTGGTCGCCACGTGCGTTCTCCTGATCCGCGTCCCGTCCACCCTACCCCATCGCGCCGACCGGCGGGGCCGCTCAACCGTGGTACACGCGCGAGGCGACGATGCGCCCGCCCCGGACCTCCAGCACCTCCGCCACCGGCATGGGGGCCTCGCCGGGGGCGTGGCGCAGGTACTCCATGAAGACCCGCTCCCCGTCCGCCGTCAGCGCCGTCTCCTCGTACCGGAGGCCAGGCAGCCGGGCGATGGCCTCCCTCCACCACTTCGCCAGGGCCGGCCGGCCCACCAGCTTCCCGCCCGTCTCCGGGTGCAGGACGCGAATCTTGGGCGAGGTGTGGGTGCAGTCCTCCGCGTAGAGCGCCACCAGCGCCTCCACGTCGTGCGCGTTGAAAGCGTGCAGCCAGGCTCGGGCCACGGAGAAGTTTTCGCTCGCACTCATGGTTCAAGACCCTCGGAAGAATTCGGCCCGGTGCCTCTCGACAGCGAGGGCCAGGGCCGCCTCTTATATAAGGTTGGGCCCATTTTGTAGGAGAAGGTAGGAGTATTGGACTCCACCGTCATGCGGATTTGGCTGGAAACCAAGTCCCGTGGGAAGTAAGGGCCCCGCCTGCTCTGTTCCGTCAGGCACATTCAAGAAAAGAAGGACCGGATCGTGGCCGCCAACGCACCCATCGAGAAGATTCGTAACATCGGTATCTCCGCCCACATCGACTCGGGCAAGACGACGCTCTCCGAGCGCATCCTGTTCTACACGGGCAAGATCCACGAGATCCACGAGGTCCGCGGCAAGGACGGCGTGGGCGCGGTGATGGACTCGATGGACCTGGAGCGCGAGAAGGGCATCACCATCCAGTCCGCCGCCACGTACGCGATGTGGGGCGAGTACAACATCAACCTCATCGACACGCCGGGACACGTGGACTTCACCATCGAGGTGGAGCGCTCCCTGCGCGTTCTCGACGGCGCCATCCTGGTGCTCTGCTCGGTGTCCGGCGTCCAGTCCCAGTCCATCACCGTGGACCGGCAGATGAAGCGCTACCGCGTTCCGCGCATCGCGTTCGTCAACAAGATGGACCGCGCCGGCGCGAACTACGACCGCGTTGCCGCCCAGCTGAAGGAGAAGCTGAACCACCACCCGGTGAAGCTGCAGCTGCCCATCGGCGCGGAGGACCGCTTCAAGGGCCTGGTCGACCTCATCCAGATGAAGGCGTTCTACTTCGACGGTGAGAGCGGCGAGACCGTTCGCGAGGAGGAGATCCCCGCCGAGCTGCTGGACGAGGCCAAGGCGCGCCGTCAGCAGATGATCGAGGGCGTGGCGGAGGTCGACGACCAGCTGGGCGAGCTGTTCCTGGCGGACGAGGCCATCTCCAACGAGGCCCTGCTGGCCGCCATCCGCCGGGCCACCATCGGCCTGAAGATGACGCCGGTCATGTGTGGCTCCGCCTACAAGAACAAGGGCGTGCAGCTGCTGCTCAACGCCGTCTGCAACTTCCTCCCCAACCCCAAGGAGGCGGTGAACGAGGCGCTGGACCAGAAGAACAACGAGGCGAAGGTCGTCCTCGAGTCCGACCCGAGCAAGCCCTTCGTCGGCCTGGCGTTCAAGCTGGAGGACGGTCGCTACGGTCAGCTCACGTACATGCGCGTCTACCAGGGCCGCGTGTCCAAGGGCGACTTCATCGTCAACCAGGTGAACCAGAAGAAGGTCAAGGTTCCGCGCATCGTGCGCATGCACGCCAGCGAGATGCACGACATCAACGACGCCAGCGCGGGTGACATCGTCGCCCTGTTCGGCATCGAGTGCGCCTCCGGCGACACGTTCACGGACGGCTCCGTGAACTACACGATGACGTCCATGCACGTGCCGGACGCGGTGATTTCGCTCGCGGTGGCGCCGAAGGATCGTGGCGCGCTGGCCAACTTCTCCAAGGCGCTCAACCGGTTCACGAAGGAGGACCCCACCTTCCGCGTGCACCGCGACGAGGAGTCCGGGCAGACCATCATCCGCGGCATGGGTGAGCTGCACCTGGAGATCTACATCGAGCGCATGAAGCGCGAGTACAACTGCGAGGTCCAGGCGGGCAAGCCGCAGGTGGCCTACCGCGAGACCATCAGCCAGAAGGGCGAGTTCGCGTACACGCACAAGAAGCAGACGGGTGGCTCCGGCCAGTTCGCCCGCGTGTGCGGCTACCTCGAGCCGCTGCCCGCGGACGCGGTGCAGCAGTACGAGTTCGTGGACGACATCGTCGGTGGTTCGATTCCTCGCGAGTTCATCCCCGCGTGCGACAAGGGCTTCCAGGAGGCCGTCAAGAAGGGCAGCCTGATCGGCTTCCCCGTGGTGGGCGTGCGCGTCGTCATCAACGACGGTGCGTTCCACGCGGTGGACTCGTCCGAAATGGCGTTCAAGACCGCCGCCATCATGGGCTTCCGTGAGGGCTACGCCGCCGCCAAGCCCATCATCCTCGAGCCGATGATGAAGGTGGAGGTGCAGGCGCCGGAGGACTTCCAGGGCTCCGTCGTCGGTCAGCTGAACCAGCGCCGCGGCACCATCCTCTCCACGGAGACCGCCGAGGGCTACGTGACGGCGGTGGCCGAGGTCCCGCTGAACACCATGTTCGGCTACTCCACGGACCTGCGCTCCGCGACGCAGGGCAAGGGCGAGTTCACCATGGAGTTCGCCAAGTACTCGCCCGTGCCGCGCAACGAGTCCGAGGCCCTGATGGCCGCGTACAAGGAGAAGCAGGCGGCGGAGCAGGCGGCGCGCAAGTAGTCCGCGCCACCAAGGCCCCCAGGTTGTAAGGAAGGCGCTCCTCATCAGTGAGGGGCGCCTTTCGCCTTTTCAGGAGTCGACCACCGTGACGCTGCTCCGTGCCGCCAACGTCCAGCTCGCCTTCGGCAGCCGCACCGTGTTCCAGGACCTCACCTTCACCATCGAGGAGGGTGAGCGCGTGGGGCTGGTGGGGGTGAACGGCTCCGGCAAGTCGTCGCTGATGAAGATTCTGGCCGGCGCGGCGCGCGCGGACACGGGCGAGCTGCAGCTGCGCCGTCAGGCCCGCGTCACGTACCTGCCCCAGGAGCCGGAGTTCGCGGTGGGCGCCACGGTGGCCTCCGAGCTGTCCGTGGCCCAGGGGCCCCTGCGCGAGGCGCTGACGGCGCACGCGGACCTGTCCCGTCGCCTGGAGTCCACGCCGCCCGACGCGCAGCCCAAGCTGCTGGAGCAGCTCGCCGCGCTGTCGGACCGCATCGAGCAGATGGGCGGCTGGGACACCGAGCACCACGCGAAGACGCTGTTGGACCGGCTGGGCGTGAAGGACTGGGACAGGCCGGTGGCGCAGCTGTCCGGCGGCCTGCGCAAGCGCGTGGCCATCGCCCGGGCGCTCCTGACGCGGCCGGACCTGCTGCTGCTCGACGAGCCCACCAACCACCTGGACGCGGACACCGTGGACTGGCTGGAGGAGGAGCTGGACAAGCTGCCCGGGGCGCTCCTGCTCGTCACGCACGACCGCTACTTCCTCGACGGGCTGGTGGACCGCATCGTCGAAATCCAGCCGGGCGGCGGGCTCACGTCGTACCCGGGCAACTACCAGGCGTACCTGGAGCAGAAGCTGGTGGCGCAGGAGAACGCCGAGCTCGCCCAGCACAAGCGCGAGCGCTGGATTGCCCAGGAAGTGGCGTGGCTGCGCCGGGGCCCGGAGGCGCGGCGCACCAAGAGCAAGGCGCGCATCGAGCGCGCGCAGAAGCTGATGGCGGAGAAGGGCTTCACCCGCCCCAAGGTGGCGGACCTGCGCGTGGCCGCGGCGCCCCGGCTGGGTCACACCGTCATCGAATCCGAGGGCCTGGAGAAGTCCTTCGGCGAGCGCAAGGTGCTCAGCAACGTCGAGTTCCGCCTCCAGCGCGGCGAGCGCGTGGGCCTCGTGGGCCCCAACGGCGTGGGCAAGACGACCTTCCTGCGCGTGCTGCTGGGCGAGCTGCCGCCGGACGGGGGCAAGCTCGTCATCGGCAAGAACACGAAGGTCGCCTACTACGACCAGAACCGGGCGCAGCTGGACCCGGAGCAGACGGTGTACGACGCGGCGGCGCAGGGCGAGGACTGGGTCGAGCTGGGCGATGGCAAGGTGGCCATGCGCGACTACCTGGACGACCTGCTCTTCCCCGTGCCCATGCAGCGCATGAAGGTGAAGGCCCTGTCCGGCGGCGAGCGCAACCGGCTGCTGCTCGCGCGGCTGTTCCTCGAGGGCGCCAACGTGCTGGTGCTGGACGAGCCCACCAACGACCTCGACATCGTCACCCTCAACGTCCTGGAGCGGCTGCTGCTCGACTTCGGCGGCAGCACGCTGCTCGTCACGCACGACCGCTACTTCCTCGACAAGGTGGCCACCAGCATCCTCACCTTCGAGGGCGAGGGCCGCGTCGTGCGCTACGAGGGCAACTACGCGATGTACCGGCGGCTCAAGGACCAGGCGGACGCGCTCGCCGCGGCCGCCGCGCCCGCCGCCAAGGCCGCGCCGAAGAAGGAGGAGCCCGCCCCCGCCCCCAAGGCCGCGCGCAAGCCGGGCAAGCTCTCCTACAAGGACCAGCGCGAGCTGGACGGCATGGAGGCCGCCATCGAAGCGGCCGAGACGCGCAAGGCCGAGCTGGAGGCCCAGCTCGCCGACCCCACCGTGTACAGCAAGAGCACCAGGGTCGCCGAGGTCCAGAAGGACCTGGAGACCACCACCGCCGAGGTGGATCGGCTCTATGCCCGCTGGCAGGAACTGCAGGACCTGGCGGCCGGCACGGCGTAGGCCCCCTTCCCTTCCTCCGCGCCCCACGTTCGTCCACGGCGGGACAAGAGCCTCGCTCCGGTCGACACGCTCCCGCACGGGTTCCCCCGCGGAGCCGTCACCGGAGCACGGAGGAGGGCCCTCGTCGGGAGGGCCCGTCACGCCAGGCCCCGAGCGGAGCCAGCGCGAGGCCCCCTGACTTCCTCGTGTCCTGGAGCCACGCGCGCGCCGGGCCGCTACGCTCCCGAGACAGGCGCCTGCGTCTCATCCTGCTCGAACGAGAGGTGCAGCGGAGCCAGCGACGACAGGAAGTCCGCGGCGTCGAAGAGCTGGCCCACGGTGAAGACTCCGGCCCTCGGAGGACCCGCGAGCAGCCGCACCGCCGCCTCCACCACGACTGGCGCAGAGACGGCGTAGATGTCCTGGCCCCGGGCGACCGCGCGGCGGACCTTCCCGCCGGACCGGGCCACCACCTCGACCAGGAACGTCTGCGCGGAGCGTCCGGCCTCGTCGACCGCCTCGGGCGGCAGGCCTTCCGCCAGGTCCGCGAGCGCGGCGGCCGTCATGAAGGAGCTCAGCGTTCCGACATGGAGGTGATGAGAGATGGTGACGCTGTCCACCGTGGTGTACTCGCCCACCACCGCCCGAGCGCCCATCGGCGAAGGGAAGTCCCACTGCCGCGTCGGAGGGGCCTCGTCGCTCAGCCGCAACGCCCCCTCACGGAAGACCAGGCGTCTTCCGCCACGCCGCGCCTTCGAGACCTGGCCCGTCACGCGCGTCCCGCTCGTCGGCCTCCAGTTGCTCAGCCCGTATGCGATGGAGAGCTCGTCCGCGCCCGGCCAGCCGCGCAGGGCCGCCGTGGCCAGGAGGTCCCCCAGGCCACCGTAGAAGGCCACCGACGGGAGCACCACGACGCCGGCCTCGCGGGCCCGGTCCGCGGAGCGCCCGAGGGTGGTCGCGGCGACCTCCACCTCCGCCGCGACATCCAGGTAGTGGACGCGCGCCGCCAGGGCCGCCTCGATGAGGGGCTCCGCCGTCGAGGCGAACGGCCCCGCGCAATTGATGACCGCCACCGCTCCCCCGAGGGCGCGGGCGAGCGACTCCGGCTCCTCCACCGAGGCCCGCCGGACCTCGAGCCCGCCATGCCGTCCGGCGAGCTGCTCCAGCCTCGCCACGTCCCGCCCCGCGAGGATGGGCGTCAGCCCCCGCCTGCGCAGCTCCGCGACCACGAAGCGCCCCGTGTGCCCATAGGCGCCGAAGACCGTGATCGCCCCTGTTCCCCGCTCCAGAATCCCGTTCGTCCGCACATCCGCTCCCGTCGAGTGTGCCGTCAGGATGCGGGCTGGGCGCCGCGGCGACTTGGCCATTATTGCTCCGGAGCTCAGTCGTACTTGAGCGCGATGATGGGGTCCACGCGCGAGGCGCGCAGCGCGGGCACCCAGGTGGCCACCAGCCCCACGCCCAGGAGCACCAACGGCGCCAGGACGAAGGACATGGGGTCCAGGGCGCTGACGCCGTGGACGAAGCCGGACACCACCCGGGTCAGCGCCAGCGCGCCCGCGCACCCCAGCACCACCCCGCCCGCCACCGAACCCATCCCCTGCACGAGCACCAGCCGCACCACCTCGCTCCGCGTGGCGCCGAGCGCCAGCCGTACGCCCATCTCCCGCGTCCGCTGGCTCACCAGATAGGACAACACGCCGTAGATGCCCACCGCGGCCAGCGAGAGCGCCAGCGCCGCCATCATCCCCAGCAGCACCATGTTGAAGCGCTCGGAGCCGATGGAGCGCGCGACGTGCTCCTCCAGCTTCAGCGTCTCCATCACCGGCTGCTGCGCGTCCACCGCCCACACCTCGCGCTGGACGGCCTTGACGATGTCCGCGTGTCCCCCCGGGGCTCGCACCAGCAGGTTCTGCGGAATCATCCGCACGAGCATCGACGCGATGCCCTGCGCCATCTGGCCCGGCGCCAGGTACATCACCGGGGGAGGGTCGTCATCCAGGCCGTCCTCGCGCACGTCCCGCACCACCCCCACCACGACGCGGGGCACGACGTCCCTCAGGGACGGCACCGAGTGCGCCACCCGGATGCGCTGGCCCAGGGGGTCCTCGCCGGGCCAGTACCTGCGCGCCGCCGTCTCGTTGATGACCACCACCGGCTCCGCGCCCGCCACGTCCGTCTCCGCCAGCAGCCGCCCGCGGACGAGGCCGATGCGCATCGCGCCGAAGTAGCCCGGCGTCACCGGGCGGTACTTCCCCCAGCCCGCGCCCGGTCCGTTGTCGTCGCCCGTGTACTTGCCCTCGATGGAGAACGACATGTCGGGCCCCATGTCCATGGGCAGCGTCGAGGTGAACCCGACCACCTCCACGCCCGGCAGCGCCCGCACCCGCTCCTCCACCTGCCGCTCGAACCGCTCCAGCGCCTGCACCGTGCCGTAGCGCCCCTCCGGGAGCGACAGCCGCAGCACGTGGACGCCGCGCGGGTCGAAGCCCGGCTGCACGCCCTGGAGCGCGGAGAACCCGCGGATGAGCAACGCCGCGCCCACGAGCAACATCACCGCCAACGCCACCTGCCCCACCACCAGGAGCGCGCGCGTGCGCCCGCCGCCCGGGCCCATCGTCGCCCGCTGGGCGCCCTCGCGCAGCGCCGTCTGGAGGTCCGTGCGCGACGCCTGCCACGCGGGCAGCAGCCCGAACAACAGGCCCGTGAGGAGCGACGCGGCCAGCGTGAAACCCAGCACCCTGCCGTCGATGCCCACCTGCGTGCCCGCGAGACCTCCGTCCCCGGGCAGCAGGAGCGAGGTGTCCGGCGCCAGCGACAACAGGCCCGGCAACACCGCCGCCGCCAACAACACCCCGAGCCCGCCGCCGACGACGGAGAGCAACATGCTCTCCGTGAGCATCTGCCGCACGAGCCGCCCAGGCGCCGCGCCCAACGCCGCGCGCACCACGAGCTCGCGGTTGCGCGCCGCCGCCCGCGCGAGCTGGAGATTGGCCAGGTTGACGCACGCGATGAGCAACACCAGCCCCACCGCGCCCAGCAACACCCAGAGCGCCAGCCGCAGGTCGCCCGCGAGGAACGTCCGCAGGTCCACCGGGACGTACTCCTGGCCATTGTCGAGCAGGTCCGGGTTCTCCGCGCGCACGCGCCCGCCCAGCGTCCGGAGCGCCGCCGCCGCGCCCTCCTCCGTGAGGCCCGGACGCAGCCTGCCGGTGACGAAGAGGAAGTTCGAGTCGGTCCGGTCCGTGAGGTCCAGCTGGAGCGGCGTCCACAGGTGCACGCCCTTGGGGTACGCGAACGACGCGGGCGCCACGCCCACCACCGTATAGGACTCGTCGTTCAGGACGATGGAGCGGCCCACCACGTCCGGCGCGCCGCCGAAGCGCCGCCGCCACAGGCTCTCGCTGAGGACGACCACGCGAGGCCCGCCCGCCACGTCCTCCTCCGGAAGGAAGCCGCGTCCCAACGCCGGCTTCACACCGAAGGTCTCGAAGAAGCCCCCCGTCACGCGCATGCCCGGCAACCGCTCCGGCAGACCGTCGCCCACGGCGCTGAAGCCCGACGGCAGCACCTCGTACGCCGCGACGCGCGAGAAGGGCGACCCCTCCGCCGTCATCCACACGTAACCGGCGATGGACTGCGACGATGATCGCCCGTTGTCCTTCTCGACACGCACCACCTGCATCAGCCGGTCGGGCTCCGGGTATGGCAGCGGCCGCAGCAGCACCCCGTTCACCACGCTGAAGATGGCCGTGTTCGCCCCGATGGCCAGGGCAAGCGTCATGAGACAGACAAGCGTGAACCCACGACTCTTCAGCAAGAGCCGGAGCGAGAAGCGGACATCCTCGACAAGGGCGGACACGAGTACCTCGGGGAGTGTCCCGTTGCTACGCCGCGGCCCCTCGGCCCATTGCACCCGCGTCGCACTCGCCACCGTGTTGAAACAGGACAGCCACGATTTTCTTGGTGAGCCGGGAGACTCCGGGGCAGATGAACGTCAAGTCATGTGTCTCGGTGTGTCGGGATAGTTGCCCAGGAGTGGAGAACTCCAGGCTGGCTTGCACGGCCTCCTGGCGCATGCGACCTCTTCGCGCACGGGAGTGGCGGCACCTCGTCGCGCTCCTCATGAAGGAGTCGATGTGTCGTCACGACTTGCGTGCGTGTTGCTTTCCGCGCTGTCCGTCCTCGTCCCGTTGTTGCCCTCCAGCGCTTTGGCTCAATCCTCGCTCCCCACCTTCAACCTCGAGCGGTTGGAGCTGGACCCGGCGGCGTTGGGTTCGCTCGTCGTGAGCACCGGGCGCGTCCTGCCGCAGGGCATGGTCCGCGTCGGGGTCCAGGGCCATTACGAATACCTGCCGCTCCACTTCCAGACGCGCTGGGAGCCGGGGGGGGGCATGGGCCTGGTGGAGAACCGGTTCAGCGCGGACGTGACGATCGCCGTCGGCGTGCTGTCGTGGCTGCAGTTGGACGCGGAGGTGCCGTACATCCTCGGCCAGGGGGGCTCGGGGCACCGGGACGTGCCGGCGCCGGAGGGCAGCGGCATGGGCGCGCCGTGGGTGGGCGCCCGCGTGGCCATCCTCAACCCGGACACCGGCTTCCACCTCGCGGCGGACGTGTCCACACAGCTGCCGCTGGGCTCCAAGGCGCTGCTCGCCCGGGACGAGTACGCGGTCCACCCCAGCCTGCAGCTCGGCTACCTCGCGGACGGGTGGCAGGTGGGAGGGCAGGCCGGCGTGCTGCTGCGCGAGAAGCGCGACCTGGGGCCGCTGTCGGACGAGAAGAAGGACCTCATCGGCAGCGAGCTGCGGCTGGCGGCCACGGTGACCTCGCGCGCGGGGGAGCTGACGCGCGGCGAGGTGAGCGTGGTGACCGGGATCCCCCTGCAGGGCGGGCGCGCCGGCGCGGAGCTGCTGGTGGCCATCCGCCGGCACGCCACGTCCTGGCTCGACCTGTACGTCCTGGGCGGACCGGGCGTGGGCGCGGGCATGGACACGCCCACCTTCCGCTTCATCGCGGGCGCGTCCTTCGCCACGTCCCACGTGGACTGACGTCCGTGGCTACTTGGGCATCACCTGCGTCGCCTTGGCGATGGCGATGGCGATGCCCAGCACGCTCTCTCCCGCGATGAAACCCGACGAGACGGGCAGCGTCGCCGCCTCGGCCAGCTTCGGCTTGTAGCGGCGCAGCAGCGCCGCGATGGCCGAGCCGATGAAGAACGAGATGGAGCTGGAGGCCGGCAGCACGATGGCCAGGCCGAACGACGCGGCCGACGGCACGAAGGCCTTCAGCTTCGCCGGCGCCCAGCGTTCCAGCAGGACGAGGACGATGCCCAGCGCCGCGCCGCACACCGCGCCGTAGCGCGCGCTGACCGGCAGCGCCTCCACGCCCGTGGCCAGCAGCTTCGACACGCCGGCCCACACCATGACCGCGGGCGCGGGGTAGTCCACCGAGCCGATGGTCTCCGCGTTGGGGATGAGCAGGTTGAACACCGGCACCACCACCGCCGCGCCCGCCACCACGCCGAACAGCTGCGCCACGAACTGCTGACGCGGATTGGCTCCCAGCAGCCAGCCGGACTTCAGGTCCGTGAGCAGATCCGCCGCGTGCAGCCCCACGCCGCCCGTGGCGTTGGCGCTCATCACGTTCGCGGTGATGTTGCCCGGCGCCAGGCCGCCGAAGATGAGCTGCGTGACGGGCCCCAGCGCCTTGGTGGGCGTGGTGTCCGTCTCACCGGTGACGCGGCTGGCGATGACGCCCATCACGACCGCCAGCGGCAGGGCCAGCACGCCCGCCCACCAGGGAATCTGGAACAGGTACGCCATCAGGAACACCGCCACCGGCCCCAGCACCGCGAAGCCCAGGGGGAACCACGCGGGGGGACACTCGATGCCCGCCAGCGGGTCCGTCTCCGCCTCCTTCGACGACTTGCGGCCGAACAGCGACGACAGCTCCTTGAAGGAGCGCGCCACGCTGCGCCACTGGAAGGCGAACGACAGGAGCCCGGAGGCCACCAGCAGCGAGGCGCCCGTCCACACCGTCCAGCTGTTGATGGCCTTGTACGTCACCTCCGGGATGACGCCCCGGCTCACCATCTCCGGCGCGAGGAAGCCATACGTCAGCGCCGCGCCGAGCAGCATGGACCAGCCCGTGCGGAAGCTCACCAGCGCGCCCGCGCCCACCAGCACCAGGCTGAAGTCGAAGGACAGCGTCCACGCGGACGCCTTCTTCCCCAGCATGCTGAACGGCAGGCTGAGCTTCTCCGGGATGTTGGTGAGCCACGAGAAGCGCGCGTCGCGCACGACCGCCAGCACCGCGCCGATGACACCCGCGATGCCCAGCAGGCGCGCCTTGCCGCTCGCGCCCTCGCCATGGCCATGCAGCGCGCGGATGGTCTCCGCGGTGGCGGTGCCCGTGGGGAACGGCAGCTGCTCGATGTTGATGAGCTGGCGCTTGATGGGAATGGCCGCGAAGACGCCCAGCGCGGAGACGACGGCGAACCACGCCACCAGCCACCCCGAGGGAGGCAGCGCCCCGGTGAGCATCAGCAGCGCGGGCACCGCCGCCATGTTGCCGCCGCCCGTCATGTAGCCCGCGGCGGACGCCACCGACCCCATGGCGTTGTTCTCCAGGTCGGTGAAGTCCTTCTTCAGCAAGCCCAGCTTGCGCAGCGACCCGAACACGCCGAACGCGAGGATGCACGAGGTGATGGTGACGCCCAGGCTCCAACCCGTCTTGAGCACCACGAACAGGTTGGACAGGCACATCACCGCGCCAATCACCATGCCCGCGATGACGGCGCGCACGGTGAGCTGGCGCGAGCCCCCCTGGTACACGTGCTTGAGCCAGTAGCGCTCCGGGTCCTTCGTCGGGGACAGGCCCTCGTCGTCGACGCCCGTGTCGGTCGGCTGGATGCGGAGCCCGCTCGGGCTCGGAGTCTGGGAGGGGGAGGACTGGCTCATGGGGGCGGCAAAGATAGAGCATGCCCCCCGCCCCAAAGAAACGTTCGCGACAGCAACCAGGCGAGAAACCGGGGCCTTTGTGACCTCGGCTCCGCCCGGGCGCCGCGTGGCGTCAAACGTCCGCGTCAGCCGTGGTCGTGGCCCCCGGGTCCGTGGACGTGGCCATGGCTGAGCTCCTCGGAGGAGGCGGCGCGGACGTCCTGCACGGTGACGTCGAAGTGCAGCGTCTTGCCCGCCAGCGGATGGTTCAAATCGATGACGATGTCGTCGCCCCGCACCTCTCGGATGCGCAGGGAGATGTCGCCCTGGTCCGTCTGGGCCATGAGCGTCTGGCCCGCCTGCGGCGTGAAGCCCGGCGGCAGCATGGAGCGGGGCACCGTGCGAACGCCCTCGGGGTCATGCTCGCCGTAGCCCTGCCCCGGCTGCACCACCACCTGCTTGCTCTCGCCCTTGTTCATCCCCTCGAGCGCGCCCTCCAGGCCGGGGACGATCTGCCGATGACCGTGCAGATAGGCGAGCGGCTGTCCCGGCGCGCTCTGGTCGATGACCTGTCCATCCCCGAGATGCAGCCGGTAATCCAGCGAGACGATTGAATCCTTGCCGACCCTCATGCGGGCTCCTTGGCGGATGCTGCGTGGACCTGCGTTGCGGTGAAGGTGGACCGGCTCCGGCCCGGCGTCAGGGGGTACTGGGGTCCGGTTCCCGCTCGGCGGCCGGGCGGGAGGGCGGCTCCCCGCGCGCCACGTAGACGGCGGCGGCCAGGTCCCCGGTGACGTTGAGCGTGGTGCGGCACATGTCGAGGAAGCGGTCCACGCCGAGCACCAGCCCCAGGCCCTCGACCGGAATCTTGAACATGCCCAGGATCATCGCGATGACGGGGATGGAGCCGGCGGGGACCCCCGCGGTGCCGATGCCCGCCAGGATGCAGATGAACATGATGAGCGCCTGCTGGGACAGGCTCAGCGGCACCTCGTAGACCTGGGCCAGGAACAGCACGGTGACGCCCTCGAAGAGCGCGGTGCCGTTCTGGTTCATCGCCGAGCCGGCGGTGAGCACGAAGCGCGACACGTTCGCCGGCAGCTTGAGGTTCTCCTCCGCGACCTTGAGCGCGGTGGGCAGGGTGGCGCTGGAGGAGGACGTGGAGAAGGCGGTGACGATGGCGAGCCGGCAGTCGCGGAAGAACTCGATGGGGTTGCGCCCGCCGAGGAAGCGCACCGACAGCGAGTAGACGATGAACATGTGCACGCCGAGCGCCAGGAGCACGGTGCCCACGTAGGCGGCCAGCTGTCCGAGGATGGCGAGGCCCAGCCGCGCCGTCATGGAGAACAGCAGCGCGGCGACGCCGTAGGGCGCCAGCCGCAGCACGCCGTCGATGAGCTTCATCATCACGTCGTAGAGGCCCTGGATGGTGTCGCGCAGCTGCCGGACGGGCTCACCGGGGGTGAGCGCCACGCCGAGGCCGAAGATGAGCGAGAAGACGATGAGGCCGATCATGTCCCCGTCGGCGGCGGCCTTGAGGGGGTTGGTGGGCACCATCGACATGAGCACCGCGCCGAACGAGGTGTCCGACGGCGGAGGCGCGGCCTGCACCTGGGTGCTCGTCCGGGCCAGCGCGCGGGCCTCCTCGCTCAGCGAGGCGCCGGGCCGGATGAGGTCCACGGCGACGAGGCCGATGAGGACGGAGATGGTGGAGAAGACGACGGTGTAGCCGAGCGTGCGCGCGCCCAGCCGGCCCACCTGCTTGAGGTCCAGGTCCGCCACGCCCATGACGAGCGCGGAGAAGAGCAGCGGCACCACCAGCATGAGCAGCAGGCGGATGAAGATCTGCCCCACGGGCGCGGTGACGTTGTTGACGAACCAGTCCAGCCACGCCGCGTTGCCGGCGACGGCGTTGGCGGTCCGCCCCACCGCGCCGCGGAGTCCGTGGAGGAACTCCGCGTCGATGACGCCCCCTGCGAGCGCGTTGGCGAGGAGCCCCGCCACGGTGCCGGAGACGATACCGACGAGCATCTTGTGGTGGGCCTTCATCGCGAGGTGCCTCGGGGGGAGGAAAGAAATGGGAGGGGGAGACTACCGGCAAAGGAAGGTGGCGCCCACCCTGTGCATGAGACAAAGCTGGGGTCCCCGTGGAAACGCTCGTCCAGCTCACCGAAGGCGCCGTCCCCCCCGCCCTCTTCCGCCGGCTGATGCGCCGGCTCGGCCTGCTGGGCAGGGAGCGGCTGCGGGACACGTATCAAACGACGTTCTGGTACGACTTCGGCCCGCCGACGAACGTGGTGGAGGAGGTCATCACCGCGCTGCGCCCCACCATCGCCGGACGGCGGCGCATCGCCGGCGTGGAGTGGTGGCTATCGCGGATGTACACCACCGACGTGCGGGTGGACTTCCACCAGGACCGCGACGAGAAGCTCGCCCTGCGCACCGGCGCGCTGGTGCACCCGCGCATCGGCTCCGTGCTGTTCCTCAACCGCGTGCGCGGCGGCGCGCTGGTGGTGACGCGGGAGCTGCCCGAGGAGGGCAACCCCTCGCTCGCGCCCTCGCGCCTGGACACCGCGGACCTGGTGACGCCCCGCCCCAACCGCCTGGCCGTGTTCGACGGGACGCTCACCCACGGCGTGCTGGACGCGCAGAACCGGATTCCGGACGGGAAGCTCCCGGGGCGCTCGCGGCTGCGGCGCACGCTGGTGATGAACTGGTGGGCCCACCGCCCCACGGACGTGCCGGCCTGGGCGCAGACGCGGCACTACCGGGCGCTGGGGACCTGAGCCGCCCGCGCCGCCGTCTCGCGCAGGCGGTGGGTGACGCGCTCGGCCCACTCGGGTTCGATTTCGAGGCACGCGGGGACGCGCCCCAGGCGCAGCGCGGCGGCCGGATGCGAGCCGCTGCCCGCGAAGGGGTCCAGCACGATGTCGCCCGGCCTGCTGTACGCGCGCACCAGCGGCTCGACGATGGAGAAGGGCTTGTGGTGCGGGTGGCCGCCCCAGCGCGCGGCCTCTCCGTCATCGTCGTAGCCGCCCACGACGGCCCAGGGGATGGGCAGCGCGGCGGGGTCGAGCGGCGGCTCGGGGGTGCGCGCGATGACGAGCGCGACCTCGTAGACGCGCAGGGTCTGCTCGTTGGCGTTCTTGTCCGTGGTGCGCTTGCCCCAGACGAACTCGCCGCGCAGGTGCGCATAGCCCAGGCCCCGGGCGGCGGTGACGATGGGCTCCTTGCCCAGCAGGTTCGTCCAGATGACGAGCGGCGCGTCCGGCGTCAGGTGCGCCACGGCGCGGGCGAGCCAGGCCTCGGAGAAGACGCGGTAGTCGCGCACCGTCTCGAAGCGGACGATGGGGTTCTGGTCGATCTTCTTGTGGGCGCGCGTGTCGCGCAGGTCCCCGCCCTTGCGACGCCGGGTGAGCAGGCAGTACGGCGGGTCGGTGAGCAGCAGGGCGGCTTTGCGCTCGCCGAGGGCGGCGCGGTAGCCCTCCGGCTCGCGGGAGTCGGCGCGGATGCAGCGCGGGGCGTCGGGAGGCAGGGCGGTCATCGTCCGGGGCCGCACCCTACACGGCGCGCCGCGAGGCTCAAGCGGGGACGTGAGGCCCCGTCCCCGACTCAAAACAGGTGGACCCCCTCCAGCGTCACCGCGCGTCCGCGCGCGTCCCACAGCCGGAGCACGTACTTCCCCTCGGTCACGCCCGCCAGGTCCGGCGCGAGCACCAGGACCGCCTCGTCGCGATCCGCGCGCAAGGGCCCCGTCTGCCGAGGAGGCCGCACCACCACCGAGTGCCCGCCCGCCCTCGTCAGGGTGGCCCCCGCGGCGACCCAGCCCACGGCGTCACCGCGCGCGCGCATCATCAACCGCACGGCGCCCCACCGCCCCGGCAGGAACAGCAGCCGCGAGCCCAGGACGGCCAGCTCCGGGTGAGACCCCGGGCCGGGTTCCCCGAGCGCCTTGGTCAGCAGGTCCTCGGGGGTGTGGATGGACAGCAGCAGCGACTCCAGCGCGTCGTCCGCCGTCACGGAGGGCGGACACCCGGAGGACGACGCCTCGGACTCCAGCCGCGCCAGCCGGGCCCGGAGCTCCTCCACCTCCTGGCGATAGGACTCCGCGGTACGGACGCGTCGATACACCTCCACCTGGGGCTCGGACCTCGACAGGTCGACGACCAGTTGGATGATGCCCCGCTCGGGCGCCCCGCCTCCCTGGAAGCGGACCTCCAGCCGCAGCCGCTCCCCGTCCCGGAACGTGCCCGACGGGACGAGCAGCAGATGGTCCTCGGAGAGGCCCAGTCGCTGGAAGCGCTCACGTCCGTCCAGCACGAGCTGCTCGGGCAGGATGCGCGTGTCGAAGATGAACGTCGTCGCGCGCCCCGGCGCGATGCGCACCTCCTGGGGGACGCCCTGCACCTCCGCCCCGATTTCGAGGCGACGCACCGGGGGCAGCCCGCCCGGGAGCGCGGGCGCCGAACCCTCCACCCCCAAGGCCACCATCACGCCCCAGGCGAGCACGAACACTGAGGACGCGGACGACAAGTCACAACCTTCCCATGCGCTTCGCCGCCGCGAAGAAGATCATGGGGCTGATCAACGGCTGCTCCGGGGTACTCCCCTTCACGTAGACCGAGCCCAGCTCGTCCCGGTCGGCGTTCGTGATGTTCGCGCAGAGGGGCAGGCGCCGCCCGTCGGGCAACTCGATTTCGGTGATCCACCCGAACAGCCGGTCCTTGCCCCAGAACACCTTGCCCCGGAACTTGCTGCCCACGGGAACACCCGGGCCGGGCCTGCCCTCGATGAACGGCTTGTCGCCGAAGGTGTCGATGGTGATGGTGCCCCCGTCGGGTGGCACGGGGACGGGCCTGAGGTCGCCGCGGGGACGCAGGCCGCTCTGCAGGTCGCTGCCGATGAGCCTGGGCGGACGGAAGCCCAGCTCGTCCATCAGCTTGAGGGTGGACGCCGGGCAGTTCTGGGCCGGAGGCTCCTCGAGGAGCTGGCGTTGACCGCCCGCGCACGCCCCCGCGAGACAGGCCACCACCGCCGTCTTCGCGACCGCGCTCTTCGCCAAGGGACGCCGCCTCGCCACCGGCACGGGCGCCTCGGGCCTCGAGGACGCGGCCTCGTTGTCGACCGTGGCGGTGCGAGCGACGACCTCCGGCGTGTCCCCCACCTCGCGGAGGCGAAGCGGTGAGGGCGAAGGGGTTGTCTCTGAGGGGGTGGGGGGACGACTCGTCACGACAGGACTTCCTTTCTCTGCAGGAGGCGGGGGGGAGATGACCGCCTGCACGGGACTCGCGGGCCGCAGGTGGAGCACGAGGCCTTGCGCGAAGAACCCCAGGGCCAGGAGCGCCACCGCCCCCAGTCCCAGGACCACGCCGCGACGTCGACGCGGCGGTACCGGCCCCCCTCCCCCCCTCGAAGACGGAGGAGCCGGCACGATGCCATCCAACCTCTCACCCGGGACGGCGGCGTCCCGCTCCGGCGCCCGCGCCTCCACGACCGCGAGCGCGGGCTCCGAAGGCGACGTCTCCGGTCCGGAGGGCGCGTGCGCCACCTCCGGCACCACGCGCACCCTCGGCAGGGCCTCGTCCGCGTCCTGCGCGGCGCCGGGCTCCTCCGGGGGACGGTCCAGAGAGAGCTTCCACGCCGGCTGTCGCTTCTCCTTGGCGACCTCCCACAGGGCCTGGAGGAGCGCCTCGGTCCCCACGTAGCGGTCCTCGGGGCGCTTGGCCAGCAGGCGCATGGCGATGTCGCCCAGCGCGGGAGGGACCTTGGGGTTGATGAGGTGCGGCGCGCGCGGCGTCACCGTTTCGATGGCGGGCAGCAGCCGGTCGTAGGGCAGCCGGGGGTCGAACGCGTAGCCGTCCGTCAGCGCCTCGTAGAGCAGCGCGCCCAGCGCGTAGAGGTCGCCCGGCACGCCCGCGTCGAAGCGCGCGCCCTGCGCCCACGAGCCCTCGCGCAGGAAGGCCACGCATTCGGGGGGCAGCAGGTGCGGCGAGGCCGGCGCCACGCCCACCGTGAGCGTCGTCGCGCCCGGCAGCCGCACCGTGCCCATGTCGATGAGGAAGGGCCGCTCGTCCTCGCGGCGGATGAGGAGGTTGTCGCCCTTCACGTCCCGGTGGTGCAGCCCGCGCCGGTGCAGGTCGCCCACCGCGCGGACCACCTCGGTGAACACCGAGAGCAGGTGCGCCGCGGAGGGCTTCACCCGCCAGCGCCACTCGTGGAACGTCTCCCCGTCGATGAAGTCGGTGACGAAGTACAGGTAGCCGTCGGGAGGCTCCGGCCAGCGGTCCACCGCGTGCACCCGCGGCAGGTTCGGGTGGGGCGCGCACGCCAGCAGCGTCGCCACCTCGTGCGACAGCCGCCCGTTGATGTCCTCCTCCTCCGACGCCTGGGGCCCCGCGGGCCGCAGCGCCATCTTCATGGTGAAGAAGCGCCCGCCTCGCTCCACCTTGAACACGCGGCCGAAACCACCGGCGCCCAGCGAGGCCACCACCCGCCACGGCCCCACCTCGCCGCCGGGCTCGAGCTGATCCGGATGAAAGGGAGGGGACCTCACGCCAGCGCACCTCCACCGGCCGCGTCAGCCCATGCCACGGGCCCCGCGCGGCGCCACGAGGACGCACGCATCGCGAGGGGCTCGGTGACCACCCAGGGAACGGGGCTGAACAAGGGCAACCTCCAGGGTTGACCCTACCCTTTCTGGGAGTTCTGTCACGTTTTTACCGACCCGCCGGGTGGTCGGCCTGTTTCAGTCCGACCCGACCTTCTCCGTCGGGTCCGGTGTCGACGACGCTCGGCGTCCCGGGCTGGAGGCGGCGCGGGCGGCCTGGGCCCAGAGGCCTCGCAGGCGGGCCTCGGAGGCCAGGGCCTCCTCCCAGGAGGGGCCGTCCGGGAGCATGCGCGAGGCCCGTGTCAGCACGAGCCGCTCCAGCGCCAGCTCCTCGCACAGCCGGCGCAGGGACACGTCATCCAGGCCGTTCTCCTCGAGCCACCCGGCCCGGCGGCGGGGCGGCACGTTCCGGGACTCCCACCAGTCCTCCCGTACGGCCTCGACCTCCGCGTCCGTGACGGTGAGGCCGAACGAGCGGGCCAGGCCCGCGAGCAACGCGCGCCGCAGCCCCGCCTCCGCCAATTCCGTGGCGTCGGGGTGCTCGCTCAAGAGCGTCACCACCTCGCCGGATGGGACGAAGCCCCCCGCGCTCCGGCTCACGTCCTCCATCAGCCGTCGACGGCGCACCAGCGACGAGGGCGAGCGCCGGGGCCCCTTGGGCGCGGGCGCTCCGGAGCGCACCCACGCGGAGGCCGCGTCCAGACACGCGAGCGCGTCCAACCGCTTGAGGTCCTCCAGGCCCGTCGCCGCCCAGGCGCGCCACCGGGCGAGCGTCGCGGCCGACCACCGGGCGGACACCCGCTCCAGCACCCGGGGCCAGGTGCGCTCCTGGTAGAAGAGGGCCTCGGCGGCCTCCACCAGGCTCCGGGCCGCGCGCGCGTCCAGCACCCGCGCCTCCCGCGCCCGCTCGGCCAGGTGACGCACGTTGACCAGCGGCACCGTCAGGGGGCGCCAGCCGTGCTCCGCGTCGGCATGCAGCAGCGCCACCTCCGCGTCGTCCGTCACCACGCCATCCCGGTACCACCCGAAGACGCGCCCCACGCCCACCACGCCGTGCGGCGCCAGCTCCACCGCCCGCAGCGCGCCCATGCTCGAGCCGCCGAAGACGGCCACGCCCGCCTCCAGCGCGGCCAGCAGCTCGTGGTGCCACACCGACGGCTGGGCCTCGAAGACGCCGTCGATCAACGCGATGGCCCGGGGCCGCCGGGCCAGCGCTCGCCACACGTCGCCCTGGCGCGCGGGTGGCAACACCGTGCACGCCACGCGCCGCCGCGCCTCATCGGCGGGGAGGGACGGCCCCAGGAAGACGACCAGCTCGTCCGCGCGCCGCTTCACAGCAACTCCGAGATTCGCATGCCCGGTACCACCACCTTGCGCACGGCGAGCTCCGCCACCGGCGACTCCAACTCCACCGCCGCCACGCGGGTGAACCCGGCGCGCGCCAGTCGCGCCAGCACCGCGCGCACGGCTCGCGGCGCGGAGCGCGCCTCCCCGTCGGCGTCCGGCATGTCCTCCACCTTCCTGCGCGCGCGCACGTCCGCGCAGGCGCGACCGAACTCCCGCGCCGCCTCGCGGTCCACCGAGGCCACGTCCTCGCGCGCGCCATGGATGTCCGTGAGCCGGGACTGCGCCGCCTCCAGCAGGGCCTTGAGCAGCGCCTCGTCGCGCCCGGGCGCGCACGCATATCCGGCCGTGAGCGGCACCGGGCCCTCCTCCTGGTCCACCAGCACCGCCGCGCCCACCGGCAGCCCCACGGCCCCCGGCTGTCGCGCGGCGGGCGTCGCGTCGAAGAGGTAGACGCCGAACCCCCGCGCGCCCAGCCGCCGCGCCAGCGCCTCGGTCCGGGGAGCGCCCGCGCCGAGCTCCGCCGGGCGCAGCATCCGCCGCGTCACCGCCTCCTCCGTCCAGCCCTCCGGCAAGGCCCGGGCGAGCTGGTCCCGCTCGGTGGCCTCGAGGAGGGCGTGCAGCAGCGCCCGCGCCGGCTCCACGTGCGCGCCGGAGCCATTGCTGGTCCACGCCGTGGCCACCGGCCCTAGCGAAGGCCCTCCCGCGGGCGGCACATACACGCCCTGCGCCGGCACCCACACGGGCCGCCCCATGCCCAGCTCCGTGGCCCGACGCCACGCGCATCGCACGTCGTCGCTCCACAGGCGGGGCTCCACCAGCGCCCCCGCGGACCCGAGCGACTCCGCGCCCCAGCAGTCCTCCCCCAGCCCCACCAGCTCCGCGCGAGAGCCCCACCGCAGGGCCCCCGGCGACACCGTCTCCGCCGACCACAGCTCGGCCGTCTCCAGCAGCGCGCCCCACGTCGCGGCCTCCGCCGTGAGCCCCTTGCCGTTGCAGACCTGGAGGACGTGCCCGCCCGGCCGCACGGCGCACGCCACCTCGACGCCGGTCCGGTCCAGTCCGGTGACGCGGGCCACGCGGGTGACGCCCATCGCCCGGGCGAGCCGGGCCTGGAGCGCCGGGGAGAACGCGACGCCCCGGGGCGGTCGCGAGGAGGAGGAGCTTCGTTGTCGAGCCACGCGCGGCGGATATCACCCCGCCCCCGTCCGGTCAGCTCGCATGCACCCGGAGCGGCCCGCCTCACCCGACCTGGGGAGGCCCTCCGCGCCCGGAGGGTGTACGAGGAGCCTCCAGGCGCCTCAACAATTCTTAACACCCCCTGGCCCTGAACAATGCGAAGCAGTACGTGCGCCAGCGGAGGCGGCGGGAAAGCCCTCCCGCCGTCCTCCGGCGAACGGCGCGGCGCCTCGAGGAAGGGTTCCTCCGGGGCCGCGCCGGAAACGTGCTAGCGGTGGGTCCCCTCGTGGGCCACAGGAAGGAAGCCGCCCGGATGCTCGCCATCGGAGACCTCGCGCCAGACTTCCTCGCCACGGACTGTCTCGGCGCCCCCGTGAGCCTGTCCGCCCTGCGCGGCCGCCGCGTCGTCCTCTTCTTCTTCCCCAAGGCCTTCACGCTCGGCTGCACCATCGAGAACCGGGCGTTCCGGGACAACCACGAGCGCATCCGCGAGCTGGGCGCGGAGCTGGTGGGCGTGTCCGTGGACACGCAGCGCACGCAGTGCGAGTTCGCGCGGAAGGAGGACATCCACTTCTCCCTGCTCGGGGACCCGGACCGGACCATCAGCCGCGCCTATGACGTGCTCTGGCCCGTGGTGCGGGTGGACCGGCGCGTCACCTTCATCATCGACCCCGAGGGTCGCATCGAGGACATCATCCGCCACGAGGTGCGCGTCTACCGCCACCTCGACGACGTGCTGCGCTTCCTCGAGGCGCACCCGCTGACGGACGCGTCCGCCTACGGGACGGCGGCCTGAGCCACCGCGCCGCTCAATCCCAGGCGCAGTGGTATTCGCAGTGAGGCGCGCCCCGGGCGCGGCACAGGGGGTGGCTGACGCGGACGTCCGCCCCACCACACAGCTCGATGGCGCGCTGGTGCCAGCCGATGATGGTGTAGCAGTCCGCCTCCGTGACGTTCTCCGCGCCGAAGGTGCGCAGCACCGCGGACCGCTCCCCGGTGCGCTCGTAGGTGCGCGAGCCCACGGCGTAGTAGTAGCGGTAGATGCGCGCCGCCTGGCTCAGCAGGAAGTGCGGGTCTCCCGGCCGGACGAAGCCGTGTTGCGCGCCGCGCAGCGCCTCGTCCGCCGAAGCGCGCCCCATGTCCAGGAAGGCCCTCGGCTCGTCCTCCGGAGACAGCACCTCCGCGATGGCCGTGTCCAACCGCAGGTTCAGCTCCAGCGGATACCAGGCCACCGGCAGCAACATCTCGCGCAGCAACGCCTGATCCGCCAGGGGCAGCCGCCCCAGCACCTCGTCCACACACCCCTGGCCACCCTGCTGGCGCAGCATGTTCAGGCGGGAGATGAGGAAGCCCCCCTTGATGCGAGAGCCCGATTCTTCCGTCATCATGACCGGTCCGTGGGTGGCACCAACCCCACGCATTGTGACAGCCCGGATCCACCCCGAGCAACCCACCCTCCCCCGAGCGGCCACGCAAGATGCTGGATTTCCAGCACACCCCGGGAAAATGCGACGGGCGACGGGGCGCGAATAACCTTTCGCCGGGTCGGGGGTTGAAGGGTTCGTGAGCATCAGGGAGACAGGCGGCCGGGTGGTGGCGATGCCCTCTCGTCGGATGGCCCTCGAACAGGCGCCGGACGAGGTGCTCTGCCGTGCCTTCCTGGACGGAGAGGAGACGGCCTTCGAGGTGCTGGTGACGCGGCACCAGGCGCTCGTCTTCTCCCTGGTGCGCCGGTACGTATCCCGGCCGGAGGACGCGGCGGATCTGGTCCAGGGGGCCTTCCTGCGCGCGCTGGAGGCCTCGCAGCGGGTGTTCGGCCGCTTCACGCGGCTGGGGCCCGCGCCGTTCCGGTCGTGGCTGGTGCGCATCGCGCTGAACCTGGCCAGGAACCATGCCCGTCAGGGCCAGCGCTGGCGCCCGGTGCTGGTGGAGGCCGTGGCGGACGACGTGGCGCAGGCGCCCGGGGAGTCGGCGCAGGAGTCGCTGGAGCGGGCGGAGCGGGAGCGGCGCGTGCGCGCGGCGGTGCTGGCCCTGCCGAGGCGGCAGCGCGAGGTGCTGACGCTGCGGATCGACGGCGGGCTGCCGTTCAAGGACATCGCGCAGACGCTGGGCATCACCGAGAACAATGCGAAGGTGCAGTTCCATCACGCGGTGAAGCGCCTCAAGGCGAGCGTGGATGGACCCGAGGAGAAGGGCTGATGGCTGCGTGCGCTGACCAGGAAGAGCGGCTGGACCTGCATGCCGCGGGCGCGCTCGATGCGGCGGAGACGGTGCGGCTGCTCGAGCACCTGGCGTCGTGCCCGGGCTGCCGCGAGGCGTTCGAGGCGACGAGGGAGGTGTTGTCGCTGGCGGCCCTGCCACCGCCTTCCGCGACGGAGCGGACCCTCCAGGAGGCCCTGCCCCGGCGCACCCTGGCCGCGTGGCATCGCGAGCAGACGCGCCAGTCGCTGCGGTGGCGGACGCTGGGCTCCGTGGCGGCGGTGGCGGCGGTCGCCGCGGTGATGGTGCTGGGCCCGTGGCGGTCCACGCGGTGGACGGCGGAGACGCCGGACGCCGCTCCGCCTCGCGCGGCGGCCGTGGAGGACGGCGTCGCGACCGAGACGCGCCAGACGCTGGCGGATTTCGAGGAGTGGGCGGGGCTGGAGCCGCTGGAGGCCACCGACGTGGCCGCGTCCGAGGACGACGCGATGCTCGACGACCTGGACGCGTGGGACGACGACTTCGAGCAGGGAGAGATGCTGTGACGATGACGACGAGGATGCGAGGCGTGGCGCTGGCGCTGGCACTGACGCCCTGGCTGGCGCTGGCCCAGGGCCCCGACAAGCCGGGGCGGGAGGAGCGCGCCGCCGAGCGCTTCGAGCGCGCCGAGAAGCGGCTGCGGCTGCGCCAGGTGCTGCAGCTGTCCGACGCGCTGGAGCTGGACAACGCCCAGGCGCTGAAGATGGAGGAGACCCTGCGCCGGTTCGACGAGAAGCGGCGCCCCCTGCGCGAGCAGGTGCGCGACGCCGCGCGCATCCTCCACCAGGCGTCGCGGGGGGACACCTCGGTCCTGGCCCAGGTGGACGGCGCCGCGCAGCGCGCGTTCGAGGCCCGCGAGCGCATCGCCGCGTTGGACCGGGAGATGTACCAGGCGCTCGCCAAGGACCTGCCCGTCGAGAAGCGCGCGAAGCTCGCCCTCGCCCTGGCCCGCTCCGAGGGGAAGCTGAAGCGCGCGTGGCGCGGCGGCCCTGCGGACGCGTCGCCGGAGGACTGAAGCCGCGCACGTCCGGACGTCGCGCCCGGATCACTTGGGTGCGACCCGGGTCGGATGCGGGCATGGACGCGCGCGAGGGAGCGGCGCGGGCGCGTGACTACCCTCTGGAGGCCCACGGCGCGCGGCGCGCCGTCACCGAGGAGGCTTCCATGCGGCTGCTGTCCCGACTCGCTCCCCTGCTGCTCGCGTCGATGTTCGCGGCCTGTTCGACCATCGACGTGAAGACCAACTACGACCCGGGCGCCGTCCAGCAGCTCGACAGTTTCAAGACCTACGCCTGGCTGCCGCCGCCTACCGGGGGAGACAAGAACGTCTACAACCCCATCATCGGCGCGGAGGTCCAGAAGGCCACCGACCAGGCCCTCCAGTCGCGCGGCTACCAGAAGGTGTCGCCGGAATCGAACCCGGACTTCCTCGTCGGCTGGCACGGCGCCATCAACCAGAAGCTCGAGGCGGACACCGTCAACAACTACTACGGCTATCCGTACGACCCGGCGTGGGACCCGTTCTTCGCGGGGCCGGTCGGGATGACGGTGCCGGAGACGTACGTGCGCGAGTACGAGGAGGGCACGCTGCTGCTCGACATCGTGGACGCGTCCTCGAAGAAGCTCGTCTGGCGCGGCAGGGCGAAGTCGGAGCTCAAGGAGAACGCGAGCCCCGAGGATCAGCAGAAGAGGATCTCCAAGGCCGTCTCGAAGATGCTGGCGGACTTCCCGCCCAAGCCGAAGAAGAAGTGAGCCGCGGCGACGGAGCGTTCCTTGGAAGACGTCTTCCGGCCCCTGGGGACGCTCGGCCGCGGAAGCGGACGTGAGCAGCTTGGTCGGGCCCCATGTCCCGCCCCCGCCTCGCCGCCCTCGCGCTGCTGCTCACGTGGCTCGGTGGCTGCGCGACGACCGAGCCGCGCACGGAGCTGACACGGCGCGTGGGGCGCTCGGACCTGTCCGTCGCCGCCCTGCGTACCCGTGTGCGCGACATGGCGCGCCGCTTCTCCGGCCTCCTGGAGGTCTCCGCGGACGACATCGCCGCGAAGGCGGACACGCCGTCCGTGCGCGAGGCGATGACCACGTTCAAACTCAACGCCGTCCCGGCGATGCAGGGCGCGCTGCTCCAACCCGACCCGGTGGCGGCGGTGGTGGATGCGTGGGCGCTCCTCGCCCAGCTCGAGCTCGCCCTCCCCGACTGGGCCCGGAAGGCGGGAGCGACCCCGGAGGTGAGCGCGGCGGCCGAATTGCTGCTGCGCCAGCAGGAGGCTGAAATCGAGGCCCTGTGGCGCGAGCTGTCCGGCCAGGACGACGTGACGGGCGCCTGGGAGCGGGTGCACGCGTGGGCCGGAGCGCATCCCCTGGTCGGCTCGCTCGTCGCGCGCGAATCCACCGTCCCGCTGCTCGCGGACCTGACGGCGCAGTCGGGGCTGGGGGCCCTGCGCGGCGCCTCGGTGCTGGTGGAGAACGTGCGCGACCTCACCGCGCGGGTCGACCTGTACGCGGCCTCGCTGCCGCGCCAGGCGCGCTGGCAGGTGGAGTCGATGGCCCAGGAGGCCCTGAAGGCCCTGCCCGCCCGCGAGGCGATGGAGGAGCTGGCCCGCATCGTGGCGACGCTCGATGCGCTGGGCACGCTGGCCTCGGGAACACCCGCGCTGCTCGCGCGAGAGCGGCAGGCCGTCCTGAACGCGCTCGCCGGGGAGCGCCAGGCCGTCCAACGTTTCGTCGAGGACGAGCGGCGGGCCCTCGTCGAGGACCTGCGCGGCGAACGCCGGGCCGTGCTGGCCACGCTGCACACGGAGCGCGTCGAGGCCCTGCGCCAGACGGAGCAGCTGGGCCATGGGCTCGTGGACCACGCGTTCGAGCGACTCACGACGCTGGTGGACCGCGTCTTCCTGTGGCTGCTCGGGCTGACGCTGCTCGGCGTCCTCGGCGTGGCGGGCGCCCTGGCGCTGCTCCCCCGGGTCCGACGACGGGAGTGAGCCCGGGCGCCGGACTCCCTCCGAGCCCACTCGGGCCCGCCCCGGCGGGTTCGCCATGCCGGCGTCGCGGCGAGGGCGAGAGCCCGGCCGGGCGGGGGCGTGCCCCCAACCCGACACCGGCCTACTCCCTGGCGGTGGCGCCCTCCGTGGCTCGGGTGGCCTTCAGGCTCTCGGGCAGGATGAGCGGCCGCTCCAGCCCCTCGCGGTCCCAATCCGCCCGGTCCGCGCAGGCCTCGTAGGTGCTCTGGAGGAAGTCGAGCAGGAAGGCGCGCGGTTCGTCCGCCTGGCGCACCGCCTCGTACGGCAGGAGGAACTCCTTGAAGGCCGCGTCGTAGCGCGCCGCCGAGGGGTGCACGCGAGCCGCCGAGAATCCCTCGGGCTCCGGCGCGGCGTAGCAGTAGAAGGCGGCGTCCCCCAGCGCCTGGGTGCCGGGCCAGAAGCCCGCGCTGCACACCTCCTCGCAGTACGCCTCCAGCGTCACCGCGTCCGCGCCCGGCCGCTCCGGGGCGGGGCGCCCTCCGAAGCGCGTCACCGCCAGGTCGAAGCTCCCCCAGAAGAACTGCACCGGGCTGCACTTGCCGGTGAAGCGCGCGCGGAACTCCTCGAGGATGACCTGCGCCTGGAGCAGGGCCCGCCACCAGCGTCGCGCCTGTTCGGGGACGTAGGCGGAGTGGACGCGGTCCTCGCTGAACGGCGTGGTGTCATCGGGAATCTCCACCGGGTGGTCCCAGATGCGCACGTCGATGCCGAGCGAGCGCAGCATCGCCATGACGTCCCGGTAGAACTCCGCCACCGGGCGGGCCTCCAGCTCCATCACCCGCACCGCCCCCTGGCTCGTCTCGAAGCGCAGCTCGCTGGAGAGGAAGTCGAAGTCCACCTGGAAGGCGCCCCGCGCGTACGGAATCATCCGGGTCGTCAGCCCCCGGGGCGTCACCCGGAACGAGACGTTCCACCAGTGGTTCTCCGGAGGCGTCAGCGCCAGCCGCACCTTGCCGAGCACCTGCGTGTAGCGGTGCAGCGTGGCGAGGGTGTCCTTCCACTCCGAGAAGGGAAGCGCCGGCCAGGCCTCCTCCCGGGTCTCCATCGTCGGCGTCGACGCGACGGCCATGTGGCTCCCTCCAGGGCCAGGGTCCGTCGTTCACGGTGGGCGCCCGGCGTCGCTCACGCCATGGCCCGCGGCGCGTCCGCACGCAGGGAAGCCGGAGGGAGGAGCGTCGGCCCTCGCGAAACCCCGTGGGCCACCGGGCGGCGGAGCCCCGGACCGGAAGGTCGCCCGGCCCGAGGAGCGCTCCGACGTCCCGCGCGTGGCTACTGCGCGAGCGCCGCGTCGATGGCCTTGCGCAGCTCGTCGCTCTCCGGCGTCACCTTGCTGGGGAAGCCCGCGCGCACCTGGCCGTCCTTGCCCACCACGTACTTGTGGAAGTTCCACTTGGGCGCGTCGTGGTTCTTGGAGAGGAACGCGTAGACGGGGGACTGGCCCTCGCCCTTCGTCTTCACCTTCTCGAACATCGGGAAGGTGACCTTGTAGCGCAGCTCGCAGAACTGCTTGATCTGCTCGGAGCTGCCCGGCTCCTGGCCGCCGAAGTCGTTGGACGGGAAGCCCACCACGACGACGCCCTTGTCCTTGTAGTCCTGGTACAGCTTCTCCAGGCCCGCGTACTGCGGCGTGTAGCCACACTCGGACGCGGTGTTGACGACGAGGACGACCTTGCCCTGGAAGTCGGAGAGCTTCTCGGGCTTGCCGTCGAGGCGGTTGGCGGTGAGGTCATGGAAGGACATGGGCTTCTTCTCGCTCGGGGGCTGGGACTTCTCGGTGGAGGACGCCGGGGGCTTCGCCGTCGGCCCGTTGGCCAGGGCCGGGGTGACGGCGAGCGCCGCGACGACTGTCATGACGGAAAAGGTCTTCATGGCGGCGCAAGGATGCCGAAGGGCCGCGCGCATTTCACGGCCTTCTGTCATCCCCCCGACAGCAGCCCCGACCTAGCCGAGCCTCGCGCCGCCCGCGCCCCGCCGGGGCCCCCGGGACTCCTCGCCGGAGAAGTAGGACTTGAGCACGCGGCCGGTGGCCGTCTTCAGCTTCGCCACGTCCCGGGGCGTGCCCTCGCCGACGATGGCGCCTCCGTCCTCGCCGCCCTCCGGGCCCAGCTCCACGACATGGTCCGCCGCGCCGATGACGGAGGGGTGGTGCTCGATGACGACGAGCGTGTCGCCCCGGTCCACCAACCGGCCCATGAAGGTGATGAGCTTCTCCACGTCCCCCAGGTGCAGGCCCGTGGTGGGCTCGTCGAGCACGTACAGCGTGGGCACGTGCCGCGAGGACGCCGTCAGCTCCGACGCCAGCTTCAGGCGCTGCGCCTCGCCGCCGGAGAGCGTGTTGGAGCCCTGCCCCAGCTGGAGGTAGCCCACGCCCAGGTCGGACAGGCACTCCAGCGGCGCGGCCACCTTGGGCAGGGCCTTGAAGACGTCCTTGGCCTCGTCCGCGGACAGCCGCAGCACGTCGCCAATGGACAGCCCGTGGTAGCGCACCTCCAGCGTGGCCGCGTCGAAGCGCGCGCCGCCGCACGCCTCGCAGGGCGTGACGACGTCCGGCAGGAAGGACATCTCGTGGGAGATGGCGCCCTGCCCCTCGCACGTCGTGCACCGGCCGCCGCTGGCCGTGTTGAAGGAGAAGCGCGCGGCGGAGAAGCCGCGAATCTTCGCCTCGGGCGTCGCGGCGAAGGCGCGGCGCAGCTCGTCCCAGATGCCCAGGAACGTCGCGGGCACCGAGCGCGGCGTGCGGCCGATGGGCGACTGGTCCACCGACAGCACCCGCTTCACGGGCTCGACTCCGCGCAGCGAATCGAAAGGCCCGGGCTTCACGGACACGCGCTCCAGCGCCTCGCGCAGGGCCGGGTACAGCACCTGCCGCACCAGCGTGCTCTTGCCGGAGCCGGACACGCCGCTGACGACGTTGAGCCGGCCCAGGGGCAGCCGCAGGTCCACCCGCTTCAGGTTGTTGGCGCGCGCGCCCCTCAGCTCCAGCCACTCCTTCGGCTCGCCCCGGCCGGAGGGAGCGCGCACCTGCGCGGCGCGCAGGGCGGCGGCCGTGGGTGAGTCGCTCTGGAGCACCACGTCCGGCGGCCCCTCCGCGAGGATGCGGCCACCGCCGCGCCCGCCCGTGGGGCCCAGGTCCAGCAGGTGGTCCGCGGCGCGGATGGTGTCCGAGTCGTGCTCCACCACCAGCACCGTGGAGCCCGTGGCCACCAGCGCGCGCAGGTTCTCCAGCAGCCGGTGGGTGTCGCGCGGGTGCAGGCCGATGGTCGGCTCGTCCAGCACGTACATGGCGCCGGTGAGCCCCGCGCCCAGCTGCGCCGACAACCTCAGTCGCTGCATCTCCCCGCCCGACAGCGTGGCGGCGTTGCGGTCCAGCGACAGGTAGCCCAGGCCCACGCGCTCCAGGAACTCCATGCGCCGCAGCAGCTCCTGCCGCGACGGCTCGCCCAGCAGCGCCCGGTCTCCCTTGAACTTCCACCCGCGCACGCGCGCGAGCGCCGCCGCGACGGACTGCCGCACCACCTCGTGGTAGCGCGCGCCCTCCAGCCGCACGCCCCGGGGCACCGGCGCCAGCCGGCTGCCACCGCACACGCGGCACGCGGCCGTCTCGCCCTCGGCCATCGCCGTGGGGCCGCCCTGCACGCCCGTGCCCTCGCACGACTCGCACGCCCCCTGCTTCGTGTTGAAGGAGAACCAGCGCGGGTCCAGCTCCGGCACGGCAGTGCCGCACCTGGGGCACGTGCGCTCGGTGGACAGGAGCGTCTCGCCCCGCGCGTCGCGGACCTTCAGCGCGCCCTGTCCCCACCCCAGCGCCTTGTCGAACACGTCGCGCGGCAGCTTCGCCAGCCGGCCCTCGTACATGACGAGGTCGATGTCGTGCTCGCGCGTCTTCGCCAGCCGGGGCGGGTCGTCCGTGGACGCCACGTGTCCGTCGACGATGGCCGCCGTCAGCCCCGCGCGGGCCGCCGCGGCGAAGACGTCCAGGTAGGTGCCCTTGCGCGCGCGCACCGCGGGCGCCAACACCGTCCCCTCGCCCTTCATCGCGGTGAGCTGGGCGTACAGCACCTCCGGCGTCGTCGCGGTGATGGGCGTGTCGTCCCGGGGGCAGTGCGGCTCGCCCAGCTTCGCGTACAGCAGGCGCAGGTAGTGGGCGACCTCGGTGACGGTGGCCACGGTGCTCGTGGCGCCCGCGCGCGAGGTGCGCTGCTCCAGGGCCACGGACGGGGGGATGGAGCTGACGCGCTCCACGTCCGGCCGGGGCATGGTGGGCAGGAACTGCCGCGCGTACGGGCTGAGCGTCTCCAGGAAGCGCCGCTGGCCCTCCGCGAACACCACGTCGAACGCCAGCGAGCTCTTGCCCGATCCGCTCGGGCCGGTGACGACGGTCATCTTCCCCAGGGGAATCCGGCAGGAGACATCCTGGAGGTTGTGCTCGCGCGCGTGCTCCACCTCGATGGAGGGCGCGGCGTCCTTGCCGGACTTGCGCGGCTTCGCCTTGCGGCCCAGCGGCCCGCGCTCGCCCCGCAGGGCCTCGGCCGTGGCGCCCTCGCCTCGGGCCACCGCGTCGGGTGTGCCCTCGGCCACCAGGCGGCCTCCGTCGCGGCCTCCCACCGGGCCCAGGTCGATGAGCCAGTCGGAGGCCTTCATCACCGCGACGTCGTGGTCCACGACGATGACGCTGCCGCCCATGTCCACCAGCGTGTGCAGCGCGGCGATGACGTGGCGCACGTCCTCCGCGTGCAGTCCCGCGCTGGGCTCGTCGATGAGGAACAGCGTGCCCCGCGCCTCGCTCGCCAGCGCGCGCGCCAGCTTCAACCGCTGCGCCTCGCCGCCGGAGAGGGTGGACAGCGGCTGGCCCAGGGGCAGGTACCCCAGGCCCAGGCGCGCCACGGGCCCGAGGGCGCGCCGGAGGGCCGCGTCGCTCCCGAAGTGCTGGAGCACCTCGTCCACCGTCATCTCCAGCACCTGCGCGACGCTGAAGCCCTGGTGGCGGACGGCGAGCACCTCTTCCTTGAAGCGCCGGCCCCGGCACACCGCGCACAGCAGCGCCACGTCGGCGAGGAACTGCATCTCCACCGTCTCGTAGCCCTCGCCCGCGCACGCCTCGCAGCGGCCCTTGTCCACGTTGAAGGAGAAGTGGGCCGGCGTCAGGCCGCGCACCTGCGCGTCCGGCTCCGCGGCGAAGCGCTCGCGCAGCCGGTCCCACGCCTTGGTGTACGTCGCCGCGTTGCCGCGCGAGGTGCGCCCCAGCGGGGACTGGTCCACGAAGGTGACGGCCTCCACCGCCTCCGCGCCCTCCAGCGCGTCCACCGCGCCCGGGGCCTCCACGTCCTTCACGCCCAGCCGGCGCGCCAGGTGCCGGTAGAGCACCTCGTCCACCAGCGTGCTCTTGCCGGAGCCGCTCGGCCCCGTCACGGTGCACAGCACGCCCAGCGGCACGCTCACCGTCAGCGACTTCAGGTTGTGCTCGCGAGCGCCCACGACCTTCAGGGAGCCGGTGCGCTCACGCGGCGCGCGCTTCACCACGTCGCCCCCCGCCAGCAGCCGCCCGGTGGGCAGGTCCCCGCGCTTCGCCAACGCCTCCGGTGTCCCGTCGAAGCACAGCGTCCCGCCGGCCCGCCCCGCGCCGGGGCCCAGCTCCAACACGCGGTGCGCGGAGCGGATGACCCGCGGGTCGTGCTCGATGACCATGGCGATGTTGCCGCGCTCGGCCAGCTCCGCGATGGCCTCCGTCAGGGGCGGCACGTCGCCGGGGTGCAGCCCCACGGTGGGCTCGTCCAGCACGAAGAGCGACCCGGTCAGCGACGTGCCCAGCGCCGCGGTGAGCGACACGCGCTGCGCCTCGCCCCCGGACAGCGTGCGCGCCTGCCGGTCCAGCGTGAGGTAGCCCAGGCCCACGCGCAGCAGATAGCCCAGCCGGTTCGACAGCTCGCGCCGCGCCAGCTCGCCCTGCCCCGTCGACGTGCGCAGCGACTCCAGCCGCTTCACCGCCTCGCTCAGCTCCAGGCCATGCCACGCGGGCAGGTCCAGCCCGCCCACGCGGTACGCCCGCGCCTGCTCGTTGAGCCGCGCGCCGCCGCAGCTCTGGCACAGCGTGTAGGCGCGGTAGCGCGCCAGCAGCACGCGCACGTGCATCTTGTACGTGCGCGACTCCATCCACCGGAACCACGCCCGCACGCCCGGATAGGCGCGCCCCTCGTCGTAGTCCCCGGCGCCCTCCAGCACCGACTCGCGCTGCGCGGGCGTCAGCGCTCCCCAGGGCGCGTCCAGGGGGATGCCCTTCGAGCGGCACCACCGCTGGAGCATGGTCCGCTCCCACTCGGACGACTTGCCCGACCAGGGCCGGATGGCCCCGTCCGCCAGGCTCAGCGCGGGGTTGGGAATCACCTTGTCCCAGTCGATGCCGATGGTGCGCCCGAAGCCCCGGCACGCCGCGCACGCGCCCACCGGCGACTGGTAGCTGAACAGGCCCGGACGCGCGGGCTCGAACTCCCGCGCGCACGTCGGACACACCAGGCCCCGACGCAGCCGCCGCGGCTCCTGGCCCTCCACCAGCACCACCGCGTCACCCTCGGCGCGCGCCCACGCGTCCTCCACCGCCTGCGTCACGCGCGACAGGTGCGCGTCCGTCAGCTTCACGCGGTCCACCAGCACCCGCGCCACCCCCGCGGCGTCCGTCGCCTCCGAGGGCCGCAGCGACTCCAGCTCCTTCACCTCGCCGCCCACCACCAGCCGGTGGTAGCCGTCCTTGAGCAGCCTCGCGCGGTTGTCCAGGAACGACGCCGTGTCGGGGATGCGCACCGGGAAGGCGATGAGCGCCGTCACGTCCGGCGTCGCGGCCAGGAGCCCCCGGGCCGCCACGCGCGCGTCGGTGTGCACCGCCTCGACCCCGCACTTCGAGCACACCGGCATCGCCTCGCGCGTGAAGAGCGCGGACAGGTAGGGCTCCGCGTCCGCCAGCGTCGCCACCGTCGAGCGCGAGCTCTTCACCGGCGCGCGGCGGTCCACCGCCACGCCCGCGGCCACCGGCTCCAGCGAGTCCATGGGCGGGCGCTCCAGCCGCTCGAGGAACTGCCGGGCGTACGGGCTGAAGCTCTCCACGAAGCGCCGCTGGCCCTCGGCATACAGGGTGTCGAGCGCCAGGCTGGATTTGCCGGCGCCGGACACCCCGGTCACGACGACGAGCTCCCCTTCCGACAAGTCGACGGAGAGGTCCTTCAGGTTGTGGGTGCGCGCGCCGACGAGGTGGGTCTTGTGCATTCGGGTCGGAGGTTTAACGACCTGACACTCCAATGCCACCGCCAAGTGGACCGGGAGGGCATGCGGCCCCCCACCGGGTTGGGGGACTTGGGGGCGGCTTGATACAACGCCAGCGCGTGGGCGCTCGCCGCGGGTGCCCGTCCCAGGCGTCGGAGCACCCCCAGGCGAAGCAGGAGGGCAGCCATGGCCGAGGGCAGCGACAGGTCTCCTCCCCGTGAGGCGCTGGTCCACGCGTCACCGTCCCTGGTGCTGCTGGAGGTCGACGGCCGCACCGCCTCCGGCTTCGTCGCCACCGCGCGGGGGCACCTCGTCACGAGCCTGCACGCGGTGGCCGGGGCGCGCGTCATCCACGCGGTGATGGCGGACGGCGTGCGCGCGGAGGTCGTCCAGGTGGCGGCCATGGACGAGCGGCGGGACCTGGCCGTCCTGCGCCTGCCGCTGCCGGACATCGCCCCGCCGTTGTTCCTGCCCCGGACGCCGCTGCCCGGCGAGGGAGACACCGTCTACCTGCTGCGCGCCATGGCCGGCCCCGCACCCGAGGTGCGCAGCCAGCAGGTGCGCGCGGTGCAGGTGCTCGGCGACTGGCTCACGCTGCTGGAGCTCACGCGCACCCTGCCCGAGGAGTCCTCCGGAGGCCCGGTGCTGGACGAGCGGGGCGACGTGGTGGGCGTGGCCACGGCGGCCCTGGCGAACGGTCGCGCGCTGGGGCTCGTCATCCCCACCCGCTACATCGCGCCCCTCCTCCTGGGCCATGGCGCCTCGCCCCTCTCCACGCTGGAGACCCCGCGTCGCCGCGCGGGCCGCGTGCGCCAGGTGCCCCAGCATCCGCTGAGCCTGCTGGAGGGGGCCTCGTCCGACGCGCTGGAGGCGCTCGCCACCGCGCTGGGTCAGGCCATCAACGCCGGCGCCCCCGTCTACAACCGGGGCGACGTGGACGGGTGCTATCGGCTCTACATGCGCACCGCGGAGCGCCTCATCGCCGCGTGCGTCGACTGTCCCGGCGCCCGGCTCGCGCTGCGCGAGGGCCTCCAGCGCTGCGTGAGCCTGCCCGACTCGGACGAGCGCGCGTGGGCCCTGCGCGACACGTTCGACGGCCTGCTGGACGTCATCGGCCGGTGGCTCCAGGTGCGCCCCACGCGCTCGGCCAGGACACCGCCGCCCCCCAAGCGCTATCTCAACTGAGCGCCTGGAGGACGCCCCCTCCGACACGCTCCCCAGGCGACGACTGGCGACCCCGACGGGTGCGGCCCTCGGGCCACCCGGTCCCTCGTCACGCTCCGGTCACTCGCCCCAGCCTACGAAACGACCAGCGCCCGGACGGCTCCCCCGTCCGAGCTGGGGCGCTGTCGGTCTCCCGCATGTCACGGAGGGCCGTCCTCATCCCACGACACCTGCCCTCCAGCTCCGGGCAGAGCGCGCGTCCACGCCCGCGCGTCACCGACTCCATCCACACGCCTGAACGGAACGCCTCCATGAATGACCTCTCGACTCCCACCCGCGGCCGGGTCTCGCTCCGCGTGTTCCTCGCCACCACCGCCATGCTGGCGGGCTGCGGCGACTCGGCCCCCACCACCGCGCCGCCCGTCCGCTCCGAAGCGGCGGAGGAGCGCCGTTGGGTCCCCGCCGATGCGCCCGTGGGAATCACCTACCTGCGCATCGGGACGAACGCCGCTCCGAGCCGATTGAAGTACGCGCAGGTCGATGGCCTGGCCGTCTTCCAGGGAGACATCATCCTGGGCGCGGTCTCCGAGCTGCCCCGGCAGCCGGCGGAGGTGTCCTCCCAGGGCGTCGCCATCACCGGCGCCGGATACCGCTGGCCCGGCTCCCTGGTGCCGTACACCATCGACGCGGCGCTGACGAATCCGGCCCGGGTGAACGCCGCCATCCGCCACTGGCAGGAGCGGACCAACATCCGGTTCATCCTACGGGACGCCAGCAACGCGGCGCTCTTCCCGGACTTCGTCACGTTCCAGACCAGCGATGGATGCAACTCCCTCACCGGCAAGCGGGGCGGTCAACAGTTCGTCAACCTGACGCCGACCTGTGCCACGGGCAATACGATTCACGAGATTGGCCACGTCATCGGCTTCTGGCACGAGCACGCTCGCGAGGACCGCGACAGCTTCGTGCGAATCCACCTGGAGAACGTGGAGCCGGGGCTGGAGTACGCCTTCGATCAGCACGTCTCGGATGGCGATGACGTGGGCGCCTATGACTACGGCTCCATCATGCATTACGACCCCTATGCCTTCTCCCGCAATGGCCTGCCGACCATCGAGGTGCTGCCTCCCGGCGGACTCATCGGACAACGCCAGGGCCTGAGCCCCGGGGACATCGCCGCCGCCCGACAGCTGTACCCGGTCCCCGCCTATCCCGTGGGCAACCGCTTCTTCACCATGGACTACGACGGGGACGGGGACGGCGACCTCGTGGTCCGCGGCCCGGGTGGCGAGTTCTTCGCCTACATCGCCTACGCGGGCAACCTGACCATCCGGACGGGCGGTGACCTCATCACGACGAGCCTGTCGGATCGCCACGGCTGGAACACGGAGCACCGCTTCTTCGTGGCGGACTACGACGGGGACGGCGACGACGACCTGCTCCTGCGCAACGCCGCTGGCGACTTCAGCGCCCTGCGCTCCGAGGGCACCTCCTTCGTCGGCGTCGGCCCCCTCATGACGAGCACGGGCTTCTCGGATGCCAATGGCTGGGGCACCGGCAACCGCTTCTGGGTGATGGACTACGACGGCGACGGCAAGGACGACCTCGTGGCGCGCCAGCCGAACGGGGTGTTCCTGGCGCTCCGCTACGACGGCACCCAGCTCGTCAGCCTGGGCGCCATCGCCACCACCCAGCTCACGGACGCGCAGGGGTGGAACAGCGGGCTGCGCTTCTTCGTGGCCGACTACGACGGCGACGGCAAGGACGACCTCATCACCCGCAACGCGGCGGGCGCCTTCGATGCCCTGCGCTCCAATGGCAGCCAGCTCGTCTGGACGGGGTTGAACTACGGCAACACCGCGTACTCGGACGCGAACGGATGGAACTCCGGCAACCGCTTCTACGTCGCGGACTACGACGGGGACGGCGACGACGACCTCGTCCTGAGGACGGCCGCCGGCGCCTTCGGCGCGCTCAGCCACGTCGCGGGCACCCTGACCGGGACGACGCTGCTCGCCGCCAGCCCCCTTTCGGACGCGAACCAGTGGAACGAGCCCAACCGCTTCTTCGTCACGGACGTGGACGGTGATGGCGACGATGACCTCATCGCCCGAGACCCCTCCGGCGCCTTCCACCTCGTGCGCTCCGCCCCCACCGGGATGACGCTCGACGGCGTCATCGGGACCACGACCTTCCGCGACCCGTGAAGTCACCCGCGCCGGCCCGACCTCATGTCGGGTCCGGCGCGGTCATCTCGCACCCGGAGGAGCGTACGGGGGCCCGGGCGCGCACCACGCACCGGGTTCCCCGGAGGCGCTCGTGCCGAGTGCCCAGGTCCCCCGCGGGTTACGATGCGCGATCATGCCCATCTGCCCTCGCTGCGACCTGGATGAGCCCACGAATCCGCCGGGCCTCTGCCCCCGGTGCTCCGACGAAATCCTCGACGAGGGCATGGTCGCCTTCCTCGGCCTGGAAGGCCGGGGCCGGGAGCAGCGGTCCGTGCTGGACGCGTACCGGGCCTCGCGACTGCTCGTCCGCACCATCCCCCGCGTGTTCGACCACGAGGACTTCCGCTGGTCCTTCACGGACGTGAACAGGGAGATGGAGCTCCACCGGAGCAGGGACCGGTTCCAGGCGGCCTCGACGTCGCTCATCGTGCCCGGCGTGTCCCAGTACCTCTACCACGCGACGGGGATGCGCTACGGCTTCCTCTACAACGCGGAGACGGCCACGCTGCACAAGCTGAACACCGTCGACGCGAACAAGAGCGAGGACGACGGCAAGGTCGTCATCGCCAATCCCACGCTGCCGCTGTTCCGGTTCGTGGGACAGCTCAAGGGCAAGGGCACGAACGAGCACAACGAGGTCGTCGCCACGCTCGGGTTGAACGACCTGGTCGGCATCGTCCTCTGCAAGCTCGACAGCAACAACCAGTCCGCGAACTGCGAGAAGATCGAGGTCGTCGCGCTGCGCGGCTACCTGCGCGCCATCCACGCGGTCGACGTCGAAATCTATTGCTACGACGAGACGACCGGGGCGCTCTCCTGGTGGGACCCCGCGTCGGTGGCGCTCTACAAGCTCAGGGCCACCCCCAAGCTCCCCGAGCCGGACTTCTCCGCCCTCCAGGAGCGCATCCTCAAGCGCAAGGCGGCCGATGAGTCGAAGTCGGATTCGGAGTCGACCCACGTGTGAGGCGGGCCGCTCAGCCCGGCTCCTCCGCCGGCTCGGGCGCCATGTCCGCTTCCCAACGCACGCGCAACACGTAGCCCTCCGACTGGCGCTCCAGCACCTCCACGTGGGGCGACACCCGCGTGCGCCGCAGCACCGCCTCCACCACCCCCGCCACGAAGTCCGGCAGCGGATCCCCATCCACCACGCGGACCGCCCAGTCCCGCGTGCCCAGCGGCTCCAGCGACATCCGCATGTCCTCGCGGCCCGCCCGCAGGTACGTGGGCAGCCGCGTCAGGCACCGCTCCGTGCCCAGCAGCGGCGCCGCGGCCGCGAAGATGCGCCCCACCAGCGTCTGCGCGAAGCCCGCGACGTAGTGCCGCCCCAGCGTCCGGTTGGCCAGCTCCGGCGGCTGCCCCGCGCACACGAAGCGCCGCGCCACCCCCAACGCCGCCCGCCAGACCGTCAACGGATAGGACTCCTGGGGCGCGTCCGGGTCGTAGCCGATGTCCCGCAACGACCGGGCGAACGCCCCCGAGGGCCGCAGGGCATGGTCGAACAACCCCTCGAAGTTGCGCCGGGGGACCTGCACCGCTCTCACCAATGGCCTCCGGGATTCGACGCCCCGCTCGCTCAGCCCCCGCCAGTCCATGCGCTCCCCCCTCGAATCCACGGTCCGGCCCTCACTCTACCAGCCCACCGCGCGCTCCCGTCTCACCGCCGCCCGGCAATGAACGACGGACCACACTTTTTACAACCCCAGGGCTCGTGCAACGATGGATCCTGAATGTGAGGAATTCCATGCGGGTCCTGATAGTCGCTCAGGGAGGGGCGGACCTGGCGCCACTGGAAGCCCAACTGGGTGCGAGGGGGCACACCGTCGTGCACGTCACGCGCGACGCGGAGGTTCCCGCCGCCTGGCGCTCCGGGCCCTGCGCGCTGGTGGTGGTCGACGCCCGGGACGCGGCGGGGCGCTCGCCGCTGGCGCGCGCCCTGCGCAGCCTCCCGGAGGGCGCGGCGGCGGTGGTGCTCCTGGTGGGACGCCGCGGCGCGCTGACGGGCCTGGGCCCCGTGCTGGAGGCGGGCGCGGACGACGTGCTCGGCTGGCCCTTCGACGAGGGCGAGCTGGCCCTGCGCCTGGACATGGCCGAGCGACGCCACGGCCGCCGCGAGTCGCGCGCCAACCTGACCTACGGCGACGAGCTGCGCGACACGATGCTCTCCGTCAGCCCCGTGCCCACGTCCATCACCACGCTGGACGAGGGCCGCGTCGTCGCCGCCAACGACGCGTACTTCCGCGCCTTCGGCTACACGCGCGAGGAGATGATGGGGCGCACCACGGTGGACCTGCACCTGTGGGAGCGCCCCTTCGACCGCTCCCAGGTGGTGGAGCGGCTGCGCCAGCACGGCTCGGTGCGCGGCGTGGACGCGCGCTACCACACGCGCACGGGCGAGGTGCGCCACACGCTGCTGTTCATGGGCCTGGTCCCCTACAACGGCAAGCCCCACGTCATCTCCTTCTTCCCGGACATCACCCCGCTCAAGCAGGCCGAGGAGGAGGTGCGCCGCTCCGAGGTGAGCTTCCGCACGCTGATGCAGAGCCTGCCGGACCTGGTCGCCGTCTTCGGCCGCGACGCGCGCGTGCGCTACGCCAACCTCAAGGTGGCCCGGGCCCTGGGCTACACGGACGTGCGCGAGCTGGTGGGCAAGCACATCTCGGAGATGATTCCGCCGGAGGACTTCGACTCCGCGGACGCGCGCATGCACGAGGCCATCCGCACCGGCCGCGCCGCGCTCCAGCAGCGGCGCATGGTGCGCCGCGACGGCTCCCTCCTGCACGTCGAATCCACCACCTTCCCCCTGCACTTCGACGGCGAGGACTCCATCGTCTCCGTGGCGCACGACCAGACCGAACGCCACCAGATGCAGGCCCGGCTGCTGCAAGCCGAGCGCATGGCGTCCGTGGGCACGCTCGCGGCGGGCGTGGCCCACGAAATCAACAACCCCCTGGCCTACCTCACCGCCAACCTCGCCTTCGCGCGCGAGGAGCTCGCCGCGCTGCCCGTGCCCAGCGCGCCGGGGCTGGACCCGCGCCTGGTGGAGTCGCTCGCGGACGCCCAGGCGGCGCTCGCCGAGGCCCAGCAGGGCGCCGAGCGCGTGCGCACCATCGTCCGCGACCTGAAGACCTTCAGCCGCGTGGACGCCGTCGAGGACTCGGTGGTGGACGTGCGCCAGGTGCTCGAGTCCACGCTGAACCTGGCGACGACGGAGATCCGCCACCGCGCGCGCCTGGTGAAGACCTTCGAGGACGTGGCCCCGGTGCGCGCCAACGAGTCGCGCCTGGGTCAGGTGTTCCTCAACCTGCTGGTCAACGCCGCCCAGGCCATCCCCGAGGGCTCGCCGGACCGCCACGAGATTCGCGTCAACACGCGCATGACGGACACCGGCCGCGTCGTCGTGGAGGTGATGGACACCGGCGTGGGCATCGCCTCCGAACACCTGCCCCGCCTGTTCGACCCGTTCTTCACCACCAAGGCCCCCGGCGTGGGCACCGGCCTGGGGCTGTCCATCTGCCACAACCTCGTCACCGCGCTGGGCGGTGAAATCCTCGTGCACAGCGCCCCCGGGCGCGGCTCCAGCTTCCAGGTGATGCTGCCCCCGTCCGAGCGCGCGCGGGCCGAACCCGACCCGCTCCCCGCCGCGCCCGAACCCGAGCCCCCCGCCGCCGAGCGCCGGGGCCGGCTGCTCGTGGTGGACGACGAGCCCCTGGTCTGCACCGCGCTGGGCCGCACCCTGCGCCCCCACCACGACGTCACCCTCGCCACCCGCGCCCAGGACGCCCTGGAGCGCATCGAGGCCGGCGAACACTACGACGTCGTCTTCTGCGACCTGATGATGCCCGGCATGAGCGGCATGGACTTCTACGCCACCCTGCTCCAACGCCACCCCGACCACGCCCGTCGCGTCGTCTTCCTCACCGGCGGTGCGGTGACCCCCGCCGCCCGCGCCTTCCTGGAATCCGTGCCCAGCCCCCACATCGAGAAGCCCTTCGCCGGTCGCGAATTGCTGACCCTCGTCCAGGAGCGCCTGGCCCGCGTCTGATCCGAGTCACTGTCCACCTGTGGAAGAATCGGACAGGGCCCGCCCCTGGCTGTCCTTCATTTCCCCAGCGCATCCCCAGCCTTTCCCAGACAGCGGCCCGCGGCGCCCGCGCAAGCCCGTAATTTGATTGAGCCCCAACAAACGCCCTCCTCCAAGCCCCTGGAGTTCCATGGGATTTTCCCGTCGCCTGCCCGCTTGGGCATGGCTGGTACGCGGGTTGCTCTGGGACTGACGCGCCGCACCGTGGTGGACACGGGGGACGGCGTGGACCAGCGCGGAGGGGAGGGCCCGACAGCCCCCCGGTCCGCGGCACTCAGGGAGGCAGCGGGGCGTGAAGTCGCACGGCAACGGGTTCGAGCAGGCACGCGCGCGGTGCGTGCGGTGGGTGGGAGTGGCGTTGGCGACCCTGTCGGGGACGGCCTGCGCGGCGGCGCCCACGGCCTCGTCGGCGACGACGGCCTTCAGCGGTGACAGCGTGGTGCGCATGGCGCGCGCGCTGGCGGCCCGGCCCTACCAGGAGCCGCGCTCGACGCTGCCGGAGAGCTACAAGACGCTCAACTACGACGCGTACCGCGACATCCGCTTCCGCCCGGAGAAGTCGTGGTGGCGTCAGGAGGGGCTGCCCTTCCAGGCGCAGTTCTTCCACCCCGGCTTCTTCTTCCTGCACCCGGTGGCGGCGCACGAGGTGGTGGACGGCCGTGAGCACACGGTGCGCTTCTCGCCGGACTACTTCACCTACGGCCCGCTGGTGAAGCCCGGCCCGCTGAAGCAGGCGGACGGCTTCGCGGGCATGCGCCTCACCCACCCCATCAACCGCGCGGACCACTTCGACGAGGTGGGGGTGTTCCAGGGCGCCAGCTACTTCCGCTCGCTGGGCGCGGGCAACGTGTACGGCCTGTCGGCGCGCGGGCTCGCCATCGACACCGCCGGGCCCAGGCCGGAGGAGTTCCCCTCCTTCCGTGAGCTGTGGCTGGAGCGTCCGAAGGCGGGCGACTCGCACGTCGTCGTCCACGCGCTGATGGACAGCCAGAGCGTCACCGGCGCCTACCGCTTCACCATCACCCCGGGCGCCAACACGGTGATGGACGTGGAGGCCACGCTGTTCGCGCGCAAGCCGGTGGAGCAGCTGGGCGTGGCGCCGCTGACGAGCATGTACCTCTTCGGCGAGAACGACCGCGGCGCCTACGACGACTTCCGCCCGGAGGTCCACGACTCGGACGGCCTGTTCGTGTGGACGAAGGGCGGCGAGCAGCTCTGGCGGCCCCTGCAGAACCCCGGGCACGTCAACGTCTCCAGCTTCCACGTGGAGGGCCTGCGCGCCTTCGGCCTGCTCCAGCGCGACACGGCCTTCACCAGCTACGAGGACCTCGAGGCCCGCTACGAGCGCCGCCCCAGCGCGTGGGTGGAGCCGGTGGGCGACTGGGGCGCGGGCGTGGTGCGGCTGGCGGAGCTGCCGACGCCGGACGAGACGAACGACAACATCGTCGCCTTCTGGGTGCCCGAGCGCCCCTTCGGCCCGGGCGAGCCGCTGCGCTTCGCGTACCGGCTGCACTGGGGTTCGCGCTCGCCGTTCGAGACGAAGAACGCCTTCGTCACCGCCACGCGCGTCGCCGCCGGGGACACCCAGGGCGCCCGCCGCTTCATCCTCGACTTCTCCGCCTCCGCGCAGGAGGGCGAGGGCCCCGTGGAGGCCGTCATCACCGCCGCCTCCGGCCAGGTGCTGCGCCCCACCGTCACGCGGCACGAGCCGTCCGGCGGCTGGCGCGCCACCTTCGAGCTGCTTCCCACCACCCCCGCCGCCCCCACCGAGCTGCGCGCGTTCCTCAAGCGCGGTTCGGAGACCCTCACCGAGACCTGGAGCTATCTGTGGATTCCGTGACGACGATGACCTCCTGCCCTTGCGTCCCGTCCACCGTCTGGGCCCGCCCGCAGTCGCGCGTGGCGCTGGACGCCTTCTTCCGGGGCTTCGGCTTCACCGCCGAAGCGGACCTGTCGGCGCTCGCCGCGTGGGCCATGGATGGTTACGCCGCGCACGGCGCGCAGCCCCAGTCCGCCCTGGCCGTGGCCCGGGCGCGCGTGGAGACGTGGCTCTCGAGCGTGCTGGGCACCGAGCACGCGGGCAGCGCCCTGCTGACCCGGGGCCGCGCGGCCTTCGTGCTGTGCGACGGCGCCAGCCGGGGCGCGCGCGTGCTGATGCAGCCGTCCGCGCCGGAGGAGTTCATCCGTCAGCTGCGCGCCGCGGTGCCGGTGCCCGCGCCCTCGCAGGTGACGGCGGTGATGCCCGAGCAGCACCTGACGCTGTGGCCCTTCGGCGAGATGTTCCGCCGCTGGTTCCGCGGCGCGGCGCCGGACGTCTCCATCTCCCGCTGACGCGCGGGCCCGCGGAGTCCTCGCCATGGACGCACACTCCTTCTCGCCCGAAAGCGCGGGGCTCCGGCGCGCCGGAGTCCTGGGACTGGCGGCCGTGGTCACCGTGGCGGGGACGCTGGAGATGCACCGCCTGCTGAGCGCGCAGGGCACGTCGGCGCCGGAGGTGCTGCTGCTGGTGCTCTTCGCGCTGTGCTTCGGGTGGATCGCCCTCTCCTTCTGGACCGCCGTGGCGGGCTTCCTCCAGAGCGTGGTCGGCGAGCGGCTGCCCGGGCCGCGCTACCCCACCGTGGACGAGGAGGCGGTGCCCCTGCACAGCCGGACCTCCGTGGTGATGCCCATCCACAACGAGGACCCGGCGGCCGTCTTCGCCAACGTGCAGGCCACCTACGAGTCCGTGGCCGCCACCGGGCACCTGGACGCCTTCGACTTCTACGTGCTGAGCGACTCCACGCGCGCCGAGGCCTGGGTGGCCGAGGAGCTGGCGTGGTCGGACCTGTGCCGCCGGGTGGGCGGCCAGGGGCGCATCTTCTACCGGCGGCGCACGGACAACACCGGCAAGAAGGCCGGCAACCTGGGGGACTTCTGCGAGCGGTGGGGCCGGCGCTACGACTTCACGGTGGTGCTGGACGCCGACAGCCTGATGGACGGCCGCACGCTGGTGAAGATGGCGCGGCTGATGGAGCTCAACCCCCGCACCGGCATCATCCAGGCCCCGCCCCTGTGCGTGGGGCGCGCCACGCTCTTCGCCCGCCTCCAGCAGTTCGCCGGCCGCGTCTACGGGCCGGTGGTCGCCGCGGGCGCGGCGGCGTGGCAGCTGGGCGAGTCGAACTACTGGGGCCACAACGCCATCCTCCGCACGGAGGCGTTCATCAACCACTGCGGGCTGCCGGTGTTGCCGGGCAAGCAGCCCTTCGGTGGCCACATCCTGAGCCACGACTTCGTCGAGGCGGCGCTGATGCGGCGCGCGGGCTACACGGTGTGGCTGATGCCGGAGCTGGGCGGCAGCTACGAGCAGCCCCCGCCCAACCTGCTCGCCTACGCGCAGCGCGACCGGCGCTGGTGCCAGGGCAACCTCCAGCACCTGAGCCTGGTGTTCGCCGGCGGCCTGCACCCGCTCAGCCGCGCCCACTTCCTGATGGGCGTGATGTCCTACGTCGCGTCGCCGCTGTGGCTCCTGTTCCTGCTGTCCGGGCTGGCGGCGGCGCTGCACGACCGCTTCTTCCTGGACCCGCACCTGTTCGAGGTGCCCGGGCTGGCCTACGACGCCCCCGGGGCGCTGCGGCTGTTCACCGTGTCCATGGGGATGTTGTTCACGCCGAAGCTCCTCGGGCTCACCCTGGCGCTGGCGCGCGGGCACGAGGCGCGGCGGATGGGCGGCCGGGTGAAGCTGGTGCTCAGCGTGCTCGCGGAGAGCGTGCTGGCGTCGCTGCTGGCGCCGGTGATGATGTTGTTCCAGTCGCACTTCGTCTTCGGCACGCTGCTGGGCTACCGGGTGAACTGGTCCAGCCAGCAGCGCGAGGACGCGGACCTGCCGTGGAGCGAGGGCCTGCGGCGCCACGCCGCGCACATGGCGGTGGGCGTGGGCCTCACCGCCGCGGCGCTGCTGGTGTCGCCGGGGCTGGCCGCGTGGCTCGCCCCGGTGGTGGCCGGCCTGCTGCTGGCGGTGCCGCTCACGGTGCTGACGGCGCGCGCCTCGCTGGGCACCTGGGCCGCGCGCAAGGGCCTCTTCCTCATCCCCGAGGAGACCGAGCCCCCGGAGGTGCTGGAGCGGGCCCAGGGCATCACCGAGGAGCACGCGGTGGAGCTGGTGCCGGACGCGGTGGAGCGGGTGCTCACCGACGCGAAGGCGCACGCGCTGCACCTGGCGCTGCTGGAGTCCCAGCCCGGGCTGTCGCTGGACACCCCGCCGGCGGCGCTCGAGTCCGCGCGCCGCAAGCTCCTGGGAGGCGAGCCCGAGCCCCTCTCCGCCCAGGAGAAGGTCGCGGCCCTGCTGGACGCCGGCACGCTGGCCGAGGCGCGCGAGCAGCGCCTCACCCGCGCAGTGTCGTGAGCGCCAGGGCCTCCGCGGCTCTGCGGACGGAGCGGTCCTCGAAGCGGCGGGACATCAACGCGCGCACGTCGAAGCGGGCCACGCGCCCCAGCCGCGCCGCGCGCGACTTCAGCTCCGCGCGGGAGACCTTGCGCGCATACGGCAGCCCCACGAACACCCGGTTGGCCGTCGTGTGCGCGTCCAGGCCATGCAGCTGCGCGAAGCTCGCGCGCCAGGTCTCCCGCATCGACGGGTACAGCGGATTGGGCGTGCGGTGGACGTTCGCCACCACCGCGCCCAGCGGCGTCAGCCGCGCCCGGGCCGCCAGCAGGAACTCCCGCGTGGCCAGGGCGCTGGGCATGCCCTTCGGGCCGAAGGCATCCAGGAACACGACGTCGTAGGAGGGCCCGGGCGCCTCGATGAACGCGCGCCCGTCCGCGACGTGGGTGCGCAGGCGCGCGTCCTCCCGGAACCCGAAGTAGCCGCGGGCGACCTCGAGGACCTCCTCGTCGTTGTCCACCGCGTCGACGTGCGCCTCCGGCAGCACCGCCCGCAGGAACATGGGCAGCGCCCCGCCGCCCACGCCCACCACGAGGATGCGCCGGGGCTCGGGCACGAAGGCCAGGCCCGCCACCATGAGCCGCAGGTACTCCAGCTCCAGGCGCAGCGGCGCGCCCGGCCCCACCACGCTCTGGTAGGCGCTGTCCCAGCCGAACTGGAGGTAGCGCCGTCCCGCGCCGTCCTCGCTGACGATGCAGCGGTCGTGTCCCGGCCGGCCCACGTACAGCACCCGCCGGGGGTGGCGCAGCCAGCGCGCGGCCCGGGCGAGCATCGTCCTCGTCCGCCAGGCCCGCGCTTGCCGGGGGAGCACGCGCCGCGACGCCTGGGGGCCCAGGGCCCCGCGCCACGGTGGCTCACCCCACCAGGGACCGCCTGCGCGAATCCACGTCACGAGGGACAGGTCTACCACCGGCCCGCGTGTCGCGTCGCGCACGCTACGCGAACAGCCGCCGCAGCACCGCGACCATGGACGCGATGTCCGTCACGCACGCCATCTCCCGGATGGAGTGCATGGACAGCATGGGGTTGCCCACGTCCACGGTGCGGATGCCGAGCTGCCCCGCGGAGATGGGGCCGATGGTGCTGCCGCAGCCCAGGTCCGTGCGGGTGACGAAGTGCTGGGGCGTGACGCCGGCCTCGCGGCACAGCGCGGTGAAGAAGGCCCACGACTCGCCATCCGTCGCGTAGGACTGGTTCACGTTCGACTTGATGACCGGCCCCTGGCCCATCTGCGGCTGGTGCTTCGGCTCGTGCAGCGACGCGTAGTTGGGGTGGACGGCGTGCGCCATGTCCGCGCTCACCAGGAACGAGTGGGCGATGGCGCGGTGGAAGGCGTCCGGCTTCCCGTCCGAGTGCGACAGGGTGATGCGCTCCAGCAGGGTGCGCAGGAACGGCGACGCGGCGCCCTGCGCGCTGCGGCTGCCCACCTCCTCGTGGTCGAACAGCACCACGCCGCGGGTCGCCTCGGGAGGCGCGGACGAGGCCAGCAGCGCCGTCAGGCTCGAGTGGCAGCTGGCCAGGTTGTCCAGGCGCGGCGCGTGGAGGAACTCCGAGTGCACGCCCGAGCGGGTGGACGGCTGGAGGTCGTACAGGCACAGGTCGTAGCCGAGCAGGTCGCCGGCCTCCGCCTTCACGCCGCCCCTGGCCAGCTCCTGCACCAGCAGGGCGCGCAGGTCCACCGCGCCCGCGCTCTCCAGGCCGAGCACCGGGACCATGTGGTCCTGCGGGTTGAGCTTGAGCCCGTCGGTGTTGACGCCCCGGTTGAGGTGGATGGCCAGGTTGGGCACACGCAACAGCGGCCGGCGGAAGTCCACCAGGTGGCCCACCGGACGCCCGTCCTTCAGCGTCACCACGCGGCCCGCCAGCGACAGGTCGCGGTCGGTCCACGTGTGCAGCAGGACGCCGCCGTAGATTTCGACGCCGAGCTGCTGGTAGCCGTTCTTCGTCGCCTGCGCGTTCGGCTTGAGGCGCAGGTTGGGCGAATCCGTGTGCGAGCCGACGAGCCGGAAGCCCGCGCGGTCGACGGGCGCGGTGCCCAGCTGGAAGGCGGCGATGCTGGTGTCACCCCGGGTGACGTAGACGCGGTCGCCGGCCTTCAGCGACCAGGGCTCGCGCTCGTCGAGGGCGCGGTAGCCCGCCTGCTCCAGACGACGGGCCGTCTCGCGCACCGCGTGGTACGGCGTGGGCGAGGCGTCGATGAAGTCGAGCAGGTCCTTGGCCAGGGAATCGGTATCGGTGGGGCTCATGTGCGCCCCGAAGCTAACTCCGACCGGCCCCGCCGCCACGCCTGAATCACGCGCGCGGCGCCACCACGCGACGCTCGGGCGCCCCGGGAGGGGCGACCGTGGTGCCCCGGCGGGCGTTGGGCGCCGCGTCCAGGAACGTGCCCAGCAGCACCCACCGGCGGGACGAGGCCTCGGCGCCCCGGCGGGCGAGCAGCGGCGTCGTGTAGTGCCAGAAGGGCAGCCGGTACACCGTGATTCCGCCCACCGTGCTCACCTTCGTCATCTCCGTCAGGTGCCCGTCCTTCTCGTAGACGAGGTACTGGTGGTCCACACCCGGCATCGTGAGGCTCAGGTGCATGTCCACGTAGCCGTCCCGGGCCTCCTCCTCCTCCGGGTGGTGGTCGTTGTGCGGTCCCGAATAGTCGCCCGGGCCGTAGCACAGCGCCTGGATGCCCCAGCCGCGCCGCAGCGTCCGGCCGCTCACCACCGCCGCGAAGGCGGCGAAGGTCTCCGAGTGCATCATCGCGACGAGCCCCACCTGCTCCGCCGCCTTCCACGAGCGCGTGCGGCGGCTCTCCAACAGCGCCGTGCGCACGCGCACCGTCTTGGGCAGCAGCTCCATGTAGTTCATCGTCATCCCGGAGATGGAGTCGTGCGGGATGGGGTCCTCCATGGGCACCAGCGTTTCACGCAGTGCGCCATCGAGGAGGTCGCGACAGGCGGCGGCCTTCGCGGCGTCCACGACACCCGCCAATGACACGAAGCGTCGAACAGGGTCGAGGAGCACCCCCGCCACGGACGTGTCCTTGCCGTCGAGGATGCGGCGGCCCTTGGGGGTGAGCAGATCGGCGAACTCTTTGGGGAAACGCTTCATGGGGGCGCACCATAGCGGCCCTCGCGAGGAGTGCACGGCCGTTGCGTCCACCGAGGCACAACCTTTACCGGCTTCCTGCGATAATTCCGCGATTCGTCGACCTTGGAGACGCCCCTTGAGCATGGACCCCATCCGCAGCCGCCCCCGCATCGTCTCCTCGAACCTCCCCCAGACGGCCGAGCTTCCGTCCCGGAACGCCGCGCAGCAGGCGACCGCGCCGGCGAAGGCGGCGGCGGTGGGGCACGCGCAGCTGAGCACCTTCGAGGCGAAGCTGGCGCCGGCGCAGGCGGCGGTGACGCAGCCCACGCCGGGCGCGTGGCGTGGCGGGCCGGACACCGAGGTGGGCAAGGCGGTGCAGGCCATCTGGGAGCGGATGCAGAAGGTGCCGGGCAACGACATCAGCATCAAGGGTGACACGCCCGCGTCGCTGCTGGGCCGCGCCATCCTGGACGGCAAGAAGGTGACGAACGAGCAGCTCATCGCGATGTCCAAGGTGACGCTGGACCAGTTGGCCACGGACCCGGAGACGCGGGCCAAGGTGCTGAAGAAGGTGCCGAACGCGCGCGAGCTGCCGGTGCACAAGTTCACGGTGGCGATGCTGTCCGCGGCGACGGGCATCGACCCGGCGAAGCTCTCCGAGGCCTGTCCGGACCTGGGCCTGACGGGAGCGCCGAACACGCCGCTGCTCTTCGCGGCCGGGGGCGAGGGCCTCCAGCGCTCCACCGCGCTGCACGACTTCACGGACTACCTGCGCGGCGCCGGCATCAAGGGCCTGAACAAGGCCGTGTGGGGCGTGGAGAACCGCATCCTCTCCGCCATCGTCTCGGCGGTGGGCGGCGGCCGGTACTGAAGGCCGCGGCGCCTCGTGGTGCCAGGGTCGTGGTCCGCTCGGGACCACGGCCCTTTTCATTTCGACACGGGGGTGAACTTCACGCCGGTGACCTTCGCGCGCTCGAGCGCCTCCTTGATGTCCTGGGAGACGATGAGGGCGATGTCCCAACCTTCCGTGCGGAAGACCTTGGCGTCGCCCACCTTCGAGGGGTCGATGCGCATGTCATCGACGGCGTAATACTGACCGACCTTCTCAGGCAGACCATCCTCCAGCCCCCAGCGCTGCACCTTGGACGCTCCGTCGTCGATGCAGCGGATGAGCTTCGTGGCCACGAGGATGAGGAACTGTTCCGGGTGTCCCTGGATGTCCACGGGGATGAGCTGCACGTCATGCGGGGCCAGTTCCTTGAAGATCTCGGCCACCCTGACATGAACCACCGGCGTCACGCCCACGCCCGCCGTCGAGAAATCCAGCGCCTTGCCTGGTTCGTCGACCGGCACCTTGAGGGAGTCTTGGCGCTGGACGGGCCGCCCCGCGCGGAAGCTCCAAGGATCTTCCACTTCCTCGCCTCGTTCGTTCTCGGGGTCTCCCAGGGACCAGCTCCCAGGCTGAACGTTCTCTGCGAGGTCGAAGAATCGGGTCGACATGGCGCGGTTCTATCGCTGCTACCGTTCGGTGAGGAACCTGTTGATGTCCGTCCCTTTCGTTACAGCTTCCTTGGCCAGCCGCTCGAGAGCCTTCGTCAGGGCCTTGCGGCACTCCTCCACCGAGCGACAGCGTGCGGTCGCGCTGTCCAGCCGTCGGAAGACCAGCTCATGATACCGCTGCGGATGGGGACCCTTGTGGCCCTGGATGGGCACGATGTTCTCGGGGTCCTTCAGCTCCATCCCGGCCTTCTTGAAGATTCTCTTGAACCGCGGAGTCCAGGGCCCGCCTCGCGCGACGGAGATGCTGTTCTTGTCGGTCGCGATGTGGTGCTCTCGCGTGCCGCCACTCTGCGTTCCACGGCTCGCCATGGCGAGCGCATTGGGCGCCAGCGCGATGGTGAAGCCCTCGGCCGTCATCGCCACGGACCGCACTCCCCCCATGGCCGCATACGCGTAGCCCGCCTGGGCTTCCACCGCGACCGCCGCCTGCGCCGAGCCCGGCAAACTCGGCGCCTTCGCCGCGAGCCCCACCGTATTGCCGATGGCCGCCGTCGCCAGCATCACGAAGATGCGCGCCGCGTTCTCCCCCAGGACTTCCCCGTACGCTTTCCCCGCCTCGGGTCGGCCATGTCCTCCAACGCCTCCGCCGTCTCCTCCCAGACCGACTCCATGGCGAGGGCCATCGCCAGCGAGTACTTCCCATCGCTCGCCAGCAGCGGGCCCTCCGCCAACAGACGCAGGCAATCTCCGGGCTGACGCTTGCGCTCGCACCAACGGCCATACGCCCGCGTCAGCTCATCGTCCGCGTAGGTCTCCAACAAGCGCGGCCCATCCGGGTCAGTCTCCTCGCCCTGAGGCAGGAGCCGTGGCCCCCGAGGCTGATACACATACACTCCACCTCTCTCGGGGACTCCGAAGCGCTGACGGGCCTCCCGCAAGGGATTGGCGAATGGCCTCACGTCCCGCGCGAGTTCCACCACCGCCGCCTCGAACTCGTCGGCATCCAGTTCGACGAGTTCGGCGCCCTCCTCGCTGGAGGGAGCATGCACGAGCGCACGACCGTGCCCCGTGTCCAGACGCACCAGCCGTGGGGTCGAGCACCCCGTCAAGACAAGCGCCAGCACCAGCCAGCCGCCCACTCTCGCGCGCATCCTTGTCCTCCGGTTCTGGACTCGACCCCATGAGCCCGAGCCAGCACTACCAGAGGAGCCCGACACGACATGGAGCCCGCGTGTCCCTGAACGCTCCCGAGGGACATGAGTTGAAGGCGACCTGAGGAGAATCCACGAGCCTCGGGGCAGCCCGTCCTCGACGGCGGGCCAGCGTCAAACCAAGGACGAGCCCTCCGACGAGCCCCCGGAGAGGCGCGCCCTCGCGGCCTCCAATCGCTTCGCGCGCACCTTCCCCGCGACGCCCAACAGCCGTCGGTCCCTCTCCCAACGCTCGCGAGTGGCCGCATCGACGGAAGCCCACAATGGCTCGCATCGCTCCAACGCCCCACGAGTCATCTCGAGCGCCCCTCCGAGCGCGAGGTGGGTCGCCACCGCCGCCGGGTCCGCGAGCGAGACGCCCCGCATCATGACCGCGAGCGCGAGCAACTCCTCGCGCACGGCATCCGGCCAGCCACTCCGCCGCCCGACCTGGAGGAGCCACCCGAGCACCGCGAGGTGGACATGGCTGTCCTCCACGGTGCGGAACGGCTTCAAGTACCGAGCGTATCCATCGCCAGGAAGCACCTCCTCCGGCGCGACCCGAACGTCCTCGAACCACACCTCCGCGTGAGGAACCTCGGGCACGAAGGGCAGCTCCGGCAACGGCGCAACGTGGACTCCCGCGCGCTTCGAATCCACGGCGACCAGACGCAAGCGATTGCGCCCCTGCGCGTCCTGTCCTTCCGTCGCCACCACGAGGAGCAGCTCCGCGCTCGTCCCCAGCGTGACGAAAGACTTCTCACCCGACAGCGTCCACGGGCCCTCCTCGCGCGACAGGCGCGTCTGGATGGCCGCGGGGTGCGCGCCCGTGGACTCCGTGGCGCAGAGCGCGGTGGGTCGGTCCTCGGGGAGCCCGGGGAACAGGGCGCGATGCGCCGCGTGATAGCCCGAGGCGAAGGCGAACCCGAGCCGATCCGCGCGGAAGCCTCCCGCCAGCGCCAGGTCGGCGGGGACGGAGAAGCGCCGAGCCAGCTCCAGATGCTGGCGCCACCACCCATCGACCGAGTCCAGCACGGGGGGCTCGACAGCCCCGGTCACCAGGAAGGAGAGGACGTCGTTCATGCCGTCACTCTACGCCGGACGTCGATGGCCCGTTCGAGCGCCGCATGCCCCCCACCACGTCTCGGGAACAGACCTCGCCCGTCGACCGCCGCCCCATGGAACCCTGCTCACACTCTCAGCAATCTCCGTCAACCCAAGCCAGCGCGGCCCCCAAGGAGACACCATGCGTTTGAACCCAGGCATCACCGTGTGGCTGTGCATGTCAGGCTTCACGGCGGGCTGTGGCGGAGCCGAGCCCGACCTCACGCGGACACCTGCCGGTGTCTCGACCCGGGAGATGTCCCTGGCGGACGACCCGGTGCCCTGCACGACGGCCTGTCGGGACACCGGGTACGACGAGCCCTCCCACAAGACCTGGAAGGGAGAGGGCATTTGTGAGTGTGGACGGGCCTATCGCTGGATTGGCGAGCAGCCCCCCTACAAGGTCCCGGCCATGTTGCCCGCGTGCCCTCCAGGCCAGGACTGAATCGACGTGACGTCCGGGTCCGGACACCGTCACGAGGAGGGGCCCGGACTCCACGGTTCGAGAGAGAACCGTGGGTCCTGGCAACGGGACGTCCTGATACGAGGGCTCAGCGCCCGGAGCGCTTGCGACCGCCCGAGGCGGCCTTCTTCCGCCCCCCGGCCTTCTTCGTCGCGCGCTTCTCGGGAGCGCCCTTCTTGCCCCGCGTCTTCTTCGCGGCCCTGGCGTCCGCCTTCTTCACGCCGGACTTCTTCTTCGCCGGGGCCTTCTTCTTCCGGGCGGGGGCCTTCTTCTCGGGGGCGAGGATGGTGCCCCGGCACCGGGCAGAGCCGCACTTGCAGACGTACAGGGCCTCCGACTCCGGTCCCATGTCCGGCGTGCGCTCGTAGGCGTAGTCGTAGACCAGCTCCTCGCCCTCGGCGATGGCGCGGCGGGCGAAGATGTAGATGTGTCCCTTCTCGATGAGCGCCTCGCAGTTGGGCTCACACGAGTGGTTGATGTACCGCGACTCGTTGTGCAGGGTGCCCGCGTCGAGCACCGTCTTGTTGTCCAGGTTGAAGAGGAAGGTGTGGTGCCGTCCCATCGCCTCGTCGTCGTAACGGAGGTCGGCCTGCTCCTGGGTGATGCGCTCACCGATGTACTCGATGATGCGCGCCCCCTTGGGGATGCGGCGGGTGGCGAACGCGCCCGTGCCCTGGATGGAGGACGGACGCAGCTCGAAGGGAAGCGGCTCGGGGGAAGGAGTAAAAGTGGGGGATGTCATTCGGGAGGGAGCGACCGGAGTTCACGTCGGCCGGGACGCTCCGTCAACGGCGGTGTAGCGTGCATCAGTCGGACTTCCGATGAAAGGCGCTCGATGATGCGGTGGTGGCTCGTCCTCGGTGCGGTGAACGCGTTCCTGGCGGTGGCGGCGGGCGCATTCGGCGCGCATGGCCTCAAGGCCCGCCTCTCCCCCGACCTCCTGGTCATCTTCGAGACCGGCGCGCGCTACCACATGTACCACGCGCTCGGACTGGTGGCCGTGGGCCTCTTCGGCACCCTGCGCCCCTCCTCCCTCCTCTCCGGAGCCGGCTGGGCCATGCTCGTGGGCATCGTCCTCTTCTCCGGCAGCCTCTACGCGCTCGCGCTCTCGGGCGTCCGCGCGCTCGGGGCCATCACCCCGCTGGGCGGCACCGGCTTCCTCGTCGGCTGGGTCCTGCTCGCCATCGCCGCCTGGCGCTCCGCCCCCTGACCCCGGCTCACTCCCAGACGCGGGGCGGCATCGGGAACAACAGGTCCAGTTCGGTGTGGTTGCGCATGCCGCACGCCTCGCGCTGCACCATCAGGTACCAGCGCTGCCGCTCCGCCTCCTGGCGCAGCTCGGTGTAGCGCAGCAACCGCGCGGCCCGCCCCGGAGCCCCCACCGGCCCCAGGGCGTGCTCCGCGCTCGCCAGCGCCGCGAGCGCCTGCTCCAGCTTCTCACCGGTGCGCCGCAGCCCCTGCGCCTTCTCCTTCTGGAACTCGACCTCCACGGGGAGCAGCGCCGTCACGCCTGGGTTGCGGTTCATGCCCCCTCATTAACGACCACCCCACCCGCCCGCAGCGCCTCGGAGCGACCGAGCGTCGCTCGGCGGACACCCCTCGTCCGTCCGCCCACGGACCGGCGGAGTGACGGCTCGCCCGCCCGTGAGCCATCATCGCGGCTGCCCTCCTTCCCCATCCGCCCATGCGCTCCCTCCTCCTCACACTCATCACCCTCTCCGCGGTTGCCAGCGCCCAGCAGCCCGCGGCGCCCGCCCCCAGGTCCTACCTGCTGCGCCCCGCACGGGTCTTCGATGGCGTCACCCCCAGGCCGCATGAAGGCTGGGCGGTCCTGGTGACGGGAGAGCGCATCGTGAGCGCGGGCCCGGCGGCGACGGTGAAGCCCCCGGAGGGCACGGAGGTGCTCGACCTGCCCGACACCACGCTCGTGCCCGGTCTCATCGAGGGCCACTCGCACATGCTGCTCCACCCATACGACGAGGCGAGCTGGAACGACCAGGTCCTCGAGGAGCCCCTCACCGTGCGCATCGTCCGCGCCACCCAGCACGCGCGGCAGACGCTGCTCGCGGGGTTCACCACCGCGCGGGACCTGGGGACCGAGGGCGCCGCCGAGGCGGACGTCGGCCTCAAGCAGGCCATCCAGAAGGGCCTCATCCCAGGCCCCCGCCTGCTGGTGGTGACACGCGCGCTGGTGGCCACCGGCAGCTACGGCCCCAAGGGCTTCGCGCCCGAATGGCACGTCCCCCAGGGCGCGGAGGAGGCGGACGGCGTCGACGCGCTGATTCGCGCCGTGCGCGGACAGATGGGCCGAGGCGCGGATTGGATCAAGGTGTATGGCGACTACCGCTGGGGACCCAACGGCGAGGCGAGGCCCACCTTCTCCCTCGAGGAGATGCAGCGCATCGTCGCCACCGCCCGCGACGGCGGGCGCCCGGTAGCCGTCCACAGCAGCACGCCCGAAGGCATGCGCCGCGCCGTGCTCGCGGGGGCGGAGAGCATCGAGCACGGCGATGGCGGCACACCGGAGGTCTTCCGCCTCATGGCCCAGAAGGGCGTCTTCCTGTGCTCCACGCTCGCCGCCAGCGACGCCGTCTTCCGCTACCGGGGCTACCGGAAGGGCGTGGACCCGGAGCCCGCGCTCCTCCAGGAGAAGCGCGCCAGCTTCCGCGCCGCCCTCGCCGCGGGTGTCCCCATGTGCGCGGGTGGTGACTCGGGCGTCTTCGCGCACGGGGACAACGCGCGCGAGCTGGAGCTGATGGTGGAGTACGGCATGAGCCCCGCCCAGGCGCTCCAGGCCGCGACCTCCGGCAACGCGCGCATGCTCCACCTCGACGACCGCCTCGGCCAGGTGAAGGCCGGGCTCCTCGCGGACCTCGCCGCCATCGAGGGCGACCCGACGCGCGACATCACCGCGCTGCGCCGGGTGCGCTGGGTGATGAAGGGCGGCGTGCTCTACCGCCGCTGAGTCGCGCCACCGGCGTCGGGGGCCCCGGCCGCCTCCATCGGCAGGGGCAGGTAGGCCACCGGCGGCGGGTGGCCCGCCGGCACCTTGCGCGCGCTCGCTCGGCGCAGGGTGTCGCGCAGCAGCAGGCACCCGGCGACGAACAGCATGCCATTGCGCAGCAGCAGCAGCAGCGTCTGGGGGCCGCCCAGCCCCGTGCGGTACGACGCGCCCACGAAGACGCCGCGGGAGAGGATGGCCGCCGCGAGGATGAGCACCGGCACCGTGCGCGAGCCGGACAACAGCGCCAGCGCCGCCGCGCCCATCACCCAGGTGAGGAACTGGGGGCTGAGCACCGGGTTGAGGATGATGAAGACCACCAGCGGCCCGAGCACCAGCCGCGCCAGGTCCTCCACCTGCTCCGGCTGGCGGCGATGCACCGACCACATCCCCACCGCGGCCATCCCCAGCGAGCCCAGCACCCACAGCCACCGGCACACCACCCGCACGCCCTGCGCCAGCACGCCATGGAGCTCGTACGCCGCCGGCGCGTGTACCCACGTCACGCCGTGGACGAGCCCCAGCTGCTGGGCGGCCCACAACAGCGACGCCCCGAGCGACTCCACCTGGAGGCCCCGGTCGACATGGAAACTCGCGAAGCCCCACCACGGCCACACCAGGCTCAGCGGCAGCAGCGGCGCCACGCCCAGCGTCAGCCCCACCCACAGCCGGGTCAACGTGCCGCGCCTCCAGCAGACCACCAGCGCCAGGGGCACCAGCACCACCGGATACAGCTTCGTCACCACGCCCACCGCCAGCGCCAGCCCCGCCAGCGTGTCGCGCCTGCGGCAGAGCGCCAGCAGCGCGACCATCGTCAGGGTCGCGGGGATGAGGTCGTAGCGCTTGAGGTAGTAGAGCGCCGCCGCCCACGACGTCAGCGAGTACGCCACGCATGGCACGAACGAGCGCCACGTGCGCCCCCATCGCCGCGCGCCCTCCACCAGCAGCACCCACTTGATGAACCCATCCAGGAACGCCAGCTGGAGCCCGAAGACGGGCACGAACTCCCACTGCGTGGCGCGCAGCCACGCGGCCGGGACGAACCACAGCAGCGCGTACGGCGGATACTCGAAGCGGAAGTCCTGGTTGGGCGTCGCGCCGGCGAGGAAGGCCCTCGCCGTCTTGAAGTAGAGGTCCAGGTCACCGACGCGCGGGGAGAACGCGTAGACCACCAGGGGCGTCACGCCCACGACGAAGGCGACCCAATGCCAGAGCCCGAGGCGAGCAGGAGACGACGGCGAGGAAGTGGTTGCGGACACGCGGAGGCGCACTCTGTCCGTTCCCGGCCTTGCTTGTCCCGAGGAAAGAGGCGGCGTGCCCCCCGCCCCCCGGTCGCCCCCTGGCCAGAGAGGCGCCCCCTCCCCGGGTCACCCGAGGACGCCCCTCACGTCAGGGGGAGGGGTATCACCTGGGTGAACAAGCGCTCGACGTCCGCCCGCCGACACAGGTCCGTCCCCTGGGACAGGAGCGCTGCCGTGCCGGAGGCGATGCCCCACCTCAGGGCCTCGTCGTGGGGCCGCCCCCGCGCCAGCGCCAGCGTCAGCCCGGCCAGGAAGCTGTCCCCCGCCCCCACGGAGCTGTGCGTCTCGATGGGGGGCGTCGTCGCCCGGAGCTGCCCGTCCCGCGTCGTCAGGAGCGCGCCATCCGCGCCCATGGACACCGCCAGCACCTCCGCGCTCCCCCGGGCCACCAGCTCGCGCGCGGCGCCGGCCTGGGTGGCCAGGTCCTCCGCCACGAGCCCCGTCAGCTCGCGCAGCTCCCGCCGGTTGGGCTTGGCCAGGTACACCCCCTCCTCCAGCGCCGCCGCCAGCGGTGGCCCGCTGGTGTCCACCACCGCGCGCACGCCCAGGCGCCGGGCCAGCCGGGCCACGCGCGCGTAGAAGTCGTCGGGCACGCCCTGGGGCAGGCTGCCGCTGGCGACGATGAAGGCGGCGCCCACGGACACGTCCGCCACCGCGTCCAGGCAGCGCTGCCACTCCTTCTCGGACAGCACGGGCCCCGGGAGGATGAAGCGGTACTCGCGCGCGCTCGTCCCCTCGGCCACGGTGAAGCTCTCGCGCGTCCCGCCCTCCACGGGAATCGAGCGGCGCAGCAGGCCCTTCTCCTCCAACAGCTCCTCCAGCAACAGCCCCGTGGCGCCGCCGCGCGTGTAGACGGCGATGGACTCGCCGCCCAGCTCCCGCACCACGCGCGCCACGTTGATGCCGCCGCCCCCGGGGTCCCTGCGCACGGCGCCACAGCGCAGCTTGTGCTCCGGGGTGACGGTCGGCACCGACGTGGCCACGTCGATGGCCGGGTTGAGCGTCAGCGTCACGATACGCGACATGGGCGGGGCTCCTCGGACGGAGGTGGAAGGGTCGGCCGTCCGCCGGGAGTCGGGCGAACGGGGGGCCGAGCCTGCCCCACCTCGGGGCCTCCCACCAGCCGCGCGAGCGTCCCGCGTGGCGCCCTGGACGAAGTCATTGCCTTCGTCCGGGGCACGGGGCGATATCGCCCCATGCCTCCATCCCGCGGGCCCACGCGCGAGCAGCTCGACGCCGCCATCGGCCGCTCCATGCCCGACATCCTCGCCCCCGGGCTGCGCGTCCTCTTCTGCGGCATCAACCCCAGCCTCTATTCGGTGGTGATGCGCCACCACTTCGCCCGCCCGGGCAACCGCTTCTGGCCCACGCTGCACGCGTCGGGCTTCACCCCGCGGCAGCTCCGCCCGTCCGAACAGGACCTCCTGCTCGAGCGGGGCCTGGGCATCACCAACGTCGTGGACCGCGCCACCGCGACCGCGGACCAGTTGGAGAATTCGGAGTTGCGCGAGGGGGGCAAGGCGCTGGAGGCCAAGGTGCGCCGCCACCGGCCGCGCTTCCTGGCGGTGCTGGGCGTGGGCGCCTACCGCACCGCCTTCGGGCGCCCCAAGGCGGAGCTGGGGCTCCAACCCGAGACGTTGGGCGACACGCGACTGTGGGTGCTGCCCAATCCGAGCGGCCTCAACGCGCACTACCAGCTCGAGGACCTGGCGCGCCTGTTCGCCGAGCTCCGGCGCGCCTCCGAGCGGACCTGACGACTATCCGAGCAGCCCCGCCTCGCGCGCGAAGTCCGCGACCACCGGCTGGACGCGGGGGAACGCGGCGGCGTTGCACGCCAGCAGTCCGCGCTTGTTCTGCAGCTCCACGCCGTCATAGCGGTACGGCGCGCCACCCAGGTCCGTGAGGATGCCGCCCGCCGCGCGCAGCACGGCCTCTGGCGCGCAGTTGTCCCAGCGATAGCTCTTGTCGCTGACGTGGAGATAGAGGTCCGCGGCGGCCTCGGCGAGCAGGCCACACTTGATGCCCACCGAGCCGGACTCCTGCTGCCGCTCGATGCCCAGCCGCGCCACCACCTGCTGCGTCAGCTTCGAGCGGTGGGAGCGCGACACCACCAACCGGAGCCGCGCGGGCTCCGCCACGTCCGACACGCGCAGCGGCCGGCGCTCGCCGTCGACCTCCACGTCGCCGCCCTGCCCCACCACGCCCGAGTAGAGCCGGTCCCCCACCGGCCGGTAGACGACGCCCAGCGTCGCCTCCCCGCCGACGGCCAGACCGATGTGGATGGCGAACTCGCCGTTGCGGTTGACGAACTCCTGCGTGCCGTCGAGCGGATCCACGAACCAGCACCGCTCGAAGCGGCGGGCGTCCGCGCCGTTGTCCGACTCCTCGGCGACGACGCCGTCGCCCGGGAAGGCCCGCTTCAGGGCCGTGACGATGAGCTCGTTGGCGCGGGTGTCCGCCTCCGTGACGGGCCCCAGGCCTCCCGCCTTGTGCTCCACGAAGAAGGGCGTGGCGTAGACCTCCAGCAGGAGCCTGCCCGCCTCGCGGGCGATGCGGCGAGCGGTGTCGCGTTCGGTATCGAAAGAAGCCATGCGAGGGACAGTCTGCCCCCGATAGCTCTCCACGGGGAGCCCGCATGTCTCCAGTCGGCGGGCGACCATGGGGCGGTTTGCCCCACGCGGGGCGAAATGCCCCAGCCGGGACGCATTGCCCGCGACGGGAACAGGGTGGCTCGCCCCATGCACTGCATGAAGTGAACCACGGATGCCCACCGGGGCGCCGTGACGCGGCACGGGCCGCGCGGGACGAAAAGGACGAAGGACGATGATGAAGGCGATGATGGCGGGGTTGATGCTGCTCTTCGGCGCGATGCTGGCCTTTGGCGGCGGTCGCATGCTGTACCGGGCGCACGCGAGCCAGCGCTGGCCCACCACCGAGGGCACGGTCGTGTCCTCGACGGTGGAGACGATGCACAGCCGGCGCAACACGCGCTTCCATCCGGAGGTCCGCTATACGTATGCGGTGTCCGGCCACCCCTACACGGCGGACACCATCTCCTTCGGTGGCAACGACACGGGGGCCTTGAGCGAGGCCCAGCGGCTGACCCACAAGTACGCGACGGGGACGAAGCTGCCGGTGCACTTCGAGCCGGACGACCCGGCGGTCGCCTGCGTCGAGTGCGGCAACGCGGGCGTGGCCAGCTACGCGGTGACGCTCGGCGGACTGGCCATCGCGGGGATCGCCGGGGCGGGGATGATGGACATGCTGCGCTCCGAGTTCCGCGCGCGCCGCCACGTCCAGAAGCCCAAGGCCGCCCGCTGAACCTCCGGCTCACCGCGGGCGCGTCGGGACGAGCGCCTGCGTCCCGTTGAGCCCGGTGCGCCCCTCGGGCGTGTCACGACCGCTCGATGGACTAGGGCGTGTCCGCGCCGGCTGCTCGTACATCAGGCATCCCTCGCACCAGCTGTCGCCCGTGTTGCGCGGAGGCCAGTCACCGACGGGCTCCCCTTCCTGGCGGGCCAGGTGGTGCCTGAAGTGGTTGTCGGCGGCCTGGGTGCTGATGCCTCGCAGACGCATCTCCAGCAGGAGGGAGAGGTCTTCGTCCCGCCCCCTCCGGGAGAGCGCTCCGAACGCCGTGTCGCTCCACCCATTCTTCGTTCCCCCGGAGTCGACCCCTTCTGTTCCCGCGACCACCTGGGTGAGCACGTCCACGAACAAGGGTCGGCTGTCTTCGGCATCCAGGGCGCCGAGCCACTCGATGGCGACACTCCGCACGTGCCAGTCGGGCGCATCGACGGCCATCCGCCGGAGTGCCGCCAACCCTTCTCGCGCGCCGTGTCGGGCCAACCCCGCGAACGCGAGGACACGGACCTCCGGGCTCTCGGAGTGGGACAAGGACTGGAGTCGATCCACCCACCCCGGCCCGCTCTCGCCCAACGCGAGCAACGCCGAGAGCGCCGCGCGCTGCACCGCCACGTCCGTCTCCCGGAGCGCCAGCAGGAGCACGGGACGGTCCTCGGGCATCGGAGCACGGGTGATGACCCTCTCGAGGATTCGCAGCACGAGGTCCCTGTTGTCGGGATAGCGCCATGCGACGAGCATCCAGCACGCGGCGGCGGATGGAGCGTCCTTCCGAAGCCGGCGGTACAGGTCGAACCGCACCTCCGACGCGATGCCGAAGTCACAGAGGCGTCGGTACAGCACGCGCTGTCGGGCGACCTCCCACGACACCATCAACTCCACGACCTCATCGAAGAACCGGGGGCCCCTCACGAGGCCATGCGGCACGATGGACGAGACGTTCTCCGCCTGCACGACACGGTCCAGGCGACGCAGCAGCTCCTCCTCCCCCCAGTGAGCCAGAAGCGCATCGAGCGGGAGCAAGAGCCGCCTCGCGACGAAGTCGTGGAAGGCGCTGGAGGCGCTCGCGAGCCGCGCCACCCCTTCCGGCCCAGCCCAACGATGCAGGCGCGATAGCAGTTCCTCCAGTTGGCGCTCTCCCAGTCCCTCGCTCCATTCAACGAGCAGCCGCCAGGCCTCGGGACGCTCACGCCGGGACACCGCAACGGTGACGTTGAGTTCTTCCCCCTCGGGCACGTTCGCGTCCGGGGCCACCAGCAGGTGACGGTCGGAATGGCACCACAGCTCGAACAGCCACGCCTCCAGCTCCGGAGGCTGCGGGACCCAACCTGGGGAGCGCAGGAGCTTGCTCCGGTCCTCGGGAGACAGGCGATGCAGCGCGCCCTGGATGGGCTCATCGAAGGACGCGAGCCTCGCGTAGTCGAAGAGCCCGAACAGGTTCGGGGTCCAGCCGCCCTCACCGGCGGGCGTCTCCATGAGCCGGACGAACTCCTCTCCAGTGAGCGTCATGCCGAGGTTCGTCGCCACGCGCAACGCGTTGAGGCGGATGCGATAGGGCTCGGTCGGGTCGAAGACGAACCCCTTCAGCAACGGAACCTGCGCATCGCTTCCGAAGACGCCGAGCAACGAGATGCAGCGAAACCTCAGGTCGATGGACTCTCGGGGTGACTCTTCCAGGAGGGCAACCAGCTGCGCGGCGACACTCTCGCGCGAGGACCACACCAGACGGGACTGCAGGGACACATGAGACGCCGAGTTGGGTCCGGCTGGCGAGACCGACCGCGAACGCGCGGGATGTGATCTCAGGCTACAGACGTCATGAGGCTCGCGCAACCCAGGCCCACGCGCACCGCGTCGAGACGGGCGCGCACCCGACTGAGCCGCCGACGACCTCCGGCGCCATCTTCATCCACGGACAGGACGCGCCTCCCGTGCCCCATGTCGGCGGTGGCGGTGACGCGGATGACCATGTCCCGGTATCTCGACGCGCACCGTCCCGTGCTCGACACCTCGGAGCACCTGTCCGCCCATGGACACCGGGAGCCCCCTCTGGATGACACACGTCGGAGCGCAACCCGGGCGCGCCTGCACCCCCGGCGGTATGAGAAAAGCCCCCCGTCCGCGCCCCTCCGCGCGGCCCCTCACCGGAGCATCCACGTGCCTCTCAAGATTCGCGCCGCGAGCGCCGCCGACGAGCCCGCCCTGGGTCGCATGGGCGCCGCCCTGGCCCACAAACACCACGAGTTCGACGCCCAACGCTTCATGCTCCCGGATGACGTGGAGGCGGGCTACCGGACCTGGCTGGGACGCGAGGCACGACGCAGGGACGCCGTCGTCATCGTCGCGGAGCTGGACGGAGAGGTCGTCGGCTACGCCTATGGTCGCGTCGAGCCGGTGGACTGGAACGCCCTGTTGGACAGCGCCGGCGCCTTCCACGACCTGTGGGTGGAGCCGAAGGCCCGGAAGGGCGGCGTGGGCGCCCTGCTCGCCGAGGAGCTGATGCGCCGGCTCACCGCGCTGGGCGTCCCCCGGGTCGTGCTGCATACCGCCGCGAGGAACGAACCCGCGCAGCGCATGTTCGCCCGGCTCGGCTGGCGCCCCACCATGGTGGAGATGACACGCGAGGCACCCGCCGACCCGGAGCCCATCAGCCAGCGCTGAGCCCCGGCGCGCGGCGACGCGTCAGATGTCGATGATGCCCCGCTTGAGCGCCATCACCACCGCGTGCGTGCGGTCCTTCGCGCCCAGCTTGGTCAGGACGTTCTTCATGTGCGTCTTGACCGTCTCCTCGGAGATGCCCATCTGCGCGGCGACCTCCTTGTTCGCGTTGCCCGCGGCCACGCGACACAGCACGTCGCGCTCGCGCGTCGTCAGCTCGTCGTCCGCCATGTGCTCGGCCATCTCCGACGCGATGTCCGCGGAGATGCGGCGGCGCCCCGCGTGGACGCTGCGGATGGTCTCCACCAGGTCCTTGCGCAACATGCTCTTGAGCAGGTAGCCGGACGCCCCCGCCTTGATGGCGCGCAACGCCTGGGCATCCCCCCGGTACGTCGTGAGCACGATGATGCGCGCCGAGGGGAACTCCGAGCGGATCGCCGAGATGGCGTCGATGCCGCCCATGCGCGGCATCTGCACGTCCATCAGCGTGATGTCGGGCTGGTGCGCCCGGAAGGCTTGCAATGCCTGCTCACCATTCTCCGCCTCGGCGACCAGGGTCATGTCCGGCTGACCGGCGATCATCCCGCTCAGGCCCTCGCGCAGCAGGGGATGGTCGTCGGCCACCAGGATGCGGATGTTCGAATCCATCGCGGTCATGTCGTGACGATATCATCCGCGTCATCACACCCGCCATGAAGCGATGCGCGCCGCCCACCCCCGAGACACGCGCCGCTGTCCTCCCTCGAAATGGGGAGCGCCCGCTCCCTGGGATGCAGATTCATCCAGCCACGCGACACGGATAGCCTGTCGCCGTGCAACGCCTCTTCTCGATGTTCCCAGCGGGTGCCGCGGGAATCGGTCTGTTCCTGCTGCGCCTCGCCGTTGCATGGTCGTTCTTCCTCGACCCCTCGGCCGCGCGGCCCGTCCATCCATGGCTGGCCATTCCAGGACTCGGCATCTGTCTGGGATTCCTGACGCCCATCTCCGTGCTCGCCTGCTGTCTGCTCCAATTCCATGCAATCCATGGCATGGGAGGTCAGCCAGGCGGGGCGGCGCTGGGCGTGCGCCTGCTGTCCGCCTGCGCCCTGGCCCTGCTCGGCCCCGGCGCCTATTCGCTGGATGCCCGGCTGTTCGGCAGGCGCGTCGTCGACTTCACACCGCACAAGCCTCCCCCCACGAGCGACGAGCGCCGCGAGGACTGAGCCCTCCCCTGATTGGGTGAGTCGTTCACGGCTCTTCCGGGTGTTTCCAACTCCGCGCGCGACGCCCACCATGGCGGCCCTCACCCTCACCCGAGAGTCCCCCATGCCCAACGCCCGGCCGACCCCCGGCAAGAACCTGCTGACCCCGGACGACCACGCGCTCGTCCTCATCGACCACCAGTCGCAGATGGCGTTCGCGACGCGCTCCATCGACATCGCGATGCTGCGCAACAACACCGCGCTCATCGCCAAGGCCGCCGCCGGCTTCCGCGTCCCCACGCTGCTGACCACCGTGGCGGAGAAGAGCTTCTCCGGCCCGCTGTTCCCGGAGCTCACGGAGGTCTTCCCCGAGGCCCGGGTGGTGGACCGCACCACGATGAACGCGTGGGAGGACGCGAACGTCACGGACCAGGTCAACCGCTTCGACAAGGGCCGGCTGGTCATCGCCGGCCTGTGGACGAGCGTCTGCATCGTCGGCCCGGCGCTGTCGGCCATCGACCAGGGCTTCCAGGTCTACGTCATCACCGACGCATGCGGCGACGTGTCGGACGAGGCCCATGAGCGCGCCGTGCAGCGGATGGTCCAGGCGGGCGCCATGCCGATGACCAGCGTGCAGTACCTGTTGGAGCTGCAGCGCGACTGGGCGCGCGGCGCCACCTACGCGCTCACCACCGGCATCGCGGCCGTGCACGCGGGCGGCTATGGCATCGGCCTCCAGTACGCCAAGACGATGTTCAACGCCTCCGAGGGCGGCGGCCACTAGGCCTCACCCATCCTGGGGATGCGGCCCGGCGCCCTGGGCCGCATCCTCCGCTCCACGTCCGCCCCCTCTCCAGCCCCCGGAGTCCCCTCGTCATGGCCGACCTCATCGTCCGCAACGCGCGCATCACCACCCTGGACAGGGACCATCCCCAGGCGACGGCCATCGCCGTCGCGAACGGACGGGTGAAGGCCGTGGGCGACGAGGCCACCGTCCTCGCGCTCGCGACGCCAGGCACGCGCGTCATCGACGCGAACGGGCGGCGGCTGGTGCCCGGCCTCAATGACAGCCACACGCACCTGATCCGCGGCGGCCTCAACTACAACATGGAGCTGCGCTGGGACGGCGTGCGCTCGCTGGCGGACGCGCTCGCCATGCTGCGCGTCCAGGTGGACCGCACGCCCGCGCCCCAGTGGGTGCGCGTGGTGGGCGGCTTCAGCGAGCACCAGTTCGCCGAGAAGCGCCTGCCCACGCTGGACGAGCTCAACGCCGCCGCGCCGGAGACGCCCGTCTTCATCCTCCACCTGTACGACCGGGCCCTGCTCAACCGCGCCGCGCTGCGCGCGGTGGGCTACACGAAGGACACGCCGGAGCCGCCCGGTGGCCACATCCAGCGCGACGCCGCGGGCAACCCCACGGGCCTGCTGCTGGCCAGCCCCAACGCGCTCATCCTCTACGCGACGCTGGCCATGGGCCCCAGGCTTCCACCCGAATACCAGCTCAACTCCACGCGCCACTTCATGCGCGAGCTCAACCGCCTGGGCATCACCTCCGTCATCGACGCGGGCGGCGGCTTCCAGAACTACCCGGACGACTACGGCATCATCCAGAAGCTGCACGCCGACGGCGAGCTGACCGTGCGCATCGCCTACAACCTCTTCACCCAGAAGAAGGGCGGCGAGGTCGCCGACTTCGAGCGCTGGACGAAGATGCTCACCCCGCGCCAGGGCGACGACATGATGCGCCACAACGGCGCGGGCGAGATGCTGGTGTTCTCCGCGGCGGACTTCGAGGACTTCCGCATGCCCCGTCCGGAGCTGCCCCAGGGCATGGAGGGCGAACTGGAGGCCGTGGTCCGCGTGCTGGCCGAGCGCCGCTGGCCCTTCCGCATCCACGCCACCTACGACGAGAGCATCTCCCGCGTGCTCGACGTCTACGAGAAGGTGGACCGCGACATCCCGCTCGACGGCCTGCACTGGTTCATCGACCACGCGGAGACCATCTCCGAGCGCAACATCGAGCGCGTGCGCGCCCTCGGCGGCGGCATCGCCGTCCAGCACCGCATGGCCTACCAAGGCGAGTACTTCGCCGAGCGCTATGGCCAGGACGCCGTGCGCCACACGCCTCCGGTGCGCAAGATGCTGGAGCTGGGCGTGCCGGTGGGCGCCGGCACGGACGCCACGCGCGTGGCCAGCTACAACCCCTGGGTATCCCTGTACTGGCTCGTCACCGGCCGCACGCTCGGGGGCCTCGCCATGTACAGCGACGACAACCGGCTCGACCGCGAGGAGGCGCTGCGGCTGTGGACACACGGCAGCGCGTGGTTCTCCCACGAGCAGGAGCGCAAGGGCCTCCTCAAGCCGGGTCACTTCGCGGACTTCGCCGTGCTGTCCGCGGACTACTTCCAGGTCCCCGAGTCCGCCATCCAGGACATCACCAGTGTGCTGACGGTGGTCGGAGGCCGGGTGGTGCATGGCGCGGGCGAGTTCGGCCCACTGGCCCCCCAGCTGCCCAGGCCCATGCCGGACTGGTCCCCGGTGAACCGCTTCGGCGGCTACCAGGGGGGCACGCTGGCCCAGGCCCGCACGGGACTGACGGCGACGGGGCACTCGCACGCGCCGGGCACGTCCTGCGCGGTACACCAACACACGCACGCCGCGCGCCACGTGACGCCCGCGGGCGACGACGCCGGCTTCTGGGGCGCGCTGGGATGCCTCTGCTATGCCTTCTGACGCGAGCGTTACGGTGACCTCCGCGCCCGCCGCACCGCCCGTGGGCGCGTGGGCGCCGCTGCGCCACCCCACCTTCCGCGCCATGTGGCTGGCGGTGCTCGCCAGCAACATCGGCACGTGGGTGCACGACGTCGCGGCGGCGTGGTTCATGTCGGAGCGGACAGGCTCGCCGCTGATGGTCGCGGCCGTCCAGTCCGCCACCACCCTGCCCACCGTCGTGTTCGCGCTGGTGGCCGGCACGCTGGCGGACATCGTCGACCGGCGCCGCTACCTGCTCGCGGTGCAGGGCTGGATGCTGGTGATGGCCATCGCCCCGGCGGCGCTCGCGCTGCACGGCTCGCTGGAGCCCTGGAGCCTCGTGGCGCTCACGTTCGCGCTGGGCATGGGCTCCGCCATGGCGATGCCCGCCCAGGCGGCCACCACCGCGGACCTGGTACCCCGGCCCCTGCTGGCGCCGGCGGTGGCGCTCAGCTCCATCGGCATGAACATCGCGCGCGCCCTCGGGCCCGCGCTGGGAGGCGCCGTCGTCGCGCGCTTCGGCGTGGGCTGGGCCCTGTCGATGGACGCGGTGTCATACCTGGGCGTGCTGCTCGTGCTGTGGCGCTGGCGGTCGACACGGACCGCGTCCACCCTGCCCTCGGAGCCCTTCGGCGTCGCGTTGCGCGCGGGGCTTCGCTACGCGTCCCAGGCCAGCGACCTGCGCTCGGTGCTGCTCAAGGCCGCGTGCTTCTACGCCTTCGCCAGCGCGCTCAACTCGCAGCTGGCCATCATCGTGCGCCAGGAGCTGGGCCAGGGCGCGGGCACCTACGGCCTGCTGCTCACCTGCGTGGGCGCGGGCGCGGTGTCCGGCGCCGTGGTGCTCCCCCGGCTGCGCGCCCGCCTGGGCATCGACGCGCTGGTGTTCGGCGCCACGCTGCTCTACGCGGCGGTGATGATGACGGTGGCCCACGTGCGCCACGTGGGTGTCATCGGCGTGGCCATGCTGCTCAGCGGCCTGGCGTGGATCACCGTCCTGTCCTCGCTGCAGACGGCCGCGCACGTCTCGGTGCCGACGTGGGTGCGTGCCCGAGCGCTCTCGCTCTACATCGTCGTCTTCTCCGCGGGCATGGCGGGCGGCAGCCTCCTGTGGGGCTCGGTCGCCCAGCGCTTTGGCACGCCCCTGGCGCTCAGCCTCGCGGCGGCGGCGGTGGTGGTGGGCGGGTTCGTCTCCCTGCGCTTCCGGGTGAGCGCCGCCCTGTCGCGGAACACCACGCCTTCCGGACACTGGCCCGTCCCCGCCGTGGCGGACGACGTCGGACACGACCGGGGGCCGGTGCTGGTGACGGTGGAGTACACGCTCGCCCCGGAGGCGCGCGCGGAGTTCCTCGACCTGTTGGCGAGGCTCGGCCGCTCCCGCCGCCGTGACGGCGCGGTGCAGTGGGGCGTGGTGGAGGACACGGCCCGCCCCGGCGGCGTCCTGGAGTACTTCGTCGTCGGCTCATGGCTGGAGCACCTGCGCCAACACGAGCGCGTCACCCACGAGGAGAAGGCGCTCCAGGAGCGGCTCACCGCGCTCCACCGCGGCGACCAGCCCCCCCTCGTCCGTCACTTCGTCGGCGCCGCGCCGACGCCGCCTCGTCCCCTCACCCCGGAGAACGATTCGTGAACTGGAAATTCTGTGTCGGCGTGCTGCTCGCCCTCGCCATTGGCGCCGGCTGCCGCTGGCTGGGCGTGCCCGTGCCCGCGCCGCCGGTGTTGGTGGGCGCGCTGCTCGTGGTCGCGATGACGAGCGGCTACACGCTGACCGACAAGCTGATGGCCTCGCGGCCCGCGCGCAACACCATCCACTGCGGCGGCCCCACCGGAGACACGCGGGAGACGCGCTCATGACGCTCGCCCTCCTCGGCCTCGTCCTCGCGCTGGCCATCGGCGCGGGGTGCCGCGTGCTCGACATCCCCCTGCCCGCGCCGCCGAAGCTGCAGGGCGCGCTGCTGGTGGTCGCCATGACGGTGGGCTTCCTCGTCAGCGACACGCTGCTCCGCTGACGCCGCGCGCGCTCACAACCGGCCGTGGGGCACGCGTCCCTGGTGGAAGGCGTCCACCTGGAGCCAGGTGAAGGGCTGGTCGTAGAGGAGCCGGTCCTGCTGCCGGGTGCGGAACAGGTCGACGATGAGGTTCATCCGGTCGGACAGCCGCCCCCAGTCCCGCGCGCCGCTGCCCGCCGTGTCGTCCGGGGTCCGGTCCAGCGCCGCCATCAACGCCACCAGCTCCGGGTGGACCAGCCGCTCCAGCGCCGGAGGGAAGTCCCGGTCCGAGGCGAGCGCGGGGAGGTCCTCGCCCAGCCGCAACGTCACGTCCGGCAGCTCCAGCCGCATCAGCATCCGCGTCGCCTGCTCGCGCCACAGCCGCCCCAGCCGGGTGGCCAGGGGTCTGAACGCCTCGCGCACGCCCCACTCGGACAGGTCGCGCGCGCGCACGTTCGCGTCCGCCCGCGAGAAGACCACCACGCCGTCGAGGAACGTGCGCTCCAGGGGCGCCTCGAGCGCGGAGAGGATGGGGCCCTGGAGCCGCGCCTGCTCGTGGTAGGCCACCAGCACGTTGGCCAGGAACATGAGCTCCGCGCGAGCGTGGGCATCGGGCGTGAAGCAGGCCTCGTGGTAGCGCCGCACCGCCTGGATGAGCAGGTCCTGCCCGTTCTCGCCCACGGGCCCGGGCGTCAGCCGCGCGAGCACCGCGTCGAGCGCGGCGGCGTCCGGCCTCTCCAGGCCCGAGAAGCGCTCCAGCATGTCCATGTACAGCGGCGCCAGCTCCTCGAACACCAGCAGGTTGCCGCGCGCCACGTGGTGGGAGACCTCGTCCAGGACCTCATCCAGGGCGCGCGCCAGCACGGAGGGCACGACGACGGAAGCGCCCCAGGCGCCGAGCAGCCGCTCCTGCAGCTCCGCCTGGCCACGCGTCAGCGCGTCGGCGCGCTCCAGCAGGGGCGCCAGCAGCCCGGGCAGGACGTCCTTGCGGATGAGGGCTCCGGCCGTCTTCGACGCCCAGGTGGCGAAGCCGCACCAGCTCACGTCCTCCTCACCGAACACGTCCGCGAGCGCGACCTCGAGCTGGTGGTACGTCTGGGTGATGTGGAGGTTGCGCAGGACGGGGTCCTCCAGGTGGAGGACGGCCTCCATGTCCGCCCGGGTGGGCGGCGGCCACAAGCGCGGGAGCGTGCCGCGAGACGCCATGGGCCCACGTGCCTCCTGTGTCCCGGGACGGACCTGTCCCCACCAGAAGAGTTCAGGCCTGTCGCGCCCGGCTTCAACACGCGGGCAGCCGCCCGCCCGCCGCCCGGCCCCGGCCCGGAGGCTCCAGGGGTGTCGTCCGGCGGCTTCCGTCGTCGCCCCGGCGGGGGATAGCCTGGGACCATGGTTCCGCTGATTGACCGGGCCGGACTGGCCCCCGCGCGCCGAGAGGCCCTGGCCCGGACGCTGGCGCCGCTCGACATGCTCCAGGACGTGGTGCGCTGGGGCTTCGCGGCGACGCCGCCCCGGGACGTGGTGGAGGTCGTCGTCCAGGACGAGTTCACCCACGACGTGGTGCTGCCCTGGGAAGACGGGTGCTACCTCGTCTTCGACACCACCTGACTGGGCGGAGTCCTCTCGGTCTCCGTGTGGGACCGTCGCCCCAGCGCGGATGAGCTGCTCGACGCCCGGCTCGCGGCCGGCTGGGCGCCCACGCCGACGAGCACCGTCGACGGGGACGTCATCCTCGGCCATGCCGCGTGCCGGGTGCCGCCCTCGGGGAAGGCGGCCCCCTGAGCCACGCGATTACTTCTGCTTGCCCTGCTCCTTCACCCACGAGTCCTTCAAGGTGACGGTGCGGTTGAAGACGGGCTTGCCCGGCTTCGAGTCCTTCGGGTCGGCGTAGAAGTAGCCCAGCCGCTCGAACTGGAAGCGGGACTCCGGCGCCGTGTTCGCCAGCATCGGCTCCACGCGCGCGTTGGAGACGACCTGCAGGCTGTTCGGGTTGAGGAACGTGGTGAAGTCCGCCGCGTCGTCCGCGTCCGGGCTCTCCACGGAGAAGAGCCGGTCGTACAGACGGACCTCCGCCGTGGGCGCGTCGCCCGGCACCCAGTGCAGCGTGCCCTTCACCTTGCGGCCATCCGGCGAGTCCCCGCCCTTGGTGGCCGGGTCGTACGTGCAGCGCAGCTCCACCACGTTGCCGGAGGCGTCCTTGATGACCTCCTTGCAGGTGATGAAGTACGCCGAGCGCAGCCGCACCTCCTTGCCCGGAGCCAGCCGGAAGAAGCCCTTGGCGGGCACCTCCATGAAGTCGTCCGCCTCGATGAACAGCTCCCGCGAGAACGGCACCTGGCGCGAGCCCATCTCCGGCTTCTGCGGGTGGTTCTGCACCTCCAGCATCTCCACCTGCCCCTCGGGGTAGTTCTCCAGCACCACCTTCAACGGGCGCAGCACCGCCATGGCCCGGGGGGCCGACTCGTTCAGGTCCTCGCGGATGCACAGCTCCAGCACGCCCATGTCGATGAGCTGCTGCGTCTTGCTGACGCCCGCGCGCGTGGCGAAGTCGCGGATGGAGGCCGGCGTGAAGCCCCGGCGGCGCAGCCCGCTGAGGGTCATCATCCGTGGGTCGTCCCAGCCGGAGACGTACTTCTCCGTCACCAGCTTGAGCAGCTTGCGCTTGCTCATCACCGTGTAGTTCAGGTTCAACCGGTTGAACTCGTACTGGTGCGGCCGCTCCCCCGGGATGAGCGCGTCGACGATCCAGTCGTACAGCACCCGGCGGTTCTCGAACTCCAGCGTGCAGATGGAGTGGGTGATGCCCTCGATGGCGTCCGACAGGCAGTGCGCGAAGTCGTAGAGCGGGTAGATGGGCCACGACTCGCCCGTGCGGTGATGGTGCGCGTGGCGGATGCGGTAGATGGGCGGGTCGCGCAACACGGGGTTGGGCGAGGCCATGTCGATCTTCGCGCGCAGCGTGTGCTTGCCGTCCGGGAACTCGCCCGCGCGCATGCGCGCGAACAGGTCCACGTTCTCCTCCACGGAGCGGTTGCGGTACGGGCTGTCACGCCCCGGCGTGGTGAAGTCACCCCGGTACTCGCGAATCTCCTCCGGCGACAGGCTGCACACGTACGCCTTGCCCTGACGGATGAGCGCCACGGCGAAGTCGTACAGCTTCTGGAAGTAGTCGGACGCGAAGTACTTGCGGTCGTCCCAGTCGAAGCCCAGCCACTTCACGTCGCGCTGGATGGCCTCGACGTAGTCGGTGTCCTCGGTGACGGGGTTGGTGTCGTCGAAGCGCAGGTTGCACAGGCCACCGTATTGGCGCGCCAGCCCGAAGTTCAGGCAGATGGACTTGGCGTGGCCGATGTGGAGGTAGCCGTTGGGCTCGGGCGGGAAGCGGGTGTGCACGCGACCGCCGTGCTTCCCCGCGCGCCGGTCTTCCTCGATGATCTCCTGGAGGAAGTTCAGGCCCTGCGTCTCGTTCGTCGTCGTCATGATGGGGGCGAATCCTCGTGAAGCCGCCCGGGGCCGGCAAGGGATTCCTTGCCTTCGCGCCACCCCCGGCGACCTCCGGGAGTCAACGTCCGGGGAGCGCGGGAGCTTCCCCCGGCCGGGCGGGAGGCCCCCAGGCCCCCCGCCCCCCTCAGAGCGACGCCAGGAGCGCCTCCCATGCCCTCAGCGCCCGCTCCGACGACAGGTCCTCCGCCCGGGCCCGCGCCCGGAGCGACAGCGACCGCCGCCACGGCGCGTCCGTCACGACACGCGCCAGGGCCGCCGCCAGCGCCGGCGCGTCCTCCACCGGGACCAGGACGCCGTGCTCCCCGTGCGCCAACAGCTCCCCCGGCCCCGAGGGACAGTCCGTGCTCACCACGGGACACCCCAGCGCCAGCGCCTCCAGGAGCACCATGGGCAGGCCCTCGAAGCGGGACGACAGCGCGAAGACCGCCGCCCGCCGCATCAGCGCGTGGGGGTTGGCCGCGAACCCCGGCAGGAAGACGCTCGCCTCCACTCCCAGGGAGGTCGCCAGGGCCTTCAGTTCGGCCTCCAACGACCCGACCCCGACGATGAGCAGGTGCTGGTCCACGCCGCGCTGGCGCGCCAGGGCATGGGCGCGGATGAGGACGTCGAAGCCCTTCTGGGGCTCCAGCCGGCCCACGGCGATGACGACGGGCTTCTCGAAGATGGGGGCCGCCCAGTCCGGCAGCGGGGCCTCCCCCGCCGCGCGCACGGCGTCGCCGTCCACGAAGTTGGGGATGACCTGGAGCTTGCCGTCCGGCACGGGCACCAGCTCCTGGAAGGAGCGCGCGGTGTCCTGGCCACACGCGACGATGCGCTGCATGCGCGGGTAGAGCAGGCGCAGGCCCCACAGCTGGCGCCGGGGCTGCTCGCGGTGGAAGGCGCCCCAGTCGAAGTGGATCATCCCCACCACGGGCTTGCCCAACAGCCGGCCCGCCAGACAGGCCAGCAACGCGGCCCGCCCCTCCTGTCCGGCGACGATGACGTCCGCCTCGCGCGCGTGGCGCAGCAGGTGCCAGAGATAGAGCGGCAGGCTCTGCCGGTGGTAGTCGTACGAGTCCGTCGCCCACGAGACGCGGGTGTTGACGGGCAGGCGCTCCTCGCGGTCCGGAGGCGGGCGGTGGTGGAAGAACAGCCGGGTGGCGAACCGCCGGGGGTCCAGGCCCGCCAGGATGTTGCACACCGACCGCTCGATGCCGCCGGAGCCCAGGAACACGAGCGTGAACAGCACGCGCTTCTGCTGGGAGTCAGAGGTGGTTTCTGGCGTTACCGGCACGAGCATCCGCCCCACTCCCCGAGGCATCCGGCACCGTAACCCAATGAAACAGGAGCGCCAAGGATGCATCGACGCCCACCCCACTCTTTCGCCGGCCCCGCCCGACGCGCTCGCCACCATGGCCTGTCCCGGCGCGACTTCTCGGCTACGCTCCCCGCGTTGCCGTCGCCCCGAGGGGGACCTCCTTGAAGACACGACCGCGTCTGCGCCTCGTGGCGCTGCTGCTGCCCCTGCTGGGCATGGTGACCTCCGGGGGATGTCTCGCGCTGCGAGGCCACCGCATCGGCCAGGGGTTGTTGCATCCACCGCACGTCCCGGTCCAACGCCCGGAGGCGACGGGCGAGCTGGCGGGGCTCGAGGACGTGAGCTTCCGCAGCTCGGATGGCGTGACGCTGCGCGGGTGGTACGTCCCCTCGCGCAACCGGGCGGCGGTGGTGCTGGTGCATGGCTTCGCGGACAACCGCGCGCAGCTGCTCTTCGAGGCCCGCGCGTTGGCGCGCGCCGGCTATGGCGTGCTGCTGTTCGACCTGCGCGGACACGGCGAGAGCGGCGGCGACCTGGTGACGTGGGGAGACCGGGAGCGGCGCGACGTGACGGCCGCGCTGGACTTCGTCTCCACGCGTCCGGACGTGGAGGCCACGCGGCTGGGCCTGTTCGGCTTCTCCATGGGCGGCACCACGTCGCTGCTGGTGGCCGAACAGGACCCCCGGGTGCGGGCGGTGGCCGCGGCGGGCGCCTATCCCGCGCTGGAGGCGGACATCTACTCCGGCTATGGCCGCTGGGGCGTGCTGAGCGCGGAGCCCGTGCTGTGGACGCTGCGCGGCGCGGGCGTGGACGTGGACGCGGTGCGGCCCATCGACGGCATGTGTCGGCTCCAGGGGCGCCCGCTGCTGCTCGTCAACGGCGACGTGGACCCGGACGCGCCCGCCAAGCTCCAGGCCAGCCTCTTCAGGGCGGCCTGCGAGCCCAAGGCGCTCTGGGTCGTCGAGGGCGCCGGGCACGGCGAGTACTCGCGCGTGTCCCCGGACGAGTACGCGCGGCGCCTGCGCGAGCACTTCGACCGGGCGCTGCTCGGCGCGGGGTGACGCGCCGGGGGGCTCAGGTCTCCGGCTCGGAGCGCTCGGGCGACGCGGGCCCCCAGGCCGGGGCTTCGTCCAGCGCGGGGCGCTCCGTGAGCACCTCGTGCGGCCGGAAGTTTCCCTTGTAGCGCAGCGACGCGCAGCCCTCGACGCGGTAGCCCAGGTAGACGTGGGGGATGCCCCGCTGCCGGGCCAGCTCCACCTGGAACACCACGCTCGCGGTGCCCAGGGACAGGTGCGCGTACGCGGGGTCGTAGAAGAAATACACGGCGCTCCAGGCGCGCGGCGTCTCGTCGCACAGCCCCAGCGCGACCAGGCGCGGCTCGCCCGCCACCGCGTCGTCGTACCAGGCCACCTCGCGCGCGGACGGGTGCGGGAAGGAGAACTGGAGCGAATAGTCGCGAACGGTCAGCGGCGAGGGACTCCACTCCCGGGTCGTCTCGCGCTCGCCATGCCACGCCCGGTACAGCGCCAGCCGCTCCTCGTCCACGCGCGGCGCGCCCACCTCCACGCGAAGCCCGGCGCAGGCCGCGCGCGCCCGGCGCTGGCTGCGGTTGGGGTGGAACTCCGCCACCGGCAGCCGCACCGACACACACTCCCGGCACGCAGCGCAGGCGGGCCGGAAGTAGACCGGCCCGAACCGGCGCCAGCCCCGCACGAGCAGGTGCTCGTACTCCTCCGGAGTCACGTCCCGCAGCACCAGGTTCTCCAGCGACGCCTGCCGGTCGGGCAGGTAGCTGCAGGGACGGGGCTCCTCGACTTCGTGCGCCAACAGGATGGCCATGTGTGTGTTCCGTACCTGTCTGGCGCCAGCCCCCGCGTCAAGTCGGACGCGGCGCCCGCATGCATGGCGCCCCGAGGACCACCCGCGCCCCCGGTTCCTCCCTGCCCCTGGGTGAGGTGCCCGTTGGACCCAGGGCTACCTGGGTCCACTCCCTCTGAAAAGCGCATGGCATGGCGACTGCAAACAATCCTTCACGACCCCCACGAGAAGGCGGTAGCAGATGGCTCGAGACAGCCTGCAGCCCTGGATGGACCGGCTCGCTCACCTGGAGATGGAGGCGACGGCGGCCTCCCCCCGGTACGCCTTCGGTTGGAGCGAGTGGGACGGCCAGGGCGGCACCGCGCGTGCCCCCGCGTCGGACAAAGCGCTGGCTCCAGACACCCATGTCGCACCGCCGTCGCGATTCACGGAGGTCGAGGAAGACACCGGGTGGGACGCGGACGACTTCGACTTCGCGGTCGCCAGCTTCTGAGCCTCACCCTCGCGTCGCCCTTGACGACGCGGCGTCAGGACGGGGCGCGTCTTCCCGAGCTCATCCATTCCAAGAAAGCGCGCCGCACTTCCTGCGTCTCCGGGCAGGCGGGCGCGCACGGAATGACGGCGCCAGGGTGACTTCTCAGGCCCCGTCGCCAACGCGTATAAGCCTGACATGTCCGAAATCGACGTCTCGGTGGTGATGCCGACCCACCGACGAGAGAAGGAAGTCGTGGAGGCCATCCGTTCGGTGCTCCGACAGGAGGGGGTCCGCGTCGAGGTCATCGTCCTGGACGACACGCCGGAGGGCACCGCGCGCGCCGCGGTCGAGGGCTTGAACGACGAGCGCGTGCGATACTTCGTCAACGACCCGCCGTCGAAGGGCCGTCCCGCGCTGGTGCGCAACCACGGCGTGACGCTGGCGCGGGGGCGCTTCCTGCACTTCCTCGACGACGACGACATGCTGGCGGAGGGCGCGCTGCACGCCATGGTGAGCGCGCTGGACGCGCGGCCGGACGCGGGCGTGGCGGTGGGCTGGGTGGTGCCCTTCGGCGACGACGCGGACTGGCTCAAGGACAAGAGCGAGTACTTCCAGTGGGCCGCCAAGGTGGGCGCCAGCACGCCCAGCAGCGCGTGGACGGTGGCGCACATCCTGTTCCGCGGCACGCTGTATGTGAATTCGGCGTGCATGGTGCGCCGCGAGCACTTCGCCCCGCTGGGCGGCTTCGACGCCACCATCCCCGTCTACGAGGACGTGGACTTCTACCTGCGCGGCATCCGCGCCTACGGCCACGTCTACGTGGACCGCCCCATCCTGCACTACCGCACCGGCCGCCCGTCGCTGATGCACAACCTGGGCAAGGACGGCACGCTGGTGATGCAGTCGAACGAAATCATCCACGGCAAGTACCGCCGGACGAATGGCGAGCTGGAGTACCGCTTGATGCAGCTGTGCATGCGCGCGCTGCCGTTCGACCTGGCGAAGCGGCTGCCGCTGTGGTTGCCGAAGCAGGGCCGCGTCTCATGAGCCTGAAGAGCCGGATGTTCGGGACGGCCAAGCGCCAGGTGAAGCAGACGCTGCGGCCGGTGCTCCAACGGGCCATGGCGCCCGCGCGCACCGGGATTCCCCCGGCCTGGTGGGGGCTGGAGAGCCGTCACGGGCAGGGGCTGTGCCTGGAGGGAGTACCGCTCAAGGAGCTGACGCGGCGCTGGGGCTCGCCGCTGCACGTGGTGCACCTGGCGGCGCTGCGGCGCAACGTGGAGCGCTTCACGGCGGTGCCCCCCGGGCGCGTGAGCGGCTGCGAGGTCTTCTACTCGTACAAGACGAACCCCATCCCGGGCGTGCTGTCCGTGCTGCACGGGCTGGGCGTGGGCGCGGAGATCATCTCCGCCTCCGAGCTGTGGCTCGCGCTCAAGCTGGGCGTCGCGCCCGAGCGCATCGTCTACAACGGGCCGGTGAAGTCGGAGGCCTCCGTGCGCGAGGCCATCACCCGGGGCATCCAGTTGCTGGCCGCCAACCACGCGGAGGAGCTGGGCACCTTCTCGCGCATCGCCGCGGAGGTGGGCAGGCGTCCGCGCGTGGCGCTGCGGGTGAGCACGGACAGCGGCTGGTCCGCGCAGTTCGGCACGCCCATCGCGGGAGGCGCCGCGCTGCGTGCCTACGCCCAGGCGCGGGCCTCCGCGCACCTGGACGTGGTGGGGCTGCACGCGCACCGGGGCGCCCTCATCCGCACCGAGGGCGAGCTGACGGGCTTCGTCGAGTCGGTGCTGGCCTTCACCGACACCCTGCACCAGGAGCTGGGGTTGGACCTGGAGGTGCTGGACCTGGGCGGCAGCCTTTGCACGCCGTCCGCCGAGCACATCGACGAGCGCGACTGGCGCCTCAACCTCACCTTCTTCCGCGACCTGCCGGCGCCGGCTCCGGAGCAGGCCCTGGGCATCTCCCGCTACGTGGCGCTCGCGGTGGAGCTGGTGGAGTCGCACTACGCGCGCCGGGGCCGTCAGCGCCCGCGAATCTTCCTGGAGCCGGGCCGGGCCATGACGGGCGACACGCAGCTCTTGCTGGGGCGCGTGCACACCCTCAAGGAAGGCGAGGACCGGACGTGGGCGGTGCTCGACATGGGCGTGAACCATGCCGAGTGCGTGCGCAACGAGTACCACCAGCTCTTCCACGTGGACCGGCCGGACGCGCCCGCCTCGCGCGTGTACACGGTGGTGGGCCCCATCTGCACGCCCGGGGACACGCTCTACCACGCGAAGCGGCTGCCGGACCTCGAGGTGGGTGACACGCTCGCCATCATGGACGCGGGCGCCTACTTCGTGCCGTTCGCCACGTCCTTTTCCTACCCCCAGCCCGCCATCATCGCGCTGGAGGACGGCAAGGAGCGCCTCCTGCGCCGCGCGGAGACGTTCGAGGACCAGGTCGCCCTCGACGTGTTGCCGGACGCTTCCTCGACGACGGACGAGCCCGCGGCGGCGTGAGCCGGCCTCCCACCGCTGGCCGCGCGCGCATGCACGGCCAGCGGCGCCCCCCACCTAGCGGTTGAGCACCATCATCCGCACGAAGGCGCGCGGGTGGCGCGCGGAGCCGTAGAGGATCTGCGCCAGCTCCACCGCGGTGGGCATCAGGTCGTCCGTGTCGATGAGCGGATCCACCGCGACGTCCTTGTTCCGCCCCAGCCACCGCCGCCACTCCCGCGCCTCGTCCACCGGGAGCGCGCCGGACAGGCGCTGGAGGTTGAGCAGCATCTCCAGCGCGATGCGGTTGCAGAACACCTCGCCCCGCCCCCGCCACGCCCGCGCCGCCTCGACCTCCCGCAGGAGCGCGTCCCTGTCTCCGAGCGCCGCGTGGTAGGCCAGCAGCGGCAGCGGCAGCCCCCGGGCGATGTCGAAGCCCATCTGCCCGTAGTAGCGCGGGTTGAAGTCGATGAGCAGGAACTCGTCCTTCGTCTGGATGAACTCCACCTCGAAGACGCCGTGGTAGCCCAGGCGCTTGCACAGGCGCTGGAGGCCCTCCGCCAGGTCCTCGCGCACCGGCGCGGACTCGAAGCACACGCCCACGCCCAGGCGCCGGGGCCGCTGGAGCACCTTCATCGCGCCGCGCACCTCGAACAACCCGCCCGTCTCGTCGACGAAGCCCGACAGGCTGTAGATGCCCTGCGCCGCCTCCGGGTGGAACTCCTGCACCATGGGCCGCGCCACCGCCGGGTCGAAGTTCACCAGCATGGGCGCGTACCCGTCGCGCGCGAACGCGCGGTACTCCTCCACCAGCTGCGAGGGCTCCGCCACCGGCAGGCCCTTGCGGTGCGTGGAGTAGAGGATCTGCGTCGTCGGCTTGATGAGCACCGGGAAGCGCGCCTCGCGGGAGATGGCCTCCAGGTCCGCCTCCGACTCCGGGAACCAGGTGCGCGGCAGCTTCAGGCCCACCGCCTGCCCCGCCTCGAAGAGCTTGCGCTTGTTGAGCAACCCGTAGACGGCGGCGACGCCCGGGTCGTAGAGGTGGAAGTAGCGCGACAGCTCCTCGGCGTGCACGGACACCAGCCATGCCAGCTCGTCGCTCGTCGGGTAGAGCACGTGGCGGAGCGGCTCGCGGCGGCCCAGGTCCAGCAGCCACTCCATGAAGGCCTCGGGCTGCGACTCCGGCGGGCACTGCACGCGCCGCCCCACGAACCGCGACCAGCTCGCCGGCCCCAGCCGGCCCGGGTCCGCCACCGTCACGTCGATGCCATGACGCCCGAAGCACCGCGCGGCGGCCAGCGTCCCGTAGAAGCTGGCGGAGAAGAGCAGCGCGGACGGACGACCCTCCACGTGTGCCCGGGCCGCCTCATCCAACGTCACGTCGTCTGACTCCACCTGATGTGTCTCCAGTTCCTCCAGCTCCTCCAACCGGCGAGGACGCGGGGGCGTCCTGCGGACCGAGGCAGCGGCATTGGCGACGCCCGTTCCCGGGGTCGGCGCCGGCATCGCGGAGCTCGCGGCCAGTCCGGCGGTGAGGAGTGAGAGGATGTGCCGTTTCATACGTTCGAGGGGTGTGTCACGCGCGCTGGCGCGAGGCCACCGCGTGCTCCCGGTGCTAGGACCGCCAGCAGAATACCCGCCCCCCCCACCGTTTGCCCCTCCCACTTCGCTTCGACGTCCTCCGGACCACGGATGGCCTTGCCCGCTGGGGGCGACTCCACCCGGGACGGGTCCGCCGCGACGACACATCCAACTCCTCGGTGGCCCCACGACCACCCCGCCCGAGCCCTTCGGTTTTGTGTTCCAACAGGTGGCGCGTCGGGTCGGCCCCGCGCGTCAGGGAGGCACGCCACCCTCGGGCCGCCAGACGAGGTAGCCCGCCTCGAGGAGCCACCCGTCCAGGTCCACGCCGCCCGTTCGCGCGCCCAGCCGCAGGACGGACTCGCGGAACACCTCCGGCGGCGCGGAGTGCCCCGCATTCCGGGCCTGTCGCCAGGCCTCCGTCCACTCCTGGAAGAAGGCGTGGATGGGCTCTCCCGGTCGGACCCGACGGCGCAGGTCCCTCGGCAACCAGTCCCGGAAGAGCACCGGCGCGAAGCCCCGCGAGAAGTCCGTCTGGAACAGGAGCGCCTCGCGCGTCGGGGGCGCCGCCGCGTCCATGCCTCGACGCAGCAGGTGCGCGGTGAGCACCGAACCCGATGGGTCGCAGCTTCCTTCCACCACGAGGCCCGAGGGCAGCAGGTGGCGCGAGAGCGCGTGGTGGACGTCGGGCACGCGCTCGGGAGGCCCCTGGCGCAACAGGTTCATCGCGCGCACCAGCCGGGCCGGCTCGTCCCCGGAAAGCGGCAGCGCGAAGCCGCCTTCGCGGAAGTGCGTGCGCGCGTCCGCGTGCGCCTGGGCGGCCCGGGCGCGCTCTCCGTCCAGCTCCACGCCGATGACTACCAACTCCGGGTTCAGCGCGCGGAACGCCTCGGCGCTCTCCAACGTGGTCCACGGGTGCTCGCCGAAGCCCACGTCGACGAAGACGGCGCGCACCCACGGCCCGTCCACGCGCGACAGCGGCTCGCGCTCGCGACGGCACAGATAGGCATCGAGCGCGCGCAGGCGACCTGGCGCGGTGCGCCCGCGCGTCCGGGCATCCAGCGTGGACATGCCTCGCTCCTCGCCGAGCCGCCCCCTCCCCGTCAAGCGCCCCGCCGGATTCCAACCGGAGCACCACCCCCGCTAGGCTCCGGGTCATCGTGAGCACCGCCGCCCCCACCTGCCCTGGTTGTCAGGCGCCCCGTGTCGCGGGCCCGGAGTGTCCCTGGTGCGGCATCATCTACGCGCGGGCCGAGGCACGGTCCGCGAGACTGGCCGAGCAGGCCCGCGCGCGACGGGAGCCCGAGCCGCCGCCCGCCGTCGATCCGGCGTGGCTCGCGCCTCCACCCGACCTGCGCCCGGACGTGCTGCCCGCCGAGACGGCCGCGTGGGACGTGGACGCCGAGGAAGAGGCCCTCGAGCTGAAGCTGCGGCTGGCGGCGCTGCCCGTGGCGCTGTGGGTCGGCTACCTGCTGGCGACGGGTTCGGCGCGCTTCATCGTCCGGCTGTTCACCATGCCGCTGCACGAGTTGGGGCACGCCCTCACCGCGTGGCTGTGTGGCCTGCCCTCCCTGCCCACGCTGTGGGTCACCTACACCGCGGGCACGCGCTCGTACCTGTTCGCGCTGGTGCTCGCGTGCGGGCTCGGGCTGTTCGTCTGGCGGGGCCGGAAGGAGCGCCGCCGGGCGTGGGTGGCGTGGGGCGCGGGCCTGCTGGCGCTCCAGCTCGTGTGCACCCTGCTGCCGCTGTGGCGGGCCGAGCAGCTCGTCACCTTCGGCGGGGACGCGGGGATGATGGTGCTCGGCACGGTGCTGGCGACGAGCTTCTACGTCGGCCCCCACAACTACCTGCGGCGACAGGCCCTGCGCTGGGGCCTGCTCCCCCTGGGCGCCCTGGCCCTGTGGGACGGGTTCGCGACGTGGTGGTCGGCGAAGCGGGACGCCGGGGAGATTCCCTTCGGGCGCATGGAGGGCGTGGGCCTGAGCGACGCGAGCAAGCTGGTGGAGGTCCATCGCTGGACGGAGGCGGCCCTCGTACGCCGCTACCTGCTGGTGGGCGCGCTGTGCTTCGGGGTGCTCGCGGTCCTCTATGGATTCCAGGTTGCTCGCGCGCGGGCCTGGCTCTCGGCCCGCAAGTAGCGCCCGCCGACGTCCCGGGTTGTGACAGGTCCCCGGAACGCCGCTACCCTGCGGGGCCCATGGCCCAGTCCGCTCCACAGCTCCCCCGGGAGCCCGCCCCCTCGCCCGCCTCGTCCGAATCCAACGCCGTGCAGACCCGCTTCGGGTGGCTGCCGGAGGTGGGCACCTGGAAGTACCACCTGCTGCTGTCCGCGGTGGCGCTCTTGGTCCTCGGCCCGCTGGGCGGCATCGCCGCCTCGTACATGAACTTCAGCGTGGGCTTCTTCGTCGGTGGCCAGGTGCTGGCGGGCATCCTGGGCAGCGCGGTGACGTACGGCTACGGCTCCGAGGGCAAGCACGGCGCCAACTACATGCAGACGATGGCCGCGTCGGTGGCCTCGCTGTGCGCCATGTCCGTGCTCATCCAGGCGATGGTGTGGATGGGCATGCAGCTGCCGCCCGCCTGGCATCTGATTCTGTTCGTGGGCTGCGTGGGCATGTTCGCGGTGGGCGTGGGCATGCTCTACACGCCGCTGCTCGTGGACCGGCTCCAGCTCGACTATCCGTCCGGCTACGCGGTCGCCAACATCCTGCGCGCGCTGACGGACAAGCGCCTGCTCAAGGTCTCCATCTCCAAGCTGGGCGGCGGCACGGCGCTCGGCGCGCTGGCGGCGTGGGCCACGGAGAGGATCGCCGTGGTCGCGGCCATCGGCACCAGCGCGGCCACGGTGGGCGCGGGCATGATCGTCGGCAGCCGCATCACCGTCCCCGCCGTGCTCATGGCCGTCATCGGCAAACTGTCGCTGCCCACCCTGAGGGAGCTGGGGTGGCTGGGCGCGGAGGACCCGTTCCGCAAGGTGGGCTTCCTCATCGGCCTGGCCATGATCTGCGGCGCGGCGGTGGTGGACCTGTCCATGCTGGCGGTGCAGTACGCGGCCCGCGTGAGGGCGCGCGCCGCGGAGGCGGGCGCCGAGGAGCCGGCGTGGAAGAAGGTCAACATGCCGCGGCTGCTCGCGTGGATCGTCCTGTGGGGCGCGGCGGCGGTGGCGGTGGGCACCTTCGTGCTGGGTCAGCCCGCCGGCTGGCTCCTGTTCGGCATGGGCCTGGCGCTGCTGTTCGTGCTCATCAACGGCATCTCCTACGGCATCACCGACCAGAACCCCATCTCCAGCGCGTTCGTCAGCTCCATCATGTTGATGTCGCTGATGGGCCTGAAGAACCCGCTGGTGGCGCTGATGGCGGCGACCATCCTGCTCATCTCCACCTCCGTGGGCTGCGACATGCAGCAGGACCGCTCCACCGGCTGGCGCCTGGGCACCAACCGCAACATCCAGTTCCGCTACCAGGTCATGGGCGTCACCATGGGCGCGCTGCTGTGCGTGGGCCTCGCCAAGGTGTTCATGACGGCCTACCCCGCGCTCACCATCAACCAGCTCGACAACCCCAAGGCGGAGGTCGGCCAGTGGGGCTCGGCGATGACCTACAAGCTGGTGGGCGCCATCCGCGACCTGGGCTCGCTCTCCGACGCCAAGGTCCAGGCGCTCCTCGTCGGCCTCGCCATCGGCTTCGTCGTCCAGGTGCTGCGCAAGCTGCTCCAGCGCCACCAGGGCTACCAGCACTACATCCGCTCCTCCAAGGCGGGCTTCGCGCTGGGGTGGACCATGGACTCGCTCGTGCTGGCCAGTCCCTACGCGTCCTCCTTCGGCGGCTTCGTCGCCTTCCCCGTGGCGCTGTGGTTCGGCGGGGGCGGCATCATCGCCTCCGTGTTCAACACGCTCGCCAAGCGCGGCGCGAAGCCGGAGCCCTCGGGCAGCCCGGGCGAGGGCGAGGCCCTGCCGGAGGACATGAGCACCATGTCCCTGGTGGGCGGCGGGCTCATCGCCGGCGAGTCGCTCTTCTTCCTCATCGCCGGACTCATCGGCCTGGCCTCCCTGCTCGCCTGAGCGGCCCGTCGTCCCGGAGGTCGACTTGACTTCGGCGGGGCTCGCGCGCACCTTATGGCGCGTGAGCCTCGTCCTCTTCACCACCACGACCACCCGCACCACGACTCGCTACGGCGGGTGTGGAGCGGTGCGCGTCGCGAGGTGAGCTGACGACCGCACGGCTTCCTGCCCCGCCAACTCCGGCCGGGGCAGCCGTGCACTCACTCAGTGCTCCGTCCGGACTGGTGTTTCGACCCATCCACGACACGGAGACACTGAAGATGCTCGACGAACATGACCACCGCGCGCTCGGCCAGCGCCTGGACCTCTTCCACCTGCAGGAGGAGGCCCCGGGCATGGTGTTCTGGCACCCGCGCGGGCTGATGCTGTACCGGATGCTGGAGGAGCACGTCCGCCAGCGCATGCGGCGCGAGGGCTACCAGGAAGTCCGCACGCCTCAAATCTACGCGCAGCCGCTCTGGGAGCGCAGCGGCCACTGGGACAACTTCCGGGAGAACATGTTCCTGGTGGAGGACGGCGCGCGCCACCTCGCCGTGAAGCCCGTCAGCTGCCCCGGCCACATCGAGCTGGTGCAGCGCATGGCCCCCAGCTACCGCGACCTGCCCCTGCGCCTGGGCGAGTTCGGCCTCGTGCACCGCAGCGAGCCGGGCGGCGCGCTGCACGGCCTGTTCCGGCTGCGCCAGTTCACGCAGGACGACGGGCACATCTTCTGCGCCGAGCACCAGGTGGTGGACGAGGTCGTCCGCTTCGCCCGCTCGCTGAGGGAGTTCTACGCGGACTTCGGCTTCGCCGACGTCCAGGTGGCGTTCTCCGGGCGGCCCGCCGCGCGCGTCGGCGGCGACGAGGTCTGGGACAAGGCCGAAGCGTGGCTGCTGGACGCCGCGAGGCAGGCGGGGCTGGAGTGCAGGATGCAGCCGGGCGAGGGCGCCTTCTACGGGCCCAAGCTGGAGTTCGTCCTGAAGGACCGCCTGGGGCGCGAGTGGCAGTGCGGGACGATTCAGCTCGACCTGGTGCTGCCCGAGCGCTTCGACCTGCGCTACGTGGACGCGTCCGGCGCGAAGGTCCGCCCGGTGATGCTTCACCGCGCGCTCCTGGGCAGCCTGGAGCGCTTCATCGGCGTGCTGCTGGAGCACCATGGCGGCGCGCTCCCGGCGTGGCTGTCCCCGGAGCAGGTGGTGGTGGCGCCGGTGGGAGAAGCGGCCCTGGACTACGCGGCGCGCTTCGCCGCGAGCCTGCGGCGGGCGGGCTGCCACGTCCACGTGGACGGGCGAGGCGAGTCGCTGTCGCGCAAGGTGCTCGACGCGCACCAGGCCGCCATCCCCTTCGTGGTGGTGGTGGGCGAGCGCGAGGTCCAGGCGGGGAAGGTCCGCCTGCGCCAGCGCGACGGCGCCCAGCACGACGCGCCCTGGGACGACGCGCTGGCGGAGCTGGTGGCCGCCTGTCGTCCATCCGCAGACGCCTGAGGTGAGGAGGAGGGGGAGCCCTGATTCCCGAGGGGCTCCCCCCGCCGCCCGAGAGTCCCACACGCGCTAGGCGTGCCCCAGGTGCTCCAGCACCGCGCCCGCGCGCAGGACCTCCGTCGGGACGGTGGCCAGGTCGTCCAGGCTGAGGATGCCCAGCGGCACCCGCCCACCCTCCACCACGACCAGCCGGCGCACCATCTTCTGCTCCATCAACTGCTCGGCCTCCTCCAGCGTCGCGTCCGGCGAGCAGGTGATGAGCACGAACGTCATGCACTCACGCACGCGCGTGTGGTCCGGATGTTGGCCGAGGGCGGTGGAGCGCACGGTGATGTCGCGATCCGTGAGCATTCCCACCAGCCGGCCGTTCTCCGTGACGGGCAGCGCGCCGATGTTGCAGGTGCGCATCCTCAGGGCCGCGACGCGCAGGCTCTCGTCCGCCTCGATGGTCTCCAGGTTCTTGGTCATCAGCTCCTCGACTCGCATGACGCCTCCGCTGATGGGTGGACCTCCGCCCTACCCTGGCGTCGGCGAGCCTGGGATGCTCGGGACCCGCCCAGGCCCGGAGGAAGGGGCGCCGGGCGGACGGGCGGCGTCATTCCGGGTTGGCCTCCAGGCGCGACGCCCGGGCAGGATGCGCATCTGAAGGGTTCCCGGGGAGCCCCCGGACGGAAAAGTCGCGAAGAAGGAGCCAGAGGACATGGTCGACAAGCTCACCCTCACGGACGCGCAATGGCGCCAGCGGCTCACGCCAGAGGAGTACGACGTCCTGCGCAGGCACGGCACCGAGCGGCCCGGCTCGGGGTGCTTCCTGGGCACCAAGGCGCCGGGCACCTACGTGTGCGCCGGCTGCAACAACCCGCTGTTCAAGTCGGGGACCAAGTTCGAGTCCGGCACGGGGTGGCCGTCCTTCACCCAGACGCTGAGCCCGGACTCCGTGCGGGAGATCCAGGACCGCTCGTACGGCATGGTCCGCACGGAGGTCCGCTGTGCCCGCTGTGACGGCCACTTGGGCCACGTCTTCCCGGACGGCCCGCCGCCCACGGGCCTGCGCTACTGCATGAACTCGGTGGCGATGAAGCACGTCCCGGAAGGCGAGCCCATCCAGCTCGTCCAGGCCTGACGCGCGCCCGCCCCTCCGGCGGGGCAGGAGACACACGGGCGGGCCCGGCGCCACGCGAGGCGTCGGGCCCGTCTCGCTTCGCCCGGCGGGCTACCCCAGCCAGGCGCGGGCGTTGCGGAACATCCGCATCCACGGGCTGTCATCCGCCGTCCACTGACGGGGCCGCCACGAGTACTGCACGTTGCGGTGGACGCGCTCCGGGTGGGGCATCGTCACGGTGAAGCGGCCGTCGCGCGTGGTGAGGCCGGCGATGCCGTGGGGCGAGCCGTTGGGGTTGGCCGGGTACGTCGCCGCGACTCGGCCGTGGTTGTCCACCCAGCGCGTGGTGACGAACCCCAGGGCGTCGACCCGGGCGGCCTCGGCGGCGGTCGGGAACTCCGCGCGGCCCTCGCCGTGCGCCACGGCGATGGGGAGCCGGCTGCCCTCCATGCCCTGGTAGAAGAGCGACGGCGTCTTCGAAATCTCCACCATCCCCAGGCGGGCCTCGTACTGCTCGGACGCGTTGCGCACGAAGCGCGGGAAGTGCTCTGCGCCGGGGATGATGTCCTTCAGCCCGGACATCATCTGGCAGCCGTTGCAGACGCCCAGGCCGAAGCTGTCCGGCCTCGCGAAGAACGCGGCGAACTCGTCGCGGGCGCGCGGGTTGAAGAGGATGGACTTGGCCCAGCCCCCACCCGCGCCCAGCACGTCCCCGTAGGAGAAGCCGCCGCAGGCCAGCACGCCCTGGAAGTCCCTCAGCGACACGCGGCCCGCGAGGATGTCGCTCATGTGCACGTCCACCGCGAGGAAGCCCGCGCGGGTGAACGCCGCCGCCATCTCCTGCTGGCTGTTGACGCCCTGCTCACGCAGCACGGCCACCTTCGGACGCGCCCCCCGGGCGATGAACGGCGCGGCCACGTCCTGGGCCGCGTCGAACGACACGAACGGGGACAGGCCCGGGTCCGCCGGGTCGCATTTGGCCGCGTACTCCTGCTCCGCGCAGGTGGGGTTGTCGCGCAGCTTCTGGATTTCGTGGCTGACGCGCGACCAGGTCCGCCGTAGGGCCATGGTGCCCTCGGACAGCACGACGGTGGCGCCGTGGCGCACGCGGACCTCCAGCGACGGCGTGGGCCGCCCCAGCGCGTGGCAGTGCGGCTCCAGGCCGTGCTGGCCCAGCACCTCGCACACCCGCGCCTCGTCCGAGGCGCGCACCTGCACCACCGCGCCCAGCTCTTCGTTGAAGAGCGCCGCCACCACGTCGCCGCCCAGCGCCGCCACGTCCACGTCGAGGCCGCAGTGACCCGCGAAGGCCATCTCGCACAGGGTGGCCCACAGGCCGCCGTCGGAGCGGTCGTGGTAGGCCAGCAGGCGGCCCTCCGCGTTGAGCGTCTGGATGGCGGAGAAGAAGCCGCCAAGCAGCGCCGGGTCCTCCACGTCCGGGCACTCCGGGCCCACCTGCGTGAAGGTGTGGGCGGCGACCGAGCCCCCCAGCCGCTGCCTGCCGCGCGCCAGGTCGATGAAGAGCAGCCGCGTGTCCTCGTCCGGTGACACCAGCTGCGGCGTGAGCGACTTGCGCACGTCCAGCACGGGGGCGAAGGCGGAGATGATGAGCGACACCGGGGACGTCACGGCCTTGCGGGCGCCGTCCTGCTGCCACACGGTGCGCATGGACATGGAGTCCTTGCCCACGGGGATGGTGAGCCCCAGGGCCGGGCACAGCTCCATGCCCACCGCCTGCACCGCGGCGTAGAGCTGGGCGTCCTCGCCGGGGCTTCCGGCGGCGGCCATCCAGTTGGCGGACAGCTTCACGTCGGACAGCTTGCCGATGCGGGCCGCCGCGATGTTGGTGAGGGCCTCGCCCACCGCCATGCGCGCGGACGCCGCCGCGTCCACCACGGCCAGCGGCGTGCGCTCGCCCATGGCCATCGCCTCGCCGGTGGTGCTCGTCACCGACGACAGCGTCACCGCGCAGTCCGCGACCGGCACCTGCCACGGGCCCACCATCTGGTCGCGCGCCACCATGCCCGACACGGAGCGGTCGCCGATGGTGATGAGGAAGGACTTGTCCGCCACCGTCGGGTGGCTCAACACGCGCCCGGCCAGGGCCGGCACGTCCGTGGGCAGCGACAGCGGAGGGAGCGACAACGGGCGCGACTTCACGTCGCGGTGCATGCGCGGCGGCTTGCCGAACAGCACGTCCATGGGCAGGTCGATGGGCGCCTCGCCCAGCCGCGAGTCCGACAGCTTCAGCACCTGCGCCTCGGTGGCCTCGCCCAGCACCGCGAAGGGCGCGCGCTCGCGCTCGCAGAAGGCCGCGAAGCGGGCCAGCGCCTCCGGCGCCACGCCCAGCACGTAGCGCTCCTGCGCCTCGTTGCACCAGATCTCCACCGGGGACATGCCCGGCTCGGCGTTGGGGATGGCGCGCAGCTCCAGCCGGCCGCCCAATTCGTTGTCGTGCGCCAGTTCGGGCAGGGCGTTGGACAGGCCGCCCGCGCCCACGTCGTGGATGGAGCGGATGGGGTTCTTGTCGCCCAGCGCGCAGCACAGGTCGATGACCTGCTGGCAGCGCCGCTCCATCTCCGCGTTGTCGCGCTGCACGGAGGCGAAGTCGAGGTCCGCCGCGCTCGCGCCCTGCGCCATGGAGGACGCCGCGCCGCCGCCCAGGCCGATGAGCATCGCCGGGCCGCCCAGGACGATGAGCTTGTCCCCTGGCTGCAGCCGCCCCTTCTGCACGTGGCCCGCGCGGATGTTGCCCAGGCCGCCGGCGATCATGATGGGCTTGTGGTAGCCGCGCACCTCCACGCCGTCCGGCGTGGGCACCTGCGCCTCGTAGCTGCGGAAGTAGCCGGCGAGGTTGGGCCGTCCGAACTCGTTGTTGAAGGCGGCGCCGCCGAGCGGGCCGTCGATCATGATGTCCAGCGCGGAGACGATGCGGTCGGGCTTGCCGTAGGGCTGCTCCCACGGGCGCTCGAAGCCGGGCAGGCGCAGGTGGCTGACGGTGAAGCCGGTGAGGCCCGCCTTGGGCTTGGCGCCGCGACCGGTGGCCCCCTCGTCGCGAATCTCGCCGCCCGCGCCGGTGGCCGCGCCCGGGTACGGGGAGATGGCGGTGGGATGGTTGTGCGTCTCCACCTTCACCATGATGTGGGCCGGCTCGCGCACCGTCCCCCACTCCCCCGTGTCCGGGTCCGGGAAGAAGCGGTCCGTCTCGAAGCCCTCGATGACCGCCGCGTTGTCCTTGTACGCGGACAGCACGCCCTCCTTGTTGCGGGCGTAGGTGTTCTTGATGGCCTGGAACAGCGAGCGCTCCTGCGGCTTGCCGTCCAGCGTCCAGCTCGCGTTGAAGATCTTGTGCCGGCAGTGCTCGCTGTTGGCCTGCGCGAACATCATCAGCTCGACGTCGGTGGGGTTGCGCTTCAGCTCCGTGAAGCGCGCCACCAGGTAGTCGATTTCATCGTCCGCGAGCGCCAGCCCCAGCGCGCCGTTGGCCGCCACCAGCGCCGCGCGGCCCCCGCCCAGGACGTCCACGGTGGTGAGCGGGCGCGGCGTGTGCTCGGCGAAGAGGATGGAGGCATCCTCCATCCGGCCGAGCACGCTCTGCGTCATCCGGTCGTGCAGCACGGGCGCGAGCGCGGCGACCTCGGCGGGGGTCAGCGCCCGTCCGCCCGGGCCCGCCACGAAGTACGCGGTGCCGCGCTCCAGCCGACGCACCTTGTCGCCCAGGCCGCAGTTGTGCGCGATGTCCGTCGCCTTCGAGGACCACGGGGAGATGGTGCCCGCGCGAGGCACCACCAGCAGGAGACTGCCCGAGCGCTCGCGCACCGCCTCGCGAGGGCCGTACTCCAGCAGGCGGTCGAGCTTCGTCTGCTCGTCGCCCGACAAGGGCGCCGAGGCGTCGAGGAAGTGGACGAACTCCGCGTAGACGGACGACACGGAGGACACCTGCTCGCGACACCGGGCGAGCAGCTTGGCGAGCCGGAACTCTGAGAGGGCGGGGGCGCCGCGCAGGATGTGCATGCTGGACATGGGGAAAGGGTGTGGCCCTGGGTAACAGCCGGGGCGTCCTTATCACCGTGCCTCGCGTCAACGGGGACAGACTTCGCGCCGGCCCGCTCGCCGCCCGGACGGCCAGGGGCCACGGTGGGAGTCACCCATACGTCAGAGCCTGCGCGACTCCCATGACAAGTGGGGAAACACGGCAACCCGTCCGGGCACGAGGACCCGCCGTGTCACGAAGTCCTCACGCGGACAGCCCTTCCATCCACTCGGCGCGGAATGAGCGGGCACCCACGGACCGTATCGGCTCCGACCCCATCCTCATGGCGGCCGCCCCGAGCGGCACGTCGCTGGCGGCGCACGCGCCGGGGCCGCGCTACCCGCCCTTGCCCGAGGCCGCGGGCGCGACGGGAGCATCCTGCGTCCGGGCCTTCGCCCACAGCGCCAGCAACTCCACCTCGCGCTCCGGCGGCAGGCCCGCGCGCAGCTTCGCGCGGCGCTCCTCGGGCAGGCCCTTGAACCAGGCCAGCGTGTCTCGCACGGTGTCCTCCACCGGACGGAACGTGAGGCCCGCCTTCACGGCCTTCGCGTTGGAGCGCAGGTGCGTGCCCGCGCTCGTGCCCGTGGGCGGCATGTAGATGGGCAGCCGGACGTCGCCCGTCTCGCCCTGCTTCTCCAGGAAGTCCGCGGGCACCCACGTCACCTTCGTGTCCTTGCCCGATACCTTCCGACACGTGTCGAGCATGGCGCCCATGGTCCACGCCGTGCCCGGCCCCACCGCGTTGAAGACGCCGGAGACATTCCCCTCGATGAGCAGCACCAGCCAGCGCGCCAGGTCCCGCACGTCGATGATCTGCAGCGGATCCTGCGGCGTCCCCGGCGCGAGCATCTCCCCGCCCCGGTCGAAGCGCACCGGCCAGTACGTGAAGCGGTCCGAGCGGTCATCCGGACCGACGATGTAGCCCGGGCGGATGTTGGCCACGCGCCCCGGCATCGCCGCCTCGGCGGCCTCCTCGCACGCGCGCTTGAGGCCACCGTAGAACTCGTAGTCCTTGCCCATGCTCTCCACGGTCGGGTCGGCCAGCGTCGCCGTGGGGCCGCGCTCGTCCTCGTGGGGCGTCTTGTCGCTGGCGTACGCGGAGACGCTGGAGATGAAGAGGTACTGCTTCACGTTCGGCGCCAGGAGCCGCGCCGACGCGCGGACCATGCGCGGGTAGTAGCCGGACGTGTCCACCACCGCGTCCCATTCGCGGCCACGCAGCGCCGCGAGCCCCTCGTCCTTGTCCGGGTCCCTGTCCCCCCGCAGCTTCTCGACGTCGGGGAACAGCTCCGGCCGGGTCTTGCCCCGGTTGAAGAGCGTCAGCGAGTGACCTCGCGCCCGCGCGGCCTCCACCACCGCGGGCCCCAGGAAGCCCGTGCCCCCGAGGATGAGGATTCGCTTCTTCGACCCCTTCCGGGGCGAGGCGTTCTTGTCACCCGCCGCGACCCCCACGACGGGGGACAGGGCGAGCAGCGACGCGCCCGCGGCGGAATACCGGAGGAACTTCCTGCGAGAAGTGGTCATGACGATGCAGCTCCAGGGGCCGCGGCGTGCACGGGGGGACGTGCGCCACAACGTCAGCCGCCGCATTCCATTCCCGAGCCGCGCCCGCGCGCGTTCAGGAGTCCCCCCACGCCATGCCAATCCCGAGCGTCCCCGCGACCCCATGGCGCCACGAGCCCGTCGGAGGACTCAGCCCCAGGTACTGCACGTCGACGCTCATGATGAACGGCGCGCGCAGCAGCGCATGGGCCCGCAGCCCCGCGGGGACACCCACGCGGGAGCCGCCGGTCCACGAGTACAACCCGACCCCCGCGGTCGCCCGCACATCCAGCCCCAGCTTCGGCCCCGGCCGCCAGGTCCACAGCGGCGGAGACACCAGCGACAACGCCGTGCCGTCCTCGGGCCTGAGGCGAAGCCCCGTGCTCATGTTCCGCGTCCAGTCCAGCGACAGCCCCAGGCCGTGCGGCAGCGGCATCGACGCGCGCACGCCCACCCGGGTCGAACCACCCTCCCCGTCCCGGACCATCGCGCCGATGCCCTGGACCGACAGCTCCGGCGCCGGGCGGTAGGGCCTCGCGGGCGGCGCGACGAAGTCGGGCGAGGCGACCTCGTCGAAGCGCGCCGCGGCCCACTCGAGGAACGCGCGCGTATAGGCCACCGCGGCGGCCGCGCGGTCCGCCATGAACGCGTCATAGGCCTCGCCCGACACGGGATGGGCCCGTCCCCGCCAGCGCACCTCGGCGCGGCCGAACACGTTGCCCGCCTCGCCGTAGTCGCCGAAGGCCCCCGGGCGTCCGTCCCGCGCTTCCGCCCAGAAGGCGCTCCACGGAATCTCCTCACCGTCATCCGCGCGCAGCGCCTGGGTGCGCACGGCCTGGAGCGTCTCGCTCGCGTGCGCGCGCTGGGCGTCGGCGCCGGACATCGGCGCCAGCTCGCGCGCTTGCATCCGGGCCAGCGAGTAGCGCAAGCCCCAGTCCTCGAAACCATCCGAGGCCCCATGCGCCACCGGCACGACGTGCGGCGGCGAGCCGACATCCTGGAGGTGATGGGCCAGATGACCGGCGCGGTCCCACGCGCGCGGCAGGTCCCCTTCCCGCGCGGCCTCCAGCGCCTCGTCCCAGAGCACGCGCACGCGCGCGTCCGCCCCCTCCCGCACGGGCGAGGGGAGCGGTCCGTCCGGGCGGTAGTAGTGATGCCACCCCGTCCACTTCACATGGAGGTTGAGGTCCTCCGCCGCCGCGCCGTGGAGCACGGAGGACTCGTACACCACCAACGCGCGCGGACCTCCCGCGTCGACCGAGCGCCGGATGGCGGCGCGCATCAGCGCCTCGTGGTCCTGGGTGGAGAACGCCCACGCGCGGGGCGACAGGCACAACGACACCAACAGGGCGAGGACGGACGGGGAGCGATTCACGAGGCGAAGCAAATCACGCTCCACGCCTCCCGCGCCTCAAGGAAGCAGGCTCCCACGGCCCCCCGCCGGCCAGCTTCCCGCTGGCGACGGGGCCGCGGCCTAGGCCGCCTCCGCCTTGACCCGGGGGGCGTCGTACATGGCGAGGTACGCGCGCGCGACATGCAGGTTGTCGTCGTCGAGCGGATGGAAGGAGGGACGCAGGTACTCCTTCAACCCCCGCCACAGCACGCGCTTGAGCACCGGGTCCTTGCGGTGCGCCCGGCGCAGCTCGCGCAGCGTGCCGAACCAGCCGAGCCCCGGCTCCTGGCGCAGCAACGTCACCGTGGCCGCGAACCAGAACCCGAACAGGGCGGCGATGCCGATGAGCATCCCCAGCACCCGCAGGCCATAGCCCGGCGCCACCTTGCGCAGCACGTCGAACGCCACGGCCTTGTGTTCGATCTCCTCCGCCGCGTGCCATTCGATGAGGGCGCGCATGTTCGGGTGGCTGCCGGCGAACACGCCCAGCGTCAACGTGTCCGACCCCATGATGGCCGTGTAGTGCTCCAGCGCGGCGGTGATGGCCAGGCACACCGCGGGCGGGAAGCGGCGGTGGATGACATTCCAGACGATGCGATGGAACACGCGCATGAAACCGGAGACGTCGTACCCCTGCGACTTCAGCAGCTCGATGTAGTCCTGGTGCTCGTGGGCGTGCTTGCCCTCCTGCGCGAAGAACGCCTTCACCTGCACGCGCAGGTCCGGCGTGTCGTCCAGCTGGGGGAGGTAGTGGTTGACGCTGCGGACGAAGAACCGCTCGCCCTCCGGGAACAGCATGTTGAGGCCGTTCCACAGGTGCGTCGAGCCCAGGCCGTTCTCGTGCCAGACGCGGGGATAGTCGGGGTCGAACGGAAACTTCAGGTGCAGTCTCGGGAGGATGCGTCCAGGGTCTGGGGGGGCGACCATGTTGGGGACTCCTGCTCCGGGGGGGACGGAGGGCTACCGCGACGACGAGGGGGATTGACGGGTCCTGCGAAGCACCTGGGGCGCCAGCTCGGCCCGGAAGGCGACGAGCCGCTCCCGGACCGTGAAGGGGCCGCTGCCGGCGACCGCGGCGAAGAAGCGTTTGCGGACACCCTGGCGCGTCCTGCACAGCACCTCCGTCACGCACAGGGAGACCCCGCCTCCCACCGCGGGAAGGGGCCGCATGGTGTTGAAGTAGATGGGGGCCCGCGCCGCGAGCGCCGCCTCGTCCTCCACCTCGAGGGTGATCTTCGACAGCAGCGCGTTGCCCGCCAGCGCCGTGGCCACCTGCCGCAGGCCCGGCGTGAAGGCGAACCCATGCGTCGTCATCGACGGCAGCCACCACGGCAGCGAGGGCGAATACAGCGTGGAGAAGATGTCCTCCAACACGCCGCCCTCCCCTCGCGTGCGCTCCAGGATGTCGGCCACCTGGTCCGGTGAAATCTCACCGTCGCGAGTGCGGGCCGGCACCACCGCGATGCGGATGCGTCGCCACGCGCGCTCCACGTCCGTGGGCGCGTCCGGGAGCACCGGCACCAGCATGGTGGGGTTCTGGCTGCGCAGCAGCCCCGCGCCCGAACGCTCCAGGGCCGTCAGCGTCGCGCACGCGAGGTTGCGGAAGTCGAGCCGCTCGGGCAGCTCCACGCGCAAGAGCGGCGTGGGGTCCGCGGGCCCGGTGAGCCACTCGCCCGCTTCGGCGCTCCCCGCGCGACGCGGCAGCACGTCCGCGACGAGCCGCGACAGCTCCATCATCGCGGAGCCATCCATCACCAGGTGGTCGAACGCCAGCTCCAGCGACCCCGTCGTCGCGTCCACGCGCGCGCCCAGCCACGCGCTGCTCGTCAGCAGGTGCGACGTCCAGGCGCTGTTCCCGCGGCCCGCCACGTCCACCACCACCTGCGGATGCAGCCCATCGCGCCGGGCCTCCGCCAGCGAGCACGGCGCCACCGACTCGAGCGTGGCCGCCACCGCGTCGGGCGTCAGCTCCGCGTCCTCCAGCCGCAGTCGCGCCACCCGGAAGCCCCCCTCCGGGTGCGTGAGCGCCACCGTGAGCACCGTGTCGTCGGAGACCGGCTGGCGCGCGTCCAACCCCTCGCGCCCCAGCCCCGCCACCCACACGTCCGTGGGCTGGTTGTGACGCCGCCCCCGGCTGTCGCGGTGCCAGCGCGCCACGCGCGCCAGCAGCGGCGCGGCCCACGCCCCGCCCGCCGTCTCCACGCCCAACGGCTGCACCGTCATCATGATGCGGCGCGCGCGCGGCTCCGTGGAGAGGAAGCGCTCCCACGTCGTCAGCGACTCCACCACGCCCGACGGCCGGCTCGCGGGGAACAGCTGCTGCACGCCGTCGCAGAAGCCCACCAGCGCCGACAGGGAGTGCCTCGCCACGGGAAGGAAGTGATGGAACTTCCGTGACATCGCGTCGCGCACGCGCGCGAGGACGTCCTCATCCCGGAGCACCGCGAACGAAGGGAAGGAACCTGAGCCGTCCATGGCACGTGTCCCGCGCAAGCCCGCCGGTGAGAAGACCCACTGCATGGGTCCTGCATTCTAGCGGACAGTGCCATCCAGCGGTGATGCTCTCTCGCGACGCGCTCGACAACCGCTCCCACGGGTGGCGCGCGACTCATGCGCGCATCCACACCTACCTGCCGTCATGGTGGGCATCACGAATCGCCGCGCGGAGTCTCAGCGCGACGCACGCGCAGCAACGCTCGCTCCGACACGGAGCGCGACGACGCAACGTGACCAGAGACTTTCACCTCCAACGGCGGGCGCACGTGACGACAGACGCGTCGCGAGCCCGAGGAGCAGGCTCACGCAACAAATGCGCGCGCACGCGACCGCGACCATCGCCGGCGGCGTGGCCCCGGACATGTGTCCACTTTCACGAACATCGCCGGCGGCCCGCGCGTTCGAGCCGCTCGCCCATTCCCAATCACAGCCGCGCGCGTCCGCCGGGTCGTGTCATGCGGTGGAGGGAGCGCGTGTTTCATCCGTGACCTCCCGCGCGCGCGGCGCGAGCCGAGACGCGCGAGGCCGCGGACGGCGGCGACGCGCGCCGGCGCGGAGCGCCCCACCCCTCGGGGCACGTCGAGAGGGCTGGCCTTGGGACGTCGGCTCCGGGGAGAATGCGCCCCCGCCAGGGCGAGGTGGGAGCCCCTGGTTTCATCGGGGACACGAGCGCATGAGCCAGGAGCGCGTCATCTTCGGCAACACGGTCGACAGCCTCTATCTGAAGACGCTCGACAAGGACCTGTCCTACGAGCTGCGCTGCCAGCTCCGGACGCTCGGGATGGACCTGGATGGTCCGCTCCAGGCCGCGTATCCCCACTCGGTCTGGGTGGCCTGCCTGGACGAGGTGGCGCGCGCGCTCCACCCGGACCGCTCCCTGGAGGAGGCGCGGCGGCAGCTGGCGCGGCGGATGATCGAAGGCTACGCCCAGACGGTCATGGGCGCCGCCGTGCTCACGCTCGCGCGGGTGCTCGGCCCCATGCGCTCGCTGGGCCGCATGACGCACAACTTCCGCAGCGGCAACAACTTCACGGAGACGCGCGTCACGGTGGTGGGCCCCACCACCGCGGACCTCTGGTTCAACGAGCCGGAGGCCACCGAGGGCTTCGTGGAGGGCGTCCTCGAGGAGGGGCTGCACCGCATCGGCGTCCGGGGGCTGTCCATCACCCGCACCCGACACGACCCGGAGTCCTGTACCTATCGGTTGGAATGGTACGACCCCTCGGCGCGTTGAGCGCGCCCCCTCGTCCCGGAAGGACCCATGCCTCGCATCATCGACACCCTGCCCGAACTGTACCGGGACCTGCTCCCCGCCTTCTTCCGCCAGGACGTGCCCGAGGAGAGCAAGGCCACCTGCTCCCACTGCGCCATGTGCCGCGACTCCGCCACCGGCGCCGTCGAGGCCGTGGATGGCGTCAGCCGCTTCTTCCGGCCGGACACCAAGTGCTGCACCTACTTCCCGCGCCTGCCCAACTACCTCGTCGGCGCGCTCTTGTCGGATGACCGTCCGGAGCTGGCCGAGGGCCGGCGCCGCATGGAGGCCCGCATCCAGGGACGCATCGGCGTGACGCCCCAATGGGTGAAGCCCCCGGCGAAGTTCAACTTCCTCTACAAGAACGGACACCAGTTCTTCGGCCGCGCCGCGTCGCTGCGCTGCCCCTACTACGCGGAGCAGTCCGGCGGCTGCACCATCTGGCCCTACCGCGAGGCGGTCTGCTCCACGTTCTTCTGCAAGTACATCGCGGGCGCGGACGGCCGCCGGTTCTACATGTCGCTCAAGACGTACCTGACGCTGGCCGAAATCCAGCTCTCGCGCTGGACGACGCTCCAGCTGCTGCCCGACTACATCCTCTCCGGCAAGGACCGCCCCGAGCTGCAGCCCGCCCCCCTCGAGGTGGAGGACCTCGACGACGCGCCGCCGCCCCCCAGGACGTACGCGGCCCTGTGGAAGGAGCACGAGGGAAAGGAGCTGGACTACTACCGCGCCTGCCACCGGCTGGTGCGCGAGCTGTCCCCGGAGGGGTTGGAGAAGCTGCTCGGGCTGGATGGCGACATCGAGCGGCGCACGGTGGAGACGCTGTTCCGGACGGCCGTGTCACCCCGGCTGCCGCGCACCCTCAAGTTCAACCCGGACGCCACCGTGCAGTGGCTGCCGGACGGCTCGGTCGCGCTGGGCGCGTACAGCGACTTCGACGCGGTGGCCCTGCCCGGCGAGGCCTACGGCCTGCTGGTGGAGTTCACCGGCCGCGCGCCGGTGGACGCCGTGCGCCAGCACCTGCGCGACCACAAGCAGGCCGACCTCTCCGAGGACATCCTCCTCGAGCTGCACCGGCACCGCATCCTCGTGGAGCCCTGAGAGGCCCCGCCCTACGCGGGCCCGGACAGCGCGCCCAGCTCCTGGAGCAGGCGGCTGGAGGCCTGCGCCTCGCGCCACGCGGGCACGGACGCGGCGAGGTGCTCGGCCAGCCACGCGCAGAAGCCGGGATCACCCGCGCCCAGCCACGCGGCGGACTCGGCCAGCTCCGCCTCGGCGACCTCCCACGCGCGGCGGTACGCGCTCGCGGAGGTCATCACCTGCGTCACCGCGTGCGTGAAGGCGTCCAGCGCCGCGCGCAGCTCCAGCGCCGCGCCGGGCTCCATGCCCCGCGACTCGCGCAGCCGCCCCACGTGCAGCAGCAGGCCCTGCTCGAGCGCCGCGGTGGTCCCCAGCCTCGCCTGCGCGCCGCGCAGCAGCAGCTGGAGGTCCTCGCTCAACTCGCGCTGCAGCTCCTCCGTGGAGCGGGCCACCGGGCGCCCCAGGCGCGTGCAGACCGCCTGCCACAGGTTGCTGAACGCCTGGAGCTCGCTGACACCCCGGCGCACGTGTGGAGGAATCCGGTCCAGGAACTCGAGCGAGGCGCCTCGCGCGGCGCCGCTCAGCGCGCCGGAGCCCTTGGCCAGCTGCAACAGCTTCCACGCCCAAGGCAGCACCTCCTCGGTGGCGCGGAACAGCGCCTCGCAGGTGGCGCTCAGCGCCCCCGCGTGGCTGCCTTCCTTCGCCGCGGCGGGAGTCTCCTCCGGGGCCGTCTCCGTCCCCGTCACCTCTTTCCGCACCGCTCGCTCCTCCGGGCGCGCGTCTTCACCGGAGCCATGGTCGCGCTCCGGTGCGCTGTCGTCCAGCCACATGCATCTCCTCCGGCCTCGTCGGCGGAGCGCCGGTTATCTCACGACGCCCCAGCAACCTCCAGGCTCCACGCCATCCAGACGGGGAGAACGGCCCGGGATTCAGGGCCGACGGGCCGCTCCCCGGCCGGGCGATGGGGGCATGACTGGAAGATGTGGCCCCCAGCGGAATGCGAGAGGACCCACCGACTCAATGGAGCGTGTGTTTCAGGTGGCTGAGCCGCTTGTGGGTGCTCTTCTGGGCGGGCAGCAGCTCCATGCGCACGAAGCGCCTCAGGTCGCCGTGGACCTTGCCGGCGTCGCGCTCGTAGTCCTGGAGGCCATGGTCCTCGCCCTCCTCCAGCGCGGAGATGGCGGCGTTCTCCCCGAGCATGTCGGCGCCGCCCTGGACGAGCTTGGAGAACGTGCCCCAGACGCCGGAGCCCTCGGCCGGCTCGCCATCGAGCAGACGGATGCGCTCGCGCAGCGCATCGACGCGCCGCTCATGGTCTCTCTGGCACTCCTCGAGGGTGCGCCGCCGCACGTCGTCCGAGACGTGTCGGATCGCCATCCGGTACGTCTCCACCGCGGAGATTTCCCCGCGGAGGAAGGAGTTGAGCGTGTCGACATCCTTGCCGGTCTGCGCCATGAATGAGCTCCTCTCTGAGCGTGGAGTGCGTCCTGGAGGCAAAGGTGGTGCGCGCCACGCCCCCGGCAACGAGGGCTCCCTTCCCCGCCACCTCCCTGAGACCCCTCCTTCCGTCCGACAACATCGCGAGGGCGTACACCGGTGCCGGTGTCCTGTCGGAGAGCGTGCATCCCGCTCGCGAGGACGAGGTCTCTCCCAGCCGCCGCGCCCGCGGGTGTTCGCCGCGTGAAGGGGTCGGGTTGACGACCCGGCGTGTCCACCGCTACCTTGCGCCCCGTGCTGACGCCTTCCACCCTGACCGCCGCGCCGCTCCGCCGCTGCTGTCAGGCGTGTGCCTGTCGCGCCCTCGCGGGCCTGGGCTGTTGAAGCGCGCACCGGAACCCTCCTGAGTCCTCGCGCTCCTCCACCGGCCCACCCTCCTTCGCGAGGCGCCGGTCTCCTCGCGTTCCGCGTCTTTGCTGTCCCGACCTCCATGTCTCCTGTCTCCTCCATCGCCTCGCGACAGCTGGCCCCGAGCCGGGTCTCCGACCCGTCGCGGGGTCGTGTCCGCGTGGGCGGTGAGCGGGTGACGAGCGTCCTCGGGTGCTGTCTGGCGTGTGCGTGTCCCGTGTGTCCGCCGCCTGGCGGGTGCCGAGCATCGCGGAGCGACTAGCAGTCTCCTCCCGACCTTCCCTGCTCGCGCGGCCCGCCCTCGAAAGAGGCGCGGGCCGTTCTCTTTTCCCCCTGGAGTCCCGGATGTCCCTTCCAACAGCAGCCCCCACCCCCACGACCTCCGCCCTCCCCGCGGAGCTCCTCGACGAGGCGCTCGCGCTGCGAGCGGCGCCCGCAGAGGAGCTGCTCGCGTGGCTCGAGCGGCGGCTGGGGGCGCGCGCCGCCATCGCCTCCAGCTTCGGCGTGGAGGACATGGTGCTCATCGACCTGGCGCGCAAGCACGCCCCCAGCCTGCGCGTCTTCACGCTCGACACCGGGAGGCTGCCGCCGGAGACGTACGAGCTCATCGAGGTCGTCCGCAACCGCTACGGCGTCCACGTGGAGACGTACTTCCCGGAGCGCGGCCGCGTCGAGGCGTTGGAGTCGGAGCAGGGCTTCTTCTCGTTTCGACGCAGCCTCGAGGCGCGCAAGGCGTGTTGCGCCATCCGCAAGGTGGAGCCGCTCGAACGCGCGCTGCGCGGGCGTGACGCCTGGGTGACGGGCCTGCGGCGGGAGCAGTCCACCAACCGCGCGGACGTGGACACGGTGGAGCACGACCGCGAGCACGGAGGGCTGCTCAAGCTCAACCCGCTGGCGGCGTGGACGCGCCATCAGGTCTGGGAGCACGTGCGGGCGCACGCCGTGCCGTACAACGCGCTGCACGACCGGGGCTATCCCTCCATCGGCTGCGCGCCGTGCACCCGCGCGGTGAAGCCCTACGAGGACGAGCGCGCTGGCCGCTGGTGGTGGGAGGCCCGCGAGCACACCGAATGCGGTCTGCATCCGGTCCGCTGAGTCACGCCATGTCGCGACCCGATACCGACTATCCCGTGTGCCTGCGACTGGCGGGGCGGCGGGCCCTGCTGGTGGGCGGCGGCGCCATCGCGGAGGGCCGCGCGCTCGCGCTGCTCGACGCGGGCGCCCGCGTCCACGTCCTCGCGCCGGAGGCCACGAACGCCTTGCGCGAACTCGCGGCGATGGGACGCCTCGAATGGGAGCCTCGCGCCTATGCGCCAGGCGACGCGCGTGGACATGCGCTGGTGCTGGTCGCGACGGACGACCCGCGCGTGGGCCTGCTCGTGGCGGAGGAAGCCCGGGGCCTGGGGCTCTGGGTGAACGTCGCGGACGAGCCGGCGCTGTGTGACTTCACGCTGCCCTCGGTGGAGCGACGGGGCCCCATCACCCTCGCCGTCTCCACGTCGGGGCGGGCCCCCGCGCTCGCGCGCCGCCTGCGCCGCGAGCTGGCCCGACACGTGGAGCCCCATCACATCTGGCTGGCGCGGCTCAGCGGCTGGTTGCGCCGGCGACTGCCGCGCGGAGCCGAGCGGCAACGGCTGCTCAAGCAACTGGTGGACGGAGACATCGCCTCGCTGCTGGCGCGAGGAGACCGCGAGGCCGCCACGGCGCGGCTTCGCACGGAACTGGAACAGTGGAAGTCGTCGGGAGAGCCCACATGAAGGAGTCATCGAGGGGCCGCGTGTATCTGGTGGGAGCCGGTCCGGGAGACCCGGAGCTGCTCACGTTGCGCGCGGCGCGGCTGTTGGGAGAGGCGGACACGGTCGTCCACGACCGGCTCATCCACCCAGGGGTCCTGGACCACGCGAGGCCGCGCGCGCGCCTCATCTACGTGGGCAAGGAGGGAGGGGGCGAGTCGGTGCGGCAGGAAGACATCCACGCCGTGCTCATCGCGCAGGCCCGACTGGGGCGGAAGGTGGTGCGGCTCAAGGGTGGAGACCCGTTCGTCTTCGGTCGGGGCGCCGAGGAGGCCCTCGCGCTGGAGGCCGCGGGCGTCGACTACGAGGTGGTCCCCGGCGTGTCCGCGGGCATCGCCGCGCCCGCCTCCGCGGCCATCCCCGTCACCCACCGCGACGTCGCCGGCGAAGTGACCTTCGCCACCGCCCACCGCGCGGAGGGGGCGCCCGACTGGTCCTTCCTCTCGCGCGCCCGGACGCTGGTGCTGTTCATGGCCGGCCGCAGACTGGACGAGGCCACGCGCGCGCTCGTCGACGCCGGACGCGAGTCCCACACCCCCGCGGCGGTGGTCGAAGCGGGGACGTGGGAGCACCAGCGCGTGGTGGAAGGGACGCTCGGAGACATCGCCGCGCGGGCGAGACAGGCCGCCATCGGCGCGCCCTCGTTGCTCGTGGTGGGCGAGGTGGTGACGCTGCGGGCGCGCCTGCCGTCACTCGTCGCACGGGGAGGGACGATGGGGGACGCGGCCGTGCCCCCGCGCGCCGTGGAGGCCGGTCATGAGTGAGACCCTCCACGCACGCGCCTCGCACCTCGCGGAGCTGGAGGCGGAGAGCATCCACATCCTCCGCGAGACGGTCGCGGAGTTCGCCAACCCGGTGATGCTCTACAGCATCGGCAAGGACTCGCAGGTGCTGCTGCACCTGGCGCGCAAGGCCTTCCACCCGGCGCCGCTGCCCTTCCCGCTGCTCCACGTGGACACGACGTGGAAGTTCCGCGACATGTATGCCTTCCGGGACGCCTTCGTGGCGAAGCATGGCTTCCGGCTGCTCGTGCACCAGAACCGGCGCGCGCTCGCCGAGGGCATCAACCCCTTCGACCATGGCAGCCAGAAGTACACGCACGCGCTGAAGACGCAGGCCCTGCTGGAGGCGCTCGCCCTGCACGGCTTCGACGCGGCGTTCGGCGGAGCCCGTCGGGACGAGGAGAAGTCCCGCGCCAAGGAGCGCGTGTTCTCCTTCCGGGACAGACACGGCCAGTGGGACCCGCGCCGCCAGCGCCCGGAGCTTTGGAACCTCTTCAACGGGCGCGTGGACGCCGGGGAGAGCATGCGCGTCTTCCCGCTGTCCAACTGGACCGAGCTGGACGTGTGGCACTACATCCTGCGCGAGCGGATTCCGGTGGTGCCGCTCTACTTCGCCGCAGAGCGTCCGGTCATCGACCGCAACGGCACGCTGCTCATGGTGGACGACGAGCGCATGCGCCTGCGTCCGGGTGAGCGGCCCGCGCCGCGTCGGGTGCGCTTCCGCACGCTCGGGTGCTACCCGCTCAGCGGCGCCATCGAATCCTCCGCCACCACGGTGGAGGCCATCATCCACGAGATGGTCCACGCCCGTCAGTCCGAGCGGCAGGGACGCCTCATCGACCACGACGAGGAAGGCTCCATGGAGCTGAAGAAGCGCGAGGGCTACTTCTGATGGATACCGCACGCCAATCCCCTCCTCCGCTCGACATCCAGCAGCTGCTCGACGAGCACTCACGCCGGGAGCTGTTGCGGCTGGTCGTCGTCGGCTCCGTGGACGACGGGAAGTCCACGCTCATCGGCCGGCTGCTCTACGAGTGCGATGGCCTCTTCGAGGATCAGATCGCCGCCGTGCGACGCGCCAGCGCGAAGCGGGCCGCCACGCGCACGGAGGCACCGCCGGAGCTGCTGGCCCAGGGCCTCAAGGCCGCGGCCGGCGCCGAGCCCGAGGAGCTGGACTTCTCCCTCTTCACCGACGGCCTGCGCGCCGAGCGCGAGCAGGGCATCACCATCGACGTGGCCTACCGGTACCTGTCCACGCCGCGCCGCAAGGTCATCATCGCGGACACCCCTGGACACATCCAATACACGCGCAACATGGCCACCGGCGCCTCCACGGCGGACGCGGCCGTCATCCTCGTCGACGCGCGGCTTGGCGTGCTCGCGCAGACGCGGCGCCATGCCTACATCGCCTCGCTCCTGGGCATCCCCTACCTCGCGGTGGCGGTGAACAAGATGGACCTGGTCGACTTCGACCGCGCCACCTTCGAGCGCATCGGCACCGAGCTGGCGGACTTCGCGCGCACCCTGGGCTTCGAGGGCGTGCGCCTGTTCCCCGTCAGCGCGAGCCAGGGCGACAACATCACCCGCGCCAGCACGCGCACGCCCTGGCACGAGGGCGGCACCCTCCTGGCGTGGCTGGAGTCCCTGCCGCACCAGCGCAGGCTGGACGGCGCGCCGTTCCGCTTCCCCGTGCAGTACGTGCTGCGGCCCCACCAGGACTACCGGGGGCTGGCGGGACAGGTCGCGTCGGGGACGGTGCGGGTCGGCGACGAAATCCAGGTGCTGCCCTCCGGCCGCCGGACGCGCGTGGAGTCCATCGATACGTTCGACGGCCCGCTCACGGAGGCCTCCGCCTCCATGTCCGTCACCCTGCGCCTGTCGGACGAGGTGGATGCCAGTCGGGGCGACCTCCTGGCCCATGCCTCGACACCGCCCCTGTCGCTCCAGCACCTCGACGCGATGCTGGTGTGGTTCTCCGAGCAGCCGCTCGACGTCACGCGGCGCTACCTCGTGAAGCAGGCCACGCGCACCGCGCCCGCGCAGGTGGAGCGGGTGGTGTGGCGCAAGGAGCTGGAGGATCTGTCCGAGCGTCCGGCCGACTCCCTGTCGCTCAACGACATCGGCCAGGTGCGGCTGCTGTGCCGGCGCCCGCTGCTGTGCGACGCCTACCAGGCCAACCGCGCGACGGGGGCGTTCATCATCATCGACGCGCTGACGCATGACACGGTGGGCGCCGGCCTGGTGCTGGGACCCGCCGGGACCAGCGCGACGCGAGAGGTGGCCTCCCTCGTCACGGCGGCGGAGCGGCACGGGCGACTCGGGCAGCGCGGCGCCATCATCCTGCTGCCCGCGACGCGCGAGGCCAGCAACCTGGCCGTCGAGCTGGAGCGCAGGCTGTTCGACCAGGGGCGACACGTGGCCACCGCCTCCGGCGACGTGGAGGTGGCGCTGGCGCTGGCACGCGCGGGGTTGCTCGTGTTGGCCCAGGCCGACGCGCCCCAGGCCCGTCGGGCGCTGCGAGAGGAAGCCCGCGACGCGAGAACGGAGTTCCTGGAGCTGGACGGGGCGGAGTCCCTGGAGCGCTGGGTGGAGCGCATCACCCGCTCACGCGGGGAGGCCCCATGAACACGGTGGCGACCGGAGGCGCCGCGCCGGCGTTCGTGACGGCGCTGCTCGGAGAGGACCGGAGCGCGCAGCTCCTGAAGCTGCTCGCGGGGCTCGACGCCGCGTCCCTGCACTGGGTGAGCGGCTACGCCGCGGGACTCGCCGCGAGGACGGGTGTGGCCGCGACGCACGCGCCCACGCCGCCTCCCACGGTGGTGGCCCCCACGCCTGGCGCGACCCTCACCATCCTCTACGGCACGCAGACGGGAAACAGCCGGCTGCTGGCCGAGCGGCTCGAGCGACAGGTCGCGAGCGCGGGGCTGTCCGTGCGACGGGTCCGGGCCAGCGACTACTCCGTGAAGGAGCTGGTCCGGGAGACGCTGCTCGCCGTGGTCATCAGCACCCAGGGAGACGGAGAGCCCCCCGACGACGCCCGGGGATTCTGCGAGCACCTGCTGGGCAAGCGCGCGCCCCGCCTGGAGGGGCTGCGCTACACGGTCCTGGGCCTGGGTGACTCGAGCTATCCGAAGTTCTGCGAGGTGGGCCGCGTGCTCGACGCGCGGCTGGCGGAGCTGGGCGCGACGCGGCTGCTGGAGCGGGCCGACTGCGACCTGGACTTCGAGCCCGTCGCCGCCGGGTGGTTGGACCAGACGCTCGCGAAGACGCGCGAGGCGCTGGAGCGGCAGACGTCCCCCGTCGCCACCGTCGTCCCGCTGCGCGCCGGCTCCAGCGCGGCGCCCACCGCGAGCAAGGAGGCGCCCTTCACCGCCGCGGTGCTGGTCAACCAGCGCATCACGGGCAGGGGTGCCCTCAAGGACGTCCGCCACGTGGAGGTGTCCCTCGAGGGTTCGGGGCTGGAGTACGCACCGGGCGACGCGCTGGGCGTCTGGGCCCCCAACCCACCGGAGCTGGTGGACGCGGTCCTCTCGCTCCAGGGATTGAGCGGCGACGAGGCGGTGACGCGCGATGGGAAGACGCTGCCCCTGTCCCGCTGGCTCTCCGACGCGCTGGAGCTGACGCGACTGAGCAGACCCTTCCTGGAGCGGCACGCCACGCTCGCGGCGAGCCCCGCGCTCCAGGCCCTGCTCGCTCCGGGCGCGGCGGAGGGCCTCCGCGCGCTGCTGAAGAGCCATCAGGTCATCGACGTGCTGAGAGAGCACCCGGCCCGCTGGGACGCCCGGGAGCTCGTGCTGGCCCTGCGCAAGCAGACACCCCGGCTGTATTCGATTGCCTCCAGCCCGAAGCGCGTGGGGGCGGAGGCGCACCTCACCGTGGCGGTGGTGGACTACGAGGCCTTCGGCTCACGCCATCTCGGCGCGGCCTCCCACCACCTGGCCACGCGCGTGGCGGAGACGGACACCGTGCGCGTCTTCGTCGAGCGCAACGAGCGCTTCCGCCTGCCGGAGGACTCGGACCGCGACGTGCTGATGATTGGCCCGGGAACGGGCGTGGCGCCCTTCCGGGGCTTCGTCCAGGAGCGCGCGGAGACCGGCGCGCGGGGACGCAACTGGCTCTTCTTCGGCGAGCAGCACTTCCGCAGTCAGTTCCTCTACCAGGCGGAGTGGCAGGAGGCGCTCAAGAAGAAGTCGCTGCACCGCCTCTCCCTGGCCTTCTCGCGGGACGGAGCCCAGAAGGTCTACGTCCAGCACCGGCTGCGCGAGGCCGGCCGCGACGTGTACGCGTGGCTGGAGGGCGGCGCGTCCCTCTACGTCTGCGGCGACGCCCAGCGCATGGCCCCCGACGTCCACGAGGCCCTGGTGGACATCGTCACCACGCACGGCGGCCTGGGCCGCGAGGCGGCCGAGGACTGGCTCAAGGGCCTGCGCGACCAGCACCGCTACCTGCGCGACGTCTACTGATTCCCTACCCGTTCGAGAGCGACGACATGAGCACCCAACCCAAGCCCCTCACCGAGGTGGAGCACATCAAGGCCCAGAGCCGGCTGCTGCGAGGCACGCTGGCGGAGAGCCTGGCGGACCCCGTGACGGGGGCCCTGTCCGGCACGGACACCAGCCTCATCAAGTTCCACGGCAGCTACCAGCAGGACGACCGCGACCTGCGCGAGGAGCGGCGCCAGCAGAAGCTGGAGCCGGACTACAGCTTCATGCTCCGCACCCGCCTGCCCGGCGGCGTCTGCACTCCCGCCCAGTGGCTCGTCCTGGACGAGCTCGCGCGGACCCACGCCAACGGCACGCTGCGCATCACCACGCGGCAGGCCTTCCAGCTCCACGGCATCCTCAAGGGCGACCTCAAGCCGACCATTGCCCGCATCAACGCCACCCTCATCGACACGCTGGCCGCGTGCGGTGACGTCAACCGCAACGTGCTGTGCAATCCCAACCCGGTGGACTCACGCGTGCACGAAACCGTCCACGCGTGGGCCGTGCGCCTGTCCGAACACCTGCTGCCCAAGACGCGCGCCTACCACGAGCTGTGGCTGGACGAGGAGAAGGTCGGCGGCGGCGAGGAGGAGCCGCTCTATGGCCCCACCTACCTGCCACGGAAGTTCAAGGTCGCCGTGGCCGTCCCTCCCGAGAACGACGTGGACCTGTTCGCCCAGGACCTGGGCTTCGTCGCCATCATCGAGGAGGGGGCCCTGGTCGGCTTCGACGTCGCGGTGGGCGGCGGCATGGGCGCGACCCACGGCGACGCCAACACCTTCCCCCGGCTGGCCGACGTCATCGGCTTCGTGCCCCCGGAGCGGATGCTCGCCGTGGCCGAAGAAGTCTTGAAGCTCCACCGGGACCACGGGGACCGGACGAACCGCAAGCGCGCGCGGCTGAAGTACGTCCTGGAAGACCGGGGGGTGGCCTGGTTCACCCAGGAGCTGGAGCGGCGGCTCGGCTTCTCCCTGGAGCCCGCGCGCCCCTTCACCTTCGAACACAACGGGGACCGCTTCGGCTGGAAGCAGGGGCACGACGGACGATGGAACCTGACGCTCCACCTCGACAGCGGCCGGGTGTCCGACCGACCCGGTGCGTCCCACCTCACGGCGCTGCGGGAGATCGCTCGCATCCACTCGGGCGACTTCCGGCTGACGCCCAACCAGAACCTCGTCATCGCGGGAGTCCCCGCCGAGTCCCGCGACGCCATCGACACGCTGGTGCGAGCCCATGGCCTGGAGAGCTTCCGCACCGCCAGCCCCCTGCGACGCAACGCCCTGGCCTGCGTGGCGCTGCCCACCTGTGGGCTCGCCATGGCCGAGGCCGAGCGCTACCTGCCCTCCTTCGTGGAACGCCTGGAGTCGCGTCTGGCGGCCCATGGCCTCCAGGAGGCCAACATCCTGCTGCGCATCACCGGCTGCCCCAATGGCTGCGCCCGTCCGTACCTCGCGGAGATCGCCCTCGTGGGCAAGGCCCCGGGTCGATACAACCTTCACCTCGGAGGTGACGCGCGAGGCCAACGTCTCAACCGCCTCTATCGCGAGAACATCGATGAGACGGCCATCCTCGCGGCGCTCGACCCGCTCCTCGCGGCCTATGCCACCGAGCGACATCCCGGAGAAGGATTCGGTGATTATGTAATTCGAGCCGGTCACGTCTCCGTTTCGCCTACACAGACACCTCGCGTCGCGTGAAACCAGACAGACAACCGTAGGTCTGAAAGGAGTATCAAGACTAGAGTCCGCCTTCTCACACCCCTGGTTCCGCTCGCGTGAAAGGCGGCTCGAATGACTCAGCGCTCCATGCAGTCATTGAAGGATGAGTTCTGGCGGATGGCGGATACGACTCGGACGCAGACCGAATACCTGGCGGACGAGAAGCTGCGCTCCCTCCAGAGCGCGCCCCTCGACGTGCTCAAGCGCGTCTTCGTCCAGTATCGATACTTCACCATCTATTACATCAGCGACCTGGCGCTCCTCGTCCACCGTCTGCCCTTCGGCAAGCTGCGCAGCCTGCTGGCCGACTTCCTGAACGACGAGCTCGGCAACGGCAGACACGAGCACGCGCACCAGCAGGTCTATGACGACTTCCTGGTGAGCATCGGGCTGTGCCCCAGCGAACTGGACGCCCACGCCAACCCGGCCAACCTCCAGCTGCTGGGCGAGATTCGAGACCTCGTCCAGCAGCGCTCCGCCTGGTACGCCGTCGGGCTTCGAGGCATGGGGGGCGAGTGCCTGTGTCAGGTCTATCTGGCGGCGATGCATGCCCACTTCACCCAGAACCCGGCCATCCAGGCGCTCGCGGCGGGGCTGGATTGGAAGTTCTGGGAGATCCACACGGGGGAGGTCGACATCGCGCACCGGGAGCTGTTGCGCGCGGCGCTCATGGAGGCGGTGGACCAGCAACCCGAGGTGCTCGAGGACCTGGTGGGCGGTTACCGCAAGAGCAAGGACGTCTTCGACACGTTCTGGGAGAACATCTACCGGGACGCGGGTATCGGCCAGCTCGCCGCCTAGCCAGGAGCGCACACATGTCCACCGCCTACTTCCACCTGGCGTTCCCCGTCTCCGACCTCGCCTCGGCTCGCGCCTTCTACGGAGGCGTCATCGGCTGCCCCGAGGGCCGCAGCACGGACCACTACGTCGACTTCGACTTCTACGGCCATCAAATCGTCGCGCACCTGGCGCCCGAGCGCCCGCCCACCAGCGATTCCGAGTTCGACGGGAGCCTGGTCATCATCCCCCACTTCGGCCTGAACCTCGCCTGGGACGACTTCCACGACCTGCTGCGCAGGCTCAAGGCGGGAGGGGCGCGCTTCCTGAAGGAGCCCCACGTCCGGCTCGAGGGGAAGGTCGGTGAGCATGCCTCCATGTTCATCACCGACTTCTCCGGCAACGCGCTGGAGTTCAAGGCGTTCCGGAACGCCGACCAGGTCTTCGCCAAGGAGCTGAGCGAAGCCCCCGCCGCGTCACGGTCCTGAGGTCGAGCGAGCCATGGTCGACGACATCACCGCGCTGACGGCGCGACACACCTATGGCACCTGGCGGGCTCAGCGAGGCTGGAGCCCCCTCCACGTCACGCGAGCGGAGGGGTGCTCCTTCTGGGACGCCACGGGCAAGCGCTACCTGGACCTGTCCTCGCAGCTGGTCTGCACCAACCTGGGGCACCAGAACCCGGCGGTCATCGAGGCCATCCGCCAGCAGGCGGCGAAGCTGGCGTTCATCGGACCGGCGCACACCTGCGAGGTGCGCGCGCGTGCGGTGGAGAAGCTCCTGGAGGTCATGCCTCCGGGGCTGGACAAGTTCTTCTTCACCACCTCCGGCACGGACGCCAACGAGGCGGCGCTGAAGATTGCCCGGCTCTACACCGGCAGGCACAAGGTCATCGCGCGCTACTCCTCGTACCATGGCTCCACCTCGGGTTCGGTGGCGGCCACGGGGGACCTGCGCCGCTGGATGGTGGAGCCCGCGAGCACGGGCCCCGGGGTCGTCTTCGGGCCGGAGGTGAACTGCTACCGTTGCCCGCTGGGACGGACGCGGGAGTCGTGTGGCGTCGCCTGCGCGGACTACCTGGCGTACATGATGGACCACGAGCAGAACGTGGCCGCCGTCATCATCGAGCCCATCGTCGGCTCCAACGGCGTGCTCATCCCTCCGGCCGACTACCTGCCCCGGCTGGCGGAGCACTGCCGCAAGCGCGGGGTGCTGCTCATCGCGGACGAGGTGATGAGCGGCTGGGGCCGCACGGGCAAGTGGTTCTCGGTGGAGCACTGGGGCGTGGTGCCGGACATCCTCACGACGGCCAAGGGCATCACCAACGCGGCGGCGCCGCTCGGGGTGGTGGCCACGTCCCGGGCCATCGCCGACCACTTCGACGACCACTTCTTCGCGCATGGGCACACGTACGAGGCCCACCCGCTCACGCTGGCGCCGGCCATCGCCGCCATCGACGAGTACCGGCGGTTGGACCTGCTGAACCGTGCCCGGACGATGGGCGAGGTCCTCGGGGCCCGGCTGAGGGCGCTCGCGGACAAGCACCCGAGCATCGGCGACGTGCGGGGCATGGGCCTGTTCTGGGCGCTGGACCTGGTGAGGAATCGGGGGACGCGGGAGCCCTTCAACGTGCCTCGGGACAAGCTGGAGCGTCGTCCGCTGGTGGCCGACGCGGTGTCCGCCGAGTGCATGAAGCGGGGCGTGTCGGTGATGAGCTGGGTCAGCCACCTGCTGGTGGCGCCGCCGCTCATCATCACCGAGGCGGAGCTCGACGAAGGCGTCGCGGCGCTCGACGCGGCGCTGGAGGTCGCGGACCGGCAGGTGGCGGCGGACTGAGCTCCGCGCGCTCGGGGATTCAGGCCCCGAACCAGCCCTTCTGTCGGGCCTCCTCGAGCTTGGCCTCGAGGTAGGCCCACAGGGCGGGGCAGCCCTCCAGGATGGGGGCGGCGATGCGCCCCACCACGCGGGCGTGGCTGATGCCGTTCTCCCGCCAGCTCTGGCCCTCGTTGGCGAGGTTGAGGAGGACGGGCATGGCGCGGTCCACGGCGTTGGCGAAGCGGGCCTCGGGGGACTCGCCGCGCTCGAACTCCTGCCACAGCGCGAGGTAGGCCGCGCCCTGCGCGTCGGGCAGCATGCCGAAGATGCGCGTCACGGCGGCGAGCTCGGCGGCCTTGCGCTCCTTCCAACCGCCCTCGACGTAGACCAGCGTGTCGCCGGTGTCGATCTCACCGATGTCATGCACCAGCAGCATGCGGATGACGCGGTCGACGTCGACGGGAGCCGGGGCGAGGTGCGCCAGCGAGGCGGCGAGCAAGGCGATCTGCCAGCTGTGCTCGGCGGAGTTCTCGTAGCGCGTGAGTCCCAACGGCCGGGTCTTGCGCGTGACACCCTTGAGCTTGTCCAGCTCCAGGATGAAGCCGATGACCTGCCGCAGCCCGTCGCCTGCATTCTGGTTCGCATCCACGGTTCGTCGCTCCTCCTGGTCGCTCCCCCCTCCTATCGCCAACCGGCGCCGAGGGGAACGCCTGCCGACATGCCCGCCCGCCGGGGGGCCGCCCGACTCAGGGGATGACCCCGCGCCGGCGCAGGTCATCGAAGATGCCGAGGAACATCGCCTCCGTGTCGACGAACTCGTGGAAGCCGAACCGGCGCGCCTTCGAGCCGTCCGCGAACATGTCGTAGTTCCACGAGAAGACGAAGTCCCCGAAGCGCCACGAAGAGACCTCCTGGTACGTGTGGCCCGCGAGCCCGTGCCGCCGCGTCATCTCCTTCCAGAGCGGCTCCTTGTCCGCCATCACCACGTCCAGGGACATGGGCAGCGGAGGCGCGACCTCCAATCCGAAGTACCGCGCAATCTTCGGCCACAGCTCGCTCCAGCGGAACAGGTCCCCGTTGTTGATGTTGAACGCCTGGTTCGCGCAGCGCGGGTCCGTGGCCGCCCACACCGTGGCCCTGGCCAGCAAGCCCGCGTCGGTCATCTCCAGCAGCGCGTCATACGCCCCCGGCTTGCCCGGGAAGCGCAGCGGCAAGCCCAGCTCCTTGGAGATGGACGCGTAGACGGCGATGACCATCGCCAGGTTCATCGGATTGCCGAGCCCGAAGCCACACACCACCGAGGGCCGCAGCGCCGACCAGGTCCACGCCTTGCCCCGCTGCCGCTGCTCGAGGAAGCGCTGCTGGTCCACGTTGAACTCCGGAGGCATGTGGTCCGGGTCCGTCTCCCGCGCCGGCGTCTTGAACGGGCCCAGGTGCGCCCCGTAGACCTTGTAACCCTGCATCAGGCTGACGTGCGCAAGCCCCGTCGCCACCGGCTCGATGGCGTCCACCACGTTGACCAACATCGCGACGTTGGGCGCGACCAGCTCCGCCCAGCTCGGACGGTCCTGATACGCCGCGTAGAACACGTGCGTCACCCGCCCCAGCTCCGCCAGCTTCCGCCGGCAGTCCTCCGCGTCGAGCAGGTCCACCTCCACGTGCCGCACGCGCGCCGACGACGGCCCGCCCCGGCGCGACAGGCCGATGACCTCCCAATCCCCCAGCCCCTCCAGATGCGCCACGAGGTTGCGACCAATGACACCCTGCGCGCCCACCACGAGCGCGACCTTCCGCACGCCACTCATGACGCCCCCTTTCGCAACGAAGAGATTCCGACCGACGCCGCCCCCCGCGTCCCCGCCTCCAGCCGCAGCGCGACGAGCACCACGAGGATGGCGACCGCGGGCACCAGCGCCGCCACCCAGGGGACCGCCGCCAGCCCCGGTCCCCGGGCGATGACCTCGCCCCCGAGCCAGGCCCCCAGCGCATTGCCGAGATTGAAGGCCCCGATGTTGAGGCTCGACGCGAGGCTCTGTCCCGCGCCCGCCGCCTTCTCCAGGACCCACATCTGGAGCGGCGGCACCGTCGCGAAGCCCGCCGCGCCCAGCAGGCCGATGGACACCACCGCCCCCACGCGGTCATGGACGGCGAACGTCATCCCGCCCAGCACCAGCGCCAACACGCCCAGCGAGCCGAGGATGGTGGGCACCAGCCTCCAGTCCGCCAGCTTGCCCCCCACGAGGTTGCCCACCACCAGCCCGCCGCCGAAGACGAGCAGGATGGGAGACACCGCCGCGGCGGAGAAGCCGCTCAGCCGCGTCAGCAGGGGCGCCACGTACGTGAAGACGGCGAACACGCCCGCGAAGCCCAGCACCGTCGTCAGCAGCCCCAGCAACACCGGGCGCCGCGACAGGGCGCGCACGTCGTCTCGCCAGTCGCTCGCCTCCACCGCGCCCGCGTCGCGGGGCACGAACAGGCCAATCACCAGCACCGCCACCAGGCCGATGAGAGCCACCGCCCAGAACGTCGCGCGCCAGCCCAGGCCCTGGCCCAGCCACGTCCCCAGCGGCACCCCGAGGATGTTGGCCACCGTCAGTCCGGTGAACATGATGGCGATGGCCGAGGCCCGCCGGTCGACGGGCACCAGCCCCGTGGCCACCACCGAGCCCACGCCGAAGAACGTCCCGTGCGACAGCGCCGTCAGCACGCGCGCCGCCATCAACGCCCCGTAGGTGGGCGCCTCCGCGCAGCCGATGTTTCCCAGCGTGAAGATGACCATCAACACCAGCAGCACCCGCTTGCGGGGCCAGCGCCCCGTCAGCACCGTCAGCACGGGTGCTCCCGCGACGACGCCCAGCGCGTAACCCGAGATGAGCAGGCCCGCCGTGGAGATGGACACGCCCAGGTCGGTGCCCACCTCCATCAACAACCCCATGATGACGAACTCCGTGACGCCGATTCCGAAGGCGCCCGCAGTCAATGCGAACAAGGCCAGCGGCATGGCTTCGCTGTCCTCCGTGGAAGAGTGGAATGGGGCCTTGTATGGTCGGCGCGCGTTCGCCGCGGTAGGGCAACGCGCGGCACAGCACCTGTGAATCGGGCTCACGATGGCCAGACCAGACATCAACCGCTTCGGAGAGATGGAGGTGTTCGTCCGGGCGGTGAAGCGGGGCGGCTTCTCCGCTGCGGCCCGCGAGTTGGGGCTGACGCCTTCCGCGGTCAGCAAGCTGGTGGCGCGCCTCGAGAAGCGGCTGGGAGCCCGGCTGGTCAACCGCTCCACCCGCGCGCTCCAGCTCACCCCGGAGGGCTGCACCTTCTATGAGCGCAGCGTGCGCCTGCTCGCGCAGCTCGACGAGGCCGAGCGCGGCGTCTCCCCCAGCGACGCGCCCGTGGGGCGGCTGCGGGTGAACACCAACGCGGCCTTCGGCCGGTGCTTCCTCATCCCCCACCTGCCGGCCTTCACCGCGCGCTACCCGGGGATTTCGGTCGACCTCATCCTGACGGACCAGATCATCGACCTCATCGACGACCGCACCGACGTCGCCATCCGCGCGGGCCCCATGAAGAGCTCACAGCTGGTGACGCGCAAGCTGGGCGAGACGCGGATGGTCGTCGTCGGCGCGCCCGCGTACCTGGAGCGCCACGGCACGCCGCGCACCCCGGCCGACCTGATGGGCCATCAGCGCCTGGGCTTCAGCTACACGCGCGTCATGGAGGGCTGGCCGCTGCGGGAGAACGGCGTGACGCTGCCGGTGGAGCCCACGGGAAACCTCCGGGCGAGCGACGGCGAGGCCCTGCGCCTCATCGTGCTCGCGGGAGGCGGCCTCGCCAGGCTGGCGCACTTCCAGGTGGCGGAGGACCTCGCGGAGGGACGACTCCTCCCCGTCCTCGAGGACTTCAACCCGGGAGACACCGAGGCCATCCACGCCGTGTTCGTGGGCCAGGGGGGCCAGGTCCCCGCGCGCGTGCGCGTGTTCCTCGACCACCTCGCGGCCACGGTGCGCCTGCCCTGACGGACCTCAGCCCCCCGCGAGCGCCGAGACGAGCGCGGGCAGCACCTCGCCCGCCTTCGCCTCCACGCACACGTCCGCCAGCTCCACGCCCCGGCACTCGCCGATGTTGAGGATGCCAATGGGCATGTGCCGCTCCGACGCGCGGACCAGGAAGCGATAACCGGAGAAGATGGCCAGCGACGAGCCCACGACGAGCAGCGCGTCCGCCTCCTCCAGCAGCGAGAACGCCCTCGCCACCGTGGGCACAGGGACGTTGTCGCCGAAGAACACCACGTCCGGCTTCAGCGTCCCCTGGCAGTCGAGGCACGCGGGGACCTGGAAGGACGACAGCTGTTCGGACGTCAGCTCCGCGTCGCCGTCCGGCCGCAGCTCCAACACCTCGTGGGCGAACCCCGGGTTGAGCGCGAGCAGGCGCTGCTGGAGCGCGTCGCGGCCCTCCAGGCCACCGCAGTCCAGGCAGCGCACGCGCGCCAGGGCGCCATGCAGCTCGATGACCTGGTTGCTGCCCGCGGCGTGGTGCAGCCGGTCCACGTTCTGGGTGATGAGCCCGAGCACCCGCCCGTCGCGCTCCAGCGCCGCCAGCGCGTGGTGGGCGGCGTTGGGCCGGGCGGCGGCGAAGCGCGGCCAGCCGAGCAGGCTGCGCGCCCAGTAGCGCGCGCGAATCTCCGGCCGCTGGAGGAACTCGCGATGCTGGATGGGATTGCGCGCGCGGGCCCGCGTGCCCGGCCCTCGGTAATCCGGAATCCCAGACTCGGTGCTGCAGCCCGCGCCGGTGAGCACGACGGCGCGGCGCCCCCGCAGGAGCGCGGCGAGGGCATCGACTCCCGGAGGAGCGTCTGGAGCGGGCTGCGACGACAGGTGGGTCATGGCGGCTTTCCTATAATGGCACGCCGGGTCCCGCGCCCAGCCGACGCGCCGTCTCACCGCGCGCGGAGCGCGGGCACGGCCCCATGGCTCGGCTGCTCGGTGTGTTAGAAGACGGACATCCCCAATGGGGGGTGTGCCGGGGGTTTCATGCATTCACTCGTACTGGCGTTGTTCCTCGTCTTCCAGGCTCCAAACCCGGCGCCGGAGGACGCCCGACCGCCGCCCTTCAGCGCCGAGTTGATAGGCACCTACAATGCGGCCATCGACGCGCTGAATGGCGAGTCTCCCGCCAGCGCCGCACCGCACATCGAGCGGCTCCGGAAGGAAGCGCCCGACAGTCCTCACATCGCGCGACTGCTGGGCTACTACCATTCCAAGCGGGGTGACGCGGCCGAGGCGGAGAAGCACCTGAAGCTCGCGTTGGAGCAGGGCATCGCCGACACGTGGAAGGTGGATGTGCTGACCACCCTGGCGGTCCTCCAGTTCGAGCAGAAGCGCATCCACGAAGCGGATCGGAACATGAAGGAGGCGCTGCGCCTCGATCCAAACGACTTCACCGCGCTCCACGTCCTCTCGATGATCGCGCTCCAGCAGAAGAAGCCGCAGCGGGCCGTGGAGCTGTCGCGCCGGGCCGTGGCGCAGCCCCAGGGGAAGACCCAACCCCAGGCGCATCTGTTGCTCGCCGCCGCGCTCGTCGAGGCCGGCGAGCCCGACGAGGGGCTCGCGTCGCTCGAGAGCGCCCATGCGTTGGGCGTCCAGCCCTCGGAGCTGACGAAGGCCATCGAGGCGGACGCGGCGAAGCTCATCTGGCAGCGGCGCCTGTGGCAGTGGCCGCTGGGGATGGCGTTGTTCCTGGGGCTGGGACTGCTGCTGTCCTGGCTCGCGGGCTTCGCGCTCTCCTCCATCCAGTTGGGCCAGCTGAGGGCGGACAACCTCCACCTGCTGCGCGCGGAGCAGACGGGCTGGGAGCGCTGGGTGGATCGGGCCTACGCGGCCGTGCTCTGGTTCGCGTCCCTGCTGTTCTACGTCTCCATCCCGATGATGCTGGTGCTGACCGTGGCCATCGCGGGCAGCCTCGTGCTGATCATCATGATGATGCCGGTCATCCCGGTGAAGCTCCTCGTCGTCATCGCCCTCGTCGGATTCGGCGGACTCTTCGCCATCCTCCGAGGCATCTTCTCCGGCTCCGAGCAGGCCGAGGAGGGCCGCGAGCTCCGGCGGGAGGAGGCCCCCGCGCTCTTCGCCGCCTTGGAGGAGGTGTCGGAGGTGGCGAAGTCGCGTCCGGTGGACCGCGTCATCGTGGACGCGGGCGCGGGCATCGGCGTGCGCGAGGCGGGAGGGCGACTGAAGGTGCTGCTGGGCGGCGGCGAGCGCATCCTCCACCTGGGGTTGGGCGCGCTGCGCGGCCTCACCGTGACGGAGCTGAAGTCCATCCTCGCGCACGAGTACGGACACTTCTCCCACGGGGAGACGCGGCTGACGCCCATCATCGGGCGCATCCAGACGCAGGTGGTGCGCATCATCCAGAGCATCGCGGAGATGGGCGGCGGCAGGGCCAATCCGGTGGGCTGGTTCCTGCGCGCCTACTTCTTCGTGTATCTGCGCATCACCGCGGGCCACGGCCGTCGCCGCGAGCTGCTCGCCGACCGCGTGTCCGCGCTCGCGTACGGCGGGGACATCTTCGACAGCGCGCTGTCGAAGGCGGTGGAGAGCAGCGCCACCTATGGCCGGGGCATGATGGTGGCCATGCGGCTGCGGGCGGCGGGACGGCCCACGCAGGACCTGTTCCGCACGCTCGACTCCGTGGAGCGGCACACGCCGCCGGCCCTCCAGGCCCTCATCCGCGAGGAGCTGTTCTCGCGCCCCGTGGATGCCTATGACTCGCACCCGCCCCCCTCCGAGCGCATCGCGCGGGTGAAGGGCTTGCCAGGGCAGCGGCCCATCGAGGACGCCCCCGCGCTCACGCTGTTCGCCGAGGCGGAGGAGCTCACCGACGAGCTGGGCTCCAAGGCGCTGTCGGACATGGACGTCGCGCTCCAGATCGAGGGCTTTCCGGCGCGGGAGGCCGTCGCCGTGACGGACGACGAGCAGGAGCGGCTGTCCGGCGCCATCGTCTTGCAGAGCTCCGCGTTCGACCTGGGCGAGCGGAACCATGCGGAAGCGTATGCCCTCCTCCAGGAGTCCATGAAGCGGCTGGAGCAGACCGCGGGAGCGAACGACCCGTATCTGGTGTCGACGCTCGTCGAGCTGTCTCGGCTCCATGTCGACAACGGGGCCCCCGAGGCCGCGCGGCAGGCCCTCCAGCGGGCCATCGACATCGTCCAGGCCCAGCCCGAGTTCGAGCAGCAGCAGGTGGACGCGCTGCGCGAGATGCTGTCGCAGGTCCCCGACCAGCGTGCGGCCTGACGCGCCCGCGCGGTCGTGTTAGAGGCTCCCGCATGCCGAGCTGGAGCTGGAAGACGTTCAGGGAACTGACACTCGACGAGCTGTACGCGGTGCTCGCCTTGCGACAGGAGGTGTTCGTGGTGGAGCAGCGCTCCATCTACCAGGACGTGGATGGGCTCGACCCGAGCGCGCTCCACCTGCTGGGGATGGAGAGCGACGAGGGAGGCAAGCCGTGGCTCGCCGCCTACCTGCGCGTCTTCAAGCCGGACGTGAAGTACCCCGGCGCGACGAGCCTGGGGCGCGTGGTGGCCTCGCCTCGCGCGCGAGGCCAGGGCCTGGGGCGCGAGCTGACGCAGCGGGGCATCACGGAGCTGGAGCGGAGATTCCCCGGCGTGGACATCCGCATCTCCGCGCAGGACTACCTGCGGCGCTTCTACGCGAGCCTCGGGTTCGTCGCGGTGGGGGACGTCTACGACGAGGACGGCATCCCCCACGTCGAGATGGTCCGGAGCGCGCGGCGCTGAGCGCGACGTCGCGCCCGCCGCTCGCGCGTCGGGTTACAGCTTGCGCAGCCGCACGCGCTTGACCTTGTGGTCCGGGCCCTTGAGCAGGATGAGGCGGGCGCGCGTGCGGGTGGGCGCGATGTTCTGCGCCAGGTTGGGGCCGTTGATCTCCGCCCAGATGGATTCCGCGAACGCCGTCGACTGCTCCGGCGTCAGGTCGGAGTAGCGGCGGAAGTAGCTGCGCTCGTCGCGGAACGCCGTCTGCTGCAACCGCAGGAAGCGCTCCACGTACCAGTGGCGGATGTCCTGCTCCGTCGCGTCCACGTAGATGGAGAAGTCGAAGAAGTCGGACAGGAACGTCGCCGGCATCCGCTGGCCCGCGCTCGCCCCCGACTGGAGCACGTTGAGCCCCTCCAGGATGAGGATGTCCGGCTGGCGGATGACCTTCGCCTCCTCCGGCACCACGTCGTAGACGAGGTGCGAGTACACCGGCGCCGTCACCTCCGCCCGCCCCGACTTGAGCTCCGCCAGGAAGCGCACCAGCGCGCGCCGGTCGTAGCTCTCCGGGAAGCCCTTGCGCGTCATCAGGCCGCGCTCGGTCAGCACCTTGTTGGGGAACAGGAACCCGTCCGTGGTGACCAACTCCACGCGCGGATGGTCCGGCCAACGCGCCAGCAAGGCCTGGAGGATGCGAGCCGTCGTGCTCTTGCCCACCGCCACGCTCCCGGCGATGGCGATGATGAACGGCACCTTGCGCGTCGACCCACCCAGGAACGACTGCTGCTCGACCCACAGCCGCTGCGCCGCGGCCACCTGCAGATTGAGCAGCCGGGACAGCGGCAGGTAGACGTCCGCCACCTCCTCCAGGTCCAGGTGCTCACCCAGCCCCCGCAGGCCGTCGAGGTCCTCCGCCGTCAGGGGCAGCGGAGTGGCCGCTCGCAGCGCCCGCCAGGCCTCGCGCTCCAGGTCGATGAACATGGATGCCGCGGGGGAGGCTGCGGTCATGGGGTGTCTCTCCTCGGAAGGACTGTGAACCACCGCGCCCTGCGCCTATCACAGCGCGCCCTTCCGCGCGCGGACTCATGTGCCCGAAGCGGGGTCCCAGCCATAGAATCGCTTGAGCTCTTCATACAAATCCGGTGTCAACTCGCGCATCCGGTGGGGCCGCTCGAAGAAGGACTCCGTCGCCACCGCGAAGAACTCCGCCTCGTTGACGCCGCCGTAGTCGTCCATCACCTCGCGCTCCACCGCCCGCCCCGCCTGGAGCCCGTGGAAGTGCTCGCTCATCACCTCCGCCCACGCGCGGTAGTGCGAATACCTGCGCAGCTTCGGCGTCCCGTCGAAGGCCCCGTCCGCCCGGTCCAGCACGTGCGCGAACTCGTGGGTCGCCGTGTCGTGCCCGTCCTCCGGATTCCGGAGGCCCGAGAGCACCGCCTGCCACGACAGGATGACGGTCCCCCAGTTCTTCGCCTCGCCCAGCACCACGCCCGTGCGGTCCGGGAGCAGGAACGCGTCGGGGTAGACGATGACCTCGCGCAGCCGGTCGTAATACGACAGGTCCAGGTGCACCACGAGCTGCACCGCCGTGGCGGACACCACGACGCGAATCTCGTCGGTGATGACGAGCCCTCCGGCGCCGATGAACTCCTTCTCCCACGCGAAGACCTTCAGCTTGGCGAGGAAGTCCTCACGCAGCGACGCGGACAGGGTGGCGAAGAAGGGGACGCGGGCGTCGAGGTACGCGAGCCACTCGGGAGGGAACGGGCGACGCGCGAGGCGCCCGCGCCGGAACTGGCGGAAGAGTCCTGGCATCAGGGGGCCGCACTCCGGCGGGTCCGGAGCCTCCGAGACGAGGCATAGCAGATGTCCGGGGCGCCCGCCCCCGAGGTCATCATCCCGCCGAGGCCCATCTGGCGGTAGGGTGGAGGCCCCCAGGGTCCTGGCCGGCGGCCCCGAGGGCATGACGGGCGTGCAAGGAACATGAGCGGACGAGCAGTGAAGTGGTGCGCGGTGCTGATGCTGGTGGCCGGACGGGCGGGCGCCCAGGAGCCCGGGCCCGTGGTCGACGAGGTGGTGGTACGGGGCCCGGAGAAGACGCTCCCGGCCACCGTCCAGGCGTACTCGCGCGTCGACGCCGGGGACACCCTGGCGCCGGAGGACCTGGAGAAGGTGGAGCGGCGGCTGCTGGCGACGGGCCTGTTCCAGGAGGTCCGGGCGAGCACCGAGCCCACCGGCCCCAACCACGTGCGGCTCGTGCTGGAGGTCGAGGACAAGGCCTCCTGGGTGGTCGCTCCCACGTTCGCGCTCTCCGCGGCCAACGTCGGCGGCGGGCTCCTGTACGCGGAGAACAACCTGTGGGGCCGGAGCAAGAAGTTCGCGACCGCCGCCCAGGTGAGCACCGCGGAGAGCGGCCTGTTCGCCGGCTACCTCGACCCGAACCTCTTCGGCCTGCCGCAGCTGCGCTTCAGCCTGGAGGGGCAGCTGCGCAGCGACCGGGTGGACGAGTACCAACCCGGGGCCGGGCAGAAGGAGCCGGCGGTGGTGCGTCGCACGCGGCTCAACTCGGCCTCCATCGCGGCGGAGCTGGGGGTGATGCTCTTCGAGCGCGTGCGCGCCGCGGCGAAGTACCGGTTGATGAGCATCGACGCGAAGTCCCCGGACCCGGCCGAGGAGGTCACCGAGCCCGCCTTCGCGACGGGGCCCGCGCAACGAGACGCCTCGCTGCGGCTCATGGTGGGCATCGACACGCGACAGAACCTCCACGCGGTGATGGAGGGGGTGAACCTAGAGGCGTCCTACGAGGTCTCCAACCCCGGCGTCTGGAGCGACTTCCGCTACGAGCGCTTCGGGCTCCTGTACCGGCACGGCCTGCGCCTCTTCGACGAGCACAACCTGGTGCTGCGCGGCGAGGCCGCCGCGGGCGTGGACCTGCCCTTCCACCAGGAGCTGGTGATGGGCGGCAACTCGCTGCGCGGCTTCCTCCACCGGCAGTTCCGGGGCGACACGCGCCTGTCCTTCACCGCCGAGTACCACTTCCCGCTCTTCACCATCCGCTCGCTCTCCTTCCGAGGCGTGGGCTTCTCCGACACGGGGCTGATGGCGTGGCGGGACCTGCCCGACGACGACGCGCTGCTCGACGTGAACGGGCGGAGGGTGCGCGGCTACCTCCCCGACAGTCGTAGCGGGCTGAAGGGGGCCACGCTGGCCCAGGGCCTGGGCGCGGGGCTGCGGCTGTACCTGCGCAACATCGTCCTGCCGCTGGTGGGCGTGGACGCGGCGTACGGGGTCAACTCGGGTGAGTTCCGCTTCTACCTGGTGGCCGGCGTCAACCCGTCCTGAGCGGGGTGTCAGTTGGATTCCGGGCCTCGCGTCAGGTGGGCGCGTGCGGGGCCCGCCACGGCGTGGCTCGCATGGTTACGATGGTGGCTCGTCCCGCTGAGTCATCCGGTCCGCCTCCCACGTCTCTCCAGTGAGCCCGCGCCATGTCCCAGGAACGCTTCACCCCGAGCCGCGAGGTGTACCACCGCATCCGCTGGGACCCCCGGCTGGACGCGCGGGAGTTCGTCATCGGCTACGACGCGCACGGCGAGACGCTGGAGGAGATGCCCTTCGAGGCCTTCGTGCCCGACGGGGAGATTCCCTGGCACCGCGTCTGGTACTTCAAGCGCGGAAGCCAGAAGGTGTGGGACCGCAAGGAGCGGCTCGACCTGCTCAGCCACACGGGCCCAGCACCGGCGCCCGCCGCGCCGGCCGCCGGTCCGACGCGGCCGGGCCCCCTGCCCACGGGCTTCAGCGCGCTCGCCGCGCATCGGTTCGACGCGGACCTGGGTGAGTGGGTCGCCGCGCCCGCCACCGCCAGCCCGCGCCCGGCGCCCGAGCGGCTCACGGTCGCCACCTTCAACGTCCTCTTCGACCTCCATGACGCGGAGCTGCTGGCGACGGAGCAACGGACTCCCGCCGCGCTCGCGATGCTCGCCGAGCTGGACGCGGACGTCGTCGCCCTCCAGGAGGTCACCCCACCCTTCCTGCGCGCGCTGCTCGCGGAGCCCTGGGTGCGCGAGCGATACCAGCTCTCCGAAGGCCCCACCGGCGACACGGTGACGCCCTACGGGCAGGTGCTGCTGTCGCGCTGGCCCTTCGCCACGCTGGCGCAGCGGGTGTTCTCGCGAGACAAGCGGCTCATCGCCGGACTGCTCGCGTTCGAGAGCGGCCCCGTGTGGGTCGCCACGCCCCACCTCACCAGCAACAGGGACCCCGCGGGGGCCGCCGCCCGCGCCGCCCAGGTCGACGCCCTGCTCGAGTGGGCCCAGGACATCGCCACGCGGAGCGAGCACGGCCCCGCGGACATCGTGCTCGCCGGTGATTTCAACCTGTCGGATGGTGAGCCCGAAGCCGAGCGCTTCCTCCAGGCGGGCTTCGTGGACGCGTGGCCCACGCTGAGGCCCTCCGAGACAGGGGAGACGTACAACCCCCGGCTCAACGACCTCGCGGCGGTGACCACGACCTCGGGGCGGCTCCAGCGGTTGGATCGCGTCCTCGTGTCCTCCGCCTCGGGGCGGCTCGCCCCCGAATCCATCTCGCTGTTCGCGGAGGCACCGTTGGCGGGCGTCCGCGCCCCCAAGGGCGGCGCGCTCTTCGCGTCGGATCACTTCGGACTGTGCTGCGTCCTGAGCCGGGCCTCGCGTGGCGGCACGGCGACCGCGAGCACCACGCGCCTCGTCCATCGCACCGCGGTGGTGCTCATCCCGCCGGAGTCCGTCTGGGACCCCATCCAGGCGCTGCGAAAGAAGCACGACGCGAAGTTCGAGCGGTGGATGCCCCACGTCACCCTGCTCTATCCCTTCCTCCCGGAAGAGGACTTCGACGCGGCCACGGCCGTGCTGGAGGACGCGCTGCGCGAGGTGGAGCCCTTCGAGGTCACCCTCGCGGGCTTCGGCCACTTCGAGCACCGCGTCAACGCGACGGCCTGGCTGCACCCGGAGACGCGCCCTGCCGCCGCGCTCGCCAGGCTCCACGCGAGGCTGGAAGCGGCCATCCCCGAGTGCGCCACGCCGGGCCAGGGCTTCACGCCCCACCTGTCCGTCGGACAGCTCCCGCTCGCGAAGGACGACGGCGTCGCGCGCACGCTCACCCAATGGGAGCGAGCCTGGCGCCCCATCACCTTCCAGGCCCGGGAGGTCTGCCTCATCCGACGCGTGGGGGACACGCCGTTCGAGGTCATCCGCCGGATTCCCCTGGGCCGCGCGTCCGCCACGCAGGCTCCTCGCGAGGGCGAGGACGCGCCCCTGAGGGCCGTGCTCGCCGCGCTCGCGCCCGCTGGCGGGGCTGCGGGGCGCTCGCGCGAGGAGGTCATCGAGCGGCTGCGGAGCCTCTGCTCACGGTTGGGGGCCACGCTGCATCCGTACGGTTCGACCCTGTTGGGGACGGCGGGGCCGGACAGCGACGTGGACGCGGTGGCCATCGGTCCGTCGGGACTGAGCCGCGAGGTCTTCGCCCGGGCCCTCGTCGAGCGCGTGTCCACGGACGCCCCCACCGACGTGGTCCGCTACGTGGCCGACGCCTCGATTCCCCTCGTCAAGCTGACCCTGGACGGTCTCGGCATCGACCTCACCTATGTGAGTCGTCCGCCGGCGCTGGAGGCCAGCGCGCCTCCGGAGCTGCTCGCGCGACACGGCGACGCGCTCGACGTCGCGGGGCACCGCTCCATCCTGGGGCTCGTGGACAGCCAGGTGCTGCTGGAGCTCGTCTCCCGGGACGAGGGCGGCCTCGAGCCGTTCCGCGCGTTGCTGCGCACGGTGAAGACCTGGGCGAAGGCGCGGGGCCTGTACTCCCACGCCCTGGGCTACCTGGGCGGCCTGTCCTGGGCGGTGCTCGTCGCCTGGGCGCGCACGCGCGCGCCGCGAGCCTCCGCCACCTCCGACGCGGCCCGGCTCGCCCACTTCTTCGACACCTTCGCGTCATGGCCCTGGCCCCAGCCGGTGGCCCTCACCCCCGAGGCCGCGCGCTACCCTCCCGAGGGCAGGCGCGACCTCATGCCCGTCATCGCCCCCGCGCTCCCGGCGCGCAACACCGCGCGCAACGTGTCGCGCTCCACCTTCCGCGTGCTGCGCGAGGAGCTGACCCGGGGCCGGGAGCTCGTCGCGAAGGCCCGCGAGGAAGGCACCGAGGACGCCTGGGCCGCGCTCTTCGAGCCCGTGGAGGTCGCCCGCGTCGCGCCCACGAGGCTGAGCGTCGGCATCCGCTCGACTCCGGCGGGCGCGGAGGTCGGCGCCGGTTGGGTGCTCGGCCACATCACCGAGCTGGTGTACCGACTGGAGGGCGACCGCCGCGTCAGCGTCCGTCCCCTGCTCGACCCCGCCGCTCCCGGTGACATCCTCCTGGGGCTTTCCGCCCGGGAGACGAACGCCCTGCGCTGGGCCCCCGACAGTCCCGTCGCCCAGGCGGTCGCCGCGTTCGAGGCATCCTTCCAGGCCTGGACGACACGCCCGGAAGGACTGCGGCTCCACGTCGAGTTCCTCCGCGGACCGCACGTCCCGAGCCCTGGCTCCGCCGACGACTGAGCCAGGACAACCCGTGGCCTCCTGGGAGGCCAACACGCGACAACGGGTCCTGAGAGACACCCTGGCAGTGATGTAGCATTCACTGTCGGTCATCTCGTCCGAGGTCGCGCATGCCAGACACGTATCGCGTCGCGAAGCTCCCCATCCGCCTGCGGGGCTACGTGGAGCCGAACACCCAGGCCCAGTTCGAGGGATACGTCGAGCCGGGGGACTACTTCGTGCTCGAGGAGATGCAGGGCCACCCGACGCCGGACACGGACTATGCGCGGCTGGAGGTGCCGACGCTGGGGGCGCTCGACTCGTGGATCTGCACGCGGTGGCGGACGCAACGCTACGCGACGCTCGTCAACCAGTTGAAGCCGCCGCCCGCGGTGCGGCTGCCCTTCGACGACGACCCGATGGCCATCCCGGAGGCGACGCTCGTCACGCTGCTCGGCGCGTTCCGGGACTTCCTCTACGACCTGGACGAGGCGTTCTACCCCTGGGCCCTGCCCGGCATCCGCGTGCCCATGGCGCCGCCCCTGCGCAACAACTGCTGCACCTTCGTGGAGGCCCTGACGGTGAAGGCCTTCGCCGACGCGCACGGCGACGCGCTGGTGTGGGACGCTCGCCGGCACCGGCAGATGATGATCGCCTCTTCGGAGGATTACTTCTCCCCCGTCACCGCGGCGGTGGAGAGCGACATGGCCATCCCCGCGCCCTCCGCGGACGTCGCGCCGCACCCGTGGACCCTCATCCAGGGCTGGCGCAACCAGTGGCGCTCGGGCCACACCTTCCTCATCGTCGACCACCACCCGGAGACCGACAAGGTGCTGGTCCTCGAGTCCAACTGCGCCAACGGGCTGAATGGCGTGGGCTACCGGGGCATCGGCAACCTGCGGGACCACGGCGTGCAGCCGCCCGCGAACTGGTGGACGCTGCCGGACGTGTGGACTTGGCGCCGCGTCTGCGCCACCTATCTCTTCCGGCAGCAGGCCTGGTTGAAGGTGAAGGACCGCTCGCTGTCGCGGCTGTCCGCCACCGCGCCCTGACGGCCCGGCTCAGGCGGCGACGAACCGCCTGCGACGCGCGTCCAGCAGCCATGCCTCCAGCGCCTCCACCGCGGACGCGGCGGGATCCTCGGGAAGCACGGACGCCGCCAGCGCCTGGTCGAGCACGTCGAACGCGCGGGACACCTCCGCGCGCCACCGCTCGCTCAGCGCCTCCGGCAGCTCGCTCTTCTCCCCGCGTCGCTTCTGCTCCACCAGCGCCCGGGCCTCCGAGAAGCCGTAGCCATCCAGCAGCTCGGTGACGTCCGTCTCCAGCACGCCGGTGCGCAGCACATGCGTCCCGGTGAGCGTCGTGCGCAGCACGTACAACAGCTTCTTCGCGGAGCGGAAGCCGCTCTTCTCCCACTCGCGGAGCTGGCCGTGCGCGAAGCCCCGGTAGTGCCGATGCACCCGGCGCGACAACACGCCCGCCACGAGCGGCTGGAGCGACGGCAGCTCCGGCGAGGCCCGCACCGGGATGGCGCCCAGCACGCGCTCGAAGTAGTTGCCGTTGCCCTGCAACAACCCCTGCAGCACCGGGTGCAGCTCGTTGGAGGAGTAGTCGACCTCCACGCCCTCCACCACCTGGAGCCGCTCCGCGGTGAGGTGTCGCGGGTGCAGGCCCAACAGGGTGGCGGTGGGCGCGACGTGGATGGACTTCAGGTCCAGGTCGCTGTCCGGAGAGGGAAAGCCATAGGCATGCGCCCCCGACAGCGACACCACCAGGTGCTCGCGCTTCGCGGACTCCTCGTCGAGCACGCGGTCGGACACCGCGCGCTCGTGCTCCGTCATCGTCCCCTTCATTCCGAATCCCTCCACTCCATCGCCGGAGGCTCCGGCGCGTCCCGCCCGAGCGGCCCGGGCGCCTTCGTCACCCACCGGCGCGCCACCTCCTCCCCCACGCGTCGCAGGAGCCGGTCCGCGCGGGCGAAGTCCGGATGCTCCGGCAGGCGACTGTCGCGCCGCGCCTCCTCCAGCTCCGGCGCCATCGCCTCGGCGTCGCGCAGCACGTCCTCCAACGGCACCTTCCCGGCCTTGATGTCCAGAAGCCGCGCCTTCAGCGCCCCGGTCGCCTCGAACGTGGGCTCGCCGTGCCGCAGCCAGCCCGCCGCGGTGGAGACCAGCCGCAGCAGGTTGTAGGCGTTCTTCGGCCGCAGCTCGCGCGCCGAGGGCGGACGCTGCCCACCGCCCCGCGCGTATACGGTCAGCGCCGCGAAGTCATTGGCGGTCAACAACCCCTGGTCCCACAGCGAACGGTAGAGCTGCTTCACGTATGTCTTCGCCGCCAGCAGCGCGTTCTCCTCGGACGTGGCGCTCCTGGGCGACACCACCGCCAGCCGCCGCGCCACCTCGTCCAGGTCCGGCGCCGGGTCTTCACACAGCCAGGACAGCAGCAGGTCCCGGTGCTCGGCCAGGCGCTGGCTGCGCGTGAGCTTGTCGAGCTGGCTCATCGCATAGCGACCGAAGCTGCCGAAGAGGGCCTTGGACACGAAGGCGTCCCGCTCCGCGAGCAGCCACTCGCCGATGACGTCGAGCGCCCGCGCCCCGGGGACGAACAGCGTCTCCAGCGTGTTGGGGTCGGCCCGCAGGGCCTGCTCCACCGTCTTGCGCACCTCCCAGTACGTGGTGCTCCCGTCCGCGCTCACCAGGTCCGCGGGCGCCTCCATCAACCCGAGGCTCCACGGCAGCGGCAGCGCGAAGACGCCCCGGACGTCCACGTCCGAGCCCTCGCTCGCGAGGCCCCAGGCATGGCTGCCCACACGCGTCTCCAGCACCACGCACGGCGTGAGCGCGGCCCAGGCCGCCTCGCGTCGACGCGCGAACTGCACCTGGCCGGGGCGCCGGGGGATCAGTTCGTCGCGGGCGAACCAGACCTCTCCCACGCCGACGATCTGCACGTCGAACCCGCCGTCATGCGCGCGCACCACCCGGCCCACCACGCCCTGGGGGATGCGACGACCGCCCGAGGCCATGCGCTCCACGCGCGTGGTGACCTCTGTGCCATGCGGCAGGGGTACCGACAGCCGGTCCACCTGCTCGAGCCCCCGGATGCGCGACGGGGTCGCCCGGGAGGAATCCGTCGGAGAATCACTCATCGCCCACCTCCAGGTGACACGGCGCCAGACGCCACGGCGACGCCCAGGGACGGCGCGGGCGGCGCGGGGCTGACCGTACCCGAAGCCGGCTCAGGAGCCCGGGGGGGCTGGCAACACGCTCTCTCGCAGCAGGGACAGGAGGCGGCGGGCCTCGTCCAGCTCCACGCTGACCCGGTCCAGCCGCTCCCGCAGGCCCACGAACTCGCTCCGGTCCGCGCGCAGCTCGATGTCGCGACAGCGGACCTCCAACGCGGACAGGCCGAACCAGGCCGCGTTCGACTTGAGGGTGTGCGCCGCGCGCCCCAGGTCGTCCGCGTGGTCCCGCGCCAGCGCGTCATAGGCGTCCTCCAACACCCCCGGCATGCTCTGCAGCGCGGTGTCGATGAGCTCCGGGAGGATCTGCCCCGCCTGGGAGCCCAGCTCCCGCCACAGCCGCGCGAGCGCCTCCGTCTGCAACCCGGGGATGCGCGCGGACGCGGGCACCACGTCCATGTCCGGGGTGGACACCTCCACGGGCGCCACGGCCGGCCGGCCCCGCGAGCCCCCCTCCGGGCGCGGCGTCTGGCAACGCAGCAGCGCGGCGGTCAGCGCCTCCACTCGGATGGGCTTGGTCAGGAAGTCGTCCATTCCCGCGGCGAAGCACTGCTCGCGGTCGGAGTCCATGGCGTTGGCCGTCATGGCGATGACCCAGGGCTGCACGTTCGGGGGCAGCTCCTTGCGCACGCGCCGGGTCGCCTCCAGGCCGTCCATCTCCGGCATCTGCAGGTCCATGAGCACCACGTCGAAGCGCATGCGCAGCGTCCACGCCACGGCCTCGCGCCCGTTGGACGCCGTCTCCACGGTGTAGCCGAGCCGGTCGAGCATCAACGACGCCAGCCGCTGGTTGGTGGGGTTGTCCTCCACCAGCAGGATGCGCAGCGGCACGCGGTCCCCGGGCCTGTCGCGCGGCGGCGCCTGGCCCGCCACCCCGGGGGGATTGGGCGAGGTGGCCACGCGCGCCACGTCCTGGGCGAAGCACGACATCAACGTGTCATGGAGCTGGGAGGCCTTCATCGGGCGTGACAGCACTCCTCGGAACAGCCCGGGGGGAGGCACGGCGCGCCGCCCCGGGGACGTGAGCAACACCATCGGTATCGTCCGGCCGTCCTCGTGCTCGCGGATGCGCGCGGCCAGCGTCGGGCCGTCGAGCCCCGGCATCTGATGGTCGATGAGCGCCAGGTCGAAGCGCGGCCCGGACTGGAACCGCGACAGGGCCTCCATCCCCGACCCCGCCTCGACCGTCTCCGCGCCCCAGGCCTGCAGCTGGCGCCCGAGCAACCGCCGGTTGATGGCGTTGTCGTCCACGATGAGCACCCTCCGCCCCTGCAACACGGAGGACTCCTCGCGCCGGTAGCCGGAGGGCGGCTGCGAGGCGGCGGACACCGCGATGGAGAAGAAGAAGGTGGTGCCCCGCCCCGGCACGCCCTCGCTCTCCACCCAGATGCGCCCCCCCATGGCCTCCACCAGGCGCTTGGAGATGGCCAGCCCCAGGCCGGTGCCACCGAAGCGGCGGGCCACCGACACGTCGAGCTGGTTGAAGGGCTGGAACAACTCCTTCTGCTTCTCCTCCGGGATGCCCGGCCCGGTGTCCTGCACGGAGAAGGTCAGCTCCCAGGGCGCGTCCGCGGCGTCCGAGCGGCGCGCGCCATCCACCGACACCACCGCGCCGCCCTGCTCGGCGAACTTCAGCGCGTTGCCCACCAGGTTGAGCAGCACCTGGCGCAGGCGCGACGCGTCGCCCACCACCACCTGCGGCACGTTCGGGGAGATGTCCGAGCCCAGCTCCAGGCCCTTCTCGCTCGCGCGCACCGCGAGCAGCTCCAGCGCGGACTCCACGCACTGCCGCAGGTCGAACGGGAACTGGTCCGTCTCGAAGCGGCCGGCCTCGATCTTCGAGAAGTCCAGCACGTCGTTGAGCAGCGACAGGAGCGCCTCGCTGCTCTGGCGGATGGTGGTGACGAACTCGCGCTGCTCCCCCGTCAGCGGCGTGTCCAGCAGCAGCCCCGTCATGCCGATGACGGCGTTCATCGGCGTGCGGATTTCATGGCTCATCGTCGCCAGGAACAGGCTCTTGGCCTGGTTGGCGGACTCGGCGGCCTGCCGCGCGCGCTGCAGGTCGGTGATGTCGTGGTAGATGGCGATGAAGCCCAGCTGCCGCCCGCCCACGGAGACGGGCAGCGCCAGCAGCTCCACGTCCACGACGGTGCCGTCCTTGCGCAGCCGCCGCGTGACGGAGTGCACGCGGCCCCGCTGGATGACGTCGCGCTGCGCCTTGCGCGCGTCCGGGAGGATGGAGTCCTCCGAGGCGACCAGTTCGAAGATGTGCTTGCCCAGCGCCTCCTGCGGCGTGTACCCGAAGAGCCGCTCGGCGGCGGGGTTCCACGACAGGACGATGAACTGGCGGGTGATGGTGACGATGGCCACCGGGCTGTTGCGCACCACCGCCTCGAAGAACTCCTTCTGCTGACGGATGGAGGCCTCCACCTCCAGGCTGCCCCGCATGTCGTGGAGCTGGAGCACCCACCCCAGCGGCTGCCCCGCCTCGTCGAGCTGGGCCAGCGACAGGACCCGCAGGTAGTAGGCGCTGCCGCCCCCACCGGGACGCTGCCCCGCCAGCTCCGTCTCGTGGGGCGGCTCCGCGCCTCCCCGGACCTCCGGGGGACGCCACCCGGGCAGCACCTGCGTCACCGGCAGGCCCACCAGCGCCGCCCTCGGGCCGAAGATGCGCTCCGCCGCCCGGTTCACCTCCCGGATGACGTGCGCGGCGTCGAGCACGAGCACCGCATCGCGCGCGTGCTCGAAGACCGTCGTATGGGCTCTGGACGCCAGGTCGGACAAGGCTCCCCCTGCCCTCGCGAGTCTAGGTCACCTGCGTCCCTCGTCACCATTGACGACTCTGGAACCCCGGAAGCCCACCCTTTCCAGGTGAGCCCCGCGCTGGGAGCACGGGCCCGGGAGGACTCCCAGGCCGTGCCACGCCGTGCTCCCTCACCGGTGCGGGTGACTAGCGGCTGGTCCACCACGTCTTGAACTCGCTCCAGGAAATCTTCCCGGTGCGGTCGACGTCGACGATGTCGACCGCGATTTCGAGTTCCTCGTCGGTGACGTTCTGGCCCAGGGCCTCCAGCAGGCGCGCGAACTCGGCGCGCTCGATGGAGCCGGTGCGGTTGCGGTCGTAGCGCTGGAAGATGTCGAGCAGCTCGTTGCCGGAGCTGGTCAACTCGTCCACCGCCGCGTGCTCGGGCGCCAGCGGCTGGACGCCCGCGGACGTCGTCTCCACCTGCTCGACGAAGGGCGAGCCGGTGGTCGGGCGCGCCTCCCACGACGCGGAGGCGCCTTCGGCCGAGGGCGTCTCGCGCGCGACCGCCAGCCGGGGCGACCCGGCGCCCGCCGTCAGCGTCGACGTCGCCTCGGTGGACTTGCGCGCCGCGCCCCGCTTCGCCGGAGCCCGCTTCGCGCTCGCCTTCCTCGCGGCCGGCTTGCCTGCCCCGGCCTTCTTCGCGGCCGGCTTCCTCGGCGCCGCCTTCCTGGCCGCGGCCTTGCGCGCGCTCGCCTTCTTCGTCGCGGACTTGCGCGCGCCAGCCTTCTTCGCCGCGGGCTTCTTCGTGGTCGCCTTCTTCGCGGTGGAGGCACGCCGGGATGACTTCTTCGCAGCACTCGACTTGCGCTTCTTCGTAGCCATGGGTGAGTCCCCTCCTGGGCGGCGGCATCGTAGCGCTCCCACGGTGCGGGTCGGCAGCCCCCTGCGTCTGGATCCACGTCGCGCCCCCACCCGCTCCCGCTCGGGGCCCGTCAGGCCTCCCCACCTCCCAGGTCCCCCGTCCGCGAGGCGATGGGGACTGTCTCCTGGCCGACGGCCTGCCCTCCCACCGGCCAGGCGACCGCTCGCCTGGCCCCGAGCAACACCCCCGGTCAGTATCGACCCACCCTGTCCATGAGGGCCCTTGATACCTGGAAAGCCCGCCCCTCAGACTGGGAACAGGGCCATCGCCGGTTCTCCTGGCCGCTCGTCCCGGTTTGGCGGTAGCAAGAGGGGGCTTCGAGATGTTCACATGCCGCCACGCGCGCTGCGAGCAGGGCCGCCCCGCGCGCCCCAGCTGGACTCACCTGCCCATGATTCTTGGGACTTCCGCCTCTGAATGAATGAATCGCTAGAGACCCTCCTCGCCGACGGAATCATCGAGGCCGTCATCGGCCAGCTGAAGACCGGCAAGGAGGCAGAGGTGTGGCTCGTGCAGCACGCCGGCCAGGTGGTCGCGGCCAAGCTGTACAAGGAGCGCCACGAGCGCAACTTCCGCAACAACGCGGGCTACCGGGAGGGCCGCGAGGTCCGCAACTCCCGCACGCGCCGCGCCATGGAGAAGGGCAGCCGGTTCGGACAGGCGGCGGCCGAGGAGGCGTGGAAGAGCGCCGAATCGGACTCGCTCTACAAGCTGCACGCCCAGGGCGTCCGCGTCCCCACGCCGGTGATGTTCTACGAGGGCATCCTCCTGATGGAGCTGGTGCTCGACGCGGAGGGTCATCCCGCCCCCCGGCTCGTGGAGGCGCCGCCGGCCACGCCCGAGGACGCGCAGGCGATGTACCTGGACCTGCGGTCCCAGGTCGTCAACATGCTGTGCGCGGACCTGATCCACGGCGACCTGTCGCCGTACAACATCCTGATGGGCGCCATGGGGCCCACCATCATCGACTTCCCCCAGACGGTGGCCGCCGCGCGCAACAGCCGCGCCGAGTTCTACTTCCGGCGCGACATGGACAACGTGCGGGAGTTCCTCGCGGGCTTCGCGCCGTGGCTGCGCGGCACCGGTGGGGACACGGGCGAAATCTGGCAGGCGTACGTGCGCAGGGAGCTGACGCCGGAGTTCACGCCGTCGGGGAACTTCCGCGACGCGACGCGCCGTCAGGGGCGTGGTGGCCCGCGCGCCCAGCGTTTCGAGGGAGGGGACCGGCGCCGCGACTTCCGCGCGGAGGTGGTGGAGCCCGTGGTCGAGGCCGCCCCGAAGCCTCCCATGACGCCGGAGGAGGCCGCCGAGGCCGAGCTGCGTGAGCTGGAGGCCCTGGTGTTGCGGCAGGGCGGCGGCGAGCGAGGCAAGCCCCCCGCCTCTCCCGCGCAGCGCGGAGGGCGCAACCGGGGCCCCGGAGGTCGTCCCCCGCCGCGCTTCGGCAACAACCGTCCGAACCCGCAGGGCCCTCGCCCCATGGGCGGCAACGGCCCCAGGCCGCCCGGCGCCGACGCTCGCGGCGGCAATGGGCCCCAGGGCAACGGCCGGCCCAACGGCAGCGAGGCTCGCGGCGGTAATGGCCACCAGGGCAACGGCCGGCCCAACGGCAACGAGGCTCGCGGCGGCGATGGGCCGCAGGGCAACGGTCGGACCGCCAGCGGCGACGCGCGCGGTGGCGGCGGGCCACAGGGCAACGGTCGGACCAACGGCAACGAGGCTCGCGGCGGCCATGGCCACCAGGGCAATGGCCGGCCCAACGGCGACGCGCGCGATGGCAACGGTCGGCCTTCCAACGCCAACGCGCGCGGTGGCAACGGACCGTGGGGCAACGGCCGCCCGAACGGCGACGACGCTCGCGGCGGCAACGGACCGACCAACGGCAACGAGGCGCGCGGCGGCTCGGGACCGAACGCGCCACGCAACGGCGCCTCTCGTCCGCCGCACACGGGACGCCGCGACGGCGGCGGCGCGCATCGCGCGGGCGGTGAGAACCGCCCCGTGAACAACACCCTGGCCAGCGAAGCGAACAGTCAGCCTCCGGACTCCGCCTTCCAGGGTGGAGCGCCGGGGCGCGCCAACGGGCGGCCTCCGCGTGGCAACGAGGCCCGCTTCGACAACACCGGACGCGACGGGGGCCCACCTCCGCACGCCAATGGCGGCGGCAACGGTCATCCCCCTCGCAACGAGTGGCGCGGCGACAACCGGGCCGCCGGCAACGAGCCGCGCGGGCAAGGCGGCGGCAATGCCCGCCCGCCCCGTGGCGAGTGGCGCGGCAATGGCGGCCGCAACGCACCGGTCGTCGAGGTGCGCCCCCCGGGAGGCGCGCCATCCAATGCGGGAAGCCCGCCCCCGGCGCGGGAGTCCCGTCCGAATGGCCAGGGCCTCCGGCAGCAGCGTCCGAATGGCAACCGTGGCGGCGGCGGTCGCGGGCCCCGCTCGGGCCCCCAGGTCTCCTACGTCGCCCGGTCGAGCAATCCCTCGTCCGACTCGGGCCCCACGGAGACCGGCTCCTGAGGCAACCACCCTTCCCTCATGGCCCCGCGCGGAGTCGACGCGCGGGCCGTCGGGGAGGACGGTCCCCGGTCAGCCCACGCGGATGACCACCTTGCCGAAGTGCGCGCCGCTCTTGAGGTGCTCGAAGGCGGCGACGGCCTCGGAGAAGGCAAACACGCGGTCGACCACCGGGTGCACCTCGTGCTGCGCGAAGGCGCGCGCCATCGCCTCGAAGCCCTGACGGTGCCCCACGAAGATGCCCTGCACGCGCAGGTTCTGCATCAGGATGGACGTGAGCGGAACGGCGCCAGCGCCCCCGCTGAGCACGCCGATGACGGACACCGTCCCACCGGGCCGCACCGCGCGAAGCGACCTCTCGAAGGTCCCCGCGCCGCCCACTTCCACGACGTGGTCCACGCCCACGTTGCCGGTGAGCGCCCGCGCGGCCTTGTCCCAGTCCGGCGTCGTCGCGTAGTTGATTCGCTCGTGCGCGCCCAGCGCCTTCGCGCGCTCCAGCTTGTCGTCGCGGCTCGACGTGAGGATGACACGCGCGCCATGCAGCCGGGCAATCTGGAGCGCGAAGAGGGACACGCCGCCCGTCCCCTGGACCAGCACCACGTCACCGGCCTTCACCGCGCCGTGGGTCACCAGCGCGCTCCACGCGGTGAGCGCCGCGCACGGCAGCGTCGCGGCCTCTTCATCGGACAGGTGGGCCGGCGTGGGGACCACGCCCTCCTCGTGCAACACCATGAACTCCGCGAGCGCGCCGTCCAGCGGTCCGCCCAGCGCGTTCACCTGCGCGGCGCGCGTGGGCTCGCCGGCGGGCCACGCCTGGGAGAACAGGGCCACCACCCGGTCGCCCGGCTTCACCTTGGTGACGCCCGGCCCCACCGCGTCCACCACGCCCGCGCCGTCCGAGTTGGGAATCAACGGCAGCTTCTGCCGCGGGTTGTAGCGCCCCTCGACCATCATCAGGTCCCGGTAGTTGAGGCTCGTCGCCGTCACCTTCACGCGGACCTGGAACGGGCCCGGCGTCGGGTCCGGCCGCTCCCCGAGCACCAGCTTGTCCAGACCGAAGCCACCGCGAATCTCGTAGGCCTTCATGGGTCGGGTTCTACCGCGCCTCGTCAACCAGGGGGAGTCACACACCCCCGGTAAAGACGCCTACACTGCGTTGGCCGTGTCCGCGCTCCTGCTCCTCACCTGCTCCCTGCTGGCCACCGCGCCCTCGTCCCGCTTCCCACTGGGGACGGCGCGCATGGAGCCGGGCTCCGCGCCCCATGGCCTGCCGGACTGGAGCGTGCCTCGCTGCGCCGGGTGCCACGCCGAGCAGGTGGAGGCCTGGAGGCACAGCGGACACGCCACGGCGCGCACGGACGACGTCTTCCAGGTGGCCATCACCGAGGACCACCCCGCCTGGTGCATCCAGTGCCATGCCCCCTTCGCGCGAAGCCTCGAGCGGGGCGCCCTGCCCGCCGACAGCCCTCCCGAGGAGCGCGGCGTCACCTGCGCCGGGTGTCACGCCCCGCTCGCAGAGACGGCCGCGGCGCCGGGGATGCCGTGCGCCGGGTGTCACCAGTTCGGCTTCCCCGTGCTCGACGCCCGAGGCCAGCGCGTGCGCCTCTCCGACACCCAGTGGCAACAGGACACGGTGGGCGAGTGGAGCCGTTGGCGCGAGCGCACCGGGGACGGGCGCCACTGCGCCGACTGCCACATGCCCCGAGGCGACCATGGGCTCGGCGGGACGCGCCGCACGGAGGCCCTCAAGTCCGCGCTCGTCGTCGAGCCGGTCGAGGGCGCGCTGCGCGTCTCCACGCGCGGGGTCGGCCACCACTTCCCCTCCGGTGACGTCATGCGGTGGGTGAGCGTGGAGGTGGCGGACACACCGCTGTTCGAGTCGCCTCGCACCGTGGCGACCTTCGGGCGTCGACTGGAGGTCCGCGCCTGGCCGCCCGAGACGCAACCCCACCTGGGCGCCGTCGAGGACACGCGGCTGGTGCCCGGGGAGACGCGGCGCGTTCCGCTGCCCGCGAGCGCCCGCTACGCGCGCGTCGTCTATCACCTCGTCGCCCGCGAGCAGGAAGAAGCGGGCCTCTACCCCGAGGGGCTCTCGCGGCTCGTGTTGTGGGCCGCCCCCCTCCCCACCCGCACCTCACCCCGCCTGGAGCGCAAGCCATGATCCTCCTGTCGCTCATCCTCGCCGCCGCGCCCCCCGTCCTCCTCGAGCCCGAGGTCGGGGACGCCCATCGGCTCCACCCCCGCCGCGTGACGGCCTCGTCGTTCCTGGAGAACGGCTGGAACAAGCACGCGCAGAACTATCTGCCGCTCTACGTCGCGGACGACGACCCGACCACCGCGTGGGTGGAGGGCGCCCAGGGACGGGGCGAGGGCGAGTCCCTGGAGTGGTGGGGGCCAGAGCTCCAGCGGGCGGAGTCCTTCCGCGTCTTCCTGCGCAACGGGTACCAGAAGTCGGACAAGCTCTACCAGGCCAACGCCCGTCCCCGGAAGGTGAAGCTGGAGCCGCTCGTCGAGGGTGAGATGGGGCCGTTGACGACGGGCACCGCCGTGGAGGCGGAGCTGAAGGACGTGCTCGGCTGGCAGGAGGTGCGCCTGCCAGTGCCCGCGAAGGTCCACGGCTTCCGCATCACCCTCGTCTCCACGTACCCCGGAGCGACGTACGACGACACGTGCCTGAGCGACCTGCGCGTGTACGTGAAGGGCGAGGACCCGTACAGGGCCGAGGCGGAGGCGGCGGCCTTCGACATGGTCCGCGCGTTCGCCTTCGAGCGCAAGCAGGCGGCGACCCGGACCGGCGCCAAGGCCGCGGTGGAGTGGGCGCCCCGCTACAAGATGGAGACGCTGCTCGCCCGGGAGAACGACGAGCCCCAGATGCTCGAGCTGCTCGACCAGGGCACCTCGACGGCGAAGTGGCTCACGAAGTTCCCGGACGCGAAGGCGTATCATTCGGCGCTCGCGCGGGCGAAGGCCATCGCCGAGCTGTACGACCGCGTCAACCTCGACCGGAAGGACGACGCGTCCGAGGCCCGCGCGAAGTGGACACGCGTGAAGCCCGCCGAGCGAGCCCCCCAGAAGGCCGCCGCGCGCACGGCGCTTTCCGTCATGGACGACCCCGGGCTGGTGCGCGTCGCGGGCCTGCTCCACCTCGCCGACGCGTCCTTCTTCGAGTCCGATGCCAGCCAGTCGAAGGCCCACAAGCAGCTCGAGGTCGCGCGCAAGGTGGAGGCCCGGCAGCACGCCACCTGCGTGAAGGAGTGCGAGGCCGGCCGCAAGGGGCGGGCGCTGTCCGACTACGAGCAGGGATGCCCCTGTGACGCCTACTGCAAGGGTTGCGACGAGCCGGGCGGGCTCGGGCTGAAGAGCGAACGCATCCAGCACCAACTCACGGGCGGCGAGTTCGTCCAGGGCGGCCTCGCGAAGCCGACCGCGTTCCTGCGCGGCATCACCGAGGAGGCCGGCAGTCGCGCGAGCTGGCTCGCCTTCCGACAGACGCTCGTCACATACGAGGGCGAGAAGGCCAGCGCGGTGCTCGTCGCGGGTGCCATGGGCTCGGAGGCGAACGAGCCGTTCTTCATCCATGTGCTCGACTGGAGCGAGTCGGGCGGCAAGGCACGGGTGACCTCCATCACCACCTTCGTCATGGGCATCAGCGCGATTCGCGCCCTGCGCTACGTGCCCGTCACCAGCGCCTGAGCCGCCAGCCGCGCCACCGCCTGCCGGGGCGTGAGGATGGTGAAGGGGAGCCCGTGGCGGTCGGCGAGGGACAACACGCGCTTGTCCTTGCTCACCAACCACGCGGCCCCCGCGCGGGCGGCCAGGTGCAGGAACTTCTGGTCGTCCCGGTCGCGACACCGGGGCAGCTCAGGCACCGTCCCGCCCGCGCCCTCCGCAAGGAGCCGCGCGCGCTGGCGATACGCGGCCAGCGCCGCCTGCCTCGCGTCCGTCCCGAGTCCAGGCTGGAAGTTGCGCGACGCCAGCACGAAGCCCAGCTCCGCCAGCGTCGCGTCATCCACCCAGGCCACGAGCGTCCCGCGCTCCAGCGCCTCCGCGAGGGGACGCGCCGTGGAGTCCTCGAAGACGTAGAGGTCCAGGACGATGTTGGTGTCGAGCACGACGGGGAGCGGTGTGGCGACGGAAGTCATGGCTGGGGGCGCGGGCGGAGGCTGCGTTATGCTGCGCCCGCACATCATGAGGGGTGGGATGGAAACAAGGCTCCTGAAATGTCCTGGCTGCGGCGCGAACCTGCCTCCTCCCTCCTCCATCTCCAGCATCCTCACCTGTGAATATTGCGGCGCGATGGTCTCCGCGAAGGGCGTCACGGTGTGGCCCCGCCCCACGCGCCCCGCGGACGACCCGCCCTTCGCGCCGGACAGGCCCCGGGTCACGGTGGCGGACACCCGCTACGTGCTGCTCGGCCGGCTGGGGCGCGGCGACAGCAGCGACGTCTTCCTCGCTCGGCGCGACGCCCGCCTCACGGAGCTGGTCGTCCTCAAGGTGGCGCGCGCCCTGGAGGACGCGGACCTGTTGGGCGCCGAGTACGCCCTCCTCGAGGCGCTCCAGGCCAGCCAGGCCCAGGGCGCGGAGCACTTCACCCGGCTGCTGCCACAGCCCGTGGCCCAGGGCGTGGCGAAGGAAGCCTTCGGCACTCCGCGCCGCGCCACGGTGTACCGCTGGGCGAGCGGCTTCCAGCACACGTTCACCGAGCTTCGCGACGTGTATCCGAGCGGCATCGACCCGCGCGCGGCGGTGTGGATGTGGAAGCGGGCCCTGGAGCTGCTGGGCTTCGTGCACCGCGCGGGTCATGTCCATGGCGCCGTGCTGCCGCCCCACCTGCTCGTCCACCCACGGGACCACGGGTTGATGCTGGTGGGCTGGACCAGCGCGGTGGCGCTCGGTCGCGACACGCCCCTGAACCTCCTCAGCGCCGCGCACCGGGACTTCTATCCCCCGCGTCGGAGGCTCGAGGCACCCGCCTCCCCCGCCATCGACATCGCGATGTGCGCGCGCAGCATCGTCTGGGTGATGGGAGGAGACCCGGTCACCGGCGTGACACCCTCGCACGTCCCCCGCCCCCTCGCCGACCTGCTGCGAGCACAGTGCGCGTCGGACACGGGGGCGGAGGCACCGGTCGTCGATGCGTGGGAGATGAAGGAGCACGTCTCCGCCGCCGCGCACGAGGCCTTCGGGCCGCCGCGCTTCACCCCCTTCACCCTGCCCGGGTGGCGTTGAGCGCGGCCCGTCCGCGCGAGGAAGGAGCATCACACCATGGGTTTCGGGAGCTACAGCTACGACGCGCACGAATCGCTCACGCGCGGGCGCGCGGCCCTGCCACGTCAGCAGCTGTTCCGCCAGGACCGCTGCCACCCGTTGATGGAGCCCCACGGCGTGCGGTGGCGGGAGAGCCGTGACAGCGCGGGGCACCCGGCCTCGCTCGGCATCGTCTTCGCGCTCGACGTCACAGGCTCCATGGGACACATCCCGGAGCTGCTCGCGCGTCAGCGGCTGCCCGCCTTCATGAAGGCGTTGCTGGAGGCGGGCGTGGCGGATCCGCAGGTCCTCTTCATGGCCGTCGGTGACGCGCACAGCGACCGCGCGCCGCTCCAGGTAGGCCAGTTCGAGTCCTCCGAGCGGCAGATGGACCAGTGGCTGACCTGGCTGTTCCTGGAAGGGGGAGGCGGCGCCGCGGGGGCGGAGTCCTATGAGCTGGCCATGTACTTCGCCGCGGCCCACACGGACCTGGACTGCTGGCGCAAGCGCGAACACCGGGGCTACTTCTTCATGACGGGCGACGAGCGGCCCCATGGCTACGTCTCCCGGAAGCAGGTCGCGGACCTCATCGGCGACACGCTGGAGCAGGACGTGCCCGTGCGCCACGTGGTGGACGCGCTGCAACGCGCCTACGAGCCGTTCTTCCTCATCCCCGACCTCGCGCGACGCCGGCAGTGCGAGCGGGACTGGCGGGAGCTGCTCGGAGACCGCGTCATCTGCCTGGAGGACGCCACGGACACCGTCGATGTCGCGGCGGGGCTCGTCGCGCTCTGCGAGGGCGCCCTCCCGGACCTGGACGCGCTCGCCCGTCACCTCCAGCGAGGAGGGCTGACACGCGAGCGGCTGGGCGCGGTCGTCCGCGCGCTCACCCCCTTCGCGGCGACGCTCGGACGTGACGGCACGCCCCAGCCCCGCCTCGAGGACGAGCCCCTCCCCGAACACGACGCGCCGTCCGGCCTCCAGCGCCTCGTCGCGCCCCCCGAGCGATGAGCCCTCCGAGGACCGCCCACGTCGTCGTCGACCTGGGCTTCGGCGACGCGGGCAAGGGCACGCTCACCGACTGGCTGGTGCGGCGACACGGCGCGGGGCTCGTGGTGCGCTTCAACGGCGGAGCCCAGGCGGGCCACAACGTGGTCACCGACGACGGGCGACACCACACCTTCTCCCAGTTCGGCGCCGGCGGCTTCGTCGCGGGCGTGCGGACCCACCTGGCCCGCACCACCGTCCTCCATCCCCTGGCCCTGCGCGTGGAGGCGGACCACCTCGCGGCCCGGGGCGTGCCCGATGCCTTCGAGCGCCTGACGGTCAGCGAGCACGCGCGCGTCATCACGCCCTTCCACCAGGCCGTGGGCCGGCTGCGCGAGCTGGCCCGGGGCACAGGCCGCCACGGCACCTGCGGCGTCGGCGTGGGCGAGACGGTGCGGGACGCGCTCGCGGCCCCCGTGGACACGGTCGTCGCGGGGGACCTCGCGCGGACGGCGGTGCTGATACGCAAGGCCCGGGCCGCCCAGGAGCGCCTGCGCGCGGACGTCGCGGCCTTGCGCCCCGCCCTCCAGGGACAGCGCCTCGCGGAACCGGAGCTGTGGCTCCTCGACGACCCCACGGTGGTCACCCGCTGGGTGGAGGCCGTGCGGGCGCTCGAAGCCGGCCGGCTCGTGGTGGATGACGCGTGGCTCGGCCAACAACTCCGCGCCGGACCCACGGTCTTCGAGGGCGCGCAAGGCGTGCTGCTGGACGAGTGGCGAGGCTTCCACCCTCACACGACCTGGAGCACCTGCACCTTCGCGCCCGCGCTGGCGTTGCTGCGCGAGCACGGCTTCGACGGAGAGGTCCGACGGCTCGGCGTGCTGCGCACCTACGCCACGCGCCACGGCGAGGGACCGCTCCCCACCGAGGACTCCGCGCTGGCGCCCCACGTGCCCGAACCCCACAACGACGCCGGAGGCTGGCAGGGCTCCTTCCGGGTGGGCCACTTCGACGCGGTGCTCGCCCGCTACGCGCTCGAGGTCTGTGACGGCGTGGACGCACTCGCGTTGACCCACCTGGACCGGCTGACGTCGCGCTGGCCCGTGAGCGGCGCCTATCTCACGACCCTGGCGGCGAAGGAGGACGAGGCGCTCGTGCACAGGGCCCAGGACTCCGAGCACGTCACGGGGCTGAAGGTCGGTCCCCCTGGGGACCTGGACTGGCAGCAGCGGCTCACCGCCCTCCTCTCCCGCTGCGCGCCTTCGCGCCAGGAGCTGCCGCTGGGCGAGACCCCGGTCGACCGGACGGACACCTTCGTCGCCTGGGTGGAGGCGGCGCTCCGGGTCCGCGTGGCGGTGACGTCCCATGGGCCCTCGGCGCGAGACAAGCGGGGCCGGGGCTGACGTCCGGCGCTCCCACGGACTAGCCTTCCCGTCCGCGAGCGCAGTCCTCGCGGCACGTCACGAGGGGGTCGCACCACCATGGGGTACGGCAGCTATAGCTACGCAGCACACGAGGCGATGACGAAGGCCCGCAGCGAACTTCCTTCCCAGGAAGTCTTCCAGCAAGCGGCCCTCCATCCCCGCATGAATCCGTATCGCGTGAAGTTCCGCGAGAGCCGGGACAGTGATGCCCATCCCCAGTCGCTCTCGGTCGTCATGGCGCTCGACGTGACGGGCTCCATGGGGAACATCCCCGAGAACCTCGCGCGCAAGACGTTCCCCTCCTTCATGAAGAACCTGCTGGAGGCGGGCATCGCCGACCCGCAGGTGCTCTTCATGGCGGTGGGCGACGCGCGCAGCGACGACGCCCCGCTCCAGGTGGGACAGTTCGAGTCCTCCGAGCAACAGCTCGACCAGTGGCTCACCTGGATGTTCCTGGAGGGTGGAGGCGGCGGAAACAACCTCGAGTCCTACGAGCTGGCCATCTACTTCGCGGCCCGGCACACCGTGATGGACTGCTTCGAGAAGCGGAGGAAGAAGGGCTACTTCTTCATGACGGGTGACGAGCCCGCCGACGCGGACGTCTCGCGGACGCACGTGGCGAACCTCATCGGCGACGACCTCGACGCCGACATCGGCCTGTTCGACGCCATCCAGGACCTGAGTCGGACCTTCCAGCCCTTCTTCCTCATCCCGGACCCGCGCCGTCGCGCCCGCTGTGAGGACTTCTGGACCCTCGTCATGGAGGACGAGCGGGTCATCCGCATGGACAGCCCCGAGGACACCTGTGACGTCGCCTCCGCCCTGGTCGCCCTCACCGAGCGCGCCGTCCCCCACCCCGACGCCGTGGCCCGTCGCCTGCGGGATTCGGGCATGGCGGACGAGCGTGTGAAAGGCATCATCCGCGCCATCACCCCGTGGGCGGAGAAGCTGGCGCGAGGGGCTTGAGGCCCGCCCGCACGCGAGGCTCTTTCCCTTGGAGCCTCGCGACGTGATAGCCGGGGGCGGTGAGTGATTCCTTCGAACGGCTCGGATTGTCGCCGGCCACCCTCGGCGTCCTGCGTCGCGTACGCTTCAGCCAGCCCACGCCCATCCAGCGGCAGGCGATTCCCCCGGCCCTTGAAGGCAAGGACCTCATCGGCTGCGCGGCCACCGGCACGGGCAAGACGGCGGCCTACGTGCTGCCCATGGTGGAGCGCTTCACGGGGCGCAAGGGGACCCTGGGCCTGGTGCTCGCGCCCACGCGGGAGCTGGTGCAGCAGATCTCCGAGCCGGTGCGGTTGTTCTCGGAGCCCCATGGGCTCGGCCAGGCCGTGGTCATCGGCGGCGAGGACATGGCCGCCCAGGTCGAGGCCCTGAAGGCCCACCCCACGTTCGTGCTGGCCACCCCTGGACGGCTGGTGGACCTGTTGGAGTCCGGCGGCGCGGCCTTCCCCCGGTTGGAGGTCCTCGTGCTCGACGAGGCGGACCGGATGCTGGACATGGGCTTCCAGCCCCAGTTGGAGCGGATCCTCTCCGCGTTGCCTCGCCGTCGGCAGACGCTGCTGTTCTCCGCCACGATGGGCGCGGACGTGGGGCGCTTCGCCCGCGAGCGGCTCCACCGTCCGGTGCGCGTGGAGGTCACCCGCAGCGGCACCCCCGCCGAGCGCGCGGAGCAACGCCTCTACATCCTCGACGCCCAGGAGAAGTCGGCCCTGCTGCTCACCCTGCTCGCGCGCGACGAGGCCACCGCGCTCGTCTTCACGCGGACGAAGGAGCGCGCCGACAAGGTGCATCGCGCCCTCCAGCGCGCGGGTTACAAGAGCGCCGTGCTGCACGCGGACCGGACGCAGAACCAGCGGCGCCAGGCCATGGAGGGGTTCCGCGAGGGGACCTACCGCTGCCTCGTCGCCACCGACATCGCCGCGCGCGGGCTCGACGTGGAGGACGTGGGACACGTCATCAACTACGACCTGCCCCACGCCCCCGAGGACTACGTCCACCGCATCGGTCGCACGGCCCGCGCCCAGGCCAGCGGCGTGGCCTCCACCTTCGCCACCCAGCGCGACAAGGACGTGGTGGCCACCATCGAACGCATCATGCGCGCGCAGATTCCGCGCGTCGCGGTGCCTCGCGAGGACCCGGTCTTCCAGGAGGCCTGGACGCGCTTCGTCGCCGCGCAGAAGGACCCGGGTCCCCCCCAGAAGGATGCCCAGTCCCCCAGGCCCGCTTCGACGCCGGGGCGACATGCGCGGACGCATGGCAAGCGCGGTGGCAAGTAGTCGCCGCGGCGTCGGGGGTGGCCCCGCGTGGGATGCGTCGCTCGCGACGGAGTGACTCCGGCACGAGGTGCGTCCCGGAGAGGACGCCGCCGTTCAGGGCTCGGGGGTCGGCGCCCGGTCCAGTTCGGCGCGGAAGAAGGCGCTGCCCTTCGCCAGCTGCTCCATGTACGGCCGCACGTCCTCGCGCGCCTCGGGTGACAGGGCCGCGTAGGGTGTCACGTGGACGTCCGGCACGTAGCGGAAGGTGAGGTTGATGCGACGGGTCCGGAAGTCCGGCAGCTTCGGCGCCAGGTCATGTCCCGCGCGCGTGTCCACGCGTTGCACGCGGTGGAAGGTCTCGTCCTTCCATCGCGCTCCGCCGAACAGCTCCAGGGAGCCGTCATCCAGCCACTGCTCCAGCACCACGGCGTCGCGCTCGCCGGGGCGCGTGGAGGTGACGAACTGGATGAGGGCCCGCTCGCCGAAGGACAGGGAGGCCACGGGGCCGGGCTCGAAGTCCTTGTGCTCGCCCACCCGCGCGGTGTCCACCCAGCGCCCGTCCTCCAGGCGGCTGCCGTAGAAGTTCACCAGGCAGGTGTTGAGGTGCCAGCCCTTGGGCATGTCCGGGCCTCGGAACATGCGGCGCGCCAGCTCCTCGATCTTCGAAACCTGTCGCTGGAGCACCTCGGGGAAGGGCTCCGCCTTCACGCACCGGTTCCACACGCCCTTGGGGGGCCGGTAGTAGTCGAGGCACGCGAACTGCCAGTTGCCCAGCCAGTACACCGGACGCAGCAGCCGCCGCTGCGATTGCCCCGGGGGCGGCGGGAAGTGCTTGGAGTAGCGCTCCTCCCACAAAGGATGGAGGGCGCCGAGCCACGAGAGGATGGCCTCCCGGTCCATCGCGGACAGGAAGCTCGCGTTGTAGTGATGGCCTGGAGTGCGCTGACGGGCTTTGTGAGCCAGCGAGGGGCCTCGGCGAGGGGGAAGAGCCATGGGCGGCCCCGTGCTACCACACCCCTCGCGCCGCTGCGTATCGCCGGGTGCGCGGGGCCTGCGTCCAGCCCCTCCTCCGAGGGGACACGGGCGCTCGGCCTCCCGTCAGCAAGCGGGCCAACGACCGCAAGGCTCCGCAACCCGTCCTCATGGCGCCTCGTCGACGGCCTCGCGGAGGCGCTCGTCGGGCGCTCGCGACCATGAACCGCCCTCGCCTCATCGGGCGAAGCGGAGGCCGTGCGAGCCATGCTCGCGGCGCGCCTGAACCCAGCAAGGTGCTCCTCAGCGAGCGTGGGTGATGCCCGCCGAGGAACCTCCGGCCGACTCCTTCGCGGAGATCGACGGAGACGAGGACTCGGCCTGGGCGGCCGAAGAGGAGGCAGACGAGGCCGCTGACTCGACCGGAGCGGGATTCGCGACCACAGGCGGGTTACCCGGCGCGGCGGGCGTCGCCGCGACCTCGGCCGCCGAGGCCCCCTGCGCGGGATTCGCCACCACAGACGGGGTACCCGGCGCGGCGGGCGTCGCCGCGACCTCGGCCGCCGATGCACTCGGAGCGGCGGGCGTCGCCGCGACCTGGGCCGAGGGCGCACCCGACGCGGGCGTCGCGGCCACCGCCGCGTCCGTCGAGGCCCCCGACGCGGGCTGGGCCCGCGGCGACTCGGTGCTCGCCTCCGCGCCAGGCGTCGTGGATGCGGCCTTCGCGGCGACGCCCCCCGGCGCGGGCTTCGGGCACTCCCGAGCCATGGGCGCGGCGGCGTCCGAGACGCTCGAAGCCGCGGCCACCGCAGGGGCCTTGGGCTCCGGCGGGAGCCGGCGCGGGGGCAACACGACGGGCGGAGGAACAGGGCAGTGCGTGCACGGCCCGCGCAGCGGCACCGACAACCGCTGGCCGATGCGCAGGAAACTGCCGCGCATGCGGTTGGCCTTGCGAATCATCGCCACCGTGGAGTTGTAGCGCAGCGCGATGCCACCCAACGTGTCACCCGAACGCACCCGGTGCGTCGTCACGTTGTGCTCCGGCTGCAGCGCGAGCAGCGGCTGCACGCGACGCCCCAGCTCCTGCGCGCGCGGATTCCAGAAGCGCAGGTGGAAGTGGTCCCGGTGACGACGCGCGTGCTTGATGATGCCGTTGGGCCCCTCGCTGAACAGCGAGTCCAACCACGCCTTGTCCTCGCCCACCGACAGCGCGTGGTCGTACAGCACCTTCTGCACGCGGCGGTCCACGAGGATGAGCTGGATGTCCGTCTTGGTCACGACGGCGCGAACGAAGGCCCAGTTGAGCGCGACGTCGATGTACTTCTCCCGCTCGCGCTCACGGATGGGGTCCACCGTCGGGTAGTAGAAGCCGACGTCGATGTCCCGCCCGTTCTGGTGGCTCTTGTGAGGGCGCATGTGACCACCCTCCTTGTTGCTCATGCCGTTGACGCGCAGGGGCGGCGCGTTCGGGAACCGGGCGCGCACCTCGCGGATGGCCGTCGCCAGATAGTCCACGCTCTCCTGCGTCGCGTACGCGGCCTCCGGAGAGACGACGATCCACTCCGGCCCCTTGGGGAACTGCACCGAGTTCACCAGCCGGCCGCTGTGCGCGAAGCCCACCGCCATGGACCCGAGCGAGGCAATCTCGTCCTTCCACCGCCGCGCCAGCTCCTCGTCGGAGAGGTCCGCCGTGTACAACGGCCCCGTCGGCACCTCTCCCGAGGAGACCACCGGCGTCTCGCCCTCGCCATCGTCCCCCTCGCCCTCCGCCTCCGCCGCCTCGTCCTCGGACTCGAGGTCCTCGGGCGCCAGCGCGCACTCACCCGGCGTGGAAGCGGCCGACGGGACGAGCCCTCCAGCGGCGGCCACCTCGGAGGACGCGGCGTCGACAGCCCCCGACGCGGCGGACTCGGGCGTGGCCGTCGCGGCGGGCGCCGACTCCACGCTCGCCACGACCGGGGCATCCGGACGCACGGCGGCCAGGGCCGGAGCGGAGCCGGCAGTGGAAGAAACGCGTCCGGCACAGCCGGCGCAGACCAGGAGGAACAGGACGGGGTAACGCACCGGGGCGAAGGATGGCCCGAGATTCGTTCGAGCACAAAGCCCCGCCCGGACTTTTCGACAACGGGCCTGCCCGGAGGGCCGCTCCGGGCATCACCTGCTCACACTTCGCGCGAGGGCTCGGCGCCCTCCGGACATCACTTCGCGGGGAGCGGAACCGAGAGGGCCACGTCCAGCGCCAGTTCGATCATCTCGTCGAACGACGTCTGGCGGTCCTGCGGCGACAACGCCTCGCCCGTCTGGATGTGGTCCGACACGGTGAGCAGCCCGAGCGCGCGGGCGCCGAACTCCGCCGCCACGCCGTACAGCCCCGCGACCTCCATCTCGATGGCCAGCACGCCCATGCGCACCAGCGCGGCGTTGAGCTGCTCCTGCGGGTGATAGAAGAGGTCGGACGAGAAGACGTTGCCGGCGCGCACCGCCTTGCCCCGGCGCTCGGCGGCCTCCATCGCGCGGCGCGCCAGCTCGAAGTCGGCCACGGCCGCGTAGTCGTGCCCCAGCAGCCGCATCCGGTTCACCTGCGAGTCCGTGCCGGCCCCCGTGGCGATGATGACGTCGCGAAGCTTCACGTCGGGGCGCAACGCGCCACAGCTCCCCACGCGGATGAGCACCTTGGCGCCGTACACCTTGATGAGCTCGGTGGCGTAGATGGAGATGGAGGGGATGCCCATCCCGTGCCCCATCACCGACAGCCGGCGCCCCTTGTAGGAGCCCGTGAAGCCGAACATGTTGCGCACGGAGGTGACGCCCTGGGCGTTCTCCAGGAAGCGCTCGGAGATGTAACGCGCCCGGAGCGGATCGCCGGGCATGAGCACCACGTCTGCGAAGTCTCCGGGTGCCGCGGAGATATGGGGAGTTGCCATGGGCGCGCACCATAGCCGCCTGGCCCGCTCCCCGCGACGACCAACTCGAACCTCGGCCCCCGGAACCGCGGCCCCGTGAGGGGTTCAGGGCCCGGCGACCCACGCGACATGGAAGTGGGCATCCAACGTCGGCGGATTGAAGCTCTTGGGCAACGGAGCAAAGGGCGCCGCCTTCTTCACCGCCGCGAGCGCCGCGTCGTCCCAGGCCTTCGACCCCGACTCCGTGGTGACCAGCACGGAGACGAGCTTGCCATCCCGGCCAATCACCGCCTGTACCACGGTCTTCCGCCCCACCGCCGGGACGCCCTTCTTCCCCGGCTGGACCCACTTCCCGGCCACCTTGGCGTAGGCCTTCTGCTGATACGCGGCGTCCGTCAGCTCCGGCTGGAAGAAGGCCTGGAGCTGAGGACCCGCCGAAGCAGCCATCGCCACGGGAGCGAGGAGGAGCGCGAAGACGGCGAGGAGGATCGACGGACGGAGTCGGGACATGGTCGGGATGCTAATCACGGGCGCCTCCGTCCAGCACGCCCCCGTCTTCCCACGCCGGAGACACCCCACCTCAGCGCACGGCGCGAGCCTCCTGGAAGCTCATGGCGAAGGGCAGCGCGGTCCACCCTGGCGCCAGCGGGAGGACATGCTCCCCCGTCTCCGGCAGGTCCAGCTCGTGGCGCTGGACCTCGAGGGACGTCGCGCCGTGCCCCGCGCGGATGACGAAGACGGTGTAGGGGCCCGCGGGCTGTTCGTCGAAGACGGCCTGACCGCCCTTCCGGGTGTGGTCGCGCTGCGGGCAGTGCAGCAACAGCCGCAGGTCCTCCACCGTGACCGGCGGGCCGACACGCCCGGGGATGAGGCGGACGAGCGCGTCCTCGCTCCCGGAGGGCAGCGACAGGCGCAGGCTCGCGCCCGCCGGACGCGCCTCGAAGTCCACGGTCACCGTGCCCGTGGCGGGGACCTCGATGAACCGGGGCAGGAGGACGTGCGAGCGGGGGCCGATCTCCGCGGCGACGACCGAGGCCACGTACGTCCCCGCCTCCACGCCTCGCTGCTCGAAGCGCCCCTCCGTCACCGGCACGTAGAGGCCATTCCCGCTCCGTCCGACCAGCGACACGGCGCTCCTGGGGACGCGCTGTCCGAGGATGGAGCCCCGGACGACGGCGCCGCCCTCGAGCGACACGCTCACGGACACGTCCTGCTCCGCGAGCGGATGGCGCTTCTGGAGGTAGCTGGCGTGCTCGACCATGAGCACCCGAGGCCCTGGCCCCACATGCGGGAAGTGGAAGGCCCCGTCGAGCCCCGTCCTCACAGCGCCGAAGCGCTCGGAGAGGCTGAATGGACGTCGCCGCGCCTCCGCGTCCGGGGGAACCTCGCCCACGGCCACCAGGGCCCCGGCGATGGGAGCCCCCGTCGCGCCATCCGTCACCCGCCCCTCCACCGCGCGCCCCGGGGTGAGGACGATGGTGCCCAGGTCGATCTCACGTCCCGCCTCCACGGCCACCTCGCGCGTGACAGGGGCGAGGCCCGCCGCCACGAAGGTGAGCGACCGCGACTCCGGATGGCCGGCGGGCGCGAAGAAGGCCCCTTCCGCGTCCTCGAAGGGCCGCCCATTCAGCTCGAACCGGGTGACCGGCGAGCCATCCTCGCGGGCGACCCGTCCCCGGACGCCCTCCTGACGGCGCATCACCATCGTCACCACGTCCCCTGGCCACGCCCGGAGTCCGTCGCGCTTCGAGTCGGGGCCCATGGATGAAGACGCGGCCACGTCCAGGCGATAACCCCGGCGTTGGACGAGGACCCGGTAGGGCCCCGCGTCGACGGGGCGCGCCTCGAAGCGCCCATCCTCGCGGACCTCCACATCCACCTGGCCCCGGAAGATCGAGGGCGGCGCCAGGCCCGCCTCCATTCGCGCCAGCGCGTCCTCCGAGATATCGGCCACCAGCCGGATGCTCGCGCCGGACAGGGGTCGAGACTGCTCATCCACCACGCGCCCGGAGATGCTCCCAGCCTCCGGAATGCGGAGGAGCTGTTCGCTCGGGTCCGAGCCATTCACGTCGAGCGTGATGACCACCCCCTGACCTCCCGCCACGCCTTCCGTGCGCGCCGCGAGGGAGTAGCGCCCCGCGACCACGCCCTTCAGCGCGAAGGTTCCGTCCCCGCCCGTCTCCACTTGTCGCACGCGCCACGGGAGGATCCGCTTCCCCGCGGTCAGCAGCGTCACCGTGGCCCCTCGGACGGGAACACCGGCCGCCGTCACCACCTGTCCCTGAACGCTCGCGCCGGTCTCCAGCACCACCCTGAGGCCCTGGCTCGGGGACGTCACCGGCAGCCCCCGGGAGGAATGCTCCGGATGGGAGACCGTGAGGAGCCATCTCCCCGGCGCGGCGGCATCGAGCAGGAAGGCGCCATCCTCCGCCGTCTCGGTCGAAGCGCCCGGCGCCTGCTCCACGTCGGCCTCCAGCGGGTCGGCGTCGGTGGGGCCGCGCGAATCGAGCCTGCGCCACAGCGCGACCCGCGCCCCCTTCACGGGCCGCCCCGCCGCGTCCATGACCTTCCCCTCGACCCCGGACGACTCGCGCAGGGTGGCGTCGACAGGGGCCACGCCATCCACCTCGGCCGAGGACTCCCACCGCGCGAAGCGCGGGGCCGAGACGGAGAGCGTGTAGCGGCCCGCGTCCAGGGGCCCGAGCCGATAGGTCCCGTCGGCCTCGGTGCGCGCCTGCCCACGCTCGGGCCACAGCGACAGGAGCCGCGAGCTCCCTTGGAGGGAGACCTCAGCGCGCGCGATGGGATTTCCCCGCGCGTCGCGCACGGTGCCGTGCACCCTCACCCCTCCCCCCAGGAAGAGGGTGACGTCCGGGGGCGCCGCGCCCTGCTCCACCAGGACCTCGCCCACGGCCTCCTCCCCCTCGTGGGAGGCGACGAGCACATACCCTCCGGGCCCGGGGCCCTCGAAGGCGAAGCGCCCCTCGCCATCGGCCGTCGCCTCCTCTCGGGACTGCGTCCCGCGCAGCACCACCCGAGCGCCCGGAACAGGCGCGTCGACGCCTCGCACCACGCGCCCCGACACGCGTCGCGCGCGCGGCATCGTGACCTCCAGCGCGGGCCCCGCGTCGTCGCGCACGGCCGCGTGGACCGGGAGCAGCCCCTCCCGGGTGAAGACCACGACGTAGCCGCCCGGGGGAAGGCTGGGGAAGCGGAACAGGCCTCGCGCGTCGCTCACGGCCTCGAAGTAGCGGCTGTGGGGCACCAGGATGGCGGTGACGCGCGCACCGTCCACCGGTCGCCCCTCGTCGTCACGCACGCGGCCCGTCAACGGACGCGTCCCGCCCAGGACGACCTGTTCGTCCACGCCACCCGAGGCGCGGTGCTCGCGCAGCCCCACGCCGGAGGCATGCTCCGCCCAGAGCGCATGAGCCCCCTCCTCCAACCCCGCGAGCTCGAAGCGGCCCTCGGCATCCGTGGTCACTCGCGCCAGCGGTGGCGCCTCGCCGCGCCGCGCCTCCACCCACTCCGCCAGCGTCCGCGCCGCCGTCTCGCAGGTCGGCGCCAATAGCGGCAGCTCGCACGGCTCGGCGCAGTCGCAGCGCGCCTCGAGGAGTGTCTCCGGAACCACGCTCACCGTGGCCACCACCACCGCCCCCTCCACGGGGCCCTCGGGGCCCACCACCTTCCCGCTCAGGGTCCTCGTGCCTCGCGGAGGCGGAACGGGCACGTCGAGCCAGGGACTCGGCCGGGCCACCGCGGGCGCGCGCGAACGCTCCGCCCCCTGGTGACGACCGCCTTCACGCGTCCCCCACCACACGCCCCCCACGAGCGCGAACAGGACCACTCCCCACATGAGCCATCGACGCATCCTCGAGCCCTCCCCCCACGGCCAGGTTGTCGAGCCGTCATTCTATGGGCCGCCACCCGCCCGGCGACCCTTCCGACGAACGGCGGACAGCCCTGCTTCGCCGGTCCATGAGCCAGACTCCCGCCGAGCGGTACACGCACGCGCCCGAGCCCTGACGCGCCGAGCCGTCGCCCCGCCGCTCGCGGGGCAGCCGGGCCATGCGGTGACAATCGCCGTCGGGTTGCATCGCCCCTTCCGCTCCGGGACATTGTCGGAGGGGTAGGAAGCGATGCTCGGCTATCAGGCGAATCCCCAGTGGCGTGACATGTCCGACTTCGTGGTGCACTTCACGAAGCCGGGTCCGCCCTTCGGGGACGCGTACCAGAACATGATGAACATCCTGGGCACGCGCACGCTGATTCCAGGCGCGGAGGGCTTCGGTCTCGCGCGGCGCGAGGCCGTGGTCGCCGAGCGCCACCGCTCGGTCTGCTTCAGCGAGATTCCGCTCGACCAGCTCAAGCGGCTCGTGCACCGCCGCAGCCTGTATGGCATCGGCTTCAGCAAGAGCTTCGTCCTCTCCCAGGGCGGCGGTCCGGTCTGGTACGTCCAGTACGCCTCGCCCGCGCACCGCGCCTTGAAGCACCAGGTCGACGCGGCGCTGGCCACACCGGAGCCGGAGCAGCACCCCCTCTGGTCCATGACGCCCTTCGTGGACGTCCAGGGCGACACCCACAACGCCCCCTACAGCTACCGCTTCGACTGGGAGCGAGAGTGGCGCGTGCCGGGTCTCCTGCGCTTCACCGAGTACGACGTGGCCGTGCTCTTCCTGCCCGAGGAGCAGCACTCCATCGCCCGCGACTTCTTCGCGTGGGCCGTGCGCGAGAAGGCCGGCCCCGGCTACTTCTGCCCCTGTCTGGATCCACTGTGGTCGGCGGAGCAGATCTCCGACGCGCTGGCGCGACAGGGCGCGAACCCCGCGCGCCTCAAGACGGGCTGAGCTTCCCGCGACGTCCGTCCTCGACCCAACACACCCCGCGCCCGGGAGCCTTCCCTTCCCCGGGACGATGACTACTCCTTCCATCCGACCTGCGGATGCAGTCGGGCCCGAGGGAGAGGCGAGATGGTCGGTCGTGGCGTGTGGCGGGGGCTTCTGGCGGGGCTCGTGTATGCGCTGATGGCATGTGGTGGGAGTTCCTCCACCCCCGCGCCAGGAAGCGTGGACGACCCCGGGGTACCGCCCCCTTCTTCCCAGAACGGTGACGGAGGCACACCGGACGGGGGAGCCGAGCCCCCCGACGCGGGCCCCGCCCCCACGGTCTGCGCGCCCACCGCGGGCGAGCGGAGGTGGCTGCTCGAAGGCGAGGCCCTGATGACCACCGTGCGCTGCGGCACGGGGCACACCGCGGCGAACCTTCGCTTCGGCGTGGACACGCTGCCGGCCGGCGCCGTCTTCGACGAGGCCACCGCCACGCTGCGCTGGACACCCGGCAAGGACCAGGCGGCCGTCTGGAACCTGGTCCTGCGCGAGCACACCACCGGCGAGACGGGCACGCTCGTCGTCGGCGTCGTGGACAACGACGCGCTGCCGGGCAAGGTCCCCATCGCGGATCCGCTGACGTACACGGAGGAGTACGGGCTGCCGGTGTTCCACCTGTACTACCCCAACCCGCCCAACCTCACGTCCGGCAGCTACCGGCCCGCGCAGCTCGTCTACCGGGGCCGCCGCTACGACATCGAGGCGAAGTTCCGCGGCGCCACCTCCGGCGCCTTCCCCAAGCGCAGCTTCACACTGAAGTTCAAGGACGAGGACCTCTTCAACGAGCCCGTCTTCGGCGACGGGTTCCTCGACCGCAAGCGCGTGGCGCTCATCACCACGTTCAACGACAACTCCTACGTGCGCGTCCGGCTGGCGTTCGACCTGTGGAACCGGATGTCGTCCGACCACATCCAGATCAAGACCTACAGCGCGGTCGTCTACGTCAACAACCGATACCACGGGCTCTACACGGTGGCGGACCTGCCCCACAAGCGGCTGATGGCCGAGCACGGCATGGACAAGGACTCGGACCTGTTCAAGGCCGTGGAGAACGACGCCAACTTCACCCGCCTGCGCAGGGACGGCAGGCCCAAGGAGTACCTGCGCGAGGGGTTCGAGAAGCAGGTGGGCAACCCCGAGCAGGGCCAGCCACGCGCCTTCGTCACGCTCGACGAGTTCGTCGCCTTCGTCGCGGACGCGAACGCCGTCACCTTCCGCGAGGGCTTTCCCAAGCGCGCCCACCTGAGCGACTACGTGGACTGGTGGATCTTCAACACGCTCATCTTCGGCACCGACTCCCACTCCAAGAACGCCTACCACGCCTACGACACGACCACGAAGGGGCCCTGGCGCTTCATCCCCTGGGACCTCGACGCCAGCATGGGCCAGGGGTTCGACACCACGCGCACCAGCGCCACCGTGCGCCCGACCTTCACGGAGCGCAACCGCATCTTCCTGATGCTGCTCGCCGACCCCACCTTCGCCACGCCCATGCGAGAGCGCTACCGCATGCTGCTCGCCAACGAGCTGAAGCTGGAGACGGTGCTCGCGCTCATCGACGGCTACGTGAAGCAGACGGCGCCCTCCGCGCGACGCGACTGGGCCAGGTGGCAACTGGAGTACCGCGCCTTCGGCGCCCCCGGCACCATCGGCGCCGGCAACTTCCCCATGTGGTACACGCGCCAGGACTTCCTCTCGTACGAAGAGGAGCTGGAGTACGTGCGCCAGTGGATCCGCACCCGCTGGCCCGCGTTGCAGTCCCAGCTCCCCTGAGCGAGCAGCCTCCGTCAGCGGAATGGGCCGCTCACCTCGAAGGTGATGCCGCCGCTGCTCGACCCGGACGTGCCGCGCTGCGAGCTGAAGTACAGCCGCCGCCCGTCCGGGCTGAAGGCCGGGCCGGTGATCTCCGAACTGGAGTGCCCCGACAACCGGATGAAGGGCGCGACCACCCGCTGCGGCCCCGGGGTGATGAGGCAGATTTCGAGGTTGCCCCCGTCCTCCGCGACATAGAGGTCCCCGGAGCGGGACACCGTGACGTTGTCCACGCCGGTCAGCGGAGAGCTGGCGAACAGGCTCGCGTCGTAGATGACCTCCAGCGCCCCGGTCGCGGGCGTGTGGGCCCACACGCGGTTGTCGCCCTTGGTCGTGAAGTAGACGACGCCGCCGTCGAACCAGCAGCCCTCGCCGCCGTTGAACACGGTGGTCTTCGAGGCCACGGAGGACTGCTGCGACGCGGGGCTCGTGGCCGCGCACGGCACCCACGTCAGCGTGGCCGTGCCCGCCAGCGGGTCCCCGTTCACCTTCGCCGCCTCCAGCGTGCCCGCGCTCAGCGAGGGCCAGGCGGACGGCGTGAAGCGATAGAAGCGCCCGCTGGTGCTGTCCTCCGTCAGGTACAGCCGCAGCCCTTCGGGGTCCGCCGCCACCGCCTCGTGGGAGAAGGTCCCCATCGCGCCGCGCGCCACGCCCTGCGACGCCTTCGTCGGATCACACTCCCAGACCCGCCCTCCGCTGTACTCCTCGCACGACAACCACGTGCCCCAGGGCGTGGGCCCGCCCGCGCAGTTGCTGCGCGTGCTGGAGAGGATGCGGTACGCGTCCACCACCGCGCCGCCACCGTCGAAGCGCAGCGCGCCCGCGCCGCCCCCCGACGACACCTCGCTGTTGGAGGCGTACACCCAACCCCCGTCCGACAACGCGAAGCACGCCCCACCATCCGGCGCGGAGTGCCACGTGTAGCCCGTCCCCGCCACCACCTGCCCCGAGCGGGCGACGATGCGCGACGCGAAGCCCGCGGGCAGCCTCACCCCATTCGCATCCGCGGTCCCCGAAAGGGCCCCATACGGCCCCGGCCCCGGCTCCGCCGGCGCGGCATACGCCGCCCTCCAGAACCCGGGCCCCAACGCCAACGTCCCCCCACCCAGCGCGGAGAGACGTAGGAAGTCACGACGGTCCAGACGCATCATCCAGGCACCTCCTCTGCGAGAGGCCCGGGATTAGCCGTCCAGTCCGTTTTAACGGCAAATAACGAAATAATAAGAAATCCCTGACGCCCGCGTCACGTCCACGGGCCGCCAGGGATTCGCGTCCGGGGGGACGTTCAGAACTGCGCCCAGCCTGGAACGCGCGGGTAGGGGATGGCGTCGCGGATGTTCTGCAGGCCACACATGTAGACGATGAGCCGTTCGAAGCCGAGCCCGAAGCCGGCGTGGGGCACGGTGCCGTAGCGGCGCAGGTCGCGGTACCACTGGTAGTGGGCGGGCTCGAGGCCGAACTTCTTCATGCGCGCGTCGAGCACGTCCAGGCGCTCCTCGCGCTGGCTGCCGCCGATGATTTCGCCGATGCCGGGGGCGAGCACGTCCATGGCGGCCACGGTCTTCCCGTCCTCGTTGATGCGCATGTAGAAGGCCTTGATCTCCTCCGGGTAGTTCATCACCACCACGGGGCGGCCCACGTGCTCCTCGGCGAGGTAGCGCTCGTGTTCCGTCTGGAGGTCCTTGCCCCAGACCGGCGCGTACTCGAACTTCTTGTTGGACTTCTGGAGGATGTCGATGGCCTTCGTGTAGTCGATGCGCTCGAAGCTCGACTCGATGAACTTCTCCAGGCGCGCGGTGACGCCCTTCTGCACGCGCTCCTCGAAGAACTTGAAGTCCGGCGCGCAGTCCTCGAGCACGGCCTTGAAGACGGACTTGAGGAAGCGCTCGGCCAGGTCCGCGTCCTGGTTGAGGTCCGCGAAGGCGATCTCCGGTTCGATCATCCAGAACTCGGCCAGGTGGCGCGTGGTGTTGGAGTTCTCCGCGCGGAACGTGGGGCCGAAGGTGTAGACCTTCGACATGGCCAGGCAGTACGCCTCCACGTTGAGCTGGCCGGAGACGGTGAGGTACGCCTCCTTGCCGAAGAAGTCCTTGTGCCAGTCGATCTTCCCCTCCGGCGTCTTCGGCGGGTTCACCGCGTCCAGCGTGGAGACGCGGAACATCTGGCCGGCGCCCTCCGCGTCGCTGGCGGTGATGATGGGCGTGTTGACCCAGAAGAAGCCCTCCTGGTCGAAGAAGCGGTGGATGGCCGCCGCGGCCCGGTGGCGCACGCGCGTGATCGCGCCGAAGGTGTTGGTGCGCACGCGCAGGTGGGCCACGTCGCGCAGGAACTCCAGCGTGTGCTGCTTGGGCTGGATGGGGTAGGTGTCCGGGTCGTCCACGAAGCCCAGCACCAGGACCTCGTCGGCCTGGACCTCGAAGGCCTGCCCCTTGCCCTGGGACTTCACCAGCGTGCCCCGGGCGATGACGGAGCAGCCCGCGGTCAGGTGCAGGATTTCCTTCTCGTAGTTCGGCAGCGAATTGGGGGCCACCACCTGGATGGGGTCGAACGTCGAGCCATCGCTGACGTTGACGAAGCTGATGCCCGCCTTCGAGTCGCGGCGGGTGCGCACCCAGCCCCGGACCTCTACCTTGGCCCCCGCCTCCACGGCGCCCGCGAGGACCTGCTTCACACTGACGACCTGCATTGACGCTCTCCCTTGAGCGGATTCTGGACGGGCGAGTTAGCCGGGCGGGCCCCCCGAGGACAAGCCCGCTGTTGCCTCCCGGGGTCTGGCGGACCCTTTCCGCCCCCCGCCCGCAGGCCAGGAAACCGGCCAAGCCATGTCAGACCCCACGGGTATCTTGCTCTCATGGTCGCCCGGAAGGGGGCCATCGATTCCCACACCACCGCCACGTCATTCGCGGGCCGCCCGGCCCGCCGTGGCACTTTCCTACCTGGAGCGTCACATGGCCTCTCGTTCCGTTTCCACCCGCAAGTCCGCGTCCCGCAACCGCTCCTCGGAGGCCACCAAGGCGGCCTTCGAGGACCTGGCTCGCAAGGCCCGCAACAAGCCCGTGGTGCCCGCCAAGGAGCAGGAGGCCAGGGACACGCACGCCCGGAGCGTGCTGGCGGAGGTCTCCAACCTGTCGGCCGAGTCCGCGGTGAAGAAGGTCACCGAGGCGGGCCTCACCATCAATCGCACGCTGGCCGGCATCAACGAGCAGGTCGTCGCGCTGGTGGAGGAGATGAAGCAGTTGGACGAGGCCATCCAGCTCAAGACGCAGGAGCTGTCGGACCTGCACGGCCGGGACGTGGCCGCCAGCGCGGTGGACGTGCTCGTGGCCGAGTACGACAAGCGCAAGGCGGACCTCCAGGCGGAGGTGGAGCAGTTGCAGAAGGACATCGCCGAGCGGCGCGAGCGGGCGGACGCGGAGCTGACGGCCGAGCGCGACGCGGCCGAGGTGGCCCGTCGCCGCGCGGAGGAGCAGTACGCCTACGACGTCCAGAACCAGCGCAAGAAGGAGCAGGACGCCTTCGCGGAGGGGCTGCGCGTGCAGGCCGCCGCCGAGCGCGACCGCAAGGAGAAGCTGGAGAAGGACTGGGCTGGCCGCGAGGAGGCGTTGAGGCTGCGGGAGAAGGAGCTGGAGGACCTGCGCAAGCAGGTGGCGGAGTTCCCGCAGGTGCTGAAGAAGGAGACGGACACGGCGTCCGCCATCGTCGGCAACCGGGTGAAGGCGGAGTGGGACATGAAGCTGACGCTCGCCACCAAGGACGCGGAGACGGCGCAGCGCGTGGCCAGCATGGAGATTGCCTCGCTCAAGGACACCGCCACCAAGCAGGCGCAGGCCATCCAGGCGCTCCAGACGGAGCTGGCCGAGGCGAAGCGCCAGGTGCAGGCCATCGCGGAGAAGGCGCTCGAGTCGGCCTCCGGCGCTCGCGCCCTCGCGGAGGTCCAGGGGGTCATCGCCAGCCGCGAGTTCGGCAAGGCGAAGTAGCCCGCGTCCACGCGAGGCCCCACGTCCCGCGCGCGTGGGGCCCTCGTCCGAGGGAGTCCTGCCCCCCCGACCGGCCACGGCGCGCCGGGTGGCGACCGCCTTCGTGCTGCGAAAGCCACCGCGTGGCGCATACGATGCGAGGATGAACCGAGTTACGGCATCCACGGCCCGCCGGCGCGTCCCCTACGCGGGCCTCTGGCTCGAGCAGTTCAGCCTCACGCCCGTCCCGGGTGGCGCCCTGCTCGCCGGGGGACACGGCTGGCATCCCGAGGGCGGGGGCACCACCCCTCGCTCGTCCACGGGCGCGGCCCTCTGGGACACCGCCCGCGAGGAGTGGCTCGCGCTCGCGCCCCTGCCCGCGCCGCGCCAGGACCACGCGGCGGTGGCGCTGCCGGATGGGCGGGTGCTGCTCATCGGCGGGAGGAACATGCAGGCGATGGAGCTGGGCTCCACCGTGTTCTTCGACCCCGAATCCCGGCGCTTCACCGAGGGCCCGCCGCTCCTCACCGCGCGCTCGAGGCCCCTGGCCGTGGCGCTGCCGGACGGCGCGGTGCTCGTGCTCGGCTCGGACCACGACGACGACCTGTCCCGCGGCACGCGCGCGGAGCTCCTCCGCCCGGGCGCGAACGCATGGGAGCCCGCGGGGCAGACCCAGCGCATCTTCCACGCCGGCCCCGTCTGCGTCAGCGGCGAGCGCGTGGTCATCGCCGGAGGGCGGGACAACGGCTTCGGCTTCGCCGTCATCGAGGGCGTGCACCTGGCCCCACCGCTCGACGTGAGCACCGAGGTCTGGGAGCCCACCGGACGCACGTGGCGCACGACGCCCCACCCGCTCACCCAGACGCGCGACGACGCGGCGGGCGTGACGCTGGCCGACGGGCGCGTCCTCGTCGTCGGGGGTTGGCACCAGGGCCAGGTCCTCACCAGCGCGGAGGTCTGGGACCCGCGCACCGAGCAGTGGCGCGCGACGGGGAGCCTCGCGCTCGGCCGCTCCGGCTTCGCGCTCACCGCGCTGCCGGATGGACGCGCCGCCGTGTCGGGCGGCCTGGGCGCGGGCCCCTCGTTCGACGCGCTCGGAGACGTGGAGCTGTGGGACCCGGCCACGGGCACGTGGAGCCCCGGCCCCCCGCTCGCCGTGGCCCGCTCGGGGCACCAGGTGGTTGCCCTGGACGACGGCGCCTACCTCGTCGTGGGCGTCTCCCGTCCCACGCCCGACGCCATGCCCGAGACGACCTCCGAGCTCTGGCGCCCCTGAAGCCCGCACCGCCCCCTCTCCCGAAGGAGCCCTGGATGAGCCACCTGGAACTGGCCCGCATTCCCGGCGTCAACCCCGACGTCCCCAACGCCGCCCGCATCTACGACTACACGCTGGGCGGCACGCACCACTTCGAGGCGGACCGGCAGGCCGCCGAGTTCATGTTCTCGCTCGTCCCCTCCACGCGGAAGTGGGTGCGCATGCTGCGCGCCTGCCTGCGCACGGCCGCCCAGCGTCTGTCCCAGGACGGCTTCGGGCACTGGGTGGACTTCGCCTCCGGCCTGCCCACGGAGGACCACGTGCACGCCGTGCTGCCCCACGCGAAGGTGCTCTACAGCGACGTCAACCCGCTCACCATCGCCACGGGCCGGCACCTGCTGGGCGACAATCCCCAGGTCCGCTACCTGGAATGTGACATCCGCACCGCGGGCGACTTCCTGCGCCGGCCGGACGTCGAGGCCTTCCTCGGGGGCGAGCGCCGCGTGGTGTTCGGCGCCAACGGCATCACCGTGTTCCTCACCACGGAGGAGAACCGGCGGTTCTTCCGCGACCTGTACGACTGGGCCGCGCCCGGCTCCAAGCTGTTCGCCACCTTCGAGACGAAGACGCCGGGCCTGACGACGCCGAAGTGGGAGCAGTTCGTGGGCATGTTCCAGAAGATGGGCGAGACGTTCTCGCTCTACTCCCTGCCCGAATACCTGGAGCTGTGCGCGCCCTGGACGCCCGGCCCCGGGGGCGTGAAGACGGTGCGCGAGTTCCTCGGCCTGCCCGAGGACCACATCACCGAGGAGGACCGGGAGGGACTCGGCATCGAGTTCTACGCCGTCGTCTTCGAGAAGCGCTGAGCGGCCCCGCCCGTCACGGGGCCTGCCTGCCAGGCCGTCCCCCCGCCCGCCCCCTCGCCGGGGGCGCGCCCGGCGTCGGCTCCCGTTGGCTGCTCCGCTCCGATGCCATGCCTACCGTCAAGGGCAAGCACGGTTCGTGAAACGACGACGGAGAGGAGCGGACATGTTCCAGACAAGGAAGCACCCGGTATGGGCGGGCGTGGTGCTGGGCACGGCCCTGTCGGTACTCAGCGGCTGCGGCACGTCGAAGTCCTCCCAGGCACAGGTCGACGAGTCCTGGCTGGCGCGACTGCCGGAGGAGCAACTCGGCGAAGTCCGCGAGGCCCAGGCGCAGCGGACCAAGGCGCAGGACGCGGTGACGCGGGCCGACGTCGCGCTCAAGGACGCCGAACGCGAGGCCACCGTCGCCAGGCAACAGTCCGAGGCGGCCAAACACTCGATGGAGGCGAGCAAGAGCGCCGTCGAGGCCGCCCAGGCGACCGGCAAGGCGTCGAGCATCGACGACGCGAAGTCCGGCATGCGGGAGCGCCAGTCGCAGTACGCCGCGGCCCAGGCCGAGCTCCAGTGGCGCGAGCGCGCCATCGAGACGAGGAAGGCCGAGAAGCAGCTGCGCGAGCGCGAGCTGGAGCTGGCCGACGCGCGCCTGCGCCAGGTGGAGATGCGGACGATGAAGAACAGCGACGACGTGCGCGCCAAGGACCTGTCGGAGAGCGAGTTCACCTCCGCGGTGGCCGAGGCCCAGCGCAAGGCGGAGGAGGCCCAGCGGCTGGTGGACACGCGCGGCCGCGAGGAGCGCGAAGCCCAGGCCCACTTCGCGAAGCTGCGCGACGAGGCCCCCGGCTACGGCGGCAGCGGCGCCACGCCGGAGCACTGACGCCCGCGAGCCCGCCCCGCCCGGGCTACTTCGGAGGCCGGAAGACGTACTGGAAGATGGGCTCGTCGCGCCCGGGCGGGTACTCGGCGTCCATGAAGGCGAAGTACGCGTGGCCGGAGATGAGCGGGTCCTGGAGGCTGTCGTAGAGCACGGACACCTGGGTGGCGCGCCCGGACTCGTCCACCTGGACCCGCATCTTGAGGTTGCCCTTGAGGCCCGGCGTCTCCTTGAGCCGCTCCATGTACAGCGCCACCAGCCCCAGCGACACGCGGTTGTAGATCTTGTCCGCCGGCCCCTTCGCCGGGGTGGCCGGCAGCCGGAAGCGCTTCACGAGCGCGTCCGTCTCCGCCTGCGCCTGCGCGACCTTGCGCTCCGGGGCCGCGAGCGCCGCGCGATAGGACACGAGCGCGTCCTGCCAACGCTCCTGCTTCACGCACAGCCGCGCGCGGCGCACGTGGATGTCCGAGCGCTCCGGGGCCCGCTCGGAGGCCTTCACCAGGAAGGCCTCGGTGGCGGCGGCGTCGGAGCGGGCCTCGGCCAGCTCCGCCAACCGCAGGAAGGGTTCGGGGTCCTTCAGCTCCACCTCGACGAGGCGCGACAGGGCCTTCTCCTCGTCCGCCGCGCGGCCCAGCTCCGCGTAGACGCGGGCGCGCAGGGCCAGGGGCGCGGGGTCCGCGCCGCCCAGCTCCACGTAGCGCTCCAGCGACGCGGCGGCCTTCTCCCGCTCGGAAGCCGCCAGCCACAGGTCCGCCTGGGCGCGGTGCGCCTCCCGGTCCGCGGGCTTGAGCCCCACCAGCTTCTCACCCGCCGTGGCCGCCGCGCGCGTGTCCTTGGCCGCGTGCGCGAGCGCCGCGAGCCTGCGCAGGGCCTCCGGCTGCTCCGGCCAGGCCTCCACCGCGCGCGTCAGCTCCGCGCGCGCCTCCGCCTCGCGCCCGGGCAGCTGCGCCAGCAACAGCCCCAGCGACGCGCGGACCTGCGCCGCGTCCAGCGTCGCGAGCGCCGCGCGCAGCCGCGCCTCCGCCTCCACCGGCTTGCCCTCCGCCTGGAGCAGGAGCCCCTCCGCCCACAGCGCGGGCGCGAACCCCGGGGACAACCGCGACGCCGTGGCGAGCGGCCCGGCCGCCTCCTTCAACAGGCCCCAGCGCAGATAGACGAGCCCCATGCCCAGGTGGGTCCAGGGGTTCTCCGGGTACAGCGTGGAGAGCGCCTTGAGCTCGTTCCAGCAGCTGTCCGCGGGGAAGGAGAGCCACGCCCGGTAGATGCGCGGCATCGCGTCCCGGGGGCGGGCGCGCCCCTGCTCCTCGAACTCGCTGTCGAGCGCGCGCAGCGTGCCGCGCACCCGGGCACCCTCCACCCGGCGCAGCACCGCCATCACCTCGTCCGCCGGGGGCAACGTGTCCCGCGCGCCCGCCGCTCCCACGGGGAGGGCCAGCAGCAGCGACACGAGCAGCAACACGCGCGACGGAAGGAGGGACGCCATGGAGTCGCGCGGAAGATACCAGACCGCTTCGGACACGCGGCCCGCATCGAAGCGGGCCGCCTGCCCTCCTACCGCTCGCGGTCACCCGCTACCCAGGGATACCCGGGAGCGGGCGCCGCGACACCCGCTCAGCCGATCTCGACCTCGCACTGCGCGCTGCAGCCGTCGCCGTTGACGGTGTTGCCGTCGTCGCACTCCTCGACGTCGCCCGGCGTCGTCGACCGAGGCTGGGTGCGACCGTCGCCGCAGCGCGGGCCGAACACGCAACCGGGGGCGCACTGGTTGTAGCCACCGGCGTTGACGCCGTCGTCGCACTCCTCGCCCTGGTCGACGACGTTGTTGCCGCAGGTGGCGCGGCACACCGTCGTCTCGGTGCTGAAGTTGCCGAGCGACAGCCGGTACGAGGAGCCCGACGTGTGGCGCTCCGCCTGGAACACCACGGCCTCGTAGATGCCGTTGAGCCGCAGGCCCAGCGCGGCGGCCTGGTTGGAGACGTTGACGGTGCCGGACACCGGGCCGTGCACGCCGCCCAGGTCCAGGGCGAGCTTGCCGTTGATGAAGACCCACACGTCGTCGTCACCACGGAAGGTCAGCGTCTCGCCGCCCTTGTACTGGAACCAGTAGCGGACCTCGCTGGTGAAGCTGAAGTTGTGGTCCTTGCCGTCGTTGGCCTGACGCAGGCGCTCGTGTCCGGCGGCGACCCACCCCTTGCCATCCAGCGGGAAGAAGGCGTCCGTGTCGAAGGCATATGTGCCCAGCTGGCCCGCGGGCACGGGCTTCTGGAGGGTCATCGTCAGCGTGGACACCACGGTCTTGTTGACGTTCTCCACGTCGCGGTACCACTGGCGGAACGGCGCGGCGCCGTTCGTGTTCGCCGAGGCGACCCCCTCCTTGTTGTACTCGGGCTTGCCGTCGGCATCGAGGTTCGGCTTCACGATGCCCGTCTCGCTGCCACCGTTCTTGTTCTCGAAGTCGATGTGGCCACGCGGGATGTTGGTCCCCGCCACCGCGGCCAGGTCGTAGCCGCGGAAGTCACGGTAGACCACCGGGATGGAGGTCGTGTCGGGCGGCGTGCCGGAGCCCACGTTGTCGCAGACGAAGCCCTCTTCCTTCTTGCACTGCGACGAGCAGCCGTCGTTGTCGCGCGTGTTGCCGTCGTCGCACTCCTCGGTGCGCACCTCGGGGGGCAGCAGGACGCCGTCACCGCAGGTCTCCTGGCACGTACCGTCCTTGCACTTCGGCTCGAGCTTGCACAAGGGCGAGCAGCCATCACCCATGTTGTTGTTCTTGTCGTCGCACTGCTCGGTGCCCTCGACCACGCCGTCGCCACAGGTCGTCTTCGAGCAGGCCTGCCCCACGGTGGGGCACTTCCAGCCCTCCTCGAGGCGGCAGGTCGAGCTGCAGCCGTCACCGTTCGCGGTGTTGCCGTCCTCGCACTCCTCGTCGCCCACCTTGATGTTGTCGCCGCACTTCGCCGCGTGGCAGCGGCCACCGGCCGCCGGGCAGTTCCAGCCTTCTTCCAGGGTGCACGTCGCGCTGCAGCCGTCGTTGTCCGAGGTGTTGCGGTCGTCGCACTCCTCGCCCTCCTCCTTGCGGCCGTTGCCACAGCCCGTCACCTTCACGCAGGCCTGGCCCGGCAGCTCACAGACCCAGCCGGCCTCCACCGCGTCACACGCGGCGCTGCAGCCGTCGCCGCTGCGCTGGTTGCCGTCGTCGCAGGCCTCTCCGGTATCCGCGACACTGTTGCCACACGTCTCCGGAATGGTGACGGGACCATCGCCCGCGTCGGAGCCGGAGCCGCCACCATCGGGCTTTCCGTCACCACCGCCGCCTCCGCAGGATGCAATGATCGAGATGAGTATCGAAGCGAGTACGAGACTCGCGAGCCGCTTGCCAGAAGGGGGGACGGTCGCCATGACCCATGATGCTGAGAGTGCGCGCGTGGCGTGTCAACGCGCTCGCGCATGATTCGTCCACACCGCGTGTGAAAATGCAGGAAATGCGCAGATATGAAGGTCGGGTGGATTGAAACCCGAATGTTTCGAGCCACCTGCATACATCCGCCGCCATCTAGGGCCCTGGCGTTCCACTCGGGCCTGCCTGCCCTCGGGCGCGCGCGCCCCACCGACACGCGTCCCCACGCCGGCGGAAGCCCCCCGCGACGGCGCGGCTCAACGCGCGGTGTTGCGCAGATACTGGGCGTAGAAGCGGATCGCGTCGACGTAACCGGCCACGGCGATGCGCTCGTCCCTGCCATGCACCCGTGACAGGTCCTCGCGCTGCAGGTGGATGGGGAAGAAGCGGTAGACGTTGTCGGAGAGCCCCACGAGGTGGCGCGAATCGGTGGCGGCGATGTTGAGGTACGGCGACACGAGCACCTGTGGGAACACCTGCCGGAGGGTGCGCTCCAGCGCGCGGAAGCTCTCCGTGTCCGTGGGCGAGACGGGGGAAGGCTCGCTCTCGAAGGCGAGCGTGGACAGCTTCACCCGGGGCTCGTCCACCACGTCGCGCACGTGGGCGAGCACGCCCGCCACGGTGTCGCCGGGGAGGATGCGGAAGTTGACCACCGCGCGCGCCCGCGCCGGCAGCACGTTGTCCTTCACGCCCGCCTGGAACATCGTGGCCGCGGTGGTGGTGCGCACCGCCGCGTTGGTGGTGGGCTTGGACGCCAGCTGGCTCACCACCAGGGGCTCGGTGAGCCACAGGTTGGCGAAGAGCAGCCGCATCCCGAAGGACATCTCCGGCCCCACCCGTTCGAACAGCTCGCGGCTGCCCCCCTGGAGCCGCGTGGGCATGGGGTGGGCCTCCAGCCGGGAGATGGCCTGCGCGAGGATGCCCACCGCCGTGCGCGGCGGCGGCATGGAGGAGTGTCCCCCCTCCTCCTCCACGACGAGCTCCACGCTGACGAAGCCCTTCTCCGACGTGCCCACGAGCGCCACCGGCGCCTGCACGCCCGGCACCGTGCCGGACATGATGACGCCGCCCTCGTCCAGCACGGACTCCAACCGGACGCCGCGCTCCGACAACCGCTTCGCGATGAGCACCGCGCCCGTCCGCCCACCGACCTCCTCGTCCGCCCCGAAGGCCAGCATCACCGTGCGCCGGGGCGCCTCCCCCGCCGCCAGCAGCGCCTCCACCGCCTCCAGGATGGCCAGCACGCTGCCCTTGTCGTCGAGCGCGCCACGTCCCCACACGAACCCGCCCTCCACCACGCCCTCGAACGGCGGCTTCGCCCAGGCCCCTTCCGTGCCGGCCGCCACCGGCACTACGTCCAGGTGCCCCATCAGCAACACGGGGCGCAGCGAGGCGTCCGTCCCCTGCCACGTGTAGAGGACCGAGTGCGGGCCCACCGGCTCGCGCTTCAGCGCGGCGTGGACGCGCGGGAACTGCTCCGCGAGGTACGCGTGGAGCGCGTCGAAGGCCGCGTCCTCCCCCGCACTCCCCTCCGAGGCCGCCACCGTCTTCAGCCGCAGCGCCCCCGCCAGCCGCGCGGCCACGGCGTCCGCGTCCACCGCCAGCGCCGCCGGGGGTTCGGGCGTCACCTGCCGGGTCGTGAACCCCAGGGTCCGCGCCAACAGGACCGCGGCCAGCACCAACACTCCACCAAGAAGGAACAGGACGAGTCGTCGCATCGGGAGTAACCCGCAAGGTATCAGACCCCACCCTCCAGCATGGAGCGCGCGTCTGCCACCCTACTTCCGGTTTCTCGCACCATGAGACACGCCCGCGACCTTGTCGTCCGGCAATCACATGCAGTACTGCTAGACAATTCCAAAAACAGGAATGTCGGCCCTCTCCGTAATATCCGTTGCCAAGTCCAAGAGGTGAGCAGGTGACGAATCGACTCGCAACGCAGTGGGGGGCTGTCGCGGCGCTCGTGATGCTGGAAACGGTGCTGTGGGGGTGCGGAGGAGGGAAGCCGACGGAGAGCGACACGGGGCTGCCAGGCGCGCCCGCCGACGTGGAGGCCCAGGCGGCGGACGCCCAGGCGTTGGTGACGTGGACGCCACCGACGACGAACGGCGGCAATCCGCTCCTCTACTACATCATCCGCTGCGAGCCGGTGTGCGGCGGCGCCATCGTCAGCGCGAGCGAGCGGCAGGCCACGGTGGTGGGGCTCAACAACGGCTTTCCGTACCTGTTCAAGGTGTCGGCGGTGAACTCGCGGGGCGAGGGTCCCTCCTCCGTCCCGTCCGAGTCGGTGATGCCGGAGGCGGGCGCGTCGATTCCGCAGCCCACCGTGCCGGGCCAGCCGCGTTCGGTGCGGGCGACACCGGGCAACGGTCAGGTGTACGTGAGCTGGCTGGCGCCGGCGAGCTTCGGCGGGCGCAAGCTCTCGAAGTACGTCGTCACGGCGCATCCGGGCGGCGCGACGGTGGAGGTCCAAGCGCCGGCGGCCAGCGTGAGCGTGCCCGGCCTGGAGAACGGGCGGCTGTACGCGTTCTCCGTGGAGGCGCACAACGAGGTGGGCCCGGGCCCCAAGGCGCTCGCCGCGCCGGTGGCGCCGCGCACGGGGGGCGCGCCGGCCAGCTGGGTGTCGGGCTACTACGTGGGCTACCAGCGGGCGCTGCTGCCGGTGGAGGCGGTGGACTTCTCCGCCATGACGCACCTGATGGTGGGCCGCGTGCGCCCGCGCTTCGACGGCACCGTGCACTCGGACTTCGACGTCACCGCCTACGAGGGCCCCATCATGGCCCGGGAGCTGGCGAGGCGGGCGCACGAGGCCGGGCGCAAGGCGCTGCTCATGATTGGCGGCTTCGGGGAGCACGACGGCTTCGTGCAGGCGTCCACCGGCGAGAGCCGCCCCATCTTCGTGCGCAGCCTCATCGGGCTGATGGACGAGCTGGGCTACGACGGGCTGGACATCGACTGGGAGCCCATCAACCTGCCGCCCGCGGGCAACGACGGGGAGCTGCTCCTGGCGCTGCTGGACGACCTGCGCGCGGCGCGCCCGGACATCCTCCTCACGGTGCCGGTGGGCTGGCTCAACGCCAACTTCAAGATGACGCCGCACGAGGCCGCCTTCATGGCCCAGCTCTCCGCGCGCGTCGACCAGCTCAACATCATGTCCTACAAGATGAGCGGCAACTGGGGCAGCTGGGAGAGCTGGCACACCAGCCCGCTCAAGGACGAGTCGCCGGGCCGGCCCGCCTCCGTCGCCAACTCCGTGCAGGGCTACCTGGACGCGGGAGTCCCCCGGGGCCGGCTGGGCGTGGGCATCGGCTTCTTCGGCACGTGCTGGCAGGGCGTCACGGAGCCCCGAACGCCACTCGATGGCCGGCAGGACGTCTACGAGGGCCAGAGCGACAACGCCATGAGCTACGTCAACATCATGGAGTCGTACTACGCGGCGGAGGCGCGCCGCTGGGACGACCGGGCCAAGTCCCCCTACCTGTCGTTCTCCACCCCCACCGGGCCGGGCCACTGCAACTACATCTCCTACGAGGACGGCCAGTCCATCGCCGTCAAGGGACAGTGGGCACGCGCCGAGGGCCTGGGCGGCACCATCATCTGGACCGTCAACCAGGGCCACCGCCCCCGCCAGCCCCTGGGCGAGCGCGACGTGCTGCTCCACCAGGTCAAGCGCGCCTTCCTCGACCCGGCGGTGACCCCTCCGGCGGAATAGCCCCACGAGGGGCGAGGAGGACAGGGTCCCCTCCACGCCCCTCGCCCGCGCCAGCGCTCAGTTCGACGTCTTCGACGTCTTGGGCTGGGCGGACGCGGCGGACGCCTTGAAGCCGCGCTTGCGCATCAGCGCGTCGATGCCCGCGTCACGCCCCCGGAAGGCGCGGTACGCGTCCGCCGGCTCCACGGTGTTGCCCACCGCGAAGATGTTCGCGCGCAACAGCGCCGCCACGTCCTTGTCGTAGGCGCCCTTGCCCTCGGTGAAGCGCTCGTACGCGTCCGCCGTCAGCGTGTCCGCCCACAGGTAGCTGTAGTAGCCGGCCGAATACCCGTCGCTGGAGAAGACGTGGCCGAACTGCGGCGTGCGGTGCCGCATGACGATCTCCTTCGGCATGCCCAGCGCCTTGAGCGTGTCGCGCTCGAAGGCGTCCGGGTCGATGGTCACGTCCCCGGCCAGGTGCAGCTTCATGTCCACCAGCGCGGCCGACAGCGCCTCCACCGTGGCGAAGCCCTGGTTGAAGGTGGACGCCTTCTCGATGCGCTTCACCAGCGCCTCCGGGATGGGCTTTCCCGTCTGGTAGTGCAGCGCGTAGGTGTTGAGCACCTCCGGCGTGGACAGCCAGTGCTCGAGCAGCTGCGAGGGGAACTCCACGTAGTCACGCGCGACGTTGGTGCCCGACAGCGTGGGGTACTCCACCGACGAGCTCAGGCCGTGGAGCGCGTGGCCGAACTCGTGGAACAGCGTGGACGCGTCCTCCCACGAGACGAGCACCGGCTCGCCCGGGGCGCCCTTCACGAAGTTGGAGTTGTTGGAGACGATGGTCGTCACCTCGCCCCGGAAGCGCTCCTGGTTGCGGTACGCGTTCATCCACGCGCCGGAGCGCTTGCCCTGCCGCGCGTACGGGTCGAAGTACCACAGGCCCACGTGCTTGCCGGTGGCCTTGTCCTTCACCTCCCAGACGCGCACGTCGGGGTGGAACACCGGCACGTCGCTCACCTGCGTGAAGCTGAAGCCGAACAGCTCGCCGGCCACCCAGAACATGCCCTCGCGCAGCTTCTCCAGCTGGAGGTAGGGCTTCACCTCGTTCTGGTCCAGGTCGTACTTCGCCTTGCGCACCTTCTCCGCGTAGTAGCGGTAGTCCCAGGGCTCGATCTTGAACTTCGCGCCCTCCTTGTTGGCCAGGGCCTGCATGTCCGCGACCTCCTCGCGCACGCGCGCCACGGAGGGCTTCCACACCGCCTCCATGAGCTCCATCGCGCGCTCGGGCGAGCCGGCCATGGAGTCCTCCAGCCGCCAGTGCGCGTGCGTCTTGAAGCCCAGCAGCTTCGCCCGCTCCGCGCGCAGCTTGAGGATCTCCGAGATGATGGCGTTGGTGTCGCGCGCGTCGCCGTTGTCGCCGCGGTTGACGTAGTTGCGCCACACCTTCTCGCGCAGGTCGCGGCGCGCCGAGTACGTCAGGAACGGCTCCATGGAGGAGCGCGTGTTGGTGACGACCCACTTGCCCTTCATGCCGCGGGCCTCGGCCGCGGCGGCGGCGGCCTTGCGCAGGGAGTCCGGCAGGCCGGCGAGGTCCGCCTCCGACTCCAGGACGACGGTGTAGGCCTCCTCGTCACCGAGCACGTTCTGGCTGAACGTGGTGTAGAGCGAGGCGAGGCGCTGGTTGATGGCCACCATGCGCTGCTTGCCCGCGGCGTCCAGCCGGGCGCCCGCGCGCACGAAGCGCGTGTAGTAGTACCAGGTCAGCCGCTGCTGCTCCGGCGTGAGCTTCGCCTTGTCCGGCGACTGGTAGACGGCCTCGATGCGCTTGAAGAGGGCCTCGTTCTGCATGCGCTCGTCGCGGAAGGCCGCGAAGCGCGGGGCCAGCTCCTGCTCCACCGCCTGGAACTCGGGGCTGCTCATGGACGAGCCCCAGATGTCGAAGAGCACCTCCATGTCGTTGAAGCGCCGGCCGGCGTCCTCGTACGCCGCGACGGAGTTCTCGAACGTCGGCGGCCGCGGATTGTTGGCGATGGCGGCCACCTCGCGGCGGAACTCCTCCATCGTCGTCTCGAAGGCCTGCTTGAAGTCGGAGACCTTCACCTGGTCGAACGGGGGGACGCCGCCGTAGGGGCCGGTCCACTTCACGGTCAGCGGGGACTGCGGAGCCATGGGAACCTCCGGCGCGCTCGCGGGCGCGGTCGCGGTGGGGGCCTCGGAGCGGGAGTCCGGGGAAGGCGCCGTGGTCGCGCAGCCCGAGGAGACGAGCGCGGCCACGCCGGCACCGACGAAGAGGATGTTGCGCATTGGAGTGTGATTCTCCCAACGAAGCGAGGTGGGGGGTGCACCAGAACACGAAACCGGGCCCCCCAACACGTCCACCGCCGCACCTCTTCCCGTCCCCAGGCGACATCCGCCCTCCGGTCCGGGTGAGCGGGGGCGGAAGGCCGGCTAGAGCGGGCGCGCGGACCACAGGCCCCACCCGGGGTCCCGGTCCCGCACGGACCGGAGGACGGAGCGCGCATGGGGCCAGGGCTGGGGATGCACCGGAGCGGAGCGAGGGCGGGAGGGTGGACCGCGCTCGCGGTGGTGGTGGCGCTGCTGCTGCCGGTCGCGGGGCGGGCAGAGTGGATCGTGGACAACGACTCCCCCGCCAGCATCTTCCTGAAGCGCACCTATGTCTTCGCCTCGCCCAACCGCATCCACCGCCTGGGAGACCCGCGGTCGCCCGCGCACCTGTTCTTCGAGGCGCAGCTGGCCCCCCACTTCTTCCTCCCCCAGTTCCACCACGGCGGCTTCCGCGAGCCGGGCGGGGAGTTCTTCTTCACGGCGGTGCTGACCCCCGCCATCCAGATACGGCTGCTCGACACCGCCAGCCGGCCCGTCATCCCGCCCTCGTACCTGCCGCAGCTCACCCTCCAGGTGGCGCACCTGCGGCTGCTGCCCGGCTCCGCGCGGGAGGGCAGCCCCCTGCGGGGCCTGGCGCTCGCGGCGAACCTCGTCGCGGGACATCACTCCAATGGCGAGGACGGGTGCTTCTTCGCGAACCAGACGGGGACCGACCCGGACTGCGTCCCCGCCGAGGGGAGCCTGCCCCTCAACGAGGTGACAGGCAGCTTCTCCACCAACTTCCTGCGCGGCGAGCTGTACGTGCTGCTGGCCTTCGACGTGGAGCAGGACCTGGACAGCGCGTGGCTCGTGGGCGGGGGCTCCTTCCTGGAGTTGAACTCGTCGCTGGGAATCGGGGGGCTCACCTCCGAGGAGCGCCGCGTCTATGGCGACGGCTTCTGGGGCTTCAGCGTGCAGGCGCGGCGCATCTGGCACCGGCACCGCTTCCTCTTCGAGGGCACCCTGTCGCGGCCCTTCGGCGAGGAGCCCCACCGGAGGACCACGCTGAGCGCGGAGCTCTCCGCCCTGCCCTGGTGGGGCGCGGGCTTCGGACTCTTCACCCGCTACGTCCACGGACAGGACTCATACAACATCCTGTTCCTGGAGCGGCTGAGCCAGTGGCAGTTCGGCGTCGTGTTCGAACTGCCCCCGGGGGCCCGGTTGCGGGAGGAGGCGAAGACCTCCGGCCCCAAGCGCCGGCTGCCGGGCTTCCGCTGAGGGCCTCCGACCCGGGAAGGGCCCGGACGGACGGTCCGTCCCCCCTCCTCCGTCCGCCCCGGCGACGCACGGTGTGACATCCTGCCGCCGCGAGAACCCCATGACCTCCCCGAGCCCCCTGACGGAGCGCATCCAGAACCCCGAGCTGCTGGCGAAGGTCGTCCCCGCCGAGCAGGCCGTCCTGCACGTCGCCGACGGCAACACCGTGGCCATCAGCGGCTTCACCAAGTCCGGCGAGCCAAAGACCTTCTTCCCCGCCCTGGCGAGGCACCTGGCGCGGAGCGCGCCCACCACGCGCCTCACCCTGCTGTCCGGCGCCTCGCTGTCCGAGGACGTCGAGGGCCCCATGGCGCCGTTCATCGCGAAGCGCGGCCCCTACATGTCCTCGTCCGCGTCGCGCCGCCGCATCCACGCCGGGGAGATGGACTTCACGGACGTGCACCTGTCCGCCTTCGCGCGCAACCTGATGTACGGCTTCTACGGCGACATCGACGTGGCGGTGGTGGAGGTGTCGCGCATCCGCCCCGACGGCAGCGTGGTGCTCACCTCGTCGGTGGGCATCAGCGCGGAGGCGCTGGCCCGCGCGAGGAAGGTCATCCTCGAGGTGAACACGTCCGTGCCGGACTACACCGGCTTCCACGACATCGTCCTGCCCGCGGTGCACCCGCACGTGGGCTGGCCGCTGCCGCTCGTGAACGTGAGGGACCGCATCGGCACACCTTACGTGGAGTTCGACACGCGCAAGGTCGTCGCGGTGGTGGAGTCGCGGACGCCGGACTACCCGGTGCCCTTCAAGGCGGCGGACGACACGGACCGGCGCATCGCCCGGAACGTGGTGGACTTCCTCCTGCGGTGCCGGGACGAATACCACTGGGGCAAGCGCCTGCCGCCCATCCAGTCCGGCGTGGGCAACGTGGCCAACGCCATCATCGGCGAGCTGTACGACTCGCCCTTCCAGAAGATCCGCTTCTGGACCGAGGTCTTCCAGGACGGGATGCTGCGCTACGTGGAGGACGACGCGAAGTTCGAGTACGCGTCCGCCACGGCGGTGTCCTTCTCCGCCGAGGGGCGACAGAAGTTCCAGCAGCTCTTCGAGCGGGCCAAGGACCGGCTGGTGCTGCGCCCCATGTGGCTGTCGAACAGCCCCGAAATCATCAGCCGCCTGTTCGTCATCGCGATGAACACGCCCATCGAGGTGGACATCTACGGGCACGTGAACTCCACGCACATCGACGGCTCGCGCATCGTCAACGGGCTGGGCGGCTCCGGGGACTTCTTCCGCAACGCCTACCTGAGCATCGTCCACACCCCGTCCGTGCGCAGGCTCAAGGACGGGCGCACGGTGAGCTGTGTCATGCCGTACGTGCGGCACATCGACCACACTGAGCACGACATCAAGTGCGTCGTCACCGAGCACGGCTACGCGCTCAACCTGGACATCCGCTCCCCCCGGCGCCGCGCGGTGGACATCATCGAGCGGTGCGCCCACCCCTACTTCCAGCCGCTGCTGCACGCCTACCTGGACATGGCGGGCCCCGGTGACGAGCCTCGCGCCACGGACATGAAGGCGCTGGAGGGCTGGTGGCGCGACTACGACGCCGCCTGCCGGGCCTTCCCCCAGGGCACCTGAGCGCCATGGAACGCAACGGCCGCGAACCCTGCCCGCCGGAGATCGCCGAGCAGCTCCGGGAGGTGGACCGCCTGCGCCGCAGCGGGCGCTACGCCACCGCGCTCGCCCGGGTCCAGGCGCTCGCGGACGCCAACCCCCGGCTGACGCGCGTGCTGCTGGAGCTGGCGATGACGCTCGGCATCTGGGGGGGCGCGCCCGCGCAGGCCCTACCCTGGTTCGAGCGCGTGCTGGAGCTGGCGCCCGGCCACCGCACCACGCGGCTGCACCGCGCGCTGTGTCTGGCGCGGCTCGGGCGTCATGAGGAGGCCGTCGCCGACTTCGACGCGCTGGTGGAGGGCGGCTATCGCAAGGCGCTCGTGCTCCACATGCAGCGCGCGGCTTCGCTGGAGGCGCTCGGCCGGCATGCGGACGCGGAGCGGGACTGGACGCTCGCGCTCGAGGAGGACGCGGACAACCCGTGGCTGCTCCAACGGCGCGCCGCCGCCCGGGCTCGGCTGGGTCGCACGCAGGAAGCCGTCGCCGACCTCTCCGCCGCCCTCGGCCAGCAGAGCGGTGAGCACGTCGACCCGGAGCTGCTCCACGAGCGGGGCCTGCTGCGCGCCCGGCTGGGTGATGCAGCCGGGGCTCGCGCGGACTTCCAGGCGGGGCTCGGAGCCCTGCGCCGTGGCGACCCACCTTCGCTCCCCGACGCGCTGGGCCAGGCGCTCCGGGACCTCGACCGCGCCTGACACTTCCGCGCCTGCCTTGAAATCGCCCAAGCGACTGGGCCGGTTACGACCTGGCCCTGTCCTTCGCTCAGCCCCTGAACGAGGGCCGCTTCCACACGACGCTCCTCGGCATGACGCCATCGCGGTGAAGCCCCCGCGCCGCTACCTCGTGCGCTAGCCTGACCGTCATGACCAAGAAAGCGCCCACCTCGCTGAAGCGGGACGACATCAAGCGGAAGGTCGCCGAGTACCTGGAGCTCGAATCGCCCGCGAAGAAGCTCGCGCTCCTGGAGTGGATGGCCGCGCTCGAGCCGGCGCAACGCAAGCACCTGCGCCATCCGCACGGGGGTGGCCTCCTCGTCCCCGAGTCGCAGATGAGCAGCACGCGCTTGCTGCTCGCGGCGTCTCTCTTCGCGAAAGAGGACCGCAAGTACTGGGCCCGGCACGATCCCGCTGCGTCCCCCTGGGTTCCGAATACGACGCTCGGCGACGCCATGGATCCGTCGCAGAGAGCCATCGAAGCCGCGACGAAGACCTGGCAACCCAAGAAGGACAAGGGGCATCCGGACTACGCCGAGGCGAAGCGGATGCTCGAGGAGATCGCGGCCGACGAGAGCTCCGACATGAAGAGGGAAGCGACGTGTGTCCTCGCGGTCATCGCGCTGAGAGAGGGACAGCCGAAACAGGTGTTCGCGCGGCTGGGCATCAAGCGGGGCGAGGTCCCGCGAGACAACGCGCTGTATGCGGGGGCGGCGTACTTCGCGCTCGGTGACATGGAGCGCGCGCGCGCCTGCTACACCGGCAGCGACGTGAACCAGGGTTTCCTCGCCGAGGCGCGTGGCGACTTCGCGGCGGCGGACCGCTTCTATCGTGCGGGCCTCCAGGCCAGCCGGTGGGCGGTGCGCCCCTACGCGAAGCTTCGCTGTGCGCGTCTCGCGCAACGCCTCGGCAAGCGCGAACTCGAACGCCTGCGCGCCAGCGAGAATGACGGCAAGATCGTCCTCGAAAAGGTCGCCGATTTCCATGCGCGGTTTCCCGAGATCGCCGATGCGCTGCGCAAGAGCCTCCGCATCACGAGCAAGAAGCAGCCGCTGTCCGATGCGGAGATCGCCAGGATTCGCCTCGCGACGAAGCGCCGTGGTGGCGGCGAGAGCGTCGGGCTACCCGAGAGCGCGAAGACGATCCTGCGCTACGACCGGAACTTCACGTTGTTCGAGAATGCAACGCCGCTGCTAGCGCCGCTGTGGAAGGCCGCGAAGAAGGGCGTCACGTCCGCCGACGTCGAGAAGCTCGTGCGCAGCGCGGCAAGGCACGACGACTCGACCGGCCTGCGCGCGCTATCGAAGCTGCCGAAGGACGTGCCCGTGTGGAGCGACGCGGCGGACCTGCCCGCGTGCATCGAGCTCGCGAGCCCCGGCGACCAGGAGCTCTTCCTCTACATGGGCGTCGCCGACGCAGACGGCGAGTACCCCGTCGCGCGCTTCGACGACCAGCCGGAGCTGTGGATCAGCGATGCGTCCTTGATTCACTACATCCTCGATGCCGCCAACGATGTGGTCGAGTGCAAGAGCGATCTCGTCAAAGCGAAGAAGGCCGCGCAGAAACGCAACGCGCGTCATCGCGAGGGCTGGAGCGCGCATCCCAAGGTGCAGGCCGTGCTCGCCAGAATGTGACGGCGGCTCGGGAACGATGAGACCTCGGATGCATGCCCCCTCCAGAAGCTCCGCGTCTGGACCGAGAACTCCCAGGACAGGGGCTGCACTCCGAGGAAGGACACCGGGCAAGAAACCACCCAACTGATTTCAGTGGTTGCATCCCGACCTCCCGACCCCTACCCTCATCGAAACCACTGAACATCGAAAGAGGGTTACACCATGACTGGAAGACCCTTCCCCATCGCGTTGCTCGCCGCGCCCTCCGGACTGGGGCTGAGTCGGCCGGACGGGCGCATCCCTCGGGTGGACCTGCTCCCGGAGGCGTTGCTGGAAGCCGGGCTCGGTCGCCGGCTGGGCGCGCGCCTGGAGCACACCGTGACGCCCGGCCCCTACGAGGCCCGGCGAGACGCGGAGACGAAGGTCCTCAACCCCCACACCATCGCGGACGTGGCGAAGCGGCTCGCAGACGCGGTGGAGCGGGTGCTCCAGGCCGGACGCTTCCCGGTGGTGCTGGGAGGCGATTGCAGCATCCTGCTCGGGTGCCTGCTGGGCGTCAGGCGCACCGGCGCGCGGGCGGGGCTCGCCTTCATGGATGGGCACACCGACTTCTGGCCGCCGGAGGCGTCTCCTATGGGTGGCACCGCGGGCATGGACCTGTGGCTCTCCTCGGGCCGAGGCCCCTCCGTGCTCTCCGACCTGGAGGGACTGCGCCCACTCGTGCGTGACGAGGACGTGGCCATCCTCGGAGTCCGGGACCCGGACGTCTGGGGCATCGAGGTCGCCGCCGAACACGCGCGCGACACGGCCATGGCCTGGCTCGACCTGGACGTGCTCCGCAAGGAGGGCATGGCCGCGGGCGCGGAGCGGGCCCTCGCGCGCTTCCGCGCATCCGGCGTCCAAGGCTTCTGGATGCACCTGGACGCGGACGTCATGCACGACGACGTGATGCCCGCGGTCGACTCGCGCCAACCCGACGGGCTGCGCGTGGAGGAGCTGTCCGAGCTGCTCTCCCACCTCGTCGCCTCCGGCATGGCGCTGGGAATCGACGTCACCATCTACGACCCCAGCCTCGACCCCGAACGTCACGCGGCCCACGCGCTGGTGGACACCCTCGTCAACGGGCTCGGTGGGCTGGCCGCCGCGCCGAGGACGCGCTAGGCCCCGGACATGGCCTCCGCCCAAAGCCCCGGACTCCCGCCAGACGTCGTGCTGCTGCTGGACTTCGTCAACACGCTGGACGTGGAGAAGCTGACCGACGACGTGCCCTCCCCCGCCGCGCTCGCCACCTGGCTCCGCGCGCGCGGGCTGCTGGGCCCGACGGAGACGGTGTCACCGGACGCCTTCGCCGCGGCCATCGAGGTCCGCGAGGCCCTGCGCATCGTCCTCCAGTTCCACCACGGCGAACCCCCGCCCGCCGCCGAGCTGCGCACGCTGGAGCGCCGCGCCGCGGACTGCCCCCTCGCCGTCACCTTCGCCCCCGACGGCGCCGCCCACCTGCGTCCCGTGGGCGAGGGCGGCTGGAAGGCCCTGGGCGCCCTCTTCGCCGCCCTGGTGACGACCCAGCGCGAGGGGCACTGGGCGCGCATGAAGGCGTGCCCCGCCGGGGACTGCCAGGCGGCCTTCTACGACACCTCGAAGAACCGCTCCGGGCGCTGGTGCTCCATGGCCGTGTGCGGCAACCGGACCAAGGTCCAGCGCTTCCGCGACGCATCGCCCGCCCGCTCGCGACGCTGACGACCGGCCTCGACCTTCACTCGAGGTCCGCTCCCGCGTCACTCCAGGCACGACTCGGCGGAATCCCGCCCGCCGCGACGCAACCCGGGGCGCCGTTTCCCGAGAATCGAGAATCGATTATCGCGGGCGGAGGAGACGCCCGTCCTGGGAGGAGTCGCAATGGGAACTGGACGCGTGGGTGGCGGTGGATTCGCGGACATGGCGCGTCGGGCGGCCGAGGCTGCCCGTCGAGCGGCAGAGGAGGCCGCGAGGCGCGCGGCCGAGGCGGCCCGTCGAGCCGCGGAGGCCGCCGCCAAGGCCGCGGCGGAGGCCGCCGCCAAGGTTTCGGCCAAGGCGGAGTCCCCGGTTGGCGCGAAGGAGGCCCCCACCTCGAAGCAGGGCCCGACGGGGCACTCCAACGTCTCCACCTTCGAGGCGGAGGCGCCGAAGAACACGTTGAACCTGGACGGCCAGGGCAAGGCCCCCGCGTCGTCGCTGTTCACGGAGGACAGCAAGGACGGCAAGGTCAACTGCCTCGACAAGGCCGCGGACTTCGTGAACAAGAGCTCGCCGGAGCTGCAGGCGCGCTCGGAGATGGTGTTCCTGAATGACTCGCGCAAGGGCGCCGAGGGCCAGACGGGCCACGTCGTCGTGCGCCAGGGCGAGCGCGTGCTCGACCCGAGCAGCGGCAAGTCCTACGAGGACATGAAGTCGTACCTCGACGAGAAGCCGCACTACTCCGAGGCCGGCTCCATCCCCGGCACCACCGCCGCCAAGGTCTTCTCCACGAAGGCCGGCTCGCCCGAGCGCGCCCAGGCCCTGGCCGAGGCGAACGTGTCGCCCGAGCTGCAGAAGATGATGGTCGCGGACTACCCGGCGGACGTGGGCGGCGCGCCCAACCCGGCGACGGTGGAGCCTCACGAGACGACCATCCCCGGCCAGGCCGGCCCCGTCTCCGTCGAGTTCAGCGACTCGCTCGAGAAGGACGTCAAGAAGGAGGACGGCTACGTCACCGTGAAGCTCAACGCGGAGACGTCTGTGTCCGCCGAGGGCACGGTCGAGTTCAAGAAGGCGAAGGTGGGCGCCTCCATCACCGGCAGCGTCGAGGCCGGCAAGTCGATGGAGTACGAGGTGAAGATGAAGGAGGCCGACTTCGAGAAGCTCAAGAAGGGCGAGATTCCTCCTCCCCACCCGCTCAACCCGGAGACCATCCCGGACGGCGCCTCCATCAAGATGGAGCAGAGCAAGTTCGCCGGCTATGGCCTGGATGTCGGCCTGAGCTACCACGCCGTCGAGCTGGGCCTCGCGGGCGACGTGAAGCAGGGCAAGGGCATGTCCATCGAGGTCAGCCGCGATGGCGACAAGCTGAAGATGACCAGCGGCCCCACGGAGTTCATCGAGAACAACGGCACGGTGAGCCTGGGCGTGGGCCCCGTCTCCGTGAGCATGGGCCGCGAGGACACGCTCAAGGAGTACAAGCTGCGCACCGCCGAGTTCGACCTGGCCAACCCGGACGGCAAGAAGGCCTTCGAGTCCTTCGCGAAGGACGGCCGCATGCCGGAGAAGGAAGGCCCGGGCGTCTCCAACACGCTGCGCTTCGACAAGGTCAACTACGAGTCGACCGGCGGCAAGGTGGACATCGACGTGGGGCCCTTCAGCATCGGCACCGACGGCACCACCAACACCGGCGACTACCTCATCACCCACCACCCGGACGGCACCAAGTCGCTGACGTCGGACATCACCTACGGCGGCGACCACCCGGACATCACCATCGAGCAGAAGTACGGCAAGGACGGCAAGCTCATCCCTGGCTCCGAGAAGTTCGCCATGAAGTTCGACACCAAGGATGACAACGCCCGCGAGCTGCTCGTCTATTCGTACACGGGCGATTCGGCCAAGGCGAAGGCCGCGCGCGAGAACGACGACCCCATCACGCTCAACCTCACCGCCAGCGACATCCAGGAGATGCAGCGCCGCTCCGGCATCCAGGCGCAGAACGGCGGGCACATGGGCATCAACGTCCTGCTCACCGACTACGACGGCAAGCCGAACGACCCGCTGATGGCGGTGCGCAACATGGCCTGCTCGCCGGCCTACAACGAGTACAAGCTGGCGCAGAGCTACTTCGGCCTCTTCCAGGACGCCGGCAAGAAGCCGCTGCCCGGCGAGCTCGTCATCGGCTGAGCGCGCCCAGACGCCACGCCGACGAGGCCCGGGGACCCTCAGGTGCCCGGGCCTCGCGGGAACGCGCTGGCGTGCTGGACTCCGCCTCCGTCGCCCACCGGACGACGGGGGCGGGCGGCCCTGGCGTCAAGCCGCGACGACGGTCTCGGGCTCGCGGCGCACCTTGGCCAGCGGCGAGGCGCCACTTGGCGAGAGCGAGGCGACGCCCCCCGGCTCAAGCCGCGACGACGGTCTCGGGCTCGCGGCGCACCTTGGCCAGCGCGGCGACGACGACCTCCGGGCCCGCCCCCGGCTTGTGCGCGTTCTCGCTCAGGTGGCGGCGCCACGCGCGCGCGCCCGGCAGTCCCTGGAACAGCCCGAGCATGTGCCGCGTCACCGCGCTGAGCGGCGCGCCCCGCTGCCGGCAACGCTCGATGTAGGGCAGCATGGCCTCCACCACCTCGTGCCGCTCGCGCGGGCGCTCGTCCGAGCCGAAGAAGCGACGGTCCGCCTCCGCCAGGAGGTACGGGTTCTCGTACACGGCGCGGCCAATCATCACTCCGTCCACCTTGCGCAGGTGCTCGGCGGCGGCGTCCAGCGTCTTGATGCCGCCGTTGATGCTGATGTCCAGGTGGGGCAGCTCCTCCTTGAGGCGGTGCACCAGCTCGTACCGCAGCGGCGGCACGTCGCGGTTCTCCTTGGGGCTCAACCCCTGGAGCCACGCCTTGCGCGCGTGGACGATGAAGCGCGTGCAGCCCTCCGCGGCGATGAGCTTCACGAAGCGCTCCAGCGTGGGCCACTCCTCCAACTCGTCGATGGCGATGCGCGACTTCACCGTCACCGGGATGCGCACCGCCGCGCGCATCGCCGCCACCAGCCTCGCCACCAACTCCGGCTCCGCCATGAGGCACGCGCCGAAGCGGCCGGACTGCACCCGGTCGCTCGGGCAGCCCACGTTGAGGTTCACCTCGTCGTAGCCCCAGGACTCGGCGATGCGCGCCGCCTCCGCCAGCGCTTCCGGCTCCGAGCCGCCCAGCTGGATGGCCACCGGGTGCTCCGCCGCCTCGTACCCCAGCAGGCGGTCGCGGTCCCCGTGGAGGACGGCGCCCGTGGTCAGCATCTCCGTGTACAGCAGCGTGTGGCGGCTGATCTGCCGGTGGAAGTACCGGCAGTTCCGGTCCGTCCAATCCATCATCGGCGCGACACACAGCGGTATGGGGCGGGAGAGCGTCATGGCGGGAACCCGTGGGGAAGCGTCTCGTGCATCTACCCCGGGTCCGCCCCTCGTGCCCACCCCTCAGTGACGCCCGGGTGAGCGAAGAGGGAGCAGCCGGACATCACGCCCCCGGTTAGGCTGTCCCCCGTGCCCCCCAGCCCTCCCTTGTTGGACGACATGCTCCTGCTGGTCGAGGTCGTCGCCGCGGGAGGCATCACCGCCGGCGCCGAGCGGCTGGGCCTGCGCAAGTCCACCGTGAGCCGGCGCCTGTCCGCGCTGGAGGGGCGGCTGGGCGTCCGGCTGCTGGAGCGCAACACGCGAGGGCTTCGCCTCACCGAGGTGGGGCGCGACTACCACGCGCACTGCGCGCGCATCGTCTCCGAGGCCCGCGAGGCCAACCGCGCGCTCGGAGAGTCCCGCGCCACGCCCCAGGGCACGCTGCGCATCGCCACCCTGTCGCTGCTGGGCGAGCTGCTCACGCCGCTCATCGCCGAGCTGCTCTTGCGCCACCCGCTCCTGCGCGTGGAGGTCTCGCTCGCCGAGGCCCACGTGGACCTCATCGCGGAGGAGTACGACCTGGCGCTGCGCACCGGCCCGCTCGCCGACTCGTCGCTCGTGGCCCGCCGGCTGGGACGGCTGCGCACCGGCTACTACGCCAGCCCCGCGTACCTCGGTCGACACGGCACGCCTCGGACGGCGACGGAGCTGGAGGGCCATGCCTGCGTGGTGCTCGCCGAGCGGGGCACCGACGAGGTGTGGTTCTTCGCAGAGGGGCGCGCCGCCCGCAGCATGCCGGTGGCGGGGCGGCTGCGCGTGCCCAGCGTCCGCGCGGGTCAGGCCGCCGCTCGCGCGGGGTTGGGGTTGGTGCGGCTGCCGGCGGCCCTCGTCGTCGACGACGTGCGCGCGGGCCTGCTCGTCCCGGTGCTGGAGGCGGAGACGCCACCGGGCATCCCCGTCTTCGCCGTCTATCCGAGCGGAAGGAACCTGCCGCGCAAGGTGCGCGCCTTCCTCGACCTGCTCTCGGAGCGCGGCACCTCGCTGCCGTGGGATTGCACGCCCGAGCCCGCGTCGCCGCCGAGGGCGCGGGCGCGGTAGGGGCCTTCACGCAACGCAGTGTTGCATCCGGGGCTCTCGTCCAGGCCCGGGCTCGCCATTACACCTCCGAGGACACCCGGCCCGCCCGACGAGGGCGGTGCCCACACGGAGGTCAGGACATGGCGGGAGAAGTCATCGAGCTGAGCGACGCGGCGTTCCCCCCCGAGGTGCTCGAATCACGCGAACCGGTGCTGGTCGATTTCACCGCGCCATGGTGCCCACCCTGCCGCTTCATCGGCCCCATCCTCGAGGCGCTCGCCGTCGAGTATCGCGGCAGGATGAAGATGGCGAAGCTCGACGTGGACGCCCATCCGGCGACCGCGAGCCAGTACGGCGTCCGCGCCCTGCCCACCCTGCTCATCTTCAAGGAGGGCAAGGTGGTGCGGCAGATCGTCGGCGCGCTGCCCAGGGCGAAACTGGAGCAGGAGGTGCTCGCCCACGTGTGAGGCTCGGAGGCGGAGGCGACGCAACCATCGCCTCCCGCCCCCCGCCCACACCGGCCTGTCGGGTCTTGGGACCTACATCGACAGCCCGCTCCCCACGTCCGTGTCCGGGCTGACGGGGGGAGTCCCCGCCTCCATGCGCGTGCGCGACCTGTAGCACCCGCGCCCAACGGGCCGCCGGGCGCCCCTTGTGGGTTCCGTCGGCTGCTTGCAAGTCAAAAAGGAAGGCTGGCGATTCTCCCCAGGTGAGGTAGTCACAGGCGCGCCACGGGTCCGTCACGCGCAGGTGACGCCCCATGGCGACATGGGCCTGTGTTCCACGGGCCGAGACAGGGAGAGGGAGCGATGCTCGAAAGGCTGATGCCCAAGTCGGACGAGTTCTTCGACGACTTCGACAAGCAATGCGCCGCGACCGTCAAGGGCGCGAAGATGCTGTACGACCTGTTGCGAGACTACCGTGACGTGCCCGAGCGCGTCCGCGCGCTCAAGGACGTGGAGCACCAGGGCGACGAGGTGACCCACACCGCGTTCAACCGGCTGCACCAGCAGTTCATCACCCCGTTCGACCGGGCGCAGATCCACTCCCTGCTGTCGCGCATCGACGACGTGTTGGACCTGACCAACGCGGCGGCGGCGCGGCTGCACTACTACGAAATCGAATCCAGCCTGCCGGACGCCACGGAGCTGGCGCGGCTGCTGGTGCTGTCGACGGAGAAGGTGCAGGAGGCCGTGGCGGCGCTGCGGCTCATCAAGAAGCCGGACCAGATTCTCGCGGGCTGCAAGGACATCAAGCAGTTGGAGAGCCAGGCGGACGAGGTGCTGCGGTCCGGACTGGGCCGGCTCTTCAAGAGCGGGGTCGACACTCTGACCATCATCAAATGGAAGGAGATCTACGACCTCATCGAGACCGCCACGGACAAGTGCCAGGGCGTGGCCAATGTCATCGAAGGCGTGGTGCTGGAGCACTCCTAGATGCTACTCGCCGCCGTCATCCTCATTGTCGCGGTCGCGCTCATCTTCGACTTCATCAACGGCTTCCACGACGCGGCGAACTCCATCGCCACCGTGGTGTCCACCCGGGTGTTGTCGCCCAACCTGGCCGTGGCGTGGGCCGCCTTCTTCAACTTCGTGGCCGCGTTCAGCGGGGGCGTCCACGTCGCCAACACCATGGGCAAGGGCATCATCAACTTCGAGATGCTCCGGGCCGAGGGCTCGCCGGCGGTGCTGGCGGTCATCTTCTCCGCGCTCATGGGCGCCATCGCCTGGAACCTCCTGACGTGGTGGTGGGGCCTGCCGTCGTCCTCGTCGCATGCGCTGGCGGGCGGCATGATTGGCGCCACGCTGCCGGTGCTCGGGTTCAAGGGCCTGGTGGGCGCGGGCATCGCGAAGATCGCCGCCTTCATCGTCCTGTCGCCGCTCATCGGCATGTTCCTGGGGACGACGCTGATGGTGGCGAGCACCTGGGCGGTGCACAAGCAGACGCCGCTGCGCGTGGACGCGTGGTTCCGCCGGCTCCAGCTCGTGTCCTCCGCCATCTTCTCCTACAGCCACGGCACCAACGACGCGCAGAAGGTGATGGGCATCATCGCCGTGGTGCTCTTCGGCACCATCTGGAAGGACCGCCCGTTCCACATCGACTGGTGGATGATCATCTCCTGTCACGCGGCCATCGCCCTGGGGACGTTCTTCGGCGGCTGGCGCATCGTGCGGACCATGGGCCACAGCCTCACCAAGCTGGCGCCCATCGGCGGCTTCAGCGCGGAGACGGGCGGCGGCGTCACCATCATCGCGCTGGCGGAGATGGGCATCCCCGTCTCCACCACGCACACCATCACCGGGGCCATCGTGGGCGTGGGCTCCACGCGCGGCTGGCGCGCGGTGAAGTGGGGTACCGCCGGCCGCATCATCTGGGCCTGGGTGGTCACCATCCCCGCCGCGGCCACCGTGGCGATGCTCGTCTACGGGCTGACCCAGCTCGTCGTGCGGCTGGCCTCCTAGCCGGCCATCCCCTCCGCTCGCGCCTGGGCGCCCTCTCCCGGCGGCCCGCGCGAGCGGAAGGACGCGCCTCCCCCCACCTCCCACGTCGGCTCGAAGCCGCCGCCCCACGGCGGGCCTCCCGTCACCCGCCTCCCACGCGTTGCGGGGGGGTGGCTTGACTCGGAGCTGGCACTTCAGTCAGCGTTCCAGTCCGTGAGCGGCTCGAACCTCGACATCGCGCGCAACGCCGGGCGGACGACGTCCCCGGCCCTCGCGCGCGCGTCGACCGCCGTCACCACCACCACGACTACGACCACCACCGTGACTCCTCGCGGAGCGCGGCAGGTCTAGCTCGGAAAGCCGCACCACCCCTTCCGACCTCGGCCCCGCGCTCCCCCGCGCGGGGCCTTTTTCGTTTTCCCTCCATCCCCCAGGAACGCCATGCGGACATCGAAGACGCCCCTCCGAAGAAGCCCCGTCGCCTCCTCCCCCTTCCGTCGCGAGGTGTCGCCATGCGGGTGATGAAGTTCGGCGGCACGAGCGTGGGGGGCGCGGCGCAGCTGCGCCGGGTGGTGGACCTGGTGGAGCAGGCGCGGCGGGAGACACGCGTCATGCTGGTGGCGTCCGCGGTGTCCGGCATCACCAACCTGCTGGTGGACGCGGCGCGCGCGGCGCAGGAGGGCGAGTCCGTGGAGGAGGCCCTGGCCCGCTTCGCGCACACGCACCTGTCCATCACACGAGAGCTGGGCGCCGAGGTGGGGGCACAGGTGCCGCTCGAGCTGGGGCTGGCGGCCATCGACATGGAGCTGCGGGGGCTGCTCCAGGGCGTGGGCCTGCTGCGCGAGTGCTCCCCCGCCGTGCTCGCGCACCTGTCCGGCCTGGGCGAGCGCGCCTCGTGCCTCATCCTGGAGGCGATGCTGGCCGCGCGGGGGCTCTCACCGTACGCCGTGGACCCGCGCCAGGCGCTCATCTGCTCGGGGGATCCGCTCCAGGCCACGCCCCGCGCGGACGAGATTCGCGCCCGCTTCGCGCCCCTGCGCGACGCCTCCGGGCCCGGGCTCATGCTGATGCCGGGCTTCTTCGGCGGCAACGAGCGCGGCCGGACGATGTCGCTGGGACGGGGCGGCTCGGACTACTCGGCGGCGCTGGCGGCGGCGGCGCTGGACGCGGAGTTGCTCGAAATCTGGACGGACGTGGACGGCATCTTCAGCGCCGACCCGCGCCTGGTGCCGGAGGCCTTCCCGCTGCCCGAGGTCTCTTTCGAGGAGGCCATGGAGCTGGCCTACTTCGGCGCGAAGGTGCTGCACCCCAAGACGATTTCGCCGGCGCGCGAGCGGGGCATTCCGGTGCGCGTGTGCAACAGCTTCCGGCCGGACCACCCGGGGACCCGGGTGACGGCCACCGCCGCGCCGCCGCGCCACCCCGTGCGGGGCCTGTCCTTCCTGAAGGACGTGGCGCTGGTGAACATCGCCGGCGCGGGCCTCAAGGGCGTGCCCGGCACCGCGGCGCGCGTCTTCGAGGCCATGGCCCGCTCCAGCATCTCCGTGGTGCTCATCACCCAGGGCTCCAGCGAGTGCTCCATCAGCTTCTGCGTGCAGCAGGGCGACGCCTCCGCCGCCGTGCGCGCGCTGGAGGCGGAGTTCGAGGTGGAGCGCGAGGCCGGCAAGGTGGACACCATCGAGCGGCAGGGGGAGCTGGCGGTGCTCAGCATCGTCGGCGACGGCATGCGCCACCGCGTGGGCGTCGCGGGCACGTTCTTCAGCGGCCTGGCGGACGTGGGATGCAGCATCGCCGCCATCGCCCAGGGCTCCAGCGAGCGGAGCATCTCCGCCGTCATCGCGGAGGCGGACGGCCCTCGCGCCATGGCGCACGTGCACCACCGCTACTTCGGCACCACGGAGGTGGTGGAGCTGCTGGTGGCGGGCGTGGGCAGCGTGGGCGGGGAGCTGATGCGGCAGCTCGCCCAGCAGGCCCCGAAGCTGCGCGCCCAGGGCGTGGAGCTGCGCGTGTGCGCAGTCGCCAACAGCCGACGCGGCGTCATCGACCCGGCGGGCCTGCCGCTCGACGGCTGGAAGCAGCGGCTGGACGCGGCCCCGGACTGCGCGCTCCTCGCGGGCTTCCGGGAGCAGACGCGGGCGCGGCGGCCGGGGCGGCCCGTCTTCGTGGACTGCACCAGCAGCGAGGACGTGGCGCTCGCCTACCCGTCCCTGCTGGCCGCGGGGCTGCACGTCGTCACCGCCAACAAGAAGGCCAACGCGGGGAAGATGGCGCACTGGCGCGACATCCGCGCGACGGCCTCGCGCCACCAGCGCCGCTTCCTGTACGAGACGAACGTGGGCGCGGCCCTGCCCGTCATCGACACGCTGAAGAACATGCTGCGCACGGGGGACCGGGTGCTGCGCATCGAGGGCATCCTCTCCGGCTCGCTGTCGTTCATCCTCGGCCTGACGGAGCAGGGCGTGCCGCTGTCCCAGGCGGTGGGCACCGCCATGGAGAAGCGCTTCACGGAGCCCGACCCGCGCGACGACCTCCAGGGCACGGACGTGGCGCGCAAGGTGCTCATCCTCGCGCGGGAGCTGGGGCGCGACGTGGAGCTGGAGCAGGTGGCGCTCGAGTCGCTGCTGCCCGCGGACTTCGACGCGTCCGGCCCGCTCGACGCCTTCCTCGCCCGCCTGCCGGAGGTCGACGCGGCCTTCCAGCGGCGCGTGGAGCGGCTGCGCGACGAGGGCCAGGTGCTGCGCTACGTGGGCAGCGTCACGCCAGAGGGGTGCGCCGTGGGGCTGAAGGCCGTGCCGCTGGAGAACCCGCTGGCCGCGGTGAAGGGCGGTGAGAACGCGCTCAGCTTCCTGTCGGAGCGCTACAGCCCCACGCCCCTGGTCATCCGAGGCTACGGCGCGGGCGCGGCGGTGACGGCCTCCGGCGTGCTGGCGGACGTGCTGCGGCTGGTCGAGGGGCCGCTGCCGTGAGTCCACTGGGGCAGCTCGACGACGAAGCGGGCGCCCCGCCCCGGCTCGCTCTCCACCCACACCCGGCCGCCGTGGGCCTCGGCGATCCGCCGGGTGATGAAGAGGCCCAGCCCCAGGCCACCGTAGTTGGCGGAGGCGGCGCGCTCGAAGCGCTCGAAGATGCGCTCGTGTGACTCGCGGGGGATGCCCATCCCACGGTCCTCCACGCTCAGCCACACGCGCCCGTCGTGGTGGGCCAGCCGCATCCACACCGGCTGCCCCGCGCCGTACTTCACCGCGTTGGACAGCAGGTTGAACATCACCTGCTCCAGCCGCAGCCGGTCCCACCGTCCGGGCAGCGAGCGCGGCGCCTCCAGCTCGAACGCGCAGCCCGCCTTCTCCAGCTGTTCCTTCAGGTGCGACACCACGTCCCGCGCCGCCTTCACCAGGTCCATGTCCTCCAGGTGCAGCCCCAGCTGGCGCTCGTGGATGCGGGACACGTCGAGCAGGTGCTCCACCAGCCGCGACAGCCGGGTCAGCTGGCTCTCGCAGACGTGCAGCATCGCGGTGAGCTTTCCCGCCAGCGCCGCGTCCGGGCCGTGGCGCGACAGGAGCGAGCCCATCTGCTGCATGCGCAGCTTCATCGACGTCAGCGGCGTCTTCAGCTCGTGCGAGGCGATGGACAGGAACTCGTCGCGCGCGCGGATGGCCTCGCGCGACTTGCCGTAGAGCTGCGCGTTGTCGATGGCGTAGGCCGCGCGCAGGCCCAGCTCCTCCGCGAGCGACAGGTCGTCCTCCGAGTAGACCTGGCCCGGGCGCATCGACAACAGCGTCAGCACGCCCACGCCCCTCCCCCTCGCGCGCAGGGGCACGCTCAGCGACGGCTGGCGCGCGAGCCGCCGCACCCGCGCCCACCGCTCGGAGTCCAGCCCTTCCCCGTCGAGCAGCGCCCCCGGCAGCGGCCCCACCTCCGGGCGCCCGGAGGCCAGCGTCCGCGCGGGCCCGCCCGGCACGTCCATCAGCGGAGGATGGGCGGCCAACAGCGCGCGCACCTCCTCCGCGAGGCCGGGCTCGCTGGCGGCGACGGCCACCGCGCGCAGCGGCGCGCCCTCCTCGCCCACGAACACCACGCACACGTCCCCCAGCCGGGAGACCGTCAGCTCCGCGACGCGCTGGAGCGTCGTCTCCGTGTCGAGCGACGTCCCCAGCACGCGCCCGGCCTCCGCGAGGAAGCGCTGCGTCTCCTCCATGCGCTTGCGCTCGGAGATGTCCGTGGAGATGCCGCAGATGGCGTAGGGCTGGCCTGACGCATCCATCAGCGGGAACTTCTGGGTGATGTGCGTCTGCAGGCCATCGCCGCAGGGCACGCGCTCCTCCCGCGTCATGGGCTCCCGGCGCGCGAGGACCTCCTGGTTGAGCGCGACGAAGGCGTCCGCGGCTTCGCGGGGGAAGAGTTCGTGGACCGACTTCCCCATGACCTCCTCGCGCGAGCGGCCGAACAGCCGCTCCCACTGACGGTTGACGAAGATGTAGCGCCCCTGGGTGTCGAGCAGGAAGAAGATGGAGGACGCGTTGTCCAGGATGGCGCGCAGGCGCTTCTCGCTCTCCAGGAGCGCCCGCTCCGCGCGCTTGCGCTCCGTCACGTCGATGAGGACGGCGAGCGAGCGCACCAGCCGTCCCTCCGAGTCCCGCTCCGCGATGGCCGACAGCAGCACGTCGATGCGCCCGCCGTCCCGCTTCACCATCTGGTACGGGACGTCCCGCTCTGGCCCGTGCGGAAGAACTCGGGCAGCACCACCTCCCGCGCGAAGCGCGCCGACCCGGGCGTGAGGAAGTCGACCGAGTTGCGCCCGATGACCTCCTCGCGCGAGTACCCCAACGTCTGGAGCCAGGTGTCGCTGACGCTCACCAGCCGCCCCTCGGGGTCGATGGAGTGCATCATCACCGGCGTATTGTTGTAGAGCGAACGGTACTGTGCCTCGCGGTCGAGCACCGCGTCCCCGGCCCGCTTGAACGCGGTGATGTCGTTGAAGACGGCGAGCGCGCCGCGCGGCGCCCCCGAGGCGTCCCGCACGGGCCGGGCGTTGACGAGCAACCAGGTCCCCGCGGGACTGGTCGGGTTGCGCATGAACACCTCCACCTGGTCCACGGACTCGCCGCGCAGGGCGCGCGCCAGGGGCAGCTCCCACGCGGGAAAGGGCGTCACCTGGTCCGGCAGGAACAAGCCATACCGCGCCGGCCAGTCGGCGACCCCCACGGCGGACGAGCCCTGGCCCAGCAGCGCCTCCGCTCGCGGGTTGAAGAACACCAGGCGCCCCTGGGCGTCCGCCACCACCACGCCCTCGCCCATGCTGGACAGCACGGACTGGAAGATGTCCTCGTCGTCCCGCGGGCCGCCGGGGCCCTGCTGCCTGTTGTCGACAGAACGCGCCATGGTGGGTGACGACGAATCAGGGCCCCGCTCCCCCGAGTGCGCCCTCGGTCGAGGGCACGTCACGCGCGAGCGCGCGGTGACTCCTTCACGGTGGCGCCGCCCCACCGCGCCGCCAACCCATGCCCCCCTCCCGGCCCCATGGGGCAAGCCCCTCCTTCACCGCGAACACCGGGGAACGGGCGCTCGCCCGCCACCCCGCGTGACTGGAAATCTCCGCGACGCGCCTGGAGACACGTCGGTCGTGTTTGCTGTTCGGAGACGACCCGCCGAGAATGCGGCCCACCCATTCACCGTGAAAGGCAGGGGGAGGACGGAATGTACGTGTCTCGCAAATCAGCCGGGAACCGGGCCCGCTCGATGCTGGCGCTCGCGCTCGGCCTCGCGCTGGTCGCCTGCTCCGGGGACAAGGACGACGACGACGATGGCGACGGGGATGGCGGCCCCACCGTCACCAGCACCGTCTCCGGCAAGGTGACGTTCGACTTCGTCCCGGCGACGTATTCGCCCATCACCGACACCGGCACCCTGGCCTTCTCCCAGTCGACGGTGAAGCCGGTGCGCAACGGCGTCGTCCAGGTGCGCAAGGGCACCACGCTCATCGCGGAGACGACGACGGACGAGCAGGGCAACTTCTCGTTGACCTACGACGCGGCCGAGGGCAGCAGCGTGACGCTGTACGCGCTCGCCAAGACGACCGACCCGGTCATCCAGGTGGAGGACAACACGAACGGCAGCGCCATCTGGGCCGTGGGCACCCCGCTCACCGTGGGCACCACCTCCAAGAGCATCCACGCCACCCACGGCTGGTCCGGCCGGTCCTACACGGCCAGCCAGCGCCTGGCGGCGCCCTTCGCCATCCTGGACAGCATGTACACCGCGTCCCACGCCTTCATGGACGTGCGCCCCGTCAACTTCCCCGCGTTGAAGGTGAACTGGAGCCCCAACAACGTCCCGCAGAGCGGCGGGGCCGGGGCGTCCGCCGGGAGGATCGGCACCTCGCACTTCAACCCGAAGGAGAACGAAATCTACGTGCTGGGCAAGGAGGGCGCGGACACCGACGAGTTCGACGACCACGTCATCGTCCACGAGTGGGGGCACTTCTTCGAATCGAACCTGTCGCGCTCGGACAGCATCGGCGGGCCCCACGCCAGCGGCGACGTGCTGGACCCGCGCGTCGCGTTCGGCGAGGGCTACGGCAACGGCCTGTCCGCCATCCTCCTGCCGAGCAGCATCTACGCCGACACGTCGTGGAGCAGCGGCGGCACGATGGGCGCCTTCGGCTTCGACATGGAGACGGCCCCCACGCCGACCGACGACACCAGCCCCGGCGTCTTCTCCGAAACGAGCATCATGCGCTTGCTCTACGACTTGTTCGACGGCCCCACGGGCACCGAGGCCGCGTACGACCAGGTCAACCTCGACCTGGGCATCATCTACGACGTGCTGGTGGGTCCCCAGAGGACGACCCCCGCCTTCACGACGGTGGGCTCGTTCATCCACGGGCTCAAGGCCCAGCCCGGCGTCAACGCCGCGGACGTGGACAGGCTGGCCGCGCACTACCAGATCGGCTCCATCCGCTCCGCCTTCGGCGAGGGGGACTCGCGGCTGGCGGCCATGTACACGAACGTGACGGTGCCCTACAGCGCGACGCTGTCGCTGCCGGGTGGCGCGCCGTACAACAACCAGGTCCAGAACCGGTACTTCGTCTTCACCGGCACGGGGCGGACCATCACCGTGAAGGCGACCAACGCCACCGAGGACCTGGGCATCGAGGCCCTGGCCAACGGCGAGGTGGCCGGCTCCGCCGACGACACCATCCTGGGCACGGAGGCCTTCAGCTTCGCCAGCCGCGCGGACGTGACCTACGTGCTGGCGTTGACGGGCTACAAGACCAGCTCGGGGTCCTACACGGCCGCGCTTTCCATCACCAGTCAATGAGCGCCCCGCGGACACGCCCGGCCTCACCAGGAGCTCCCATGAATCGCTTCGCCCCCGCGGTCCTCTCCGGCCTCCTCGCGCTCATGGCGCCGGTGGCCTGCACCTCTCCCTCGCAGAACACCCCCGTCGACGGTTCGGCGGAGGAGTCCCAGCAGGCGGCCGCGCTGGACGCCGCCCCCCACAACACCGCCAAGCCCGCCGCCCCGGTGGAGGTCGACGCCCGGCTCGCGGACGGCAAGGCCCACGTGACGGTGCGCTTCGCCGCGCCGGCCAGCAAGGTCCAGGTGGACGTCTCCGGCGTGGATGGCCTGGCCGTGAAGAGCAACGCCACGCCCGTGGCCGGCGGCCGCTTCAACGCGGAGGCCACCACGGAGTTCGACGTGGACTACACCCCCGGCACCGGGCAGTCGCACCTGGTGGTGTCCGTCACCGGCTCCTTCCAGGGCCGCCGCATGGTGAAGGTGTCCACTTTCGCCACCGGCGAGCCCACCGTCGAGCAGCAGAAGGCCCAGGGCACGGTGCTCACGGGTGACGAGGGCCAGCGCCTCATGGTCATGCCCGCCGGGCCCGAGTCCAAGTAGCGCCCGCCTCCGGGGCCCGGGCATCCACGCCGGGCCCTGGAAAGAACAACGGGGAGCGCGCCCCCTCGACGCGCTCCCCGCCGTATGTGGACTGCTCGAATTCGTACCTCCGGCACGAGCCGAGGCCGCCCCTCGGCGGCCCCTCCGGAAGCCACGCCCCTCCCCAGGGGCGCCCCCCTACTCGAGACAGCGAGCCCCCCGGCTCGCTCCCTCATCGAACGCCGTGCGTCCGAAAACTCGAGTGCCGGCGGACCGCCCGGACACTCCCCCCCAACCCGCCTGTCGGACGCTCTGCGTCCGAGCCCCTTGGACACCGCGGCTCTGCCCCGGTGTCCCCACCTTTCGAATCTTCCAAACGCGCCCCGCCGAAATCCTTGAGCGGGGAATTTTCCGGCGATTTTCGGGCGGGGGATTCAGTCCTTCCGTCGCTTGGCGCGGGTGATTTCCCAGCCCAGGACGGAGCGGCTTTTCTCGAAGCGGCGCTGCTCGCGCTGCCCCGCCGTGTTGGTGCGGCGGGCCTGGAAGGCCTGCTCCCGTCGTAGCTTCTCGAAGCTCGAGAGGCGCGCCTCGGGGAGTGTTCCCGAGGCGACGGCGGCGCGCACGGCGCACCCGGGCTCGCGCTGGTGCTGGCAGTCGTTGAAGCGACACTCCGCGGCGAGCGCGAGGACGTCCGCGAAGGTCTGGTCGACGCCCTCGTCCTCGTCCTCGCCCCACAGCCCCAGCTCCCGCATGCCCGGGCCGTCGATGAGCAGCCCGCCATGAGGAAGGACGAAGAGCTGCCGGTGGGTGGTGGTGTGGCGCCCCCTGTCGTCCAGCGCGCTGACGGCCTGGGTGGCCAGGCGCGTCTCACCCAGCAACTGGTTGACGAGGGTGGACTTGCCCACCCCGGACGAGCCGAGCAGCGCGGCCGTGTGCCGCGGGGGGATGAGGGCGCGGACCGCGTCGAGTCCCTCGCCCGTCCACGCGCTCATCGCCAGCACGGGGACGCCGGGGGCCAGCGCGGAGACCTCGTCGACGACGTCCTGGGCGTCCACCAGGAGGAGGTCCGCCTTGCTGAGCAGGACGACGGGGGACGCGCCACTCCCCCAGGCCATGGCGAGCGCCCGTTCGATGCGGCGCGGGTTGAAGTTGCCATCCAGCCCCGTCACCACGAACACCACGTCGAGGTTGGCGGCGATGAGCTGGCCGTCACGCTCGCTGCCGGCCTCCCGGCGTTGGAGCACGCCCCGGCGGGGCAGGACGGCCTGGAGCAGGCCATCCCCCGCGCCTCCGGGAGGCATGACGAGCGCCACCCAGTCGCCCACGGTGGGCAGCGACTCGATTCCGGCGGCCAGGTGGAGGAGCCGCCCCGCGGTGCGCGCCCGCAGGGTGCGTTCGGCGATCTGGACGGTGAGCAGCCCCCGCTCCTGGCGCACCACGCGGCCGGGGACGAGGGGAAGGGAGGACTGCGAGACGACGACGGAGAAGGACTGGGCCTGGTCGGGCCCCCAACCGAGGTTTTCGAGAGACAAGAGAGGAAGACTCCGGACAGAGCGGTGCCTGTGGCGCACCTGGTTCTTCAGGGCACCCGGGGGTGAACGGACCGCGCTGTGACGGGCCTTCGTACGGGCCCTAGCGGGCCCGCGTCCTCCGGGCGTTCAGGACTCCCACCGCGACAAGATCAAGGTCCGCGTTCATGGTGCCTCCCAAGGCGAAGCGGGGCGGCACCCTCGCCGCCCGACGCCCCTTCCATATCAACGCCCCCCCGGACCTGCACAGGGGGGCGACGACGGCCTCCGGTGCTAGACCAGGGGTCGGTGATTCCCGGAAAGGGCCGGGACTTCGCAGCCCCGGGAACGTCGATGCGAGAGGACGACGAGGCGGAGTGGAGGGCGGTGCTCTTCGAGGGACTGCTCTCGGAGGCGGAGGTCGAGGTCCTGCGCGAGGAGGCGGCGAGGCAGGGCCGCTCTCCCCTGGAGCTGCTGCGGGCCCGGGGGCGGCTGTCCGAGCGGACGCTGGCCTCGCTCCAGCTCGTCGCGCGAGCCGCCCCCCAGGCCGACCTCGCGGGGCCGTCCACCGCCGCCCCGGGGGCCTCGCGGGCGGTGGCGCCGTCCGGCGCGGACGAGGCGCCGGCCTTCCCGGTGCCGGGGTGGGAGCGGTACGTGCCGGTGCGCTTCCTGGGACAGGGGGGCATGGGGCGCGTCTTCCTGGTGTACGACCCGGTGCTGCGAAGGCAGGTCGCGCTCAAGTTCGTCCGCGACGACGCGCCGGACCGGGCGCGGCGCTTCATCGCGGAGGCGCAGGCCCAGGCGCGGGTCGACCACGAGCGGGTGTGCAAGGTGTACGAGGTGGGCGAGGTCCAGGGGCGCGCCTATATCGCCATGCAGTACGTGGACGGCCAGCCGCTGCACCTGCTGGCCGGGCAGCTCTCCCCCGAGCAGAAGGCGCTGGTGCTGGCCCAGGCCGCGGAGGGGGTCCACGCCGCGCACCGCGCGGGCCTCATCCACCGCGACCTCAAGCCCTCCAACATCGTGGTGGAGCGCACCCCGGACGGGCAATGGAAGCCGTACGTCATGGACTTCGGGCTGGCGAAGGAGCCCACCGAGGGCGTCACCGCCACCGGCGACGTCCTCGGGACGCCGCACTTCATGGCGCCGGAGCAGGCCCGCGGCGAGGCGGGGCGGTTGGACCGGCGCGCGGACGTCTACGCGCTGGGCGCCACGCTCTACGCCCTGCTGGTGGGCCAGCCGCCGGTGCCGGGCGGCAACGCGCTGGAGGTCCTCCACCGCATCCCCACGCACGAGCCCACACCGCCGCGGGCGCTGGCGCCGGACGTGCCGGAGGACCTGGAGGCCATCGTCCTCAAGTGCCTCGAGAAGGACCGGGCCCACCGGTACGACTCCGCGCGGGCGCTCGCGGAGGACCTGCAACGCTTCCTCGATGGCGCGCCCGTCCACGCACGCCTGGCGGGCACCGGCTACCGGCTGTCGCGCTTCGCGCGCAAGCACTGGCGCGGGCTCGCGGTGGTGGCGGCGGCCGGGGTGCTGGTGCTGCTCGCCGGGCTCCAGGCCGTGCTCGCGCGCAGGGAGGCGGACCTGCGCGAGCACCTCGCGCGCCGCTTCTCCGAGCTGGCCGTGTCGGTGGAGGCCCGCGCCCGCTACACCGCGCTGGCGCGCCTGCACGACACGCGCGACGAGCGGCGCGAGCTGGAGTCGCGGCTGGCGGACATCGCGCGGGAGATGCGCGAGGGCGGCGAGCGCGCGCTCGGTCCCGGCAACGAGGCCCTGGGGCGGGGCTGGCTGGCGGTGGGCGAGCCGGCGCGCGCGCGCGCGCACCTGGAGGAGGCCTGGGCGCACGGCGCGCGCACGCCTCGCGTCGCGTGCGCGCTGGCCCTGGCGCTCGGGCAGCTCTACCTGGAGAAGCTGCGGACCCAGGAGCACCTGCCCGCCGCGGAGCGGAAGGCGCGCCGGGGAGAGCTGGCGGCGCAGTACCGCGAGCCCGCCCTGTCCTGGCTGAGGAGGGCGGAGGGCGCCGACATCCCCCCGGCCGAATATGTCTCCGCGCTGCTCGCCTTCCACGAGGAGCGGTACGGGGACGCGCTGGCGCGGCTCGACGCGCTCGGGGACCGGCTGCCGTGGTTCTTCGAGGCCTCCCTCCTGCGCGGCGACGTCCTGGTGGCGCGGGCCACCAGCCACTGGGACGCGGGCCAGCTCGACCGCGCGCGGGAGGACCTGGACGCCGCGCGGCTCGCCCATGCGCGCGCGGCGGCCATCGCGGAGAGCCTGCCCGAGGCGCACCTGGCCCTGGCGGGCGTCGAGCTGCTGGCCCTGCGCATGGGCCTCTACGGGCAGGGAGACGTGACACCCCACCTCGAGCGGGCCCTCGAGGCGCTCGGACGCGGACTCACCGCCTCCCCCCATCACCTCCCCTCGCTGGTGCGCAAGGCCCACCTCTACCGTCGGCTCGCGGAGTTCCGCGGACGGCGGGGCGAGGACGCGGCGGCGGCGCTGGAGGCGGCGCGCGCGGCGGCCGACGCGGCGCTCGCCGTGGACCCGGCGCGCAGCGAGGCCCGGCACGCCCTGGGGCTCGCCCTGTGGCAGGCCGCGCGGGACAGGCAGGCCCACAGCCAGGACCCGCGCGACCTGCTGCGCCGGGCCATCGACGCCTTCGAGGGCGTGGCCCCCGAGGAGCGGGGCTACGACTATCACTCCAACCTCGGCCTCATCTTCAAGGTGTGGGCCGACCACGAGGACTCCGTGGGCGAGGACTCGCTCGACAACCGGGGGCGCGCCATCGACGCCTACCTCACGGCCATCCGCATCGACGAGCACCTGCCGGACGCGTGGATCAACCTGGGCAGCGCGTACTTCAAGCGCGCCACCCATCCCCGCACGCGGGACGCGGAGGCGGACCTGGAGCGGGCACGACAGGCCCTGGAGAAGGCGCGCACGCTCAACCCCGGCAACCTGGTGAGCCACTTCTACGAGGCCCAGGTCCACGCGCTGCGCGCCGCCCGCCTGCGAGACGGTGGAGGCGATGCCCGCCCGGCGCTGCGACAGGCGCTCGCGTCGTATCAGCGCGCGCTGGCCCTCAACGACGCCGTGCCACCGCTCCACGGCGGCCTGGGACTCCTGCGGCTGGAGCAGGCGCGGGAGGCGGCGTCCCGCGAGGAGGAGGCGCTGCCCTTCCTGACGCTCGCGCACGCGTCGCTCACGCGCGCCGTGGCGCTCGCGCCGAAGCAGGGGCTCCCCCACAGCAACCTCTCCGAGGCCCTGGCCGCTCGCGCCGACCACCACCTGGCACGGGGCGAGGATGCTCGCGAGGACGCCCGCGCGGCGATGCGGGAGGCCCGCGCCGCGCTCGCGCTGGAGCCCGCCCTGGCCGCCGCCAGGGCCAACCTGGGGCAGGCGCACCGGCTGCTCGCCGACATCGCGCTCACCCGAGGCGAGGACCCGCGACCGGAACTCGACGCCGCGGCCGCCGCCCTGACGGAGGCCCTGTCGAGGAACGCCCGGAGCGAGGAGGCGCGCCGCGCGCTCGCGCGGACCCATGACACGCGCGCCGCGTGGAGCGCGCGAACGGGGCTCGACGTCGAGGCCGCCTTCGAACGAGCGGCCCGGGCCCACGAGGACGTGCTCGCGGTGAGCTCCCAGCCGCGGGACGACCGGCGCGCGCTCGCGCGCCTCCACCTCGACTGGAGCCTCGCGCGGGCGAGGAGCGGGCGCGACGCGGGCGACGTGCTGACGCGGGGCCTCGCCCTGTCACGCGAGGTCCTCGCCGTCCGCCCCGGGGACATCGAGGCCCAGGCCCTCCACGCCGCGCTGGAGCTCACCCAGGGCCGCGCGTCCCCTCGGGAACATCCCGGACAGGAGGCCCGCGCCAGCGCGGTGCTGCGAGCGCTGCTGACGCGGCACCCGAGGCTGTCTCGCACGCACGCGGCCCTGCTCGTCGCCTCGCCCTCCGCGCGGGAGTCTCCCCGGTGAGCCGGAGCCCCCCGCTCACTCCCCTTCCTCGCCAGGATCCCTCACCACCTCCAGCTCGCCGGGCTCGCCCTCCGGGAGGCCCGAGGAGACCTGGAAGAGATGGTCCTGCCACTTCGCGTCCGCGCGGACCTTCCCGCACCACGTCCTGCCAGCGGAGTCGCTCAGCTCGATCTTGCTCGAAGGGTGGCCCACGAAGATGAGGTCGCTGCCCTCCCCCTCGAAGTAGAGGATGGACTCGGGCACCGGCTCCTCGAGATGGAACTTCAGCCACTGCCTCCGACGGATGCACGAGACGGGCGGCTTCACCGCCTCGATCCCCTCCGAAATCCAGATGGTGCACACCTGCCATGGCTCCACGCGGGGGCACAGGCCGGAGGAGTCGTCGGGAATGCACGCCACCTCCTCCCGCGCCTCGCAGGGCCGCTCCTCCTCGTCATCGAGGGCGCTCGATTGGGTGGAGCCCTCGCCGGACATCGGCCCCAACGAACAGGCCGCTCCCCACAGCAGCATTCCCAGCAGCAACGTTCCGCGGCGCATCACCGTGCGAACCTCCCCTTGGTCATGACTCGTGGGCCTCCAGCCCCAGCTCCCGCACCCGCCGCTGGAGCGCGCGCCGGGACACCTCCAGGTGTCGCACCATGGCGTCCAGGTCGCCGCCGCAGGCATGGAAGCAGCGGGTGATTTCGTCGGCCCCCAGGTCCTTCACGGTGCGCACGTCCGGGCTCCGGTCGACGAGGTTGTAGAGCGAGGCCCGGGTGATGCCCAGCCGCTCCGCCGTGGCCTTCAGGTCCCACGCGCACTCGCGCAGCGCCGCCAGGAGCTCCGACTCCGACACCTCCGACGGACGGCGCCGCGACAGGAGCGAGGGCGCCATCGCCTCCTCCTCGCGCCGCGGCGCCAGCTCCGACTCCAGCGCCGCGTCCACCTGGAGCCGGGGCAGTCCCCGACTGCTGATGACGAGCTGCCGGGCGACGTTGCGCAGCTGGCGGACGTTGCCGGGCCAGTCGTGCCGCACCAGCCGTATCGCCAGCGGCGCGGGGAGCCAGGGCTCCGCGTAGGGGTCCCTGGGCTCCAACCGCTCCGCCTCGCCCACCGCCTCCAGCTCCCGCCGGGCGAAGTGGTGGAACAGCGGCAGGATGTCCTCGCGCCGCTCGCGCAGCGGGGGCACGTGGAGGGTGTAGCCGGAGAGCCGGTGGAGCAACGGCGCCCGGAAGCGCCCCTGCGCGATGAGGTCCTCCAGGGGCGCGTCCGTGGCGGCCACCAGCCGCACGTCCGTGGCGATGGGCGCGTGGGCGCCCACCGGGAACATCTCGCCCGTCTCCAGCACGCGCAGCAGCGCCACCTGCACCTCCGAGGACGCCTCCCCGACTTCGTCCAGGAAGAGCGTGCCGCCCCGCGCCGCGCGGAAGAACCCCTCCCGGCTGCGGGACGCGCCGGTGTACGCGCCGCGCTGCGCGCCGAACAGCTCCGCGGAGGCCAGCTCCCGCGCCAGCGTCCCCAGGTTCACGCTGACGAAGGGCCGGTCCCGACGCGAGCTCCGGAGGTGGAGCGCGCGCGCCACCAGCTCCTTGCCCGTGCCCGTCTCGCCTCGGATGAGCACCGGGACGTCCAGGTCCGCCACCTGCCGCACCCGCGCGCGCACGCGGTGGAGCGCGGAGCTCTGGCCCACCATGCCGAGCGGGTCCTCCAGGCGCGACTCGTCCAACGCCACGCGGTGCAGCAGCAACACCACCCGCCCGGCCAGCTCCAGCGTCACGCCGGCGGCCAGGACGTCCGGCCGGAAGTCCCAGCTCACCCCCGCCATGCCCCCGGCCACCACGCGCGTGCCGTCCGCGTCGCCCTCCAGACGCACCCCGCCGTCGGGGCGGGGAAGGAAGCGCAGGGGCTTGCGACTCACGAAGGGGTCCGCCAGGGGCCGCCCCACCAGCTCTCCCACCTGGGTGAACAGCGGCGCGTTGCGCGACACCGGCACCTCGCGCCCGCGCGCGAGCAGGTCGAGCACGAACCGCTCCCCCACCCGCGAGGCGAGCGGATGCGAGACGATGGTCAGGGCGGGCACGAACACCGCCGCCTGGCTCTCGCCACCCTGCCGCCGAGGGCTGGCAGTGGAGACATCGTCGAGGGGTCTGGGTTTCATGAGGGGGCCCCCGGACCCGCGCCCGGGTTCTCGCCGCAGGGTACACGAACCCGGGCCACCGCCGCGTCTCCCCGCCCGTTCCGACCAGGTCACGGGCGGGTCGGCGCTGACATGTCAGCGTGTGCCACTGACATGCCAGCGGACACGGGGCGAGCAAGGGAAGGCCGCGTCCGCGCTGGAGAAATCCAGGGCATGGGCGTTGCTCTGGTGGGGCGTCGTGAGCGTCAGAGCCCCCATCGACCTGCCCCCTCCCGGCTTCTGGAAGCTGTGGCTGGACCACCAACCGCGGCTGCGCGCCCGGAGCCTGCGCCACATGCGAGGCCATCGCCCCGACGCCGAGGAAGCGCTGGGCACGACCCTCTTGAGGGCCGCCGCCGCGTTTCCGCGCGCGCCCTCCGCCCTGCGCGACCCCGAGGCGTGGCTGACGCGCATCCTCCTCAACGCCTGCGCGGACCAGTACCGGCTGCGCTCGCGCCACGTGCTCCACGCCGAGGCGGGGACCGACGCGCTCCTCGGAGACACGGGCGCCCCGTGTCCCTCGCCCTCACCGGAGCAACGGGTGCTGGAGCAGGAGCGCGCCTCCCTGTTGAGGCGCCACGTCGCCAGGTTGCCCGACCCGCTCAAGGCCGTGTGCAGGCTGCGCCTCGAGGACGAGCTCGATGGCGCCAGCCTCGCACGGGAGCTGGGCCTCACCCACGTCAACGCCCGGCGGCGGCTGATGCGCGCCACGCAGGTGCTGCGACGCGCGCTCGGGCCTCCGGAGGCGCCGCGCGCCCGCCCTCAGGCGCTCGCGTGATGCGGGTGGCCCTCGCGGTGGTCGCCGCCAGTCAGTCGGCGGCTGAGCCGTCGCCGGACGACCTCGATGTGCTCGCGGAAGAAGTAGAGGTTCTCCGCGTAGGCCAGGGGCATGGGGATGCGGTTGACCTCGCGCTCCGCCTCTTCCAGCCGCCGCAGCATGTCCTCGAGCATCTCCGGCCCGGGGTTCTCGTCGAGCTGGATTTCGATCTCCTTGAGCCGCGCGTACCAGCGGACGATGCGCGAGCGGATGCGCCACTGGTACACGGCGGGCACCGCGCGGAAGAGGGGGACCACGATGGCGATGATGGGCACGAGCATCACCCACAGCCGGTCCACCAGGTTGGCGGCCCAGAATGGCAGGTAGCGCTGGAGCAGCGGCACGCCCGCTTCGTAGTAGCGCTCCGCCTCGCTGCTGAGCGGGAAGCCCGTCTCGCGCGGCGCGGGGAACTCGCCGGCGCCGTCGAGCAGCCCGGCGCTGCCATGGACCTCGCTGGCCGCGCGCATGAGGAGATAGGCGAGCGCGGGGTGCAACGACTCGCGCGCCATCAGGTTCGCGGTCGGCGTGAGCACCACCACGTCCTGGGAGGGGAGGTCCGCGGCCAGGTCGAACACGCCCCGAGGCAGCACCTTGCGCGACAGATACGTGAAGCGCCGCGCGTACGCCTCGCCCCGCGCGAAGCTCAGCAGCCGAATGCCGGGCGCCGCCGCCAGCCGCTTGATGATGGGGGACTCCGCCGGCGAGATGAGGAAGACGGCGTCGACCTGCCCCTGCTTGAGCTGGTCGATGGCGGCCTCGCGCTCCAGGGGGAGCAGCTGCGTGGGCGCCTCGCTGACCTTGTTGGCCTCCAGCAGCGCGAGCGCGAGCGCGCGGGTGCCGCTGCCTTCCGTGCCCACCGCGATGCGCCGGCCCTTCAGCTCGCGCACGTCGTCGATGACGTCGCCCCGGTAGAAGACCCAGAGCGGTACGTACGACAGGCTGCCCAGGGACACCACGCCCTGCGCCTGGTCGCCTCCCGCCGTGCCGCTCTGCACGAAGGCCACGTCCACCCCCGACGCCTCGTCGGCCAGCAGCTTCACGTTCTCGATGGAGCCGGTGGTGTTGCGCAGCTCCAGGGTGATGCCGTGCTTCTTGAGGAACTCCTGGTACTTGCGCGCGTAGAAGCGGAACCCGCCCTCGTCCGGGGACAACGCCAGCACCACCGTCTTCGGAGGCGCGGGCTTGATGAAGTAGAAGGTCGCGGCGAACGCGACGCCGACGAGGAGAATCGCGGGCGCGAGCGTGAACCACAAATCACGCCGCAGCGTGCGCCGGAGCTGGGCCTTCAAGGAATCCGCCGTCATGGTGGGCGCGCACTATAGACCGCTCCCGGGCTCCGCCGCCGTCGCTCGGCCGCCCGGGGGGCCTGCGGGCGGTCCGCGTGAGCCGGAAACAGACGCCCCACGCCCGGCGGGACGTGGAGCGGCGCTCGAGGGAGGAGACGGGCGCTCAGTCCCGCGCGTCGCACGAACCGGCGTCGGACAGGAGCCGGCCGACGCGCACGTGGAACATCTCGCCCGGCAGGAACGGCTCGTACTGGTGGCGGATGAAGTACAACGTGTCGTGGTCCGGGGAGAGGACGGGGTGGTACTCGTCCAGCTCGGTGTTCACCGTGGGCCCCAGGTTCCGGGCGGGCTGCCAGCCCCGCCACGTGCGCGACGCCACATAGAGGTCGCCGGAGCCGTGGCCATCCGGCCGAGCGATGGAGGCGAAGAGCAGCGTGTCACCGTCCGGGAGGACGTGGGGGTTGAACTCCCAGTACTCGGTGTTGATGGCGGGCCCCAGGTTCTGCGCCGGGCCGTAGGTGCCATCCGGGCGGAGGAAGGCGCGGTAGAGGTCCCAGCCGCCGTAGCCCCCTTCCCGGTCCGAACCGAAGTACAGCGTGCCGTCCGCGTCGACGCTCGGGTACAGCTCGTCCGCCGCGCTGTTCACCGCCGGGCCCAGGTGACGAGGCTCGCCCCAGCCGCCGTCGCGTCGCCGCTCCACCACCCACAGCTCCACGTCCTCGCGGGCCACGCCGTCCACCGGGCGGATGGAGGAGAAGTAGAGCCGACGCCCGTCCGCGGAGACGAACGGGTCGATGTCGGGGTACACGCCGGAGAAGGGGGCCACGCGAGGCTCGCTCCAGCGGCCGCCGCGCCACTCCGAGTAGACGATGGTGGACTGCCGGGACACGGGGAAGAAGTCCGTGCTCACGCCCCAGAAGGCGGTGCGGCCATCCGGGGTGAAGGCGATGCGGTACTCCTCCTGCTCGGGGAGCGAGACGAAGCCCGGAGCGAACACCTCGGGCGTGCGCGGGGCGGAGGCGGACGCGGACGTCGTCAGGGACACGGCGAGCGCGGTGAGCACTGTGGGGATGCGGCGGAGCTGCGATGACATGACGGTCTCCTCGGGAAGTGACGGGAGGAGCCGCTGCCCGCTCCCGTCATGCGGCCAGAGGTACGCGCTCGCCGTTCGCCTGTCCGGGAAGCGGGGATGAAGCGCGGCGCGCCGGGGATGGATGGGAGCGGCGCGGGGACGACGCTCAGCGCGAGGCGGGCCCTTGCGAGCCCAGGCCCAGCGCGGCCTCCACCCTCGCGCGATGACTCCGCCCGGTCCGCACCGCCGTGCCCTCGCCGCCCAGCACCAGCAGGTATTCTCCCTGGGAGAGCGGCTCCGCCTCGCGCACGTGGTCCACGTTGACGAGCACGGAGCGGTGGACGCGCACGAAGCGCCGCGCGTCGAGCCGCTCCTCCAATCGCGTCAGCGTCTCGCGCAGCACGTGCTGCGCGCCGTCCGCGTGGACCCGCGCGTAGTTCGCCTCGGCCTCGATGTGGGTGATGGCCGCGCAGTCGATGAAGCGGATGCGGCCGTCCTCCTTGACGGGCAGGCGCCGCAGGGGGGCCTCCGCCAGCGCCAGGCCGGAGAGGAGCACCTCCTGTCGCGTGGAGGCCCCATCGCGCCGCAACAGCCGCACCTGCGCTCGCGCGCGGGCGAGCGCCGCGCGGAAGCGCTGGCGGTCATAGGGCTTGAGCAGGAAGTCCAGCGCCTGTGCCTCGAAGGCGCGCACGGCATGCTGCTGCCAGGCGGTGACGAAGACGACCACGGGAATCGACTCCGGCGGCAGCGCGCGCAACACCTCGAAGCCATCCCCCGCCGGCATCTCCACGTCCAGCATCAGTACGTCCGGAGCACGCGCCAGGACGACCCGCACGGCCTCCTCGCCGCTGGCCGCCTCCCCCACCACCTCCACCTCTGGCTCCGCCGCCGCCAGGGCGCGCAGGCGCGCCAGCGCCAGCGGTTCGTCGTCCACCACCACCACGCGCAGGGGAGAAGACCCGCTGGTCATGCGGCCTCCCGCCGGGGCTCCACCGCGAAAGGTACGCGGACCTCCACCACCGTCCCCCGGGGCGAAGCGGGGCGCAGCGCCAGCGTTGCGCGCGCGCCGTGGAGCGTCGTCAGGCGCGCGCGCAGGTTGGACAACCCCACGCCCCCACCGCGAGGCGCGACCTGGGCCGGCGGCCCCACGCCGTCATCCTGGACGCGCAGGCACAGCGTGCCCCCGTCCCGCTCGGCGCGGATGTCGATCCTCCCCGGCTCCGCGCGCGGCGCCAGGCCATGGCGGATCGCGTTCTCCACCAGGGGCTGCAACGCGAGATAGGGCACACGCGCCTCCAGCACCTCCGGCGGCACGTCGTAGGTCACGCTCAGCCGGGGGCCGAAGCGCACCCGCTCGATGTCCAGGTAGGGCGCCAGCGCGTCCAGCTCCTCGCGCAGCGTCACCTCCTGTCGGCCATGCGAGTCCAGGCCGTGGCGAAGCAGGTCACCCAACCTCGCGAGCATCCGCTCCGCGGCATCCGGGTCCACGTGGACCAGCGACGCCACGGCGTTGAGGGCGTTGAAGAGGAAATGGGGGCGCAGCTGGGACGCGAGCGCCTGGAGCCGGGCCTCGGCCAGCTGCGCCTGGAGCTGGTCCGCGCGCCGCTGCCGGACGTGGGCGCGGCGCGCGAGCCCCAGCGCGTGAGCGCCCGCCGTCAGCAGGATGAACGGCAGCAGGTTGTTGACCACGCTCTGGGCCAGCACATCCGCCACCCGGGGCATGCGCTCGTACCAACCGATGGACTCCTGGGTGAGGACGACGAAACCCGCCCTCCCCACCACCACGAGCAGCAACGCCCCCAGGTGGACCGCCAGGGCGCGTCCCAGCCGCGCGCGCACCAGGGGCACCCGCTCCGACAACCGCAGGCACATCACCGTGATGGGGACCCACAACAGCGAACTGGCCAGCGACATGCGCCACAGCTCGCCATCGGAGACCTTCGCCTCGCCGATGCGCTGGAGCAGCTGCACCTGGCTCACGGTGATGAGCGCGTCCGCCAGCCACCACCCCAGCGAGCCCCACCACACGGCCCAGGAAGGCAGGGGCTCCACCTCACCCCCCGGACACCCGGCTTCCGGCTCACGCATGGCCGGCAAGGCTAGCCGGCCCGGGATGACGGCTTCCACGCGACCCGGGACGAATGGGAGCCGGACGGGGACGAACGGTGTTCCCCGTCCGCCCCGCCTCGCGAACGCCCTACTCCGCCTTCTTCGGCGCGGCGACCGGACTCACCACGCGGTGGACGGGGTGCAGGCCGCCCACCTCGATGTGCTTGTCGAGGAACTGCCAGCGGCACAGCCCGTCGTCCGAGTGGGGCTCCAGCAGGTACACCGCCAGCGTGCCGGCGCGCTGGGAGGTGGGGATGTAGAGCGTACCCTGGGGGAACTCGCGCGTGGTGCGCTCGGGCGCCACCGTCAGCACCGTCTCGAAGCGCACCGGCTTGGGCTTCATGCTCAGCGGCACCTCGGCCTCGCCCACGGGCGGGACGTTGGCCGCCACGTCCGGACTGAAGGTCTCCTCGCGCCGGGCCACGCGGTAGCTGTCCACGGTGAAGGCCCGCGCCGTGGGCAGCACCTCGAAGCGGATGCCATGTCCCTCCAGGCGCGGGGCCAGCTCCGGCGGGGCCAGGTACGCGGCGGGCGTGCTCACCGACTGCGTGGGGATGAAGGTCCGGTGATGCGGCACGCGGTAGACGCGGTGCTTCTTCCCCGGGTAGCGCCGCTCCCGGATGCTCTTCTCGTCATACGCCATGACGCGGGCGGTATCCCCGGGCTTCGCGTACGCGGGGTACTCGAAGGCGAGCGCCCCCTGCGCGTCGCGCGTGGCCACGCCGTAGTTGATGCCCACCAGGACCTGGGGGTCCGGGTTCTCTCCTCGCGCGATGATGGCCTGCTGCTGCGCCTCCGTGACGGCGCGGAAGGCCTTGGCGCTCCGAGCCGCCTCGCGAATCAGCTCCAGGAGCCACGCGCGCATCACCGCGCACCGGCGAGGGAAGTCGATGTAGCTGTAGGTCTCCAGCAGCACGTCCAGCCGCCCGAGCAGCCCCCGGTAGTGGCTGCCGAAGCGAGGCAGCGCGGGGTACGTGTGCCAGCCGGAGGTGGGCTCGTCCTCCTCGCGGTAGTTGCCGTACCAGAAGCTGTCGAAGCCGTGGCGCTTGCGCACCGCCTCGGACACGCGCTCCAGCATCGCGCGGTTGTAGTCCCGCAGCTCTTGGAACAACGGCTCGTTCGAGTGCGACGTGTCGAACGTGAGGTCGAAGGCGTGGATGCTGCCGTCGGTGGTGTGGCAGTCGATGAACAGCTCCGGCCACCACGCCTGATGCAGCTTCGCCAACGCGCGCGTCTCCGGCGCCTCCTGCTTCGTGCTGTCGCGGTTGAGGTTCCACCCCTCGCCCGTGTAGCGCGTCCCCACGCCGCCCGGCGGATTGACCTGGCCCTCCAGGCTCCGGAGGTTGAGCTTGCGGTTGTTGGGGCTGATGCGGTCGTTGCCGTCCGGGTTGAAGTTGGGGACGAGCACCAGGCACAGCTTGTCGAGCAGCTTGTGGCCCAGCTTCGTGAGCGTCAGGTCGCGCGCGAGCGCGAGCAGCGCCTCCTTGCCCTCCACCTCGCCGGCGTGGATGTTGGCCTCCACCATGACGACGACCTTCTTCTGCTTGCGCGCCAGCTCCGGCGTGAAGCAGTTGCGGTCGCTCACGATGAGCGCCACGAGGGGTTGACCCTCTCCGCTCTTCCCGAAGTCCACCCGTCGGGCGAGCTTCGTGCGGCGGCACAGCTCGTCCACGAAGGCGAGCACATCGGAATGACGCGAGGTCTCTGCGTAGTTCGTCGCTTCGGCGCGGGTCAGCAGCTCGGACATGGCCGCGCATCCGAACGCCGCCCTCCAGGGCCGTCAAGCACTTCATGGCCCCACGTCCGGTACCTGTCGCCACCGGCGCGGAAAGCCGGGACAACCCCGGCGGATGACGCGAGGATGCGCCGATGCGAATCTGGGTCGATGCCGATGCCTGTCCGGGCCCCGTCCGGGACATCCTCCTGCGAGCGTCGCAGCGGCTGAAGGTCCCGCTCGTCTTCGTGGCCAACCGGGCCCTGTCCCTCCCCCGCACGGAGCTCGTCTCCACGGTGCAGGTGGGCGCCGGCCTCGACGTGGCCGACCAGCACATCGCCACGTCGGCCGTGAAGGGCGACCTCGCCGTCACCCAGGACATCCCGCTGGCCGCCCTCCTCGTCCCCCGGGGCGTGGTGGTGATGGACCCGCGCGGCGAGCTGTTCTCGGAGGAGAACATCGAGGAGCGGCTGTCCGTGCGCAACTTCATGCAGGAGCTGCGGGAGAGCGGGGTGCAGACGGGCGGCCCGAGCAGCTTCTCCGCGCAGGACCGCCAGCGCTTCGCCGCGACGCTCGACCGCGAGCTGACGCGGCTGCTGCCGAAGGCGCGCTAGCTCGCGCCCGGCCCTCGCCCCACCGGAGGCACGAGTCCCAACGGACGTGCCTTCGGCGAGGGCCGGGAGCGGCCCCGACTCACACGCCCATCACGTACCGTCGATGAGCCGGATGGCGAGGTCCGGGCTGAAGGTGCCGGCCGGCACCGTGGGGGCGATGCCGCACTGGCCATCCGAATCGCCCGGCACCTTGATCCACAGCAGCAGGTCCGCGCCGCCGCCCACCTGCGACGTCACGCCTAGCTTGCGGCCAGCCGGGTTGCACCACTCCCCGTTCGAGCCATTGCCGTTGCGGCTCGTGTCCACCACCCAGGGCTTCGTGTAGCCGTAGCGCGTGTTCAGCGCGGCGCTCACGGCGGCGCCATAGGTGTTGGACTGCGCGGTGGGGATGTAGTTGGACACGTTGAGGGAGAAGCCCCGGATGTTGCGCACGCCGCCCGACTCCAGCCGCTGCGCCAGGGTGTCCGCGGCAATCCACGTCGCGTTGCCGCCGTCGAGATACGCCCACGTATTCGGCGCGCGGTCGCGCAGCTGCTCGGTGGCGTAGCGAAGGAGGCCCAGCCGCGTCTGGCGCTCGGTGTCGTTGGGGAGGCAGTCGAGCTGCGCGACCGCGTCGGGCTCGATGATGACGATGGCGGGCCGGGTGCCCAATCCGGTGACGAACGACGAAATCCACGCGCGGTAGGCCTCGGGGCTGCCCGCGCCGCCGCTGGAGTGGCTGCCGCAGTCGCGCCCCGGGATGTTGTAGGCCACCAGCACCGGCAGCTTGTCCGCCGCGTCCGCCGCGCTCACGAAGCCCGACACCGCCGAGGCGATGTCCCCGCTCCAATTGCCGAACCAGCGCGCTCCCGGCTTGCTCGCGATGTGGGCCTGGATGCGCGCCGCGCGCGCGTCCCCACCGTTGTTGTTCACCCACACGGCCGGATTCGAGTTCGGGTCCACGTAGAAGCCGCTCGTCAAGGCGATGGGGCCGGAGCCCGTCTCCGTGGTGAGCGTGATGTCATCCAGGTAGAGCGTGAAGGCCCCGGAGCCGCCGAACTGGAACGTCACCTGCCCCAGCGACGTGCCCAGCGACGACGTGAAGGGGAACGTGAAGCGACGGGCCGTCCCATCCAGGGTGACGGTCTGGTCCAGCGTCGCCGTATAGGGTGACGGTTCGATCTGCACCGTCGCCCGAATCGGCACGTTCGCGGACGCGGACGCGGTGAAGGCCAGCGTGTAGGCCCGCCCGCTCACCAACGGGATGTCGTCCTGTCCGATGAGCGCGTCCCACCGGTTGACGGTCCCGCCCGCCACGTTCACCCGCAGCCTCCCGTTCTCCACCAGCGACTGGGTGTTCGCCCCACTCCACCAGGGCGTCGTCACGCCGTTGGCGAAGGTGCCGTTGACGACGAGCTCGGTCAGCGCCGCTCGCGACGTCCCCGGGGCGTCCTCCCCTGCCCCGGGCACGAGAGGCTCTCCACACGCCACCAACAGCGAGGCCGCGAGCCACATCGCGACAGGAATGGAAGTCTGAACCACGGCCGGAACGGAATGCGCACGGGGTTGCACGAAGCACTGCCTCCTGCCCCGCGCCAGACGCCAGGAAGTGACATCCCTCGGGGCGCCCGTGATTAATCTCGTTTTACAATAATCACACAGAAAACAGATACGACCCAAAGAGCGCGAATACACGCGCCCCTGCGTGAACCCGTCCACGGCGCCCCGACACGGTCGCCGCCGATGCGTCCCGAGGCGACAGGGCCTTCAGCGCAGCGCGGTGACGTGGATGGGAGGTGTCCGGTGGGGCGTCGCGTGCTCGACCACGCGCCCCAACCGAAGCAGCAGGTGCTCCTCGTAGGGGCGGCCCATGAGCTGGAGTCCCACGGGCAAGCCCGCCGCGTCGAAGCCCACCGGCACGGAGAGCGCGGGGAAGCCGGTCAGGTTACCCTGGCGGACATAGCGCATCAGCGCGTCGACCACCGGCAGGTTGGACTCGCCCTCCGGCAGCGTCGACTCCGCAATCGCGGGCGCGGTGATGGCCGTGGACGGCGTGACGAGGACGTCGACGTCCGTCATGAGCGCGAGCATCTCCCGGGTCAGCCGGTGGCGGTGCCGCAGCGCGTGCACGAAGTCCGTCGCGCGGAAGTGACGGCCGATGGCGAGATTGGTGCGCGAGTCGAGCCCGAAGTCCTCCGGGTGCTCCCGGGAGTGGGGCTGCGTCGCCTCCGCCATCTCGCTGAGGATGATGCAGCTGTGCGTCCACAGCACCGTGTTCAGGTCGGGCGCGGGCACCTCCACCACCTTCGCGCCCGCCTCCGTGAGCACGCGCACCGCGTCCCGGCACCGCGCCACCACGTCCGGCGCGGCGTCCTCGAAGTAGGGCCAGCAGATGCCCAGCCTCACGCCGGACAGGTCCGCGCGCTCGAGCTCCGAGAGGTGATGCGGCGGCTGCGACCGCGAGACGAAGTCGCGTTCGTCCGGCCCCGCCACCAGCGCGTACATCGCGGCCACGTCGTCCACGGTGAGCCCCATGGGCCCCACGTGCCCGACGTGCCAGCACAGCGGCGGGACGCCCGTCTCCGGGATGCGCCCCCACGTGGCCTTGAGCCCGACGATGCCGCACAGCGCCGCGGGGATGCGGATGGAGCCGCCGCCGTCCGCGCCGATGCTCAAGGGGCACAGGCCCGCGGCCACGACGGCGGCCGACCCGCTGGAGCTCCCTCCGGTGATGTGCCCCCGGTTCCACGGGTTGCGCGCGGCCCCGTGGTGCGGATTCAACCCGATGGGGTTGATGCCAATCTCGTTCATGTTGGCCTTGCCGAGGATGAGTGCCCCGGCGGCCTTGAGTCGCGCCGCCACCGTCGAGTCCTCGGCCGCCACCTGATGGCGGAACTTCGTCCCCAGCGTCGTCGGGAACCCCGCGAGGTCCACCTCGTCCTTGAGCACGACGGGCACTCCGTCCAGGACGCTCAGCGCCCGCCCCGCGCGCAGGCGCTCCGCGGAGGCCTCGGCGGCGCGCAGGACCTGGTCCGGCTTGCGCGCGATGAAGAGCCCCATGCGCTCCTGCCCCTCCAACCGCTCGATGGCCGCCTGGAGCCTGTGCGCCACGGCGACGGGCTCCGCGCGCCCCTCCCGGTAGGCCCGCGCGTAGGCCCCCACCGTCTCTCGCTCCGGCGCCGCGCGCGACCCGGCGACGGCGCGCTCCGCCTGCTCGACGGGCGACAGGGCCTCGGTGGGCGGCGCGCCGGGTGGCAACGGATGCTGCAGCGGCGGCGCGTCTCCGGGTGACAACGCCCGCCACGCGGCGATGCCGCTGTCGCGCACCAGCTTCTCCAGCACCGGCGCGCCCACTCCACTCTCCAGGGTGTTGACGAAGGTCCGGAGCGCGAAGCCCGACACCCGGGGCGCCTTCACGGGGTTGCGTTGATAGGCCATGACCCGCGAGCCTACCGCCGCGCGACACGCCCTGGCAGGCCCACGCCGGTGAAGTCCCTCGGAGCGCGCGTGCACTCGTCCCCCAGCCTCCCTCCCGGTCGCTGGAACGGGCGCGCGGGGGCCGGACGCCAGCGTGGGGCAGGCGCGCTGGCGAGCGGAGCGGGCCCCTGGGACGGGGTGTACGCACCATGACAGGGTGGAAGCGGACATCTCGCGCGCGTCCACGGGCGCGTGGCAGGCTTCGAGGGCGTCCATTGGGGAGCCGGAATGGGAAACGGAAACCCGCGCGTCAACGCGCTCGACGAGTACAAGGCGCTGCGCGAGCAGCAGGGGGCCCGGCCGCTGAGCGCCGACGAGGCGCAGCGCCTGGAGCTCCTGCGCGACGTGCTCCTGGAGCTGGGCGCCCTGCCCCCCGAGGGCAGCCCGCTCCCCACGCGCCCCGCCCGCGCGGACGCGGTGCTCGAGCTGACGTTCGCGACGCAGGACGACGTGGTCCGCGCGTACAGCAAGAACATCGGCGCCGGGGGGCTCGCCATCCGCACCGCGCGCGCCCTGCCGGTGGGGAGCACGCTCGAGCTGCGCCTGTCCCTGCCGGACGCGCCGCAACAGCCGCTGGTGGCCCGCGCCCAGGTGGCCTGGTCCCGCGAGGACGGAATGGGCGTGGCCTTCACGCAGCTGCCCGCGGAGGGGGAGCGGCGCCTCAAGGCGTTCCTCGCGGAGGACGCCTCGCTGCTCAAGCGCGTGCGCAGCGTCCTGAAGACGGATGTGCGGGAGCTGCTGACGACGGACGTCCGCGAGCTGGGCAAGGGACCCGCGCCGCAGGCCGCGAACGCCGTCGAGGTGGACACGCGCGCGCCCGTGCTCGTGCGCTTGACGGAGCCCCAGCAGATGGCGCTCGTCACCGAGCTGTTCCTCCAGAAGGGCGTCCGGCTGGCCACGGAGGCGGACAAGCCCACCATCCTCGTCGTCGACACCGGCTCCGCGCTCGACGTGCTCAGCGCCTTCGGTCGCCCCGGCACGCGCACCGTCATGGTGAACGTGAGCGGCCCGGACTCCCTGATGGGGCGGCTGTCGAACCTCAACCCCGCCGCCTTCGTGAAGCACCCGGCCACCGCCGCGGCGGTGCTCCAGGCCGTGGAGAAGCTGCTCGCGACCACCGCTCCTCGCTAGCGCCGGCCTCGCTTTGTCGTTGACCTCGACGCCCGGGGCGCCTTGGCTCGGGCCCATGCGAGCGCGAGGTGACTGCATGTGGGGTGGAACATCCAGAATCGCGGGTCTGCTGTTGCTCCTGGTGGGCTGCGCCACCACGCCCATCGTCCCCGCCGCGCCTCTCCCCGCGCCCGCGCCGCGCCCCGTGCTCTCGGCCTTCCTGCGCCAGCCCGACGGTGGCTCACGCCCGTGGGCCACGCTGACCACGGATGCCACGGGCTTCCAGCCCCCCTCCGAGGGTGACTGGTACGCGGAGCCCCTCCACCCCGTGACGAACGAAGAGGAGGCCCGCGCCGTCGCCGAGGCGCTGCGCGCGCACCAGGTCCCGGGGCTCGGGCTGGAGACCGTGGGCGCGCCACCTCCCGCGTTGTTCGCGCTGCTGCTGAGCGGGACGTCGGTGCGCGCGCTCTACCTGTCGGGGACCACCGTGGGCGATGCCCACCTCGCCGGCCCGAGCGAGCTGACGCGGATGGAGGAGCTCCATCTCGACCGCACCCGCGTCACCGACGCGGGGCTCGCCCACCTGCGGGGGATGGACCGGCTGCGCGTCCTCCGCCTGGACGAGACCGCCATCTCGGACCCGGGGCTCGACCTCCTGCGGGGGCTCACCACCCTGCGCCGGCTCACGCTCGCGGGCACGGCGGTGGGCGCGCGCGGCCCCGCGCTCCTGGCGACACAACCGCACCTGGAGTGGCTCGACCTGTCCGACACGGCGGTCGACGACTCCGCGCTGGAGGTGATTCCCGGCGAGCACCTGCGCACGCTCGTGCTCAGCGGCACGCACGTGACGGACGTCGGCCTCGCCGCCCTGCGACGGATGCCCGGCCTCGTCTGGCTGGGGCTGGCGCGCACGGGGCTCACGGACGTCGGCATGGGACACGTGGGCACCCTGCGCGCGCTGGAGGCGCTCCACCTGGGTGACACGCGGCTGACGGACCGCGGGCTCGCCGCGCTCGCGGACCTGACGAACCTCCGGGCACTGGTGCTCAGCCGCACGAAGGTGCGCGGCCCCGGACTCGTGCACCTGGCGAGGCTCGCCCACCTGGAGCTGCTTCACCTCGACGACACGCGCGTCGGGGACCAGGACCTGGAGACCGTCGCCTCCCTCGTGGCGCTGGTGGACCTGGACGTGTCCCGCACGGCCATCACCCACGCGGGCCTGCCCGGGCTGGCGCGGCTGGTGGCGCTCGAGCGGCTGGCGTTGTCGGGGCTCGAGGTCTCGGACGCGTCGCTCGCGACACTCCACCCCCTCTCCCGCCTCACGAAGCTCGACGTGAGCGCGACGCCCGTCGGCCCCGACGCCTTGAGGACCTTCGGCGCCTCCCTGCGCGAACTGGACGTCAGCCGCACCGCCTTCAGCGACGAATGGCTGTCCGCCCTGCGCGCCCTGCCCCACCTGCGCTCCCTCCGGGCCGAGCGCACGCTGCTCACGGACTTGGGGCTGGGGCAGCTCGCCGAGCTGAAGGAGCTGGAGTCCATCCGTGTCGCGAGGACCCCCATCAGCGGCTCCGGACTCGGGCGCCTCCAGCAACTGCCCCGGCTCACGCACCTGGACCTGGGCGCGACGTGGCTCCAGGGAGCGGACGCGCACGCGCTCGCGCGCCTCACCACGCTGACGTGGCTCAGCCTCGCGGGCTCGCGCGTGGACGACACCGTGCTGCCCCACCTGCCCGGCGGGCTGCGCACCCTCTACCTGACGCGCACCGCCATCACCGACGCGGGCCTCCCCGCGCTGCGTCAGCTCTCCGCCCTGCGCGAGGTGGACCTGCGAGGCACCTCCGTCTCCGACCCCGCGCGGCTCGCCCTGGGTCAAGAGCGGGGCTGGCGATTCATCACCACGCCCTAGCGTTCCCCCGGCGAGTGTCATCTTCCGCACGGGGACCCCGTGCTGACGCGTCAATGACAGCCCCTGACGCGTCCACTCTAGAGTCCAGGCTTCCTCCTTCCGGCCGCACCCGGTTCGACGTCCCCTGTCTTCGCGGGCTTGCCTGACGCCGTCTCCTGGTCCACCTCCTGCAAACCCATGCGCGCGAAGCAGGCCCGTAGTCGGACCTGACACCCCGGCCGCTTCAGGAACGCCATGGAAGCCCTCATCACCCAGCTGAAGACGCTCGCATTGACGGACGCCCTCCCCTTCCTGCTCAAGGCCATGGGCGCCTTGGTGTTGTGGTTCATCGGTCGCGCGGTCATCAACGGCTTCCGCCGGGTGCTGAACCTCACCCTGCAGAAGCGCCAGTTCGACGCGACGCTCATCCGGTACGTCGAGTCGCTGTTCAGCGGCTCCCTCACCATCCTCCTGCTGCTCGGCATCCTCGGGATGATGGGGTTCGAGACGACGTCCTTCGCCGCGCTGCTGGCCGCCGCCGGTATCGCCATCGGCACGGCCTGGTCGGGCCTGCTGTCCAACTTCGCCGCGGGCGTCTTCCTGCTCGTGCTGCGGCCCTTCCGGGTGGGTGACGAAATCAACGCCGCGGGCGTCAGCGGCATCGTCCAGGAGATTGGCCTGTTCGCCACCACCATCGACACCGGCGACAACCTGCGCATCTCCGTGGGCAACAACCGCCTGTTCAGCGACAACATCACCAACTTCAGCCACCACCCCCACCGGAAGGTCGTGGTGAAGCTGCCCGTCACTCACGGCCAGGACGTCCACGGCCTCATGGAGACCCTCAAGGCCCGGGTGGCGGAGATTCCGGGCGTCCTGGAGAAGCCGGCCCCGAGCGTCGACGTGGCGGAGTTCACCGTGCTCGGGCCGGTGCTCGCCATCGGCGCCTACGCCGCGCCCACCCAGGCGGGCCCCGTCTCCGGCGCCATCGCGCTGGCCACGGAGGAGACGCTCATCGCCTCCGGCTACGTGGTGCCTCCGCTGACCCTCGAGAAGGCCCTGGCCAAGGCGGGATGAACGGGCCCATCGTCCCCGCGTTCGCCACCACGCGCGCTGAACGGAGCGCGTCACGTCCCGGCAACCGGCCCAGGCGCGGCACGCCGCCCGGCCGGTTGCCTCCCAGCCGCTCGCGACAGACCTCCTCCCGCGCCCGGTGACGGAGGGCTCGACTACCGCGCGTTCACCGCCGCGTTGAGCGCGGCCGCCGCCGCGAAGTCCCAGCGCCGCGCGACCTCGACGTAGCCCGGGGCCTGGACGAAGGGGGGCAGCTGCTCCTCCGAGGTCCGCTCGTGGCGCATGTTCAGCGGCATGACGTCCTGCGAGGCCCGCGCCAGCCGCACCGCCCGCCAGGACGCCCCCGCCGCCTCCATCACCCGCAGGTAGTCGTCCCGCTCCAGCCACTTCGCCGCGTTCGCCAGGATGACCGGCCGCATCGCCCGCGTCGCGGGCTGGACCGGATGCCACTCCTTGGCGCGGCGCCGGTACTCCTTCAGCTCCGCCTCCCGCAGCGCCGCCAGCCGACGCGCGAACGCGTCCTCCGTGTCCGACAGGAGGTCGAGCGACAGGCGCCCCATGTCCGCGTAGAACCGGTCCGTCCGCTCGTCCGAGCGCGCCCGGGGCTCGACGAACGCGACGTAGTCCCGGGTGGCCGCGAGCAACTCCCGCTCCGCCTCCTCCAACGCAATCCGCGTCGCGGGGCGCGACTCGCCCGGCACCGGCACGAAGCACTCCTCGAAGGGCCCCTCGGGTGACTCGCGCCGGAGCGGGGACCAGGCGTGGCGATACCAGACGACCTCGTCTCCTTGGAAGACGAGCGCGAACTCCGGCAGCCTCGGCTGCGGCTCGGGCGGGGTGTTGAGCACCCAGTCCGCCGGGTCCACCGCCCGCAACGTGCGCAGGGCCTTCAACCCGCGCGCCTGCTGCTTCTCCAGCCACACATAGAACGAGGGCTCGAAGTCCCCATCCAGCGCGAAGCCCCGGAAGACATCCCGGCTGGGGGAGTTCGACGCCACCCACGGGTCGTCCAGCATCAACGCGCGGAGGTCGAGCCCCCCCAGCCGCGCATTCCCGACGATGGCCGCCTGCCACGCATAGAGATGGACCGGGTTGATCATCCCCTCACCATCCCGGGTCCACGTCCCCGCTGGCAACCCCCTACTCACCGTGCGGCTGGACCCCGACAGTGACCTCCGCCGCTACAAGCCTCCGCCTCGAAGCCCCTCATTCCCCGTGTTTCGACACACGAAAATCACCCACGCCTTGATTCGGGTTAATGACTTTCACCCCCAGACAAGTCGACATGGACCTCCAGCAGGGGCTGTTGCAAACAAAGACACACGTCCCTCCGGCGCCGTAACGACACACACCACATCCTCCGCCTGAAACACGCGCCACCCCTCGTCGATACAGAGGGGAGATACATGCGACACGCCCTCTGGCTCGAACGGTGCAGAAGGCTTCCGCGCCGTCGCGAGGCGCCGCGGGTCCGGCGCGGACGCCTCCGAACGGTGAAGCACCTTCCAATCAAGAGGTGGAGAGACATGCTGCTCAAGATGACGAGCCGTCTGCTGGCGGCGGTGTTCCTGTGTGTGACGGCGGGCTGCGCGGGCGACGAGAGCGCGGCGCCCGAGGGAACGGTGGCGAGCCAGGAGGCGAACGCCGAGGGCACGTGCACGAAGCGGTTCGACGGAATCACCAGCTGCGCCAAGGGCAAGGCGCAGCTGACGAAGACGGAGGCGGGCCTGTCCGTCTCCAACCTGCGGGACGTGAAGACGGACGGCCTGGCCAGCACCTTCGGCCGCGCGGCGAGCTGGAGCCAGAAGTCGCAGATCAAGCTCGGCGTGAACGGGGCGCTCCAGCTCGAGGCCCGCTCCGGCGACCAGGTGGTGAGCACGCTGAGCATCGTCCCGGGCCGCGAGGCGAACTCCGCGCGCGTCCTCCCCAGCTTCACCGGCGCGCCGGGCGGCTCGCCCTACCGGATGAACATCTACCGGGAGGGCGTGCTCCAGGGCTCGCAGCCCAACCCCGCCGGCTACTACGTCACGTTCAACAACTGGCGGGACTTCATCCGCTGGCTGGTGGCCGTCGCGGACTTCTACGAGCTGGACATCATCTGGCCGAAGACGAGCGACAAGCCGGCCGCTCCCACCAACGTGGGCGCCTGCGGCTGGCGGCTGGGCACCGAGGGCAACACCTTCAGCGTGACGCTGGCTGACGGCAAGGTCATCACCGGCGACACCATGGAGTTCGTCGAGGAGATCCAGGACGGCCACTACCCGTACACCGGCTTCACCGGCATCGACGTGAAGGCGACGGCGGAGGGCATCGACGTGCTGAGCGAGTCCTTCGTCCCGGCGAAGTAGTCGTCGCACCGCCGGGCGGGAGGCGTGCCACGCCCGCCCGGCGTCCGTTGGCCCTGGTCCCTGGCTGTCTTCGGAGGGTGTCGAATGCGACGGCGGAGGTATTGGCTGGGTCTGCCCCTGAGCGCGCTGGTGCTCACCGCGGTGTGGGCGGACACGCGGCGACGGCCCGAAATCCTGGAGCTGGGCGCGCTCGTCGCGGAGCCGGAGCCCGGCGAGGAGCTCGTCGGCGGCGGCGCCACGGTGGTGGAGGCGGGCAGGAACGCGTTCGGCCGCGCCCCGCCGAACATGCCTCGCGAGAAGTGGCCGGAGTTCCACCTGGGCAAGCGCGTCTTCGACCGGGACTGGAGCGAGCCCACCCATGTCGCGCCCCAGGTGGGCCCGCTGTTCAGCGCGGTCTCCTGCATGACGTGCCACGTGAAGGACGGGCGCGGGCGGCCTCCCGCGTCCGCCGCCGAGCCTCCCGTGTCACTCGTCTTCCAGTTGGGCGCGCCTGGTGGCACGGGTCCCCATCCCGAGTACGGCAAGCAGCTCGACGCGCACCGCCTGGGCGCGCCCCGGGGCGAGGGCCGCGCCGAGGTGACGTACGAGGAGCTCGACGGCGAGTTCGCCACCGGGGAGCCCTTCACCCTGCTGCGCCCGCGCTACCGGTTCACGGACCTCTCCGGAGGACCGCTGGGCGCGGACGTGCCCTTCTCCCCGCGCGTGGCCCCCGCCAACTTCGGGCTCGGCTTGCTGGAGGCCCTGCCCGAGGAGACGCTGCTGGCGCTGGCGGACCCGGACGACCGCGACGGCGACGGCATCTCCGGGCGCCCGAACCAGGTCGAGGACGTGACGGAGGGCCGCAAGCGGCTGGGGCGCTTCGGCTGGAAGGCCAACCAGCCCTCGCTGACGCAACAGGTGGCGCACGCGCTCGTCATCGACATGGGACTGACGTCGGAGGTCTATCCCCGCGCCCCCGAACCCGGCGCGGCCGAGGCGACCGCGAAGCCGGAGGTGGAGCCGTACGACCTGGAGCGGCTCGTCCTCTACAACCGGCTGCTGGCCGCGCCCAGGCGCAGGAACTGGACGGACCCCACGGTGCTCCGGGGCAAGGGCGTCTTCCGCGCGCTGGGCTGCGCGGCCTGTCACGTGGACCGGGCGATGGAGACCGCGGACGTCCCCGGCTTCCCGGAGCTGTCCCGCCAGTCCATCCGCCCCTACTCGGACCTGTTGCTGCACGACATGGGCGAGGGGCTCGCGGATGGAAGACCGGACGGCGAGGCCACCGGACGGGAGTGGCGCACGCCGCCGCTGTGGGGCATCGGCCTGGTGGAGACGGTGAACGGCCACACGCGCTTCCTCCACGATGGCCGCGCGCGCAACCTCGAGGAGGCCGTGCTGTGGCACGGCGGCGAGGCGGCCCCCGCCCGCGAGCGCTACACGCGCCTGCGCCGCGAGGACCGGGAAGCGCTGCTCGCGTTCCTCGGGTCGCTGTGATGCGGGCAAGCACCACGGCGAGGCCCCCCGGGCGCCAGCCGCTCGTTCAGGCCGGGCCGTCAGGCGCGCCACACCGCCGCCGCCCCACCCACCACGGGATGAGCAGCGCGGGCAGGGCGAGCAGGTCCGTGGGGTCCACCACGTGCGACACCGGCGCGACGCCGGGCACCGCGCGCCCCGACGCGAGCGCCCACGCCGCCCGCGCCGGCCACTGCAGCGTCCCCAACCCCCATCGCCAGCCGTCGCCCGCGGTCTCCGACAGCTTGACGGCCCCGAAGCACGCCGCCGTCAGCAGCACGCTCGCCACCAGCACCGCCCACGAGGGCCGGAAGGCGCGCGCGCGCCGCTCGCGGACCTGCTCCCACAGCCCCTGGAGCAGCAGCGGGAACATGGCCAGCCCCGCGACGTCGGACAGCTTCCCCGTCCACCAGGACGGCCACCGCGCCTTCAAGACATGGTCGTTGAGCAGGAGCACCAGCACCGCGCCGAACACCAGCGGGTGCAACAGCGCGTCTCCGGGCACCGCGGGCGGCTGGGCGGCCGCGTCGTCGGGACGACTCATGGCAGCCCGAGCGTCAGCGTGACCTCCGGCGGCGTGTTCAGCCCGTCGGCGAAGAAGAGGCTCCCGGTGGAGATCCACTCCACCTCGACGACGCCCGGGCCATGCTCGCCCTGCAGCTCCACGTCGAGCACCGCGTCCCAGAAACAGTCCTCCATCAGGTTGCAGTCGTCACCCGCCAGGACGTCGAGCTCCACCGGCGCCGAGGCCCGGGGGGCCAGCGCCGTCGTCGTCTCCCATCTGCCCAGGCGCTCCCCCAGGCTCATGCGCGCGCGCACGGAGGGACGGCGGGGGTCGTCGTCGGCGGGGACCCAGCGCACCTGGAGCGTGGCACCCACCTCCAGCGTGACGTCCTCGTCCGGCCGTCGCGGCGCCACCGCCTCCACCGAGAAGACGCGCCGCGCCTCCGGCCAGGCGTCACTCAGCGTCAGCGACTGCACCGAGGACGTGGCCACCAGCGGCGATGGCCCTGTCTGGGACGAGGCCACCGACGCCACGCTCGCCAGGAGCAGCACCGCGCGCGCGCCCCACCGACGCGGCGGCGAGGACTTCGCGACGACAGGTGGAGACACGACGGAGCACGGCGGCGATGACATGGCTGAAGACGACCTCTCCCTCGACGATTCCGGCCCATCCCGAGACGACGGGCCCCAAAGCAAGCAACGTACCAGCACCCCGACGGAGTGCGTGACACCGAGCCGGAGGGTGGAATCGTGACTCCGGTGTCAGGCCCAGGACGCGGGTGGCGCGCGTCGTCCTGGCCCGGGGGGAGAGGGGCCGCGTAGGGTGCGCCCCCATGAAGAGCCACGCCATCTTCGTCTTCGCCGACGGCGCCTGTTCGGGGAACCCGGGTCCGGGAGGCTGGGGCACCATCATCGCCACGCCGGAGGGCCAGGTGACGGAGCTGGGGGGCTTCGAGCCGGAGACGACCAACAACCGGATGGAGCTGACGGCGGTGGGCCGGGCGCTGCGCCACCTGGAGACCACCCCGGGCCCCCTGCACATCCACACGGACTCCACCTATGTCATCCAGGGCATCACCCGCTGGGCGTTCGGCTGGAGCAAGCGCGGGTGGAAGACGGCGGATGGGAAGGACGTGGCCAACGCGGCCTACTGGAAGCGGCTGATGGCGCTGCTGGCCCAGCGTCGACAGGCGTTCTCCGGCGACGCGGCGACGGTGGAGTGGCACTACGTCCGGGGCCACGTGGGCGTGCCCGGCAACGAGCGGGTGGACGCCATCGCCGTGGGCTTCTCGCGCGGCAAGCCACCGCGGCTCTACGTCGGGCCGCTCGTCGGCTACGACGTGGACCTCCATGACGTGCCCGAGGACACGTCCCTGCCCGAGGAGAAGCCCCGGCAGAAGGAGGCCGCGGCCAAGGCGTACTCGTACCTGAGCCAGGTGGGGCGCACGGTGAAGCGTCACTCGACCTGGGCGGCGTGCGAGCGCCGGGTGAAGGGCGTGTCCGACGCCCGCTTCAAGAAGACGAAGAGCCCGGAGGACGAGGCGAAGGTGCTGGAGGACTGGGGCGTGCGCCTGGAGGACGTGCAGGCGGAGGACTGAGACGCGCCCTCAATCCCCGCCACGGACGGCGGTGAGCAGCAGGTCGTAGCGCCCGCCGAGGAACGTCCGGAACCCGTGCTGGTGCAGGTAGCGGCGGTAGAAGGACAGGTCCTTCACCAGGAGGGACAGGTCCGGCTCGCGCAGGTTGCGCACGCGGGCGCCGTAGACGACCTCGCCGTCGCGGAAGCGGGAGTTGGGGAAGCCCAGCAGCAGCGTCGCCCGAGGCTCCAGGTGCCGTTGCACCAGCCGCCGCAAGAGCGCGTGGTCGTCCACTCCCGGACTCTGGAGCGTGCCCACCGACACCACGAGGTGGAAGCGCCCCAGCTCCTCCGGCAGCGCGTCGAGGTCCGCGGCGAGGAAGGCGTGGCGCGCGTCCGGGAAGCGCGCGCGGGCCTCCGCGAGCGCGCTGACGCTGTGGTCCACGCCGACGAAGGAGACGTCCGGCGCGTCCTCCAGCCACGCGAACGCCGCCAGCTCGTCCCCCCGGTTGACGCCCAGGTCCAGCACGCGCGCCCCGGCCGGGAGCCGGATGCGGCCCAGGGCCTCCAGCCAGGGCATCAGGAAGCCCGCGTCCTCCAGCTTGCGCACCCGGGCGAAGTCGGACTCCGCGCCGTAGCGCTCGTGCGCGGGCACCGCGTCCCCCGACGCCGCGCTCCCACCCGCGTGCCACGACGCCTCGTCGCCCAGGGGCTCGAAGGTGAGCGCGACATGGGTGGCGTCGACGCCTCGCGGGGTGAGCAGCCGACAACCGAGCCCCTCCGCCAGGTCGCACCAGCTGCGCAGCGGGCGGTGGACGAGCCCCGCGCCTGGCCCCACGCGCTCGCCGGGATAGCGGCCCCGGCCCAGGTCGGGGTCGGGGACCTCGATGCGCGCCAGCCCCCGCGGCAGCAGGCCGCGGAGGTGACGGACGATGAGGATGAGGGGCTCGTCGTGGAAGCGACGCGCGGGCGCCGGGGTGTCAGCGGGACTGGACATCGCCGGGCAGCCTACCCCGCCGCGCGCCACCGTCCCGCCTCCCGAATCACCGGAAGGCCCGGGCACCCCACCGTCCATGGACGACGGGAGGGCGCCCGGCCCCTGGGCGCGTCAGCGATACGTGACGATGACCGACGCGTCGGCGTACCCGCCCTTCGCGCCGTAGAGCCACACGTAGTACCTGCCGCCGTCGACGTACTTCAGGTCGCAGCGCTCGTCGGGCGACTCCTTCATGCTGCGGCAGTCGTACTCGCTGTGGGTCGGAATCGCGAGCCGGCGCACGTAGAGGTCCACGTTGCCGGTGCCACCGTTGACGCGCACGGTGATGTTGCGCGTGCCCCCGTCGTCGCGCTCCGGGATGTCCACGATGAAGCCCGTGGAGTCGTCCTGCGCCGCGGACAGGTCGCCCACCTCGACGTTGGGCTGGAGCGGCACGAAGCCTCCCTTGTACGTCATGACCAGCGTGGCGTTGGCGAAGTCCGTGAAGCCATGGACGAAGACGAACCACTTGCCGGCCGAGGGCGTCGCGAAGGCACACTCCTCGTTGTTGCCCGTCTTGTAGGGGCGGCAGTCGAAGAGCGAGGTCGTCGGGGGGGTGTTGAAGCGGACATAGATGTCGGCGTCTCCCGTGCCACCCGACAGGGTGAAGCGCAGGTCCTGGGCGCCCTCGGGAACGTCGGCCTCGAAGTAGGTCCACTTGGACCGCGTCCCGGAGAAGGTGACGGGCTCGTTGCGCTCGAGGACCTCGACCGGCGGATGCGACACGTCACCCACGCCTACCGCCTCCCACGCGGCCTTGACGGAGGCCACCGTGGCCGCGTCGTAGCCCAGCTGCGCCGCCGCCTGCTCGGTGGCCTGCTTCGCCGACTCGAAGTTGGAGGACGGCACCAGCAGGTCGTGGTTCGCCTTGTAGAAGATGCGCGCGGCCTTCTCGATGCCGATGCCCACCACGGGCGTGGGCTTGGGGAAGCGCGGGTGCACGCCGCCCTGGGAGAGCAGGTAGAAGGCCAGGTTGGAGATGCCCGAGCTGTAGTGGACGTCGACGCCCGAGTAGTAGTCCGGGTAGTTGTCCAGCGATTCCCCGTCCAACCGGGGGTTGTGCATGTAGCGCAGGGCATCGCCCTCCGTGTTCGGCGTCCAGACGTCCTCGCCGACGAGCCACGTGCCGGCGGTGATGACCCTGCCCCGGCTGTGCCACTCACACACGTTGCCGAAGATGTCGGACAGCGACTCGTTCAGGCCGCCGGACTCGCCGGAGTAGATGAGGTCCGAATCGCGCTCCGTCACGGCGTGCATCAGCTCGTGCGCCGTCACGTCGGTGGCCAGCGCCAGGTTCTTGGCGGTCACCCCATCGCCGTCCCCGAAGACCATCTGCGCCCCGTTCCAGAACGCGTTCACGTAGTTCACGCGGTGGTGGACCGTGGCGATCAACGACGCCCCCATCCCATCGTAGGAGTCGCGCCCGAACAGGTCGTTGAAGCAGTGGTAGGTGAAGCCCAGGTTGTCGTACGCGGCGTTGACGACGGCGTCGCCCACCGGCGGGTCTCCTTCCCGGCGGACCTCCGAGCCCGGCAGCGTCGTGCCATTGTTCCCGTTGTAGACGATTCGGTAGAGCGCGGAGTGCAGGTGGGTGATGCGCTCGAACACGTCGCCGCTGCGAGCGTTGACGAGCACCGTGTCATCGACCTTGTCACCGCCCTCCCACTGCCCGGAGACGCGCAGCCCGTAGGCCAGCAGGAGCTGGCTCCCCACGCGCCAGTAGACGAGCTGGGGAGCGCCGTCGACCTTGGAGCCCGGCGGAGAGGCCCGGTCCGCCATCACCGCGGCCAGCGCTTGCTCCGCGCTGATGGAGGCCCCCACCGGCGCCGGGAGGTCCCCCCGCGCGTCGCCGTTGGCCGCGAAGACCTGCCCGTCGCGCGCGTGCAGCCGCAGCTCCGCGCCCTTCACGACGATGTCGTGCACCTTCACGCCGAAGCGGAAGTGCGCGTCCCCGTCAGGGCCGACATAGGCCCGCTTGAGGAACAGCTGCTCCGGTGACACCCGGAACAGCGGCGCCACCTGGGCCAGCACGGGCGCCAGCGCGTCCGCCTGGATTCCGCGCACCGCCGCCGCGTCCCTGGGCACCGAACCCAGGGCGCCCCTGACGAACGTGGCCGCCTGGTCCGCGTCCCTCGCCAGGACTTCAGGGCCCCCAAAGACCGCCGCGGAGACCGCGCCCACGGCCGAGGCAGGGGACTCCTTCGGGGCGTTCGCTTCGGTGCATGCCCCCATTGCCAAACACAGCACCGCGACTCCAAACGACCCACGTCCTCGCATCAAGACCATAGGCTCCTCGACGAAACGAGAGGCCACCATGCTGAAACCAAACACACCACGATGACAAGCCGACATCCGCAACTTCAGCGTAATTCCAACCAACCAATGAAATCATGCCGCGACCCGCCAGAGCACTGATTCCTCCAGCGTTCACAGACACTTCCGCCCTCTGGGCCGACCTGGCGCGATGCTGCGGGCCTGGCCTCGCGCCGACCTCCAGGCCAACCCTTGACGGCCCATGCATTTCGAAATCTCCTAGCAATATGCTAAAATTCACCAAATCCCTTTCCCTGTGCCTGCTCGCGACGCTCGCCTGTGGTGGCACGGGAGCGGATGAAGGCGCTGGGGAATCCCTGTCGACACGCGCGCAGGCGGCGTTCGCCGGGGTGAATGGCGAGTACTGCCTGGTCAGTCCCTACAACTGCAAGCTCCAGGTGTCCGGAGGCAACCGCGTCCCCACCAACGACCCGGCGGACGACGATTGGGGGCTGGTGACGGGCGTCCCCATCCGCGACGGCCATGGCACGGTGGTGGGGACGAACACGCGCGCGAGCGCGGCCTTCAATCACGGGCAGACGCGCACCTTCGCCGGCGAAGCGCACGCCTTCGCGGTCTCCACGTCCAACTCGAGCGCGGGCTGGCTGCCCATCTCCGCCATCCTGGGCCGGACCTCCTTCGAGCAGAAGGTGGGCCACGTGTCGGCGCTGGGCGCGGGCCTGGCGAAGCTGGGCTGCTATGCCATCCGCGACGGCCACGACCCGGTGCTGGAGCTGAAGAAGGTCGTCTACGACAGCACGGCGACGCACGAGCGCGCGGGGGACTACCTGCCGCTGGTCCGGGCCAATGGCCTGCGCTCCGCCAACCTCGTCTTCAACGTCCCGGGCATGGGGCTGGGTGGGCCCGCGGTGGACCACTTCCCGGCGGGCACGAAGTTCCAGCGCCTGGACGTGCCCACCGAGCACGGGGCGCCGTCCATCGACATCCCGCTGTGGGTCCAGGACGGCGCCGGCCGCTACCGGACCCCGTCGGGCGAGATGAAGTTCATCTACGGCTACGTCATCGCCGCGACCGGCACGAAGCGCAACGGGTGGATGGCCTACGACGCGCTCCAGGTGAGCTCCGGCTGTCCCTGAGCGCGCCGGCGACCGCGACGTCCCTCACGCCGGGCTGCGCCGCCCCAGCGCGATGCTGCCCAGGATGAGCAGGCCCGCCACCGCCATGGTGGGCGTCAGGGGTTCGGAGAGCAGCAGCCAGGCCCAGGCCACCGCGAACAACGGCACCAGGTAGGTGACGACGGCGGCGCGCGCCGCGCCCAGGCGCTGGATGAGCCGGTAGAACATCACGTAGCCAATGCCCGTCCCGAACACGCCGAGCACCGAGGCGGCCAGCCACGACACGCCCGGGATGGGCGCCTGGGGCCAGGTCGCCAGCGCGAACGGCCAGACCATCACCGCGGCCACCGACAACGTCGACGCGGCGGTGGCGCCCGCCGGCACGCCGCCGAGGTGGCGCCGCGCCAGGTTGGCCGCCACGCCATACATGAAGGCCGCGGACACCCCCGCCGCCACCGCCCAGCCCAGGCTGGCCCCGGCCACCTTGCCGCTCGCCAGCACCACCACGCCCGCGAACCCGATGAGCAGCGACACCGCGCGCCGCGCGCCGATGCGCTCGCCGAAGAAGAAGTAGGCCACCAGGGCCGTGAACAACACCGACATGCTGTTGGAGATGGCGCCCACCCCCGCCGGGGCCCGCTGCGCCGCCCAGGCGAACAGGGCGAAGGGCACCGCGGCGTTGAGCGCCCCCACCAGGGCAATCATGGGCCACAGCCGCCGGGTCAGCGCCGCGCGGGCGCGCCACAACAGCGGCACCAGCACCAACGCCCCCAGGGTGAGCCGCACCGCCACCAGCGGCAGGGGGCCGAAGTCCTTGGCGGAGACCCGCATCAGCATGAAGGACGAGCCCCACATCGCGCCCAACACCCCCAGCTCCACGGGGTTGAGCCAGGCGGCCGTCGGAAGCGCGGGCGAGGACGAACGGACCAGGGAAGGAGCACTCATCGGGATTCTCTCGGCCCGCCGGAACCGGCCCGCGGAAACGCGAGCCTTCGATTTCGCGAGGGTCATGCGCCAATCTGCGCCCCGCCTCCCTCCGTCACAAGCGCATCGTACTCCAGCCAGCCACAAGCTAGATTCATGTCTCGATGACCGTCCCCTCCGACTGGCTCCCCGCGCTGGCCGCCTTCGAGTGCGCCGCCCGCCACCAGAACTTCGCGCGCGCGGCGGAGGAGCTGGGCCTGACGGCCAGCGCCGTCAGCCACCACGTCCGCAAGCTGGAGACCCTGGTCGGCGCGACCCTGTTCGTCCGACACGCGCGAGGGGTGGCGCTGACGCCCGAGGGCCGGCGGCTCGCGGACACGGCGAGCAAGGCCCTGGCGGACGTCGGTGACGTCCTGCGCGCGCTCGGAGACGCGCCGACCGAGCGCAACCTGGTGCGCATCACCACGGTGCACTCACTGGCCTATGCCTGGTTGCTGCCCCGCCTCCCGGCCTTCACCGCGGCCCACCCCCACGTGCGCCTGCGCATCGACAGCGAGCAGGCCCTGACGCGCTTCGACGAGAATGGCCCCGACCTGGGCATCCGCTTCGGCCAGGGCCCCTGGCCCGGCTTGACGGCCCTCCACCTCATGGACGACGCCCTGTTCCCCGTGGCCTCGCCGACGATGCCAGGACTCGACGCGCTGGGCGGGCCCGCGGACCTCGTGCGGATGCCGCTCATCGAAGACATGGCGCGGGAGGGCTGGCCGGACTGGTTCCGCGCCGCCGGGTACCCAGGAGCCCGGCTCGACATCCGCCACACCTTCAGCGACACCACCGGCGCGCTCATGGCCGCCGTGCTTGGAATGGGCGTGGCGCTCGCCCGGGAGCAGATCATCGCGCCCTATCTCGCGACGGGCAGCCTCGTGCGGATCCCCGGCCCCGCCCTGCCCGGGCGCGCCAGCTACTACGTGGTGTACCCCTCCCACCGCCGTGTCCGCCCCGCCGCGCGCGCCTTCATCGACTGGCTCATGGACCAGCCCAGGCACCCGACCCCGCCCACGCTCACGCACGCGCCGCCCTCCCGGTAACGCCTCGCGCAAAGGCAGACATCCACCGTCAGGTGTCTCCTCCGACCTCCGGCGCCAAGCCCACAAGGTCCCTGACGCCTCGGGTCGACCTCGACGAATCGCGCCCGGGCGCAATTTGTCGTCAGCGACGAAACCGTCACGCCCCCTGAACTCCACGCAAAACATAACATACAATGCGTATGGGTGTTTTCACCCGAAGTCACCAACCCGTATCGACGTGGGGGTTCGCGATGTCGTCGTCCCGATTCCTGAACAGACAATGGCTGGGGTGGTACGCCGCGCTGACGGGCGCCCTGGTGGTGGGCGCCGCCTGTGGTGTCTCCGACGTCGGGCCCGAGGCCGAAGGACCCTCGCAATCCCAGACGCTCGCGATGTGTAGCCCGGTCGCGGGAGCCACCACCGTCTGCGGCGTGGTCCGCTCGCCGACGGGGGCGCCGCTGGGTGGGGCCCAGGTCGACCTCAACGGCACCCGGGTGACGACGGCCGCGGATGGCTCGTTCCGCGTGGTCGCGGCGGTGCCTGTGGGCGCCCCGCTGACCATCGCCGCGCGGGGCTACATGCCTCACGTCGGCGCCGTCACGCGGGACGTGCTGGGCGCGAACTTCGTGCTCCAGACGCTGCACCAGCAGACCTTCACGGGCGGCACGGTGCTCGTCACGGACCCCCGCAGCGGCGCGGCCATCCAGGTCAACCTGGAGGCGCTGGCCAGCCCCACCGGGCAGGTGGTGCGGCCGTTGACCGTGGGCGTGCGCTACATCGACACGGGCCTGCTGGCGATGCCCGGCACCGACGGCGCCGTCAACCTCTCCGGCCGGCAGGTCTTCCTGGAGACGCGCGGCGCCATCTACACGGAGGTCCGCGACGCCCAGGGGTCGCTCCTGAGCCTGCGCGCCGGGGCCACCGCCCAGGTGTTCATCCCCATCACCACGGACATGGTGGGCGCCGCCCCCGCCAGCATCGCGCTGTGGTCCATGCCCGTGGGCAGCAACCAGTGGCGCCAGCAGCCGGGCACGGGGACCAAGACGGGCGGCTCCTCCGGGTGCCAGGGGGGCGAGGGCGGCTCGTGCAGCGCGGACGTGTGCTCGCGCATCTCCTCGCAGCGCTTCACCGGGAGCACCAACGAGATTGGCTTCATCAACGCCGACATCGAGAAGAACACCCCCGCCTGCCTGCGCATCGAGGTGGACGCCGCCTCGCTGCCCTCCGGCACCACGCTGCCCATCTGCCTGGACCTGGAGATCGCCGTGCCCGGAGGCGGCACCCAGACGCGCACCACCTGCGTGGGAGACGGCGTCGACGTCATGTACAACCTGCCGCCCAACGCCAACATCACCGTCCGCCAGTCCTCGGCCTACGGCTGCCCGCCCCCGCCCGGCACCAGCGTCGTGGTCAACACGGGGGCCCCGTGGGGGGGCACCGGCGTCCCGCCCAGCCCCGGCCTGTGCAACGGCGTGCTGAAGATTCCGCCCCTGCCCTGAGTCCCGGGCGACCGACGCCAGACGTCTGAAGAAGGGCCCCGGGGCGGCCATCAGGCCCCGGGGCCCGTGCCCCCGACGGACGCGCCGCGTCACCCTGGATTCGGGCGCCGGGCCTTTTCGGTGCGCGCGGGGGCCACTTAGGAGCCCGGGCCTGGACTGGCGGGCGGACACCTCCGCGCGCCGCACCTCGAAGCAGGGAGACGCAAGGACATGTTCGGAAAGCTCGCCGCCGACGCGCTCGGCCTCAGTGACATCGGCAAGGTCATCGCCCCGGCGGATTACGACAAGGTCGACGCCGACGACTACGTGATGCACGAGGACCAGGAGAAGATCTTCTTCCTCATCAAGTCGAAGTCGGACGAGTACTGCTTCACCAACAAGGCGCTCGTGCACCTCGACGGCACCAGCGCCGCGAGCAAGAAGCGCATGCTGCGCCGCTACCCCTACGCCACCCATCCCCTCTCCAACGTCATGCTGGAGACGGCCGGCACCATCGACATGGACGTGGAGATCAAGTTCCGCATGGGCGCGCGCGACTTCTCCATCGACGTCGACAAGAAGCAGCTCGAGCAGGTGAAGGACCTCTACAAGGCGCTGTTCCGCATCTCCGAGATGATGCACGAGAACGAGATCTCCCTCGCGCACGCGAAGACGAGCCTGGAGGTCGCGTCGACCACGCTGGGCCGCGGACAGGCGGGCTCCACGCCCATCGTCGAGTCCTTCAAGGACCTCAACCAGGCCGCCTTCGCCTGGCTCGCCGGCGCCCAGCAGAAGTACTGGGTGAAGGACTTCGGCGCCGTGTTCGAGCGCTACATCAAGGCCTGAGGTCCACGCCCGTCAGGCCCGACACGATGCGCAGGCAGGCCTGGAGCGCGGGCCCCGGCGGTGTCGGGCCCCGCGCCATGACCAGCTCCACGTGGCGGGACGAGCCCTGGAGGGCGCGGTAGACGGCGCCCTCGCGATGGAAGGTGCTCACCGACTCCGGGAGGATGGCGCAGCCCAGCCCCGCCGCCACCAGGCTGACGATGGTGTACCAGTCGCCCGCCTCCGTGACGAACGCGGGGGAGAAGCCCGCCTCCAGGCACATGCCCGTGACGGCATCGTGCAGGGAGGGCGCGGACTCCCGGGGAAAGCCGATGAACTCCAGCCGCGCCAGCTCGGACAGCGGCACGCGGGTCCGCCGCGCGAGTCGATGGTCCGCCGGCAGCACCACGACGAGCGGCTCGCGGCGCAGCGGCTCCAGGAGGACGCCCGGCGCGGTGACGGGCCCCCGCACGAAGGCCACGTCCAACCCGCCCAGGCGCACCTCCTCCAGCAACGCGGTGCTGTCCGCCTCGCGCAGCAGCAGGTGCACCTCCGGGTGCTCGGCGCGCAGCCGACGCAGCACCTGGGGCACGAGCGAGAAGGAGGCCGGACTCAGGAACCCCACGCGCAGGGGCGCCACCTGCCCGGCCGCGGTGCGCCGCGCGGCCTCGGCCGCCTGGTCCAGGGACACCAGCGCGCGACGCCCCGCCTCCAACAAGGCGCGCCCCGCGGGCGTCAGCTCCACGCGGCGACGGTCGCGGCGCAACAGCTGACAGCCCAGCTCCTCCTCCAGGCGGCGGATGTGCTGACTGAGGGCGGGCTGCGCGAGCCTCAGCCGCTCCGCGGCCTTGCGGAAGTGCAGCGTCTCCGCGACGGCGATGAAACAAGTCAGGCGGCGGGCATCCATCGGCGGTGATTCCACTTCGTTATCACAGGGCGCTTTTTCGGTATTGGACGCGACTCGACGCCTCGTGTCTAACAACCGGATGACCCCGTCCCTCGTCGCGCTCGCCACCTGGACGCTCCTCGCGCTCGCGCCCCCCGCGCCCCCCACCGCGGTGTTGCCCCGCTTCGAACCCGCCGAGTGCCCCTTCCCCGTGGAGCCTCCGGAGCGCATCGAGTGCGGAATGCTGATCGTCGCGGAGAACCGCGCCAGGCCGGGGAGCCGCGAGATTCGTCTGCCGGTGCGCCGCCTGCGCAGCCGTTCGCGGACGCCCGCTCCGGACCCCGTGCTCTTCATGCCGGGAGGCCCCGGGGTGAGCGCGGTCGAGGGCGTGCGCACCGGCCGTGGCAACCCGGTGCTGGACGAGCGGGACTTCATCCTCCTCGAGCCGCGCGGTGGCCGCCACGCGGAGCCCGCGCTGGAGTGCCCCGAAATCAACGCGCACAAGGCGGACGTGGTCGCGGGGCGCCTGCACGGTGACAAGGCCCGCAGGGCGCTGACGCGCGCCGCCGAGCGGTGCCGCCAGACGCTGACCGCCGCGGGCGTCGACCTGGACGGCTACACCACGGAGGCCACGGCGGACGACATCGACGACCTGCGCCGGGTGTTGGGCATCTCCCAGCTGAACCTCTCCGGCCTCTCCTACAGCACGCGGTTGATGCTGACCGTCGCGCGCCGACACCCGGAGGGCGTGCGCAGCCTCGTCCTCGACTCGGTGCTGCCGCCCGAGGTGGGCTTCGACGAGGTCTCCAGCGCCAACCTGTGGCGCGCGCTCGACGCCGTCTTCGCCGGGTGCGCCATCGACCGCGAGTGCGGCGCGGCCTACCCCGACCTTCGCGAGCGCTTCCTCCGGCTCGTCGCCGCCGCCGACCGCAAGCCGCTGCCGCTCGGGCTGAAGGACGCCACCTCCGGAGGGCGGCCGGTGGAGGCGCGCGGCGCGGTGGTGGTGGGCGCCGTCTATGGCGCGCTCCACGACCCGCGCCGGATTCCCCACCTGCCCCGCGTCATCGCCCGGGCGGCGGACGGCGACTACACGGAGCTGCGCCCCCTGGTGGAGGCCAACCTGGGGCCGTCCGACTTCACCTGGGGGTTGCGCCTGTCGGTGTGGTGCTCGGAGGAGCTGCCCTTCGAGGACCCGGCGCGCCTCGCCGCCCAGCGCTCGCCCGCGCGGGGCCTGGGCGGCCTCGACGAGAGCGGCGCCTCGGTGGAGATGTGCCGCGCCTGGAACGTCGCCCCCGCGCCCGCCATGAACGAGCCGGTGCGCTCCGACGTGCCCACCCTCGTCTTCGCCGGCGAGTTCGACCCGGACACCCCGCCGGACTGGGGACGCCAGTTGCTGGAGTACCTGCCCAACGCCTCCTACGTGGAGATGCGCGGCCGCAGCCACGGCGCCAGCTTCAACCGCTGCGGCGGAGGCATGGTCCTCGCCTTCCTGCGCGCCCCCGCCGCGCCCCCCGCCGCGGACTGCGTGCTCCGCGAGCGCGGCGCCGACTTCGGCGTCGCGGCCCAGCCCCCCACCAATCCCTGAGGCCCACCGGGACGCGCCAATGCCCGCCCGCCCACCCGCCGGCGGAGCACCGCGCGTCCCCATCCCTCGCACCAGACGTCCGGCCCCAACCGAGCCAATTCCGCAATCCCTGCACAACCAGCCCCAATCCGCGCGCGTGGCGACAGCGGGGACTCGTATGTCCGAGGGATTCGCTCTAGCGTAGGGGACTCACCAGGAGCGTTCACGATTCAGACCTCGTCCTCCCAGACCGCCCCCCCTGGCTGGCACGACATCCTCGTGCGCCACCTCGAACCGTTGCTCGGCGGCTTCACCGCCAAGATGGCCATCCACACGGCGGCGTTGCGCGCCCTCAAGCGCCCGCCCGAGCAAGTCACTCCACAGGACCTCCCCCAGTTGCTCGAAGGCCTCAAGCCGATGTTGAACACGTTCATTGGCGCGCTGCACGCCAAGGTCATCCTGGCGGAGATCGCCACCTCGCTGGAGAAGGCGCGATGAGCGCGGAGAGCACGGGACGCGGCGCGTCCGTCGCGCCGTGGTTCGGCGCCGTCGTGGCGCTCCAGCTGGCCCATCTGGTCGCGGTCGCCACCAGCGCGCCGGCGAGCCACGCGCTGGTCCATGACGTCGCGGGCTGGGGCAGTGGCCTGCTGGCCGTCTTCGGCACGTTCGCGGCGGCGAGCGCGTTCGGTTCGGGCGACTACCTGCGCAAGGTCTGGGGCGGGCTCGCCGCGGGCGCGGCCCTGTCCCTGGTGAGCGCGGCGCTGCGCAGCTACTGGCTGCACGCGGTGCCGGACGTCCCCTTCACCGCGTCCCCCCTGCTGCCGTACCGCATGGTCGTCGTGGTGCTGGCCAACGTCTGCACCACCTACGCGCTCATCCTGCTGGCGTCGACCTACAAGCAGTCCGGGCTCCAGCCGGAGTCCAGCCCGCGCACGACGGCGCTGTGGGCCGCGGCGGCGCTGGCCGCGCTCGCGGTGGGCGTGCCGGTGCTCGTCACCGAGGCGAACAACCTGGGCTCGACGCCGCTCCCCTCGACCATCATCAGCGTGGTCTCCACGCTGGCGGACATGACGACCATCTTCCTGGTCGCGCCCATCCTCCGCGTCGCCTACATGCTGCGCGGCGGACGGCTGGCCTGGGTGTGGTGGGCCATGGGCCTGTCCGGCGCCACGTGGCTGCTCTACGACGCGCGCGTGTGGCTGGCGCCGCTGTTGCCGGGCGACCCGACTCAGGCCGCGGAGCTGATGCGCTCGCTGCGCACCTCCGGGCTCGTCCTCATGGGACTGGCCGGGTGGCTCCAGCGCACCGCGCTGACGCCCCAGAAGTTCGCGTCGCCGGAGTCGTCCCTGCACGCATCCACGGGCACGCCCTGACGCACCTGGGGGGCAGGCCTCGGGTCTGCCCTCCCCCGTCGCTCCCGTCGCCGGGCGCCCCCGCCCCGAGGGGGCTTCAGGCCCGTCCGACGACGTCATCCAGGCTTCAGCGCGCCTCGGCCTTCCTGAAGCGCAGCCGCTTGAGCTCCTCGAACTTGCGCCGGTCGCGAGGCGGGGTCGTGGCGACCAGCCCCTCCAGCATCCGCTTCGAGCTCTGGAATATCTCCTCCACGGCGACCTCGAACGCGTCCGTGTTCTGGCGCGACGGCTTGCGCGTCCCGGCGATCTTCCGGACGAACTGCAGGGCGGCGGCGCGGATGTCCTCGTCCGTCGCGGGGGGCGAGAAGTTGAAGAGCGGCTTGATGTTCCGGCACATGCGCCCAGCGTAGGACACCTGGGCGCGCGCCGCTCGCCCCCGCTCCGTCATCGAGAGAAGCCCCGCCCTCCGGCGGGCCACCGCGCGCGCAAGCGGGGGAGCCGACGGCGCCCGGGCGCTCAGGCGTCGCCGCGCGCGCACGACGCGGCGCGTTCGAGCAGCAGCTCGCGCTCGCGGGCATTGCGCGTGAGCGAGGCGGCCCGCTCGAACTCCGCGCGGGCCTCGTCGAGCCTTCCGAGCTTGCGCAGCAGGTCTCCGCGCACGCTCGGCAGCAGGTGGTAGCTGGCGAGCGTGGGCTCCGCGACGAGCGTGTCGACGACGGCGAGCCCCCGCGCGGGGCCGAAGGCCATGGAGAGCGCCACGGCGCGGTTGAGCTCCACCACGGGCGACGGCATGCGCCGGGACAGCTCTCCGTAGAGCTCCGCGATGCGGGCCCAGTCCGTGTCCTCCGCGCGGCGGGCCCGCGCGTGGCACGCGGCGAGCGAGGCCTGGAGCACGTAGGGCCCGGGCTCGCCCCCGTGCAGGCCGTCCGCGACCGCCAGCGCGGCCAGCCCACGGCGGATGAGCAGCTGGTCCCACAGTGCGCGGTTCTGCTCGAGCAGCAGCACGGGCTCGCCCGTGGGCCCCACGCGCGCCCGAGCCCTCGACGCCTGGATCTCCATGAGGGACACCAGGCCATGCACCTCCGGCTCCCTGGGCGCCAGCCCCGCCAGGATGCGCCCCAGCCGCAGCGCGTCCGCGCACAGCTCCGGCCGCATCCAGTCGTCGCCCGCCGTGGCGGAGTAGCCCTCGTTGAAGACGAGGTAGATGACCTCCAGCACCGACGACAGGCGCGCGGCGAGCGCCTCGCCCCGGGGCATCTCGAACGGCACGCGCTCCTCCGCGAGCGTGCGCTTCGCCCGCACGATTCGCTGCGCCACCGTGGGCGCGGGCACCAGGAACGCGCGCGCGATCTCCTCCGTCGTCAGGCCCCCGAGCAGCCGCAGCGTGAGCGCCACGCGCGCCTCCGTGGAGAGCACCGGATGGCACGAGATGAACATGAGGCGCAGCAGGTCGTCGCCCACGTCCTCGTCCATGGCCGTGTCGAAGTCCGGAGAGGTGCGCTCCTGCTCCGACTCCAGCTCGTGCCCCAGCTCCTCGTGCTTGCGCTCGACGCGCTTGCCCCGGCGCAGTTCGTCGATGGCCCGCCGCTTGGCCGTGGCCATCAGCCACGCCCCCGGGTTGTCCGGGATGCCCGTCTGGGGCCAGCGCTCCAGCGCGGCCACCAGCGCGTCCTGCGCGAACTCCTCCGCCAGCCCCACGTCCCGCACCATCCGGGTCAATCCCGCGATGAGGCGCGCGGCTTCGATTCGCCAGACTGCTTCAATCGCGCGATGTCGCGGGTCCCCGGCCGTCACGCGGCGACTAGAGCATCCTCGCTCCACGATGCAAGGCCCTCGCGGCGCGAACCCGCCCCCGGCACGAACGTTCGACCATCCGCTGACACCCCAGGTGTCCTCTCATGCGGGAGCGAGGCGGACCCACACCGCGTGCCCCACCTCGCGGCTATTCGCCGCGCGCGGCCTTGTCCTCGCGCCACCAGTGGCTCATCCGCTCGTGGACCTCCGCCTCGTAGCCCTCCTTGCTCGGCCGGTAGAAGACGGCGCGCTCCAGGGGTGAGGGCAGGTACGTCTGCCCTGGCGCGTAGTGCTCCTTGAAGTCCCACGGCGGCTGGTAGCCCTTGCCGTGTCCCAGCTCCTTGAGCAGCTCCGTGGGCGCGTTGCGCAGGTGGGGCGGCGGCGTGGCGTTCGGGTGCGCCTCCAGCGCCTCCAGCGCCGCGTTCATCGCCGCGTAGGCGCGGTTGCTCTTGCGCGCGGTGGCCAGGGTGACGACGGCGTGCGCGACGAACAAGCGTCCCTCGGGCATGCCCGTGGAGTGGAAGCCCTCCTCGCACGCGCGGACGATGCTGATGGCCTCCGGCATCGCCATGCCCACGTCCTCCACGGCGATGACCTTGAGCCTGCGCCACAGCGACACCACGTCGCCCGTCTGGAGCAGCTTCGCCGCCCAGAAGATGGCCCCCTGCGCGTTCGACCCCCGGCAGGACTTCTGCAACGCGCTGAGCAGGTCGAAGTGCTCGTCGCCGTCCTTGTCGTGCCGGGACAGCCCCACGCCCACCGCCTCGCGCGCGGTCTCCACGGCGATCTCCCCGCCGTCCGGTGTCAGGCCCGCCGCCATCTCCAGCGCGCCCAGCGCCTTGCGCACGTCCCCCGCCCCGCCCCGCGCCAGCAGCGACAGCGCCTCGTCCCCCACGGTGAGCTTGCGCGCCCCCAGCCCGCGCTTCGAATCCGTGAGCGCCCGGGTGAGCGCGCCCTGGATGTCCTGGAGCGTGAGGTCCACGAGCCGGAAGACGCGGCAGCGGCTGAGCAGCGCGGGGCGGACCTCGAAGCTGACGTTCTCCGTGGTGGCGCCCAGGAGGATGAACAGGCCGCTCTCCACGTGGGGCAGCGCCTGCTCCTGGACGTTCTTCGCCCACCGGTGGATTTCGTCGACGAACAGCACCGTGCGGCGCGAGTACTGGTTGCGCGCGCGCTCCGCCTCCGCCACCACCTCGCGGATGCGGGGGATGCCGTCCGACACGGCGGACAGGACCACCATCTCCGCGTCCACGCTCGACGCCAGCATCCTCGCCAGCGTCGTCTTCCCCACCCCCGGCGGCCCCCAGAACAGCGAGGAGACGATCTGCTTGCGCTCCATCAGCCGCCGCAGCGGCCCGCCCGGACCCAGCAGGTGGGCCTGCCCGATGAACTCGTCGGGCGTGCGTGGTCGCATCCGCTCCGCGAGCGGGGCGAAGCGGTTCATGTCGACGGAGGCGGAGAAGAGGTCGGGGCCAGCGCTCATCGTCGGGCAACCTCGCGTCTTGCGACGCGCGGGTCAACCGTCACTCGACGTGGTCCGGAAGCACCCCCGGTGTGACGCCACGCCACACCCGTCGAAAAACCGACACGCCGCGAGGCGCGGGTCCACCCGCGTGGCAATCAGACCGTGAGGCTGACGGGCAATCGTCCGCATGCGCGCATCCGCGCGGAGCACGCGCCGACATGGACCTTGGCTGCTCTACACTGGCGGCCCCAAAAGGAGGGAACGCGATGTCATTCATGTTGATGATCATGGAGCCACCCGGCGCGCGGCAGGCACGCAATCAGGAGCAGGGGAAGATCGCCTATGCCCAGATGATGGGCTTCCAGAAGCGCCTCCAGGACCAGGGCATCCTCATCGCCGGAGAGGCGCTGAAGTCCGACGACCACGCCTCGCGTATCGAGGTCCGCTCGGGCAAGCGCAACATCAGCGACGGCCCGTTCACGGAGTCGAAGGAGATCATCGGGGGGTTCTTCCTGATCGACGTCAAGACGCGGGGCGAGGCGATGGAGGTCGCCATGACGTGTCCGGCCTGCGAGTGGGGCACCGTCGAGGTGCGTGAAATCGCCCCCAGCTGCTACGAGTAGTCGCGTCACACCAGTCCCGACGTTTTCGGGGGGGACGGGCAATCGGCGCGGGGATTCGGCGTAGTCTCGCCACGCGGCCAGGTCGTCCGACTGGCACCTTGGAGCCACCTCATGACGCGACCGTCGACCCGTGCCGTTCTCGCCCCCCTTTCGGGCGCCATCGCCCTCACGCTGCTCACCGGGGCGGCGCCCGCGAAGCCCACCACCCAGTGGCTGGCCCGTCCATCCGAGGCCGCCCGGGTGGCGAAGGTCGAGGCGGGGCTGACGCCGCTCACCCTCCCCGGAGAGGCCCCCGTCGCCCTCTCCCTCCAGGAGTGGATGGCCCTGTATGGCATCCCCGGGCTGAGCATCGCGGTGTTCGACCGGGGTGAGCTCGTCTGGGCCAAGGCCTATGGCGTGAAGCAGGCCGGCGGCGACGCCCCCGTCACCCTCGACACGCGCTTCCAGGCCGCCTCCATCAGCAAGCCCGTCACCGCCCTGGCCGCCCTGCACCACGCGGAGGCCAACAAGTGGTCGCTCGACGAGGACGTCAACACCCGGCTGGTGTCGTGGAAGGTGCCGGAGAACGACCTCACCCGCGAGCAGAAGGTCACCCTGCGCCGGCTGCTCAGCCACACCGCCGGACTGACGGTGCATGGGTTCCGGGGCTACGCGGCCGCGGCCGGCGAGCCCGTCCCCACGCTGAAGCAGATCCTCGACGGGGAGAAGCCCGCCAACTCCAGCCCCATCCGCGTGGACATCCTCCCTGGGAGCAGGTTCCGCTACAGCGGTGGCGGCTTCACCGTGGTCCAGCAGCTGCTGGAGGACCAGCTCCACAAGCCCTTCGCCCGCGTCATGCAGGAGACGGTCCTCACGCCGCTCGGCATGAAGGACAGCTCCTTCGAGCAGCCGTTGCCCGCCGCCATCGCGCAGCGGGCCGCCACGGGCACCCGTGACGGAGGGGAGAGCGTGAAGGGCGGCGTCCACGTCTACCCGGAGCAGGCGGCGGCGGGATTGTGGACCACGCCGTCGGACCTCGCGCGACTGGCCCTCGAGGTCTCCAAGGCCGCTCAGGGCAAGTCCCGTCGCCTCCTGTCGCAGGCCATGGCGAAGCAGCTGCTCACCCGCCAGCCTCCCGGCACGTTCGGGCTCGGCTTCGGGCTGCCGGGCGGCACGCGCTTCGCCCATGGCGGCGCGAACGAGGGCTTCCGCGCCACCCTCCTGGCCGACTCGGCCACGGGCAGCGGCGTCGCGGTGATGACGAACTCCGACAACGGCTCGCTCGTGTTCGAGCGCATCCTCGCCAGCGTGGCGGCCGCGTACGCCTGGAAGGACTACACCACGCCTGCGGAGAGTCCCTGGGTGACGGCGGATCTGATCGCGCGGCGCCGTGGCGTCGACGCGACCATCGCCTGGTTCCGGGCGGAACGCGCGGCGCGCCCCACCGAGCAGCTGTCGCCGGACGTCCTCAACGAGATGGGCTACATCCTGCTCAAGTCGGACAGGAAGGACGAGGCCCTGAAGGTCTTCGAGGCCAACGTCTCCATCTTCCCCGAGAACGCCAATGCCCACGACAGCCTGGGCGAGGCGTACCTCAAGGTCGGCCGGAAGGCGGAGGCCGCCGCGAGCTACCGCAAGTCGCTCGCGCTCGACCCGAAGAACGCGAACGCGGTCAAGGTGCTGGAGCAGCTCGGCGCCGCGACGAAGTGACGGAGGTCCTTCGCGCGGAAGGGACCCGCGCTCGGGCGGGCCCCGGCGGCGCGGCGTGGTGACGCGGGAGCCCCCATCGCGTGCCGAGCCCGGCGCGCCAGCGCCCGCTCCGCGCGGTGCGGCGCGCTAGGGCTGTCGGGCCTGGAGGACGGCGTCATCCGCGCGCTGACGGCGTGGCGCTACGAGCCCGCCATGCTTGACGGCAAACCGGTGCCCCTGCACCATGAGTTCGACATCGGGTTCACCAACGAGCCCGGGGTGGCCGCGACGCGGAGCGGCAGCTCGCCAGCTCGGACAAACCCGGCCAGCGCGCGGATGGCTCCAGCCAGAGCGCCTGCCTCCTCTGCGCGAGCGTCTCGAGGCGCGGTGGGCGGGGACGGCCTCCCCGCCGCCCCGACACGAGAGGCTGGAACCCGACGAGAGGCGACATGACGGATTCGGAGAGGCGGGACGACTCGACGCGGTACTACATCGTCGGCGCCCGCACCGTGAAGTGGGTGCCGCTCGAGGACGGGGGCCTACAGATCCTCAAGCTGGACTGGGCCACGGGCCTGTTCATCCCCGGGGTGGATTACATGCACAAATGCATGTTCGCAGACGACTCCGAGCGTGTGAGCGAGGACGAGTTCATCCAGCAGACCGAGGCCGTGCGCCGGGAGCTCTTCACCGGCGACAACGCGGTCTTCGCGCTCTACGGGCTCCTGGACACCATCGAGGCGACGGCCAAGGCCGAGGGCCGGCCCTTGACGGAGCAGGAGCGGGCCATCGTCATCCTCACCCAGCGCAAGACACACGCGATGTTCGAGAGCGTCTGTCGCCTGGGCGAGAACTACACCCGGAAGAAGCCGTACTGAGCCTTCGCCCGGGGCCCTGTCTGATGGCTGCAGGTGGCGCAAGCAGGAGCCGATGAGCGCCACCTGCACCATGGCGAGGGAGTTGACGGCGAGGGCGCTGGCGTGGACGTCGCCGGCGCCCTGGGACGCGGACGCCTTCCGGGGCGGGAGGGCCTACCGGGTCGACCCGGGCGCGCCAGCGGACCTCAGCTCCTCGGGCGTGAGCGGAGCGCAGGAGCTCGTCCAGGCGGGGTCCGGGGGCTGGCCGGTGAAGCGCTGCCGCAGCCAGCCCAGCATCCCGGGGAGGTCGTCTCCCATCACGCCGAAGTGGTCCGCGAACGGGCACCCGACGTAGTCGATGTTCGCGCCGCGCTGGGTGAGCTCGGAGTAGACCCTCAGGGTCTGCAGCGGGTCCACGCGCGTGTCCAGGCGGCCCTGCACCAGCCGGAGGGGAATGGGGATGTTCAACGTCCCCGGGTGCATCGCCTCGAGCTGCGCCTCCAGCGCGCCGAGGTCCGCGTCGGGCGCGAGCACCGTGTCCTTCACGTTGATGCCTCCCCACGAGTCCGCCGCGCTCAGCTCCACGCGGCAACGCGTGTCCACATGGGAGTACAGCTCGCGGGCTCGCGCGTCCTTCAACAGCGAATCCAACTGGATGTGCTCCGGGTCGCCCTCCGCCGCGCCCGTGAAGTACATGGGGATGAAGGCGGCGCCCTCGAAGGGCTGCGTCTGGGCGATGCCCAGCCGGAACAGCCCGAGGATGGCCGACGCGGGCGCGTACGCGATGACCCCCACCGGCTCCAGGCCCGACCCCGCGAGCCGCTGCGCGGCCCTCGCCGCCGCGAACAGCGCGGCCTGTCCTCCCTGCGAGTGGCCGGCGATGGCGAACTTCGTGGAGAGCACGTCCGGGTAGAGGTTCCTCGCCGCCCGGACGATGTCGAGCACGCCCCGCGCCTCCGAATCCCCGAGCAGGAAGGGATGGCGCCCCACCGTGCCCAGCCCCTCGTAGTCGGTCATGACCACCGCGTAGCCGTTGCGCAGGAGCAGGTTCAGCAGCCGGTGCGGCGCCTGGTTGAAGACGTGCGCCGCCGCGCCCAGCGTGTCGCGCGAGGGAGCACACACGTCGGCCACGCCGACCGTCCCGTGCGCCCAGCTGACGATGGGCCAGCCGCCCTCGGGCGGGGGGCCCTTGGGCAGGGCGATGATGCCCGACACGGCGATGGGCCTGTCGCCCGCCACGGCGTTGGAGCGGTACAGCACCCGCTCGTTGCTCGCGGCGTCCTCCAGCGCGGCGAACCCCGTGAGCGGCTCGTGGCGGATGACATGGCCCGGCTGCGTCCCGGGAATGGGCAGGGGCGCCCGGTAGAAGTCCGGGAGGGACTCTGGCGGCCGGGGGCCGTGGGAGCAGGCCTGCCCCAGCAGGACGACGGCGAGGAGGAGGAGCGGCGTGAGCGGACGTGACGCGGACATGGGACCTCCCGGGAGAACGGGCCGCGTCGAGAGGAGCGCGCGAGACGTGCGGCGTGCGTGGGGACCACATCCTAGCAATGCCCCCTGCCCCCCAGGTCCGAGCCCGAGCACGAGGCCCGGACGGCAGTGTCGACGCGACCACAGGCCCGCGCGAGGAAGGCGGCGTGCCCCCTACCCGCGACGACCGTTTGTCGCGGCCATGGAGCCCGTGGAATCCTGGGCGAATCCCCGCTGCCTGGACTCGAGAAGGTTCGCGCGCATGGCCTCCACCCCCGCCGCTGTTCTCGCGACGCCTCTGCTCGCGGAGGCCACCACCTCCCGCCCCGTCCTGGAGGAAGGGCTCGCGCGCGAGGCCACCGAACAGGCCCCTCGTCCCCTTTCGCTTCCCGGCCGCGCGGAGGCCCTGCTCCTCGACGCGCCAGACGCCTCCCCCAACGACCTCGCGGTCCAGCGCTGGGGCGTGGTGGCCCCCGAGGGGGCCGACGGAGATGCCCTCCTGGAGGCCATCCGGCCGCTGATGGCGTACCGAGGCGACCAGCAGCCGGCTCCCGTGACGGTGTACCGGGTCCCCCGCGACATGAGCGCGGAGGCCGCGATGAACTGGCAGACGACGGTCCACCAGGACCCCGACGTGCCGGAGCTCGAGCGGCCCCGGTACCTGCTGCTCCTCGGAGACGCGCGGCAGGTCTCGCTCGCGTTCCAGCAGGTCCTGGCCCACGGCGCCTTCGTCGGCCGGCTACACGTGGGGCGGGACGATGGCACCGCCCATCCCGAGGGCTACGCGAGCTATGCGGACAAGGTGGTGCGCTGCGAGAAGCGCTCCGACGCGCCGCCCTCGCCACGGGTGCTCCTCTACACGGCGCATGACGGCACCAACGCGACGCGGCAGGGACATGCCGCGCTGATTCAACCCTGTCTCCAGCGGATGCGGGCGCAGTGGCCCCGGACGCGGCCAGGCGCCACCTTCACGGAGCTGCCCCATGACGGAGGCGTGGACGGCCTGCTCCAGCGCGCGGGAGAGGCGCGCTCCGGGGTGATGCTCTCCGTGGCCCATGGCCTGGGGCGCCCCCCCGAGGGCTGGTCCTCCCCGCAGGAACAGCGGCGGCTCCAGGGAGCGATGTCGCTCGGTCCGGGACAGACGCTCACGGCGGAGCGGGCTCGGAGCGAGCCGTTCCTGCCGGGAGGGATGTGGTTCAACGTCTCGTGCTTCGGCGCGGCCACTCCGGCGGAGAGTGTCTTCCACCCCTGGCTGACGCTCCTCGCCAGGACGGGCGCCTACCAATCCCCCGCGAAGGAGGTGCTCCAACACCTGCCGGGTCGGGGTGAGCCGCCCTTCCTCGCGGCCCTCCCCCAGGCCCTGCTGGCCAATCCGCGCGGACCGCTCGCGGTGGTGGGCCACGCGGACCTCACCTGGACCCTCGGCCTGCTCGACGCGAATGACCCGCAGACGGCGCGCCCGGACCGCATCCTCTCCGCGCTGGAGACGCTGGCGAACGGCAGCCGCGCGGGCGTGGCGCTCGACGCGCTCCTGCGCTTCTACCGCGCCATCAACGAGCGGGTGCTCCAGCAATACCAGGCCCGGGAGAGCGCGCAGGCGGGCGGGAAGAAGGACCCCACCCACCCCACGAAGCTCGGCTTGTTGTGGATGCTGCGCAACGACCTGCGCGGCTACCTGCTGCTGGGCGACCCCGCCGCGAGGATGACCGCGGGCTAGTCACTGGGGCGAGGACGCCCGTGGGCGACCTCGCAGTCCGCGTAGCGCGCCAGGGCGTCCGCCTCGCTCTCTTCCAGATGAGCCCGGCGCAGGTCCGACGGGAGGCAGTCGAGATTGCTCGCCTCGAGCCGTCGACGAAGCGCCTCCACGTCGACCGACCACAGCTGCGCCGTGGCATCCGTGGAGCCGGTGACCACCCGCTTCCCGTCCGGAGAGAGGTCCGCGGCGCGGACGGCCCCGTTGTGGCCCCGGAAGACCAGGGGAACCCCTCCGCCATCCGCGCGCCACAGCCACGCGGTCCGGTCCTCCGAACCCGTGAGCACCCACCGGCCATCCTGGCTGAACGAGGCGACGTTCACATAGCCATTGTGCCCCGTCAGCGTGACGGGGAGGCCCGTGCCATCCGCGCGCCACACGCGGGCGGTCCCATCCGTCGACGCCGTCACCACCTGCGTCCCGTCCGGACTGAACTCGGCGGAGACGACGAAGCCCTCGTGTCCGGAGAGCAGGACGGGCGTTTCGGGCCGCGACACCCGCCAGACGCGCGCGGTGCCGTCCGAGGAGGCCGTCACCACGAAGCGCCCATCCGGACTGAAGCGGGCGGTCTGCACGGCGTCCTCGTGCCCGACGAACGTCGCGACGACCACGCCCGTCCGCCAATCCCAGACCCTCGCCGTCTTGTCATCCGACGCCGTCACCACCCAGGCCCCGTCGGGGCTGAACTCCGCGAACCAGATGGCGCCCTCGTGCGCGGACAGGATGCTGGGAGGCCCCTCGCCGTCCGCGCGCCAGACCCGGGCCGTCCCATCGAGAGACGCCGTCACCACCTGCGTCCCATCCGGACTGAAGCGAGCGGAGACCACGGAATCGGAGTGCCCGGAAAGCACCACGGGGATGCCCGCGCCATCCGCCCGCCAGACCCGCGCCGTCAGGTCGTCGGACGCCGTCACCACCCACCGCCCATCCCCGCTGAACCGCGCGGACTGGATGGCGCCTTCGTGTCCCAACAGCAACACGGGCGGGGCCTGGACGTCCGTCCGCCACACCCGCGCCGAACGGTCCCTCGAGGCGGTGAGCACCTGCTTCCCGTCCGGACTGAAGGTCGCCTGGGTGAGCGGGTGCAGGTGCCCCTGGAGCGCGGTGGGGGCCATCTGGCTCCTCACCCGCCACACCCGGGCCGTCTTGTCGTCCGATGCCGTCACCACCCAGTTCCCGTCCGCGCTGAAGCGGGCCGAGCGCAGGCTCGCGTCCGCCGCCCGCAACACGAGGGACGACGAGCCCCAGGCCCAGGATGGCAGGTCCTTCGGGCGCGACTCGGGCGACGCGCGCCCGGTCGCGTCGGGCTGGCGTATCAGGTCCGTCCGCCAGACCCGCGCCGTCCCATCCTCGGAGGCGGACACGATGGCCGTCGCGAAGCGGTCGAAGTACGCCGTGCGCACGGCGTCCGTGTGTCCCCGAAGGACGGCGACCGGCGCGCCGTCCGCCGAACGCCAGACCCGCACCGTCTGGTCCTGCGAGGCCGTGACGATCCACGCATCGTCCTCGCTGAACTCCGCGGAGTACACGATGCCCGTGTGCTCCTTGAGCACGACCGGGGGCGCCGCCCCGTCCACCGTCCACAGCCTCACCAGGGAGTCGTTGGAGGCCGTCACGGCTTGGGTGCCGTTCGAGTTCAGCGCCGCGGAGAGGATGATGCCCGCGGGAACCCCGAGCGTCACCGGCGGGCCCGACCCATCCAGATTCCACACCTTCGCGAGCCCGTTCAGCTGGGCCGTCACCAGACGGCGCCCGTCCGCGCTGAACCGGGCGGACACGAGGGTCCCCGAATCGCTGCGCAGCGTGACGCGCAGCGCCCCCGTCGCCGTATTCCAGATGCACACCGTCCCGTCGGAGGACGCCGTCGCCACCCACCTCCCATCCGCGCTGAACCGCACGGACTGGACGGGCGCGGTGTGCCCCTGGAGCACGAGGAAGGCCCGGCCGGTCCCATCCGTGGGCCACAGCCGGACATCCCCATCCTCCGAAGCGGTCGCCACCATGGGCTCGGTCGGGCTGAACGCGGCATCCACCACGTTGCCCCGGTGCCCCTCGAGCGCCGTCGGCGTCCCCGTCCCGTCCGCGTTGAACAACCACGCCACCTTCGACCGGGACACCATCACGACCCGCTCGGGGCTCGCCCCCATGACGTCCACCGGGCCGAAGGCCGCGTCTTGCACGGGAGCGTCCGAGCGGAGCGTCAGCAGGGGCATCGGTATCGCGAGCAGCTCGTTGGCCAGCTGCGTCCAGCCCGCTGCCTGCTCCGGGCCCTTGACCTCCAGCAACAGCTGCGCGGCGAGCACCTCCTTCTGTCGCACCGCCAGTTCGCGGGCCCGCGCCACCAACAGGCTGTCCTGGGCCTGGCTCAACAGCTCCAACGCGCGCCGACGCACCTCCATCGCCCCCGTGGCGACGCCCGCCAGCGCCAGGGCGGCCACCAGCGCCACCACGGCCAGGAATCGCCACCGGCGCTCGCGCTGCCGCCGCTTCTCCTCGGCCATGCGCGTGGCATGCGCCTCGCGCTCGTCGGCCAGGGCCCGTCGCTGCTCCTCGAGCTTGCGCTCCGCCACCTCGCGCAGCTCGCGCTCGCCCCGCTCACGCGCCTCGCGCGTCTGCCGCGCCTCCTTCAGCTCACGGACCTTGCGCGCCAGCCAGTCATGCCCCAGCTCGTAGTAGGGCTTGCCCTGGTGCTCCTCCGAATGGAGCACGGCCGCGGCCTCCAGGCGCGCCAGCACGTTCTCCGGCAGCGTGTCGCGCGCCTCGGTCTCCACCTCGTTCTGGGTCAGCAGGGTCCGGCTGCCGTCCTTGGCGATGAAGAGGTCCTCCAGCAGCCGCAACACCGCGTCCCTGTCCGTCCCGAAGGCATCGAGCGTCTCGTCCAGGTAGCGGTGCAGCATCGGCTCCGCCTGCGTGGGCGTCGCCGTCGCGTCCCGTGAACGGGCCTCCCAGAGCGCCCGGCAGACGATCTGCGCGAACGCGGCCTGGACCTCCGCGTCATCGTGGTCGTCCAGCTGCCCGGCGGCCCGCATCTGCACCATCAGCGGGCGCATCTCCTCGTGCGTCCACCGCTGGGCCGGAGTCCCCATGGCGGCCAGGGAGCACGCGACCGCCGTCATCTCCTTCACGGTGAGCGGCCCCAGCCGGAAGCCCTGGGCGAGCAGCGCCCTGCGTCCCCGGAGCCGGTCCCGGAAGCGCCCCAGGTAGTCCTCGCGCAGCGCCAGCACGAACTGGAGCCCCCGGAACGGCCCGCCCGCCAGCCCCCCCAGCACCTCGATGAACTCGTCCGTCCATGACGACTTGCGGCTCGGGAGGAAGAGCTGCTCGAGCTGATCCAGGTAGACGAGGATGGGCTGGTCGGAGCGCAGCGTCGCCAGCTCCAGCGCCACCTCCAATGCCTCGCGCCCGGAGAGCCCCTCCGGAGAGCTGCCCAGCCCCAGCTCCGAATCCATGAACCCCAGCAGCCGGGCCAACGGGTGTTCACCGGCGGGCCAGACGTCCACGCGCACCACCCGGAAGCCATGCTGGTTCACCAGCAGCGGCAACACCCCCGCCTGCATCAGCGACGACTTGCCCGCGCCCGACGGCCCGTAGAGCGTCACGCAGGGGTGGGCCCGGATGCGATGGAGCAGCTTCCAGGCGTCCTCCTCCCGCCCGATGAAGCGCGGATGGTCCGCGAAGCGGTAGGGCTGGGGGCCTCGGAAGGGGTTCGGGTCCTCCTGCGGCGCGCTCTGCGCCACCTCGGACGCCGGGGCCAGGGCGTGGCTCATGACGCGGCTCCGGGGGCGAGTGCATCCACGAACGCGCGCAGCGGGCGCTCGTCTATCTGGATGACCCGCACGGGCCCGTTGCACGGCAGCCCGCGTCCCCGCTGCCAGGACTCCGCCTCCGGCTCACCGGGCTCGAGCAGCACGCGGCTCCGCTCCGACAGCGGCCGGGTATCGAAGATCTGGTGCAACAACAACCGGTGATGCCACATCAACAGGGACATCCCCACCAGCAGCGTCGGGCGGTTGCGCAGCGGCCCCAGCAGGAGGTCGGCCAGCTCCGGCATCAGCACGGACTCCAGGTCGCGGACCTCCGTCAGGTAGTCGTCCTCCGTGAGCAGCGGCATCTCGAAGACGGGGCCGGCCAGATATCCCCGGTACAGCCGCACCAGGGTCATCTCCCGCTCGGGGTCGAACTTCGCGGGGAGCGCGCCGAGCTGCCGCCACTTCTTCCCGTCCCACATCCGCAGCGACGGCATGCCGCTGCCCGGAGGCAGGGGTTGCACGACATACAGCGTCCGCTCGGGATGAAGGCGCACGAGCGCGTCTTCCAGGAGGGGCGTGCGCAGCAGGGTGATGTGGACGCCCGGGGGCAGGTGCGCCGCGAAGGACTCCACCAGCGGGAGCGACGGCATCGCGCCGCGGAACTCGTCCTGGAACAGCGGGCTGAGCGCCTTGGCCCCGGACTTGAGGACATAGCGCTGCGCGAGCGCGCTCATCGGGAGCCCCGAGGGCGCGGCCCAGGGCCCCGTGAGGTTGTCGTGCAGCGTCTGCCGGAACCCCGTGAGCGATTCGTTCCAGCGGTCCCCCAGCACCAGGCAGAACGGCCGCTTCATCAGGTCCCCGAGCCCCTGCAACTCCGACGACCCCGGAGGCTCCCGAGCCCCTGACACGACGGGGGATGGCGCGACGTCGGAGACCTGGGGCGGCGTGGGAGTCCGCGTCTGGAAGTCGAACAGGAGCGAGTCCCGGTTGCGCAGGTAGAGCACCGGCGAGAACGCCTCCGCGCTCTCCTCGAAGGTCGTGTACAGGCTGAAGCGCGCCGCCTGGAGGCTGCGCGCCACGTCGCCGGCATGCACCGTCTTCTCGATGAGCGCGTGGTAGAAGGCCTTCGAGCAATGGCGGGCGACCTTCGCGCGCACGGGCCACAGGTGCGCCACCACCGCGTCCGCGCCCAGGTCTCCCAGCCGCGCCGCCGCGCTCGTCAGCGAATCCGGCTGCGCCCCCGAACACGACTCGAGCGTCACCAACCGCAGGGCATCGCCAAAGGCGGGTTGCAGCAGCCGCGCCAGCAGCGCCACCTTGAGCCAGGACTCCTGACCGTCCGCGTCGTCCGCCAGTTGGAGCGCCGGGGTCGGCAGGGCCCTCCCATGCCCGATGAAGTGCAGGATGTGGGGCACGGGCGCCTTCATCAGGCGCTGCTCCACGAACTCGAGCCGCGCGCGCGAGCCCACCAGCGGCTCCAGCCACTCCAGGTGCCCGGAGTCGATGGCCGGCTGGAGGTCCTCCTTCATCAAGCCCGGCCGGTCCTCGTCCAGCGGGGAGATGACCAGCATCCGGATGGCTCCATCCACGCGATGCGGACGCGAAGGCCGCGTGGTGTGGACGCCGCGCACCAGGCACATCTCCTGGGAGATGCCCAGGAACTCCGCCTCGCCGCCCCGCTTGCACATCGCCTCCCAGGGAACGCCCTCCAGGTCGCGGTGCTGGGGCATCAGCCGCATCAGCGGCGGCGGCACGCCCACGACGCGTTGCAGCGAGGAGAACGCCGCGAGGACCTCGCTCTGGAACAGCGCATCGTGGAGTTGCTCGGCCTGGGCCGCCGGCGCCAGGGGGCTGCTCTGGCGGGCGGCCGCCTGGACCCACGCCTTGAACTGCTCGATGACATCCTTCCGGGAGAAGGTGCGCGGGCGCGTGTGGACGTTCATGTCCGCGCGGGTCACCTCCTGGACCTCGTCCCCCGCCTGGGCGATGTCGACCTCCAGCCAGAGGCGGGGAGGCGCTGCTCCATCCTGAGCCATGCACGGGCGAGCTTAGCCACCGCTCGCACTCCGCATGCAATCACCCCCCGACGGTTGGTGCGCCTCGTCGAGCCTGGCGACCTCGGGGCCCGGGTGGCCAGGAACCCCGGCGAGCGGGCGGTGGACCTCGCCCTGGCGATGACGCGACGGGTGCTCGACGGCGAGGGCGCGGAAGTGAAGGACCCTGTGGACGCGCAGCCCCATCACTGACAGGTTCGCGTCGCGGCGCGAGGTGTCCCGCGCGGTCCGCGAATCCGTGAGCTGCCCCATGCGCATCCTCGTCCTCCACTCCGCCTACGGCCTGCGCCCCGCAATCCATGCCGCGTGCTCGCGCCTGGAGGCCGCCGGACACGGGGTCCATGCCCCGGACCTGTACGACGGCGCCACCGCGGACACCTTGGAGCGCGCGCTCGCGCTGCGGGACGCGGTGGGACGCGAGGCCCTGCTGGACCGCGCGCTGGCGGAGGTCGAGGCCTGGCGCCCCGACGTGCTCCTGGGCTTCAGCCTGGGGGCCTCGCTCGCCCAGCGCGTGGCGGTGCGCCGCGGAGCCCCGCCGCGGCTGGTGCTCTTCCATGGTGTGGCCGAGTCCGATGTCCAGCTCCCGCCCCGCATGGACCTGCTCGCCCACGTCGCGCGGCCGGATGACTTCGTCACCGACGCGGAGCTGGAGGCGTGGCGGCTGGCCTTCATGCGCGCGGGCGCCCGGGTGGAGCTGCACCGCTACGACGGCGCGGGCCACGTCTTCACCGACCCCGACCTGCCCGACTTCGACGAGGCCGCCGCCGAGCGCGCCTGGGACACCACGCTGCGCTGGCTCGCCGCGGGGGATTGAGCGTCCTCCCACCGAAGCATTCCGTCCGGGCTCGTTGGGGTTTCACTCCCCCGAGTTCGGGCCCTTCGATGGGGAGCTGGAAATGGCGGCGGCGAACCCGGGCCCGGGGCCCGGACCGCCGAGGGCGCCGCGCGTCACTCCAGCGTCGCGGCGAAGGGGACGCCGTTCGCCTCGCACCAGCGGCGGTAGGTCTCCAGCCGGTCCGCGGACGTCACCTCGCGCGTCACCCGGCCCTCGGCGTCGAGGTATTGGATGGCGCCCTTCACGGTGATGTGGAGCACGGCGGGCGCGTCTCCCACCACCCGCCAGCTGTCGACGTTGCCGGGCGGCTCGTAGACGTAGCCGCCCGGTCCAATCACCTCGCCCGTGTCGAGCAGCTCGCGGTGACCGGAGAGGTTGAAGCCGTGCACCTCGCCCGTGTGCCGGTGACGCGGGATGACGGTGCCCGGCTCCAGCCGGAACAGGTAGGACCAGCCGCTGCCGTCCCGGAAGAAGCGCAGCGGCTTGAAGGACATGCCGGCGGGGCCCATGGGGACCCAGGGCGTGTTGGAGGTGTCGACGGCGTAGGCGGGCGGGACGGTGGTCATGACGGCTCCTTGCGAAGATGCCGTGAGGATGCGTCCCGCGCTGGCCCTGCTGAAGGGCCAGGATTGACGAATCTCACTGGGCCAATCTAGAGCGTGCCCATGGACCTCCACGTCAACCTGGACGACCGCCGGGACCTCGCGGGGCAGATCTACCGGGGGCTGCGCGCCCAGGTGCTCGATGGCCGGCTGCGCCAGGGCGAGCGGCTGCCCCCGTCCCGCGAGCTGGCTCGGCGGCTGGGGGTGTCCCGCAACACCGTCGGCGTGGCCTACGAGTGGCTCGCCGCGGAGGGCTTGCTGGTGGGCCACGTGCGCACCGGCAGCTTCGTCCAGGCCCCACCCCGCCCCCGACAGACGCGCCAGCGGCCGGGCGCGCGGGAGGGCAAGGCGCGGACACGGGCCCTCTGGAGCCAGCTGCCCGAGCCCTCCCTCCAGGGGCCCCATGCGCCCTTCGATTTCCGCGTCGGCGTCCCGGATGGCGCCCTGTTCCCCTTCGAGACGTGGCGGCGGCTCGTGGCGCGGCAGCTGCGCGCGAGCGCGCTGACGGCCGCCTATGGGGAACCCGCCGGCCACCCCGCGCTCCGCGAGGCCGTGGCGCGCCACGTGGGCGTCTCCCGTGGCGTCCGCGCGGAGGCGGCGGACGTGTTCGTCACCCAGGGCGCCCAGCAGGCGCTGGACCTCGTCGGGCGCGTGCTGCTGGAGCCCGGGGCGCGCGTGGCGGTGGAGGAGCCCGGCTACCCGCCCGCTCGGCTGCTGTTCCAGTCCCAGGGCGCGCGCGTCAGCCCCATCCCCGTGGACGCGGAGGGCATCGACGTGCGCGCGCTGCCGGACGACACGCGGCTGGTGTACGTCACGCCCTCGCACCAGTTCCCCCTGGGGACGGTGATGTCGACGGCGCGGCGCCAGGCGCTGCTCGAATGGGCCCGTCGACGCGACGCCTGGGTCATCGAGGATGACTACGACAGCGAGTTCCGCTTCGGCGGGCGCCCGCTGGAGACGCTCCAGGCCATGGACACCACGGGCCGGGTCCTCTACATCGGCTCGTTCTCCAAGGTGATGCTGCCCGCGCTCCGGCTGGGCTTCCTGGTCGCGCCGCCGTCACTCCACCGGGAGCTGCGCGTGGCCCGGTGGGTGACGGACGGTCACGGCCCGCATGCCACGCAGGCGGCGCTCGCGCGCTTCATCGACGAGGGCCTGCTGGCGCGCCACATCCGCAAGATGCGGCGCGAGTACGAAGCCCGCCATCGCCGGCTCACGGAAGGACTCACGCTGCGCTTCGGAGACCGGGTCCACGTCGCGCCCTCCGTCGCGGGCCTGCACCTGTGCGCCCTGCTCACCCGCGGAAGCGTCGCGCTGGAGCGGGCGCTCTGCGAGCGGGCGCGGGAGCGGGGCGTCAACGTGGAGGGGCTGTCCGGCTACTACGCGGGGAGGGCCACCCAGGCGGGCTGGGTGCTCGGCTATGGCGCGGTGTCCGTGAAGGGCATCGACGAGGGACTGCGCCACCTGCGCGACTGCCTCACCCACCTCGACGCCACGACGCGGAAGGACGACCCATCTCGGGATGTCACCCCGAGGAGGTCCACGCCGCGCTAGATGTTGATGCGCGAGCTGACCGTGCGGACATCCAGGCCCAGCGCGGCGAACTCGGCGGCGTGGGCCCGCAGCAGCTCCACGAAGCGCGGGTGGACATCCGCCTCTTCGTTGGACAGCAGGAAGCCGTAGTTCGTCTTGGACAGCATCCACGAAATCCACAGCATCTCCGTGGCCTGGTCCGGAGGTGGCGCCACGTCCAGGTCCTCCTCCCCGGACAAGGCGCCCGCCTTGCCCCAGCGCAGCCCCAGGCACGCGTAGAGCACCTCGCTGGCGTCCTCCCACTGGAGGTTGTTGGCCCAGGCGTGGCGGAAGGTGGCGAAGAAGATGACGTAGCGGCACAGCTGCGCGAGCGCGTCCATCTCCCCAGGCTGGGGCGAGTCCGTCCGCGTCACCGCGCTGACGGCCCGGGGGGGCGGCTGCGCCGTCTTCACGTCCAGGTCCATCCGCTCCGAGCGCACGAACCACGGCGCCTCCCTCCCCGGCACCTTCGCGCGCAGGTAGCGGCACACGAACGCCGGCGCCGAGTGCGACACCAGGTCGTCCGAGAAGCGGCGGACCTCCGTCCACCACGCCTCCACTCGCGCGCCATGCTCGGTGAAGAAGGCGTCGACGTGCTCTCCCACCAGCCGCCAGAACAGGCCCGCGGCGCGAGCGTAGCGGTGTCCCTCGCAGACGGGAGGCGCGGGCGAGAAGCCCTTCCAGTCGTAGCTGCCCAGCAGGTGCTCCAGGCGCGTGTCGATGCCCCGCTCGGTCAGGGCGCTGGCGCGGGTGATGTAGCCCTCCGGCCCGACGAGGAACCCGTTCGCCGCGTGGTTGATGAGCACCACCTCGCGCAGGTGGGGCATCAGCAACCAGCGCAGCGGGCTGTGCCGCAGGTTGCGGTGCGCGGCGATGGCGTACTGCTCCACGTTGAAGTGGCACTGCCCCAGGTGGTTGCCCAGCTCCGTGTCCAGCGTGGCGCTCACCCGCGCCATGCGCTTGGCGGCCTCCCACGCCGCGCCGTCCGCGGGCGTGAAGCTCCGCCGCGTGACGGGAGCCCCCGGCGCCGTCACGCCCGGCTCGCGCATCCCCAGGATGATGCGCACGGGCAAGAGCTTCCCCTCCACCAGCCTCAAGCGCACGTCCACGTCGGGCAGGCAGTGGACGCCATCCTGCTCGTACGCGTTCCAGGGGAAGTAGAGCCGGAAGGCGTCCTTCGCGTCCGCGACCTCCGGGTCCCGGTCCAGGATGGTGGAGAACATCCCGTTGAGCAGCCGCTCCCCGAAGAACGCGTCCGAGCGCGTGGAGCCCGGGGACTCGCGCTCCATCCGCACCGTCATCGACTCCGGGTAGTCCGCCTGGATGCGCGCCAGGCTCGGCGGGCGCCCCAGCCGGCCCTCGAGCAGGTGGCGGCGCTTGACCAGCTCGATGGGCGCGACGGCCTTGAGCATCGCCAGCGCCCGCCCCGGCGCATAGGCCGTGGGTGGCGTCCCCTCCTCCGTGACGAGCAGCCGCGCCAGCGGCGTCCCCGGGTCGTATTCCCAGTACGGCAGCCGCAGCGTGCCGAAGTCGTGCTGGAGCCCACCGTGGTCGTCCGGCCCCCGCTCGGAGCCGATGCGCCGCCACGACTCCACCACCGTCCCATCCGCGCGGAACGTGTGCTGCGGCTCGAAGAAGCGGATCTCCAGGTCCGGCAGGTCCCCCACGCCCGCGTCCGCCGGGTCGTAACGGATGGTGAACGCCCCCGAACCATCCGTGAAACCCTGGCCCAGGAAGTCATCCGGCGAGCCGATGTCGCGATCCCACAGCTCCACCTTGACGTGGTGCAGGGGGATGGGCCCGTCGGGCCCGTCCTGCTCGAACACGAGCCGTCCGGTGACGACCGCCGGGAGCGTCGACGGCTCCCGCTCGACCCGCGTCGCGCGCACTCTCGGCGCCAGCTCCCGGCTGAGCGCGCGCTGCTCGTCCGGGCTCAGCCCCGAATACCAACGCGCCAGCTCCTCGGGCGCCAGCGGCTCCGCCGGCTCGCCGCGAGGACCCCATCCCAGCGACGCCATCCAACGCGACAGGGCCTTCATCACCACCCCCGCCACGCCCGCTCGCGTCTCGGGTCCGTCCACGGTCTTCCCTCCACCAGAGACGGGCACGGAGGCGCGGGAGGCAGGGCCGGGACGAAGCGTGCGGTGAGCGACGAGAGCGTCATTCTCCGGGGAGGGTAGCATGGCTTGCAGCTCCTGCTTTCCTCGTCCTACGGTCTGAACCGTCTGCAAGAGGGATTCATGACTGTCCAGTACAAACTCATCATCCGCACGAGTTCGAGGCTCGGTGCGGGGACGGACGCCGCGATTTCCGTCGTCCTGGTTGGAACGCGAGGGGAGAGCGAGTCGCAGCCGTTGGACAAACGCTTTCACAACGACTTCGAGGCCGGCGCGGAGGATGTCTATTCCATCCATGCCAGTGATTTGGGAGAGCTGGTCTCGCTGCGCTTCACCAATGCCGGGGGTATCGCCAGTGACTGGCTGCTCGACTGCGTCCATGTCCTCGCCGGGGAGCGGACGTGGTTCTTCCCCTGGTTCCGCTGGGTGCTCGGCGGGACGACGGTCGACGTCCTGGAGGGCACGGCCCGCCTGCCTCGGCAGGTGACACACGAGCGCGAGCGGACCGCGCGCCGCCAGCTGGTGGAGCGGCGTCGCAAGCAATATGCCTGGCGTCCCGCCGAGGCGACCGTCGGCCTGCCGGGCGCGCTCGACATCAGTGAGGAGCGTCCCCTCCCCAAGGACGAGCTGTACCGCAACCTGAGCGAGGGCAGCTACGAGGTCGTCATCGCCAAGACGCTGGCCGCCATCCAGCTGAACCTGCCCATGCTCCGCCACGCCTGGAACGGCCTGGTGGACATCTTCGACTTCTTCAAGGGCATCGAGCTGCCCCAGCTGGCGCAGCGCTGGAAGGACGACTACGAGTTCGCGCGACAGGCCGTGCAGGGCATCAACCCGCTGCACATCCAGCTCGTCCCGCGGGTGCCGGACGGCATGCCGCTCACCGACGAGGCGCTGCACGGCCTCTTGCCACCGGGCATGAGCCTCGCGCGGGCGCTCGACGCCCGGCGCGTCTTCCTCATCGACTTCGAGATCCTCGAGGGCATCCCGATGTACCGGAAGACCGACGAGGCGAGCGTCGAGGAGCGCCGCTGGGCCCCCGCCTCGCGGTGCCTGCTGTTCCTGGACGACACCCGGCGGCTGCGCCCCATCGCCATCCAATTGGGCCGCGCGCCGGAGGAGGCCCCCGTCTTCACGCCGAACGACGGCGAGTACGACTGGCTCCTAGCGAAGATCTACGTGCGCTGCAGCGAGGGCAACACGCACCAGATGGTCGGTCACGCGCTGCGCACGCACTTCGTGGCGGAGCCCTTCGTCGTGGCGACGATGCGCAACCTCCCCGACCCGCACCCCGTCTACAAGCTGATGCGCCGTCACTTCCGCTACACGCTCGCCATCAACGAGGGCGCGCGCAAGGGACTGCTCGCCGAAGGGGGCGTGTTCGACGACTTCATCGCCACTGGCGGCCCCGACAAGGGACACCTCGCGCTCGGCAAGAAGGGCTACCAACGCTGGAAGCTGTCGGACAACAAGCCGCGCCCGGACTTCGAACGACGGGGCGTGCTCGACCCGGCGGTGCTCCCCGACTATCCCTATCGCGACGACGCGCTCCCCTTGTGGGACGCCATCGAGGAGTACGTCGGCGGCGTGCTGCGGCACTTCTACCGGAGCGACGCGGACCTGGCCGAGGACACCGAGCTGAGCGAGTGGTGGGCAGACCTCACCGAGCATGGCCTGCCGGTGGACAAGCTGCCCTGTGAGCGGCTCGAACGCGTGGACGACCTGGTGGACATCCTCTCCACCCTGCTGTTCACCATCAGCGTCCAGCACGCCGCGGTGAACTACCTCCAGTACGAACACTACGCCTTCGTGCCCAACGCGCCGCTGAGCATGCGCCGGGCGCCTCCGACCCAGAAGGGGACCATCGGCCCGGAGGACCTCGCCGCGATGATTCCCACCAAGGCGCAGACCCTCTGGCAGGTCGCCATCGGGCGGGCCCTCTCCAGCTTCGGCGACGACGAGGAGTTCCTGCTCCACGAAGGCGGCTGGCGCGAGGAGTACTTCAAGGAGGCGGAGCTCGGGGTCATCCGGGACCGCTTCCACGCCCGCTTGAGGGCCCAGCTCGAGGCGGTCAACGCGCGCAACGCCCGTGGCGACGTGCCCTACACCGTCCTGCGACCCGACAAGATTCCCTGCGGCATCACCGTCTGAGCCACCGTCCTGGAGCACCCCTTGCCGAATCCTCTCTCACGAGGTTTGTTCAACCTGTTCTTCGGCGCGCGGCGCAGGGCCATGGAGCCCTTGCCGGGCCCCACGCCCGGCCTCCTCGGGACGGTGGGGGATTTCCTCGGCCCCCAGCCCTGGGACGTCTGCGCGCGCTATGGTCGCGAGTATGGCGGCGTGACGCTCATCTGGATGGGGCCCAACCCCGGCCTGGTGCTCAACGACCCGGCGCTCATCGAGGAGGTCATGGAGACGCGCCGGCTGGAGTTCGAGAAGGGCAACATCAGCGACCAGGTCCGTCCCACGGTGACGAACGACACGACCTTCATCGCGCTCCAGGGCGACGAGTGGAACGAGAAGCGCCGGCAGGACCCGCTGGTACAGCCCTGGACGGCGGAGTGGCTCGCCGCCCAGGTGGGGCCCATGCAGCGCGCCATCGACGCCGCCGTGGACGCGCTGTCGACGGCGACGTCCCTGGACCTCACGCCCACCCTGCGCCGGCTGACGTTCGACACCTTCGCCCACGTCACCATCGGTGAGTCCCTGCCGGACTCCGCCTATGAAGACTTCCTGCTGATGGCCCGGGGCGCGGACGCCCGCATCCAATCGAAGCTGCCGCTGCGCTTCGTCTCCCTGCCCAAGGGCTTCGAGCAGGCGCGCGAGCGCTTCTACGGGCTGTTCGAGCGGAAGGTCCGCGAGGCCCGCGCGGCGCCGGATGCCCGCCGCGTCGACCTCATGTCCTGGACGCTGCGGGAGCTGCCCGACATCCCGGACCGGTTCCTCGCGCACCAGTTGGGGACCTTCTTCTACGGGGGCGTCTTCTCGTCCAGCACCACCCTGGTGGGGGCGTATCACCAGCTCCAGAAGTTCCCGGCCGTGGAGACGCGCCTGGCGGCGGAGGCCGCCGCGCTGGGCGACCGGCCGCTCGACTTCGACCGGCTGCGCGACGCGCCCTGGGCGGAGGCCGTCGCCTACGAGGCCATGCGCCTGCTGCCCGCCGTGCGCGTCTTCACGCGCACGCCATCCCAGGACACGAAGCTCGCGGGCGTCACCCTGCCGGCGGGCGCGATGATCATGATCTCCAACCAGCACCTGCACCGGGACCCCGCCCACTGGAGCGCCCCGGAGGTGTTCGACCCGTCGCGTTGGCTCGACGGCGGCACGGCGAGGGATCCGCTCGGCAGCGGGTACTTCTTCCCCTTCGGCCGAGGCCCCCGCGCCTGCTCCGGCGGCGCCTTCGCGGTGGTGTACCTGCAGACCGCGCTGGCCACCATCGCCGCCCGCGCCCGCGTCCACGTCGACTCCACCGAGCCGTTCGAGGAAGGATTCTTCTTCGGAGTGGTCCTCCCCAAGGGTGTCACCGGGAGACTCGTCTCGCGCCGTCCCCACGCCGTCCGTTCCCCACAGGAAGTCCGCACCACCCCCGCAGTGGAATCCGCATGACCCTGTTCCGACATCCGAGAGACCGCTTCCCCGTCCTGCTGTTCATGTGCGTGTTCGCCCTGGACCTCACGGTGTACTTCACCGCCAGGAGCTGGTGGCTGCCCATCCTGTGGCTCGCCCTGTGGGTGATTCCCAAGGGGTGGATCTGCGCGTGGAACCACCACCACCAGCACGTCCCCATGTTCCGGCACGCGCTGCCCAACCGCCTGCTCGAAGTCGTCTTCGGCTTCCAGACCGGCGTGATTTCGAACGCCTGGTTCCTGCACCACGTGCTGGGCCACCACCGCAACTACCTGGACCAGGACAAGGACGAGTCCGCCTGGAAGCGCCGGGACGGGACGACGATGGGCGAGTTCGAGTACTCCGCCTTCAACGCCCTCGTCGCCTATCCGCGCGCCTTCCGCGTGGGCCTCCAGCACCCGCGCGCCCTCCGCGTCTTCCTGGGCATGGGCGTGGTGCAGGTGGCGCTGCTCGGCCTCCTGTTCTGGCACGACTGGTACAACGCCCTCTTCGTCTTCCTGCTGCCCATGGCCGTGTCGCTCTACGTGACGGTGTGGGCCACGTACTTCCACCACGTGGGCCTCGACGCCACGGAGCACACCCAGGCCTCGTACAACATCCTCCACGCGGGCTACAACCTCATGACCGGCAACCTGGGCTACCACGCCGCGCACCACGCGAAGCATGGCGTGCACTGGTCCCAGCTCCCGGAGCTGCACGCGCAGCTGGCCAAGGACATCCCCGCCACGCTCTACCGTCAGCCCGGCATCCCGTTCGTCTGGACGAACACGGAGGCCAAGGTGGAGCTGCCCGTGGGCTCCGCCGACCCCGCGGGGACCTGAGCCGCGATGGCGCCCGGGACGGGCCGCGCTCCTTCCGCCCCGGGCGTCAGACGCCGAGCCACAACCACCCGCTCGTCAGCACCATCCAGCCGAAGAGCGCGCCCTCCAGCACCCGCTGGACCCGGCCCCGCACGGGGGACTCCAGCGAGAGGCCGCCCCCCAGCAGCGCGCCCTTGCCGACCGTCGCCGTGAGCGTGGCGAGCGCCGCGACGGGTGCCACGTCCTCGAACGCGCGGCCCAGTTCGATGAGCCCCGCGCCCGCGCCGCCGTAGCCCAGCATCGCCACCAGGTCGTGCAGCTGGTTGCGCCACGTGCCCCACGGCGGCGCGCCGGGATCACACGGGAAGAGGGCGGCCCCCACGTAGCTGACGCCCAGCAGCGAGAAGGCCAGCAAGGGCGTCCGGGTGTCCTCGTGCGTCCCGAGGCTGGCGCCCAGGAGGGCGGCGGTCACCGCCACCAGCACCCCGGTGGGCCCGAACGCCCACCAGGCCACGCGCCTCGCGTCGGGCGCCGCGAGGAAGCTCCAGGCAGCCCCCCGCGCAGCCCCCGTCACCCGAGGCCCCTGAAACATTGTCTTGTCTCGCCCCGTGCAGAGACAGACATCCAAGACCCACGCCACGCCGCGCGCGTCATTCAACCCATACACACAGCGCGACCCGTGAACACATGCGCGGTGAATCAACCTGCCCACAAGCGTGGCGGGTCGGCCGCCCGGGGAGACCCCAGCCACCACGCGACGACGTACTCCCAGGCTCCGTCCCGTTCTACGCCGGACATCCGGCCACGTTCGTGAACATTGCGTCACCAGACGGGTCCCGCGCCGAAATGAAACAACACATTCCACGCAGGAGCGGCCGCCCGTCGCGGCGAGCCTCCGCACTCCAGGCTTGACGCGCGCTTCCCACCCTCTTGGGTTCACACGATACAAAAGACTTCCAGAATGAATCAGGACACATACAACTCCTTGATTTGCCAGCAACACCCCTGTTCGGTGTATTAATCCGGCTCTCCCCGCAGTTCCCCAAGGAGCATCTCGTGAATCATCGTCTTGGCTCAGCCTTGCTTGCCGCGGGTCTTCTCGCTGGCTGTGGCGGTACCACCGAAGCAGATGTATCGACTCCCGAGCCGGTCCAGTCCGAGGTCACGCCCCTGACGGCGCAGGATGTCGACGTCGCCCCCGAGTGCCAGGGCATCCTCGACTTCGTGAATGGCGCGAACTACGCGACGCTCGACTTCTACCTGCCGAGCAACGTCGCGAGCGGCATCGTCTCCCGCCGCGCCGTCACGCCGTTCGTCTCCATCGAGGACATCTCCTCGCTCTCGCAGGTCGGCGAGGCGCGTCTGAAGGAGATCGAGCTGGCCGCTCGCGAGGAGGAGTACCTCGTCGGGTCCGGCTGCGTGGGCATCTTCGACGAGCTCGCCATCTCCGCCGACGACGAGGCGGCCATCGTGGCGCTGGTGAACAGCATCAGCTCCACGGAGCTCCACGACATCCTGCCCAACGCCTGGAACGGCGCGGTGAACCTGCTCAACGCGCGGCCCTTCTCCTCCATCCAGGCCATCTCCAACACGTCCGGCATCGGCGTCGTGAGCCTGCGGCACATCCGCAACGCGGCCACGCTCAGCGCCCCCCTGGAGACGCTCATCGCCGCGGCCAACGCCATCCCCAGCGACGGCGCGAACGGCGGCACCATCGCCCGCCACTTCGACTGGTGGACCCAGATGCTCTACGACCTCCGTGGGTCCTACAACCAGGGGTCGCGCCCCGAGTGCTTCGGCATCGACCCGGACCGCATCCCGGCCGACGCCAGCGACGTGGACATCCGCCCCACGCTGGCCACCCCCGCCGAGGTGCTGGCGCGCTTCGACTACGCCCTGAGCCTGGCCGACCGCCGCAACACGATTCCCGCGGACGTCAAGAGCGCGGGCCGGGCCAACCTCGCCGCCCAGCTCGAGGGTCGCCTGCTCGCGGGCTGCAGCTACGGCTTCGCGCCGGACCCCTGGAGCGGCCACACCGTCGAGTTCTTCTTCGACCCGGCGGACGGCTTCGGCATCTCGACCCACACCTACTGGGCCGAGTGAGCCACCGCCCTCGGGCGCCGGCGTGAAACATGCGCCGCCGGCGCCCGGGATGTCTTGGTGAGCCGTCGCGGCCCCGGGGCGCTCGTGTCGCGCCCCGGGGTCCGCTCCCTGGACATCCAAGTGTTCCGCACCGTGGAGCCCATGGGCCTTTCGTGCGGTTGTCGCACGAGGGTGGCACCTCTAGCTTGGCCGCTCGTGCCGGGCCACGCATGCCGTGGCCCTTCAGCCCTCCCACAGGGCAGGAGCGTCCCCGCCATGCTTCACGTCCTCGCAGGAATCCTGACCACCGCGAGCCTCTCGTCCGCCAGTCCCCACGCGGGCCCGGCCCCCTTCCCGGAAGAGACGGATCCCCCCAGCACCAGCGCCTGCACCACCCTGGATACGCCCAGCGGCGGGCGCGCGACGGTCTGCAAGAGCTGGGTGGTGAGCGACGGGGAGCTCTACGAAGGGAGCTGGTGGACCCGGAGCCGCAGCGGCAACGTCAGGCTCGACGCCCGCGTCGACGACACCGTGATGACGGGATGGAGCGGGCAGTACAGCGGAACGGCGCGCATCCGCCTCCAGCTCTGCAACCAGGGCACCGGGAAGTGTTCCGGCTGGTGGTGATTGCCTTTCGTCCCGGCGGGACGACTAACATCCCGCCGCCATGAAAGTCCTGGACCGGGGCACCTCCCCGCACTCGCTGCTCCGCCTCGCTCCCGTCGTGGGGAGCGTCCAGCGCATCCGCGTGCGCACCCAGAGCAGCAGCGCCGTCAAGGACGCGGGGAAGAAGACTCCCCGTCCTCCGGTCCCCGGCGTCCAGTTGGTGCTCGCCGCCGAGGTGCTCGCGGTGGCGGCCTCCGGCGAGGCCCGCTTCCGGTTCACGCTCGAGAGCGTGGCCCTCCTCGTCCAGCCGGGCACCGCCCCCCAGGCCGTGAAGCAGCTCCACACCCAGCTCGAGCCCCTGCCCGGCCTGACGGGAGAGGGCCGCGTCGCCCACGACGGCCGCCCCAACGGCTTCACGCTGAAGCTGCCCAAGGACCTGGCCCCGGAGCTGCGCGGACCGCTCGACCAGGTGACGGCCACGCTCAGCGGCCTGGGGCGCATCTTCCCCGCCGAACCCGTGGGCCTCGGCGCGCGCTGGACACCCGCCCTCCCGGGCAAGGGTCCCCTGGCCGGCGCCCACACCACGCTGGAGCTCAAGGCGCGCGACGACGCCAGCCTCGGCCTGCGGCTCACGATGGAGTCCACATCCAAGCCCCAACCCGTCCCCGAGCACCTGCGCGCCTCCGAGCAGCGCGAGACGCTGACCACCTACGTCCGGGGTCAGGGCGGCTGCGCGTTCGCGGTGGACCGGCTCTGGCCCACCCGCTTCGAGCTGGAGGTCGACACGCGCCTGGCCCTGCGCGCGGAGGGCACGCCGCCCCGCCACATGGACAGCTTCGCCCACCTCGAGCTGCGCGTGCGCGAGCTGTCCTTCGCCCTCCCCCAGGCCCCCCAGGCCCCCCGCGCCGCCAGCGGCACCCACCGCCGCTGAGGCGACCCGGGACCGGCCCACCCTGGGTGGTTGCGGACGCATCAAAAGACGCAACCGGGACCGGGTTTGCCCGATAATGGGGGGCGGGTTTTGGGGATCCGTACAGCGCGCGTCGCGCGTCGCATCTTTGGGGGAACATCATGGGCATCGAAGGAGCTGGCAACAATCGTCCCAGGACACAGGGCACGGTTCGTCGCCCCACCGTGGAAACGCCGGCGGTCCCACCCAAGCCGACGCCTCCCCCGCCTCCAGCGAAGCCCGCGGCCAACGCGGCCACCCCGGACCAGTCGCGCTTCGAGCGCGCCCCGACTCGCGAGGGCCCGCGGCTGGACACCCCGGCCTCCAGCTCGCTGCTGACCGAGGACTCCCACGACGCGAAGGCCAACTGCCTGGACCAGGCGGCGGACTGGGTGGAGAAGGCCACGCCCGCGCTGCGCGCCCGGTCGGAGATGGTGTTCCTGAAGGACACGCGCCCGGGCCAGGAGGGACAGTCCGGCCACGTCGTCGTCCGCCAGGGTGAGCGCATCGTCGACCCCTCCAGCGGCAAGAGCTACGACAACCTCCAGGCCTACCTGAAGGAACAGCCGCAGTACCAGCAGGCCGGCACGCTGTCGGGCACCGCCGCCCACCGCATCTTCTCCGCCCCCCCCGGCTCCGCCGAACGCCAGAAGGCCATCGCCGACGCCAAGGTCTCCCCCGCGCTCCAGCGGATGATGGTGGCGGACACCTCCACGCCGGGCACCACGCCCGCCGCGCCGCGACCCGCCACGCCCCCGTACACGCCGGAGCAGGCCAGCAAGGACGCCACCGCCCTCTACGAGGCCACGGATGGTGGCCTGTTCGGCGCGGGCACCGACGAGGACAAGATCTTCCAGACGCTCGAGGGCAAGACGCCCGAGCAGCTCAACCTCATCCGCCAGGCCTACAAGGACCACTACAACAAGGACCTCGACGCCAAGCTCCAGGACGAGCTGGGCGGGGACGACTGGAAGCGCGCCGAGGCGATGCTGCGCGGCGACACCGCGAAGAACGACGCGGTCGTCATCCAGTCCGAACTGAACGCCACCTTCGGCTCCTCCGAGGAGGTGCTCAAGACGCTGGAGAAGCGCTCACCGGAGGAGCGCAAGGTCATCGCCCAGAAGTTCGCGGAGCTGAACGGCGGCCCCATGCCGGGACAGACGGCCGAGGCGTTCATGCTGTCCGAGCTCAACAAGGGCCTCGACGCCGAGGAGATGTCGCGCGCGACGAGCCTGCTCGGCGCCAGCACCGCCCAGTCCCCCCAGCAGAAGCTGGAGCTGGAGACCCAGGCCCTCAAGGACGGCCTGAAGCGGGACATGGACGGAATGGGCACGGACGAGGACCGCATCTTCGAGCGCCTGGAGAAGGCCACGCCCGAGCAGCGCGCGCTCATCGCCCAGGACAAGGCGCTGACCGACCGGCTCCGCGACGAGCTGGGTGACGAGGACTTCGACCGCGCCATGGGCCTGATGAAGGGCAACCCCTCCCAGGCGGACGCGGCCCGCATCCGCGACGCCATGAGCGGGTGGACCGGCGCGGACGAGGACGGCGTGCGCAAGGTGCTCGAGGGCAAGACGCCCGAGCAGCTCCAGGCCATCAAATCCGAGTACCAGCGGCAGACGGGCAAGTCGCTGGAGAGCGAGATTCGCGGCTGGGGCGGCGCGGACGCGGACGTCACGCTGCGCCTGCTCAACCCGCCGGCGCCGGGCGACGCGAAGGCCCAGGCCCAGGCCGCGGCGGAGAAGCTGCACCTGGCCATGGACGGCCTGGGCACGGACGAGGACGCCATCCGGCAGACACTGGCGGGCAAGTCCAAGCCGGAGCTGGACGCCATCGCCACCGCGTACAAGGAGAAGTACGGCAAGGACCTGCGCGCGGAGCTGGACTCGGAGCTCGACGGCCGAGACCAGCTGGAGATGCTCGAGCAGGACTACGACCTGGGCGCCATCGACCCCAACGACCCCAACGCGGCCCAGGAGCGCGTGCGCCGGCTGCGCCAGCAGCAGGAGCTGGAGTCGGGCTTCGGCTCGTGGGTGCTGGACAACGTCCAGCGCGCCTTCAAGGACGAGTCCGACAATGATCGCCTCAACCGCAACCTGGAGCGCGCGCAGACCGCCATCCGGAGCGGGGACACGCAGCGGGCCAACACGCTGACCCGCTACGCCACGGACGACGTGAAGTCGCTCCAGACGAGCAAGGACTCGCTGGCGGACGGCGCGGCCACCGCGGCCGTCGTCGCGGCCACCACCGCGGCCGTCATCGCCACCGGCGGCGCGGCCACGCCGCTGGCCATCGCGGGCTACGCGGCGCTGGGCGCGGCCACGCGCGTGGGCACCTACGCCGCCCTCAACGGCGACGCGGCCGGCGGCCAGGAGCTGCTGCGCCAGGCGGGCATCGGCGCGGTGGAGGGCGGCACCGCCGTGCTCCCCGTGGGCAAGGGCGCCTCCGCCGTGACGGCGGGCGCACGCACGGCCGCCACCACCGCCACGAAGGAGGTCGCGGGCGCCGCGGTGCGCGAGACGGTGGAGACCTCCGTCAAGGCCGCGGCCATCCAGGGCATGAAGGAGGGCGCCGTGGGCGGCGCCGCCGGTGGCGCCTTCGACGCGGCCACGCGCAGCGAGACCTGGAAGGGCGGCGTGGTGGACGGCTTCATCCAGGTGGGCGAGCGGGCCGTGGTGGACGGCACCGTCGGCGCCGTGACGGGCGGCCTCACGGGCGCGGCCACCGCCAAGGGCGGCCAGCTGCTGCGCGAGGTGCGCGGCAAGGGCGGCCTGGACGCGGCCAACGGCAACCACATCCGCTTCACCACCTCCGAGGGCAAGGTCTTCGAGGGCGTGGTGACGCCGGAGAACGCCCAGAGCGTCCTCAAGCTCGTCAAGGAAGCGGACCTGCGCACCGGCAAGACGGCCGGCAGCTACGAGGTGCGCCAGGCCATCCTGGAGCGCTCGGGCGGCAAGGTCGGCACCTTCGAGGCCTTCACCGTGGGCGAGCCGCCCAAGGACGGCACGCTGTGGACGTGGCTGGAGGACGCCAACAACTGGGTCCCCGAGCGGCGCGAGCTCCAGCAGAAGCTGCTCGACAGCGAGCTGAAGAAGGCGGAGACGCTGTCCAGCCGCCTGGAGCCCAACACCGTCTACGCGCTGCGCGGCAACACCGCCGCCGGCAAGACGACGGCCGTCAAGAACGACCCGCACCTCAAGAGCAAGGTCCTGGACGAGCACGGCGAGCTGAGCGGCGCCCTCAACCCCGACCCCATCAAGGCGCGGATCGCCGAGGCGCACGACGGGAACATCTCCACCTCGCAGGCCCACGTCGAGGGCTCCATCATCTCCCAGCGCGTGGAGAACGAGATGCTCTCCCGCCCGGGCAGCTCCGTCGTCTACGACAAGCGCTTCGCGGGCGAGAGCGACATCCCGCGCATGCTCAAGGCCGTCGAGGGCCGGAACGTGAAGATCGTCGACCTGGAGGTGCCGCTGGAGACCTCGAGCGTGCGCGTGCTCATGCGCAACCCGGGGACCGCGGACCCGCTCGTGCCGTTCGGCGCGGTGGAGGGCGGCTTCAAGGGCGTGCGGCAGAACCGCGCCGAGCTGCTCTACGGGCGCCCGGGCGAGTTCAAGGGCGTCATCGAGAACGAGAAGATCACCGACTACAAGCTGCTGGTGACGGACGAGAGCGGCAAGCAGGTGCTGGTGGCGGAGAAGCGCGGCGGCCAGTGGTTCGGCCCGGACACGCCGCAGAAGGAGGCCCTCTTCAAGCGGGCGGTGCTGGACTCCCCGGCCACCGAGGCCGACCGCGTGAAGAACACCGTCATCGACGACGCCTTCATCGAGCGGCAGGTGGGCGCCATCACCCACCCCGACTTCGCGGCGAAGTTGCGGGCCCGGCTCACGGAGTACAAGGGCAAGACACTCGGCGAGGCACTCGACGAACACTCGAAGAAGACCGGTTGAAGCACTCCCATGCCAGACCTAGCCTCCATCGAGCGACGCACCCTTCGAGGACCGAACATGCCGACATCCGCCGACGAAACCCTGAAGCAGCTCCGCGACGCGCTCCAGCAGCGCAAGCAGGCGGAGCGGGAACAGGTGAAGAAGGCCCGCGCCACGTCCGGCAAGGAACCCTTCGACATCGCGAGGTTCCAGGCCGTCTACAACGTCGCGTGGGACCGGGGCGCCGAGCCCCTCACCCCCTCCGCCATCGAGGACTACGAGCGTCGTTACTACCTCGACGCGCCAGAGGTGAAGACGCTCCAGCAGTTCGCGGAGCACCTGACGCGGCTGCGCGACCACGACGCGACCTGACGAGCGTCTCGGCGGCGGTCCACGCGGGGCCCCAGGCCCGCCCCGCGCCGTGACGTGGCCGTCCGAGCACGAGGGAAGCGTCGGCGCGCGAGGCCCGCGCCTCGCCGTCCTGGGTGGGCGCCCCTCCCTCCCTGCATGCGGTGCGGGCCGGGGAACACACGGCCTCGCCCCGCCGGGCGGGTTGAGGGTGGCCAGGGGTGAAGCCACGTTGTCGCGGCCCCGCCTCCTCGTGTCGGGAGTGCCTGCCCGCACATGCGCCCCCCTCCGAACCGCCTCCCTCATCCACCGAGGAGGGGGTTCCCCCGCGTCGCGCGAAGCCACCGCCAACGCGAATCCTCCCCGGGGCCTGCGACCGCGGCGGGTGTGGCCCTGGGTCCTGCTCGTCGGCCTGGCCGCGCTGGGCGCGCTCCGACGTCCTCCAGACGCAGCTGACGCTCGCCAGGGCCTCGGCCCAGGAGAACGAGCTTGCCCGCGCGGCCTATGAGCACGCCATCGCGGTGCTCGTGGGCGAGCCCGCCTCGGGCTTCTCCCTGCCTCGCGCCCCGCTCGATGCGACGCCTCCGGGGGTCCCCGCGCGGTCTACGAGCAGGGCGTTGCATGGTACCGGCAGACCGGGCTCGAGGCCTTCCACGACGTGGAGGACCACCTGGTGTCCCTCCGGGTCCTCGAGCAGGAGGTGGCCACTCGGTAGGAGGCCGTCGCGCTGGCCCGGCAGACGCTGGAGGTCGTCACCTCCCAGTACGAGGTGGCACCGTGACCTGCCTCCAGGTCGTCACCACGCAGGCCACGCTGCTGGCCGCGGAGCAGAAGCTCGTCGCGCTCGCGGGCCAGCGCATGGTCTCCACCGTCGGGCTCATCAAGGCGTTGGGGGGCGGCTGGGACGCGAGGGGCCGCCCGCCCAAGAAGCCTTGAGTCGCCCCCGCGGCCTCACCCCACGGCGGCCGGGTCCATCCACATGACCTCCCAGTGGTGGCCATCCAGGTCGTAGAAGCTCCAGCCGTACATGAAGCCGTGGTCCTGGGGCGGCATCGCGTGCGTGCCTCCCGCCGCGAGCGCCTTCTTCACCAGCTCGTCGACCTCCGCGCGGCTGGAGCACGAGAGGGCGAACAGCCCCTCCGTCTGGGTACGGGTGTCGCAGACGGCCCGCTGGGTGAACGTCTTGAAGTAGGGCTCGGTGAGGAGCATGACGAAGCCCTCCTCGCTGAGGACCATGCACGCGGCCTGCTCGTTGGTGAACTTCGGGTTGAAGGTGAACCCGAGCGCGGCGAAGAAATCCATCGAGCGCTTCAGGTCGCGGACCGCCAGGTTGACGAAGAGCTTGCGGGGGTTGGGCACGGACATGGACGACTCCGGGGTGTGGGTGGACGGGGACCGCGACAGCGCGGGCCCCGGGGACTCCACGATTCTTCGCACGAACGCCACGTCGAAGTCGGCCTCTCTCGTGCCTCCCCCCTCGCACCCATACGAGCAGTGCTCCCGGCCATCCCGGTGACGGCGTTCCGGGGAGACGACACGGCCCTCCACTGGCCCTCGGCTGGCCGTGCGCTAGGCTGGCCCCCGCACATGGCCATCGAGAAGGCGCTGTTGCTCATCGCGGACATCGGCGGCTACACCCGCTTCATGCGGCACCACCGCTTCAGCCTGGCCCATGCCCAGGAGACGGTGGCGCTCCTGCTCGAGGCGGTCATCGACGCCTCCGGGCACTTCAAGCTGGCCAAGCTCGAGGGCGACGCCGCCTTCTTCTATGTCGTGGGCGAGGACTTCCCGGCGTTCGCCCGGCACGTCGCGGACATCCGCCGGGCCTTCCTCTCACGCCGCGAGCAGCTCGTCGTGGACCGCATGTGCAAGTGCGACGGCTGCATGCAGGCGGACGCGCTCACGCTCAAGTTCGTGGCCCACGCGGGCGAGGTCGCCTTCCAACGGGTGAAGCACCTCACGGAGCTGGCCGGGGTCGACGTCATCCTCGTCCACCGGATGCTCAAGAACGACGTCCCCCTGGCGGAGTACGTGCTCGTCACGGACGCGGTGCACCAGAAGCTGGACCCGGCGCTGCGCGACCTCACCCGGGGCCTGGAACACGAGTTCGAGGGAATCGGCCGGACCGCGACGCACTACCTCGACCTGAACGACGTCGCCACCGCCCTCCCCACCCCCGTCCCCCCCAGCCTCCCCCGCCGGCTGTGGCACAAGCTGGTGATGGAGCTGCGCTCGCTGAAGTACGTGCTGGGCCTCAAGCAGGCCTGCCAGGACTTCCGCAACGTCGAGGTGGTGGACGCCCGCGCCCTCCCTCCGAAGTGATGACAGGGCTCGCTAGCCCCCACCGACGACGTCCGCCCGCGTGGAGGCGCTCGCCTCCCGCTCCGCGCGCCAGCGCCAGAACAGGTAGACGGGAACCCCCGTGCCCATGAGCACCGCGCCCTGGAGCGCGTTGAGGGGATTGGACACCACCGCCCCCACGACGACGTACGCGGAGGCGGCGATGAAGAGCAGCGGAGTGAGGGGATACCCCGGCACGCGGAAGGGCACCCGGGGAACGACGCCGCGCCGCTCCCTCGCGCGATAGACGAAGAGCGTCGCCGCCGTGCTCCCGAAGACGAGCCAGTCCGCGAAGACGACGGTGTCGAGCAGCTGCCCGTAGGTGCCGGTGCAGGTGAGGAGGACGGCCCAGACCGCCTGGACACACAACGCCGCGGCGGGCGTGCGGAAGCGAGGATGGAGTCGAGCGAGCCGGGCGAAGAACAGTCCGTCCGCCGCCATCGCCTGGTAGACGCGCGGCGTGACGAGGATGACGAGGTTGAGGAACCCGAAGGTGGAGAGCGCCACGCCCGCGGTGATGAAGGTGCGCCCCGTGGGCCCGAGCAGCGACCCGAGCGCGTCCGCCGCGGGCGCGGTGCTCGCCGCCAGCCCCGCCGGGCCCAGCGTGCGCAGGTAGGTGAGGTTCGCCAGCAGGTACACGCCCACCACCCCGGCGACGCCCAGCAGCAGGGCGCGAGGCAGGTTGCGCTCCGGGGCGACCAGCTCCTCCGCGACGAAGTTCGTCTGTTGCCAGCCTCCGTAGCTGAAGAGGACGGGCACCAGCGCCGCCCCCACCGCGAGGGCGACGGAGCCCGGGGCCGCCGGGGCGACCACCGGAGCCTCCACGGACACCGGGCCCGCGACGAGGAGCCCCGCGCCCACGAGCACCGCGAGCGCCAGCAGCTTGAGCACGGTGAAGACGTTCTGGGTGAGGGCCCCGGACCGCACGCCGACGCAGTTGACCCCGGTGAGCAGCACGATGGCCCCCACCGCGAGCGGGAGCCGATAGCCCGCCCCGAGCCCCGTGAGCGCGAGCGTGTACTGCGCGAACGTCACCGCCACCGCGGCGATGGCGCCGGTGGCAATCACCAGCAGCAGCCCCCAGGCATTGAGGAAGGCCGGCAGCGGACCGAAGGCATCCCGCAGGTAGACGTAGCTGCCCCCCGCCTTGGGGATGCGCTGCCCCAGCTCGCCGTAGATGAACGCGCCGATGAGCGCCACGGCGCCCCCGAGCGCCCAGACTCCCAGGGTGAGGCCCGGCGTCTGGACGCGCTGCGCGACGATGGCCGGGTTGAGGAAGATGCCCGAACCGATGATGCCGCCGATGACGAGCATGACGCCCGAGAAGAGACCGACCCGCCGCGCGTAGCCCGGTGGGGATGCGTCCGTCCGTGCTCCGACCACATCCTCGGGAGGGCTGGGGACCATGTGCCCCGAACATAGCCCACGCCCCGGCGGCCCCCCTTGGTGGCACGGGCCCCGCGCCCCGGCGCGAGTGTCGGACACCGTGCGCCATGCGCCGTGGGGGCGGTGGAGGCGGCGGGCGCCCACCCTATCCTCCGTCACCGGCCCCACCGCGCCGCCGGCAAACACCTGCCCAGCGGGGCCTCACCCGAGGAGACCCGCCATGGAACCATGCATGCCCCGGCACGCGGCACGTGCCGTCCCCCCTTCGCAGGACCTCCGGACGTCACGCCTTCGGACGCCCGGCCTCATGCTGCTCGTCGCGCTCTGCGCCAGCTGCACCGAGACAACGCCCATCGACGAGGCCCGGGCCATGCAGACGGGCGAGGAGGTCACCGTCCGCGGGTACGTCACCGTCCCGCCCGGCGCCTTCTCCTCCGCGCTCGGGGACCCGGGCTTCGCCCTCCAGGACGACACCGGCGGCATCTACATCAAGGTGGACACGAAACAGCCCTACGACGTGGGCACCCGCGTCCGCGTCACCGGCATCCTCGACGAGCAGAACCGGCTGCGCATCCTGAAGGCCGCCCCGTCCGACATGGAGTCGGGCGGAGGTCGACGGATTCTCGCCCCCAAGGACGTGGGCACGGGAGACGTCGACGAGGACGTCGAGGGCCAGTTGATTCGCGTCAGCGGAGCCGTGACGCAAACGTTCCAGGATGACTCACCCTACGGCTACAAGCTCTACGTCGACGATGGCGGTGGGGAGGTCCAGGTGTTCGTCCATGTCTCCGCCGGCTTCGAGCGGAGCCAACTGGAGGCCCTCTCGCTCGGAGAACGAATCACCGTGGTGGGGCTTGCCGCCCAATACGAGACCACCTACGAGGTGGCGCCCAGGTTCCCCTCGGACCTCACCCGACCGTGAGGGAGAGGAACGCCCCCCCTCGCGGACGACTCCGCCTGCCCCGGGACCCCCGAGGCAGGCGGCCGACGTAGGGGTCGCCTACTCCGTCGCGGGCAGCCCGCAGTAGGGCGGGTTGGCCGAGCTGTACCAGACACACACGTTCTTCGGACAGTACTGCTCGGACTTGTAGCTGTTGCACCACTTCTCACGGATGTCCTGGGCCTGAACCTCGGCCGCCGGCTGCTCCGTCGTCGTGTCGCCAGCCTCGCTCCCTGGACCACAGCCGCTCAGCAGACCCACGATTCCAGCAAGAACCATCAGGCGCATCATCCACCTCTCGGTTTGGGGGGACTGGCAGACTATCCCGTGAACACAGGCAAAGCCCAGTCAATTGAAGACAGGGTGAGTCATGGACGCGACGCGAAATCCGTTTGGATTCCACCTGTTTCACGAGCACGGTACGGCGACTCCACACTGGGTGTTTGACGCACCACATCCTGTCGCCCCTCGTCGCATTCCGGCTCACGACCCAGGACGTCTGGCCTTGCCGCGCCAATGCATGCACTCTCGTGACACATGAAATCAACAGGTCATCAACAATTCATGTGTTTCAGCCATCAAAGTGCAATAATCTCGTGACCCGCCTGAATGGCTCTGTCCGGATAGACACGATGTGGTAGAGCCCCGGGCTTCCCCCGCTTCTGAAGGAGTCACGCATGAAGACACGTCTTCTGGTTGTGCTGGCTGGACTGTCGCTGGGCCTGGTCGCCGCGTGTGGCAACGCGGACCCGGCCACCGAGACGCTCTCGACGACCGAGTCGGGCCTCGACTGCCCCTGTGGCGGCACCGGCAGCTGGTGCGAGCCCTGCATGTACATCTGCGGTGATGGCTTCTGCGACGCCGCCAACGGCGAGAGCGCCGCGACCTGCGCGGAGGACTGCACGCCCGTCGCGATCTGCGGTGATGGCATCTGCAACGGTGGCGAGTCGTCCGCGACCTGTCCGTGGGACTGCCCCAACAACCCCTCGCCCTGGTGCGGCGACGGGGTGTGCAATGGCGGCGAGACGGACGTGAGCTGCCCCTGGGACTGCCACTCCTCGACGTGCGGCGACCACCTCTGCGACTCCTCCGAGGAGGGTTGGTGCACGGTGGACTGCACCCCCGCCTGCCCGACCTGCCCCCAGGTGCCGCACGGCTGAGCCGCGTATCCCCGGCCCCGCCGCTCCCGGTCATCCTCGGGGGCGGTGGTTCCGCGGCGCCATGAGACGACGCCCGCCTCTATCGGCGCGTCGAGGTACGCGACGAGGAGCGCGTCCACGAGTTCCCCGGCAGACAGAGCCCGGCGCGCGCCCCTCCCCTCCGGGGACTCAGCGCGTGTGCTTCTTGCGCCACGCCTGGAGCTCGGCCTTCTTCTCCTCGCCCACCTTGTCCAACCGGCGTTGCCAGCGTTGGCGGTAGGGCCGCAGCGCCTCCGCCACCGCGCGCGCCACGACGAGGTTCCGGTACCACTTGGAGTCCGCGGGCACGAGCATCCACGGCGCCTGCTTCGTCGACGTGCGCGCGAAGACGTCCTGGTAGGCCTGGGTGTAGTCGTTCCAGTGCTTGCGGTCCTCCCAGTCGCCCGCGCTGATCTTCCACGCCTTGCGCGGCTCCTTCTCCCGGTCCAGCAGCCGCTGCTCCTGCTCCTCCTGGCTGATGTGGAGGAAGAACTTCAGGACGATGGTGCCGTGCTCGGCGAGCATCTGCTCGAAGTCCCGGATGTGCTCGTAGCGGGCCTTCCAGAGCGTTTTGGGCGCCAGTTCGTGCACGCGCACCGCCAGCACGTCCTCGTAGTGGGAGCGGTTGAAGATGGCGAACTCCCCCAACCGGGGCGTGTGTTGGTGGATGCGCCACAGGAAGTCGTGCGCCAGCTCGTCGGGGGTGGGCGCCGCGAACGACGACACGGTGACGCCCCGGGGATTGAGGCTGCCCACCACGTGCTTGATGGTGCCGTCCTTGCCCGCCGTGTCGCGTCCCTGGAGGACGATGAGCACGGAGTTCATGCGCGCGCCCCACAGCAGGTCCTGGAGGTCGAACAGCTCCGCTCCCAGCGCATCGAACTCCGCCTTCGCGTCGGCCTTCTGTTCGTCCTTCGGCGGCGCCGTGCGGATGCGAGCGAGCCGGACCTTCGCGCCCTGCGCCTGACTGCGGATGACGTGCATGCGTGCCCTCCCGAGCCTCGGCGGCGACCATAGCGCCACGTGGCGGGGCCGTGGCGCGCCGAGGAGAAGCGAAGGATGGGAGATGAACCATTCGTGCCCCCGTCATGATGGGGCCGTGACGAAGTCCCGGAGCGCGCTGGCTACCTTGGCGCCATGCTCCTGCTCGGACTCGGACTCGCCGCGGCCAGCCTGCTGCACGCCACCACCGAGGCACCCATCACCGGGGTCACCGTCTACAGCGACAGGGCCCGGGTGGTGCGCACCGCCTCCATCACCCTCTCCGGCCCCCAGCGACTCGCCCTGCCCCAGCTGCCGGAAATCGTCGACCCGGACTCCATCCAGGTGGAGGCGCAGGGCGCCGACGTCACCTCCGTCGACATCCGTCCCGCCAGCGCCCCACCTTTCTCCCTGGAGAAGGCTCGCAAGCTGCTCGCCACCCTCGACCGGTTGGAAGACGACGTCGCCCGGGTCGACGCCGAGCGCGCCGCCATCGACCTCCAGCTGGCCGCCATCCGGACGCTCCAGCCCCAAGCGCCCGGCGGCGACGACGGGGAGGACGCGGCCGAGCGCCAGCGCGTCCTCGCCTCGGCGCCCACCAGTTGGAATACGTCCGTCTCGTTCGTCGTGGACACCCTCGCGAAGCTCGAGGCCCGCCGGAGCGCGCTGGTGGAGCGCTCCCTCTCGCTACAGTTCGAGCGACAGCGGCGCCTCGAGGAGGCCGCGCGACTGGGGGAGCTGCCCCGGACGCCCGGCATCGAGGTGGCGGTCACCGTCACGGGCACGGGCCCGGCGAAGCTGCGCCTGTCCTATCTCGTCACCCGGAACGTGCGCTGGTACCCGCGCTTCGAGCTGCAGTTGCAGCCGGAGCAGCAGCGCGTCCAGGTCGCCTTCTCAGGCCGCGTCAGCCAGGAGACGGGCGAGGACTGGACCCGGGCCCACCTCACCCTCAGCACCGCCCTGCCCGCCACCGCCACCGCGCTGCCTCGCCTGGGCACGTGGAAGGTCGGCGCCCTCGAACGCTTCATTCCCGTGCCCTTCCGCGCGGAGGAACACCCCAGTCCTCCCCCACCGCTCGTGGAGCGCGCACCCGCTCCCGACCTCGAATTCGAGCTGCGCCGGCAGTTGCTCCGCAGGGCGGGAAGGCCCGACAACACTCCGCCCTCCCCGTCCTTCGTGCAGCGCGCCTCCACGCCCACGCCCGCTTCCCCCGCGTCGGGTGCGTCCCGCACCCAGGCGCCGCGCGACGGGGGGCTCCCCTCCGGTCAGGGCGCCATCATCGGCACCATCATCGACGCGCAGAACCGCCAGCCCGTGGCCGACGTCGTCATCACCGCGACCTCTCCGAACCTGAAGGGCGAACAGACGGTCGTGACCGACGCCCAGGGCACCTACCGCGTCCCAGCCCTCCCCTCGGGGGTCTACACGCTGAGGTTCGAGAAGGAGCAATACAAGCCCTATGCCCGCTCCGACATTCAGCTGAGGATGGGGCGCACCGTCCGGGTGAACGTCGAGCTGCTCCCCGAATCGCTCGGAGAGGTCGTCGAAATCGTCGGAGCGCCGCCCACCATCGACGTGGGGAGCACGATGACGGGGGTGAGCCTCAGCGGAGAGGAGATTCGGAGGATGCCAGGGGGCGGTGGCCCCGCCAGCACAGGTGGTGGACATGGCTGGTCGTCCTCCGAGCCCGTCGTCGACAGTCGGGTGGGCCTTGCTCCGCCGTCGGGCTGGCGTCCTCCGGTCATCGCCGCGGACCTTCCCGCCTCGCTCGCGGGAGGCCATGACCTCGCCTACGCAGCGCCTCGGCCGGAGACGGTGCCCAGTGGGCTGGGGGAGCGGACCATCCCGCTGCTCATCGAGTCCTGGCCCGTCGACGTCCTGCGCAGGGTCGTCCCCGCGCTCGCGGACGACGCGTACCTCGTCGCGGAGCTCGCGAGCCCGTCGCGCAACGTGCTCCCGGGCGGAGAAGCCGCGCTCTTCGTCGGCGCCGACCCCGCGGGCACCGCGCGGCTGGGCGTCATCGTCCCTGGTCAACCCTTCACCCTGCCGCTCGGCGTGGACCCCGCCGTGCGCACCACGCGCAACGTGCGCCTGGTCCAATCGAAGGAGGGCTTCATCTCCAAGGACGAGCTCAACACGTACGAAGTCACGCTGGAGGTTCCCAACCCCTATCCCTTCCCCATGAAGACCCATGTGGTGGACCAGTGGCCGCTCAACCGCGACGGCGCGGTGGAGGTGAAGCTCGTGCGGACCTCGCCCGCCGCGAAGCAGGTCCCCGAGACGGGGGAGTTGAGCTGGGACCTCGTCGTGCCGCCGTCGAGCAAGGCCACCGTCACCTTCGAATACACCCTGCGCCGACCGCAGCACTGGCGCCTGACCCAGAGCCGGTGAGGAATCCACGATGCCCCTGCTTCCATTGACCTTCCTGGTGCTCGCCGCATCGTCCCAGGTGTCCTCCGTCGTCGTGTACCCGGACCGCGCGCAGGTCACCCGGGTCCGGGACCTCACCTGTCATGGCGCCACCACCGCCGTCTTCGAGCACGTGCCAGAGGTCGCGGCCCGGGAGAGCTTCCGGGCCCGCGCGACGGGCGCCACCCTGGAGGGCCTCACCGCCGAGGTCCGCACGCGGGCCGAGGAGCTGGCGCCCGAGCGGGCCCGGTGGGAGGCCCGTGCGCGGGAGCTCGACGCGGAGCAGGTCCGCCTGGAGGCCGCCCAGGCCCAGGCGAAGGACCTGGAGCAGCTCGCCCGGAGCTACACGACCGTGGCGGTGACGCGCGTCACCGCCGAGCTGGCCGGCCCCCGCCCCGAGCCCCGCGCGTGGGGCGCCTCGCTCGACGCGGCGCTGGCGGTGCGGCTGCGCGCGGTGAAGGAGGCGCGGGACGTCGCGGACAAGCAACGAGACCTCGACCGGCGACGCGCCGAGGTGGACGCCGAGCTCGAGCGGCTGACGCGGCTCGAGGCACGGGAGGAGCAGCACGTCGAGGTGAGGCTGTCCTGCGCCGAGGGCACCCAGGTGCGCGTCGAGCTGACCTATCTGGTGGGAGGCGCGTCGTGGGAGCCCGCCTACGAGGCCCGGGCCCGGGAGGCCGAGGGTCTCGTCGAGCTGACCACGTTGGCCACGGTGCACCAGCGGACAGGCGAGGACTGGACGGGCGCGAAGCTCCTGCTCTCCACGGCGATGCCCCGCCAGGACGCGACGCCTCCCGACGTGACGCCGCTGTACGTCTCCGCCACGAAGCGCCCGAAGGAGCGCAAGGTGCTGGTGCGTCGCGAGGAGGAGCAGCTCCACGCGGAAGCGGGCGGACAGGCCAGGGCCGCCGAGGGGCAGGGGCTGCGTGTCATATCGCAGGGGCTGTCCGTCCAGTGGGAGGCCCAGGGGACGACGACGATTCCCGGTGATGGCGGCGCGGTGCGCGTCCCGCTGGGGCGACACCGCCTGGAGGCGGCGTTCTCCTGGCGCACGGTGCCCAAGCTCCAGCCGGTGGTGTTCCGGGTCGCGCGGCTGACCAACTCCACGCCGTTCCCCCTGCTTCCCGCGAGGGTGAGCATCTTCCGGGACACGGGCTTCCTGGGGCACCAGTCCCTGGAGCGCGTGGCCCAGGGAGCGCCCTTCGAGCTCACCTTCGGTCTGGAGGAGGCGCTGCACGTCAAGCGCATCACCGTGGAGGAGGTCGCGCGGCCCGAGGGGCTCTTCGGGGGCAAGCAGCGCTTCCGCTACGTCTACCGCTTCCAGCTCACCAACCTCCGCAAGCAACCCGCCCAGGTCGAGCTGTCCGAGCACGTGCCCATCTCCGAGCTGGACGACGTCACGGTGGAGCTGGAGACGGCATCCACCGCCGGCTACACGCTCGACGCGGCTGACGGCATCGCCACCTGGAAGGTCCAGCTCGCGCCAGGAGAGCGCCGCGACGTGGACCTCGCCTTCCACGTCGACGCGCCCTCCAGCTACGAAACGGGCTCGCTCTAGAGCGGGTCTCCAACTCGCGCTGATTGCGCTCACGCTTGTCGGGGCATGGCCGGCTCCGTGGAGCCTGCCAGCCATGTCCTCCGGTGATGTGCCTCGCGGGCGAATGCGCCTTCCGCGACGACGAAGGGGAGAGGACGAGCGAGGTGGATTGTCGTTGAGCGCGGATGGAGGACCGGCCCCGGAACGCGCTAGCATCGGGCGCACCGCATGGCCAGACACGGCTCACGCACCGGCAAGGACTCCCCCCGACGCCAGCAGACGCTCACCCGAACGGGGCGCGCGCTCCGTGACCAGCTCCTGCGCTTCGACCGCCTCGACGGCGCGCTGAGGGAGGCCTGGGTCGCCTCGCGATTCCGAGACTCAGCAGTCGCGCGTCAATTGGAGGCCCTCGACGCGGCGGGCATCGCCTGGCTCCGAGAGGTCCTGGCCGAGCACGGCTGGCCTGGACGCACGCTCGTGGGAGCCGCCGCCTCCGAGGCCGCGTGCCGCCTCGTCCAGCACTCCACCTGCGCGATTCACTTCCAGCGACGCTGTCTGCGCATGCTCCAGGACGCGGCCTCGCGAGGTGATGTCCCCCTGCGTCAGGTGGCCTATCTCACCGACGCCATCCGAGTCCGAGCTGGAAAGAAACAGCTCTACGGAACGAAGTTCCGCGAAGTGGATGGAGAGCTCGTCCCCTATCCCCTCGAAAAGCCAGACACGGTCGACGCAAGGCGGAAACGGATGGAGCTGTCCTCGCTGAGCCTCTACGCTCGCAGGCTCAGACAGCGCTTCCCGACTTCCTGACCGGAGCAGCGATGAGCAGCGCGGTGGATTGGAATCCTTTCGTGCGTCGCCACTGGGAGCGAGCTCCCGCGCGCCTGGCCCTCTCGAAGCCGGTGCTCCCGCCCCAGGCCACCTTCCGCAACGTCATCGCGGCCTGCGCGCCCTTCCGCTTCGGCACCCGGTTCCGGATGCTCCCCGACGTCCGCTTCCACGTGGAGGATGGACAGCTCACCGGGCCAGGGACCCTGCTCCCGGGGGAGGAGGACTCGAGCGCGGGGGACTACCTGCGCCGCGCGGCCGGACGCCTGGATGGACAGGACTTCGAGCTGTCCATCGAGCAGCCCTTCCTGCTCGACTTCGCGCTCTGGGACGCCACGCGCGGACTCCTCCAGGGCCTGCTGGAGCGTGTCGGCGTTCCCGTGCTCCCCGTGGGCTGCGAGCTGCTCCTGGGCCGCGCCCGCCGCCCGCCCCCAGACCTCGCGCGTCGCGGCCACCACGCGCTGCTGCTGCTCGTCCTCCACGGGACGCTGCGGGTCCGCGTCTGGGAGGACGCGGAGGGCGAGGTGTTCGAGCTGCGTCCTGGTGAGCTGCTCCACGTTCCCTCCAGCCATTCGCACCGCTTGGAGTCCCTGGACGACTGCCTGGCGCTCCGGCTCGGTATACCCGTCCAGGGCGGCGCCTCCACGGACGCGGTGCGGGACGTGCTGCTCTCCATGCTGGAGGGACGCCTGGAGCACGACGAGCGCGTCCCCTACCTGCCATTCACCGCCGCCGGCCAGCGCGTCCCCTTCCTGGAGCAGACCGCGGAGACACTGCACGCGCTGACGCGGGACCCCGACCTGCCCCGGGCCCTGCGCATCGTCTGGGCACGTCGCGTGAGCGCCTGCGCCCTGGAGCCCGCGCCCGCGCCCGCCAACCCGGAGCCCTTGCGGGATGACCAGCGCGTGAGAGGTCGCCTCCAGGGCAACCTCATCCGCTTGAAGGAACGGGAGGGCCCGTGGATCTGGGCCCTGCACGGCCATGCCTTCGCGGGCCTGGGCGGCACCTGTGGGCGGCGCCTGCTCACCTCGCTGGAAGAGGCCGGGCCGCACAGCGTGGCGTCCCTGTGCGGCCTCGCGAAGCGCGGCGCCGCGCGAGCCGAGCTGCGCGCGGTGCTGAACCGACTGCACCAGCTGCGCGGGCTCGAGGTCGTCACCGGGGAGGAAGGTTGACCATGCCCAGCACCATCGACGTCGCCACGCGCTTCGACTGGGATGTCTTCGTCAGACGCTACTGGAACCGGAAGCCCGTGCTGTACCGCCAGCCTTCCCAGGCGCCGTTCACGCGCGAGGCCATCTTCGAGGCAGCCACCTCTGCGGCCCGCCGCCACCTGGAGCACCCGGACGCACCGGGGGCCCGCGCCAATGTCACCGTCACCGTCGAGAAGCTGAAGCAGCACGGCCTCGGACCGTGGCTCCCGAGGCCCGAGGATGGCTCGCTGGAGGGGTATGACGCCAGGCTCGCGCCCACGCTCGGCCCCCGGCGATATGCCCTCATCATCTCCCTGCTCCACGCCTCGGGCTTCCAGCTGTGGTCCCAGGAGCGTGCCTTCTTCGGAGAGCTGTGGCGCCGCGTGGGCCTGCCCCTCACGGGAGGCATCACCACGCTCTTCCACGGGAACTACGAGCACAGCCCCGTGGGCGTCCACCTGGACCGCTTCACCACGTTCCTCTTCGCCCTGCGCGGGCGCAAGCGGATGCGGTTCTGGAAGCAGCGGCCCTGGAAGGAGGACGTCTCCACGGTGCTCGACTATGCGCCCTATCTCGCGACGTCCTTCGCGGCCGAGGTCGAACCCGGCGACATCCTCTACTGGCCCTCGACCTACTACCACGTGGGCGAAAGCGTCGGAGACCAGGTCACCACCAGCCTGAACATCGGCATCCCCATCACCGAGCACCAGCCCCTCTATTCCGTGCAGGACGTGCTGGGCTCGCTGGCCGAGGAGCCCCCCGCGCCCCGCGTGGCGCGAAGCCGTCGGATGCAGTCCCCCCTGCTCGAGCGCGGCGCGCTCACCCGGGACGGCCGCCTGCCGACCACCCTGCCCTCCGCCTTCACCGAGGCGCTCGGCGTCTTCCGTGACGCGAGCCGCCCACGCGAATCACGGCTCAACATCCAGGCCGCGTGGCTCAAACGTGTCTCCGCCGGAGGCTTCGAGCCCGTGCCGCCCCCCGGCCCCATCGAACGGCTCGAGGACGGCGCGCGCATCCGTGGCGAACCAGGGGCCCCCATCCTCTTCGAACCGGGCAAGGCGGGCGCCTGGAGTTGCGCCGCCAACGGCCATGTCTGGCATGGCTCGGGTGGAGGGAGGGAGCTCGTCCGGTTCTTCGACACGCTGGCCTCGGGACGCGAGGCCCACGTCGGCGCGCTGCTCGCCCCCTTCCCGAAGGGCCCTCAGACAAGACACACACACAGCAGGATTGCCGCAACGCGTGAAGGGCTGCGCAGTGTCCTGGAAAAGCTTCACGCCTGTCGCGCCATCACCCGAATATAAAGTTTCACACGAAAATCAGCGATTGACGATTTCAACATGAGAGCCCACGCTATGTGAGCTGTCCATCCAACACGACGGAGGAGTGACATGGCTGCCGCGAAGAAGACGAAGCCCAAGAACGCCCGGTCGTCGAAGCAAGCCAAGCAGAAGCTGACGCAGCTCATGCAGGCGATGGAGAAGACCACCCTTCCCCTCTCCACCAAGGGTCGCGCCACCTGTAGTCGGTACATCTACTGCGTCTAGGACGGCATGGAACGCGGTGGCTCCTGCCACCGTGTTTCCCACGTGAAGGCAGGCGCGAATCGACCCTGTCGGTTCGCGCCTGTCTATTTCAGGGCAAATGAAACCTCCGAAGAGGGCGGGAGCAGACCTGTTGTGGGTGATGCCCGGGCGGCGCCGCGCGCGGGGCGTCACGCTGCCCTCCCACGCTCGCGCGCTCGTCGAGGCGGTCCGTCGCGGCCGGGGCGCCGGGCTGTTCCCTCCCGTGGTCGAGGAGGGCCCCGACGGCGTGCTCCTCCCATCGCGCCGATTCTCCGGGCATGACGACGCGGCGCGCCTGGAGGACTCGCTGGCGCTCCCGGCCTTCCAGCCCCTGCTGGAGCAGGTGGAGTCCCTGGGCCACTGGTGTCAGTCCCTCGCGCGACGCCATGCGGGACTGGTCACCCGGAGCGTCCTGCGCGTCTCGAACGCCGACCTGTTCGGCGCGTTGCTGCGCGAGAGCTTCACGTTGTGCGCGCTCGCACGGACGGCCACGCCACCCCCGGCGCTGCGCATCCTCCACGAGGGCTTCCGGACCTTCCTCACCACCTTCATGGAGCGCCTGGCCCGCGACGTCCGCGCGGGCGTCTTCCGGAAGCAGGGCTATACCGGCCCCGTGGTGGGGCTGTGGACGAATCCCGACGAGACGCACAACGGCAGACAGAGCGTCCTGCGCGTGCGCTTCCGGCGGGGAGGCGCGGTGGCCTACAAGCCACGCCCCGCTGGGGGCGAGGCTCTCTTCCTGGGGAGGAGCCGTGACGGACGGAGGGGGTCGCTCTTCGAGCTGCTCAACGCCCTGCCCCCCGCGGCGGGCCCCATCCGCCTGCCCACGCTGCGCGTCTTCACGGGGCGCGGCGCGGACCGTCGTGACTACGGCTGGCACGAATGGGTGGAGCGCCCCCGGCAGTGGGGCACGCTGCGGTCGGCCCATGGATGGAGGCTCGCCGGGTGCAAGCTGTCGCCGCGCGCGGCGAAACGCTTCTGGCATGACGCGGGCGCGCTGAGCGCCGCGTGCTTCGCGCTGGGTGTCGCGGACCTTTACGCGGGCAACCTGCTCGTGGGACGTCGACGCGAGGCCCCTCGCGCCCGGCTCTACCCGGTGGACCTGGAGCTGTACTTCGCGCCGCTGCGACGCCTGCCGGAGACCGGGCTCGTCTCCGATGTGCGGGAGCATGGCAACCACCATGTCGGGCTCGAGCGACTCCCCCGTTGGTGCGACGCGGATGGCCCGTCGGCCTGCTTCTTCGAGACACCGGCGCGGCGCCTCCAGCTCCGGCGCAGGCGCGCGGCCTGGGGCCGCCTGGAGGCGCGCTCCGTCATCGGCGATACGCGAGGGAACGTCGGCTTCGGTGCCTATCTGACCGCGTACCTGCGAGGCATGTTCGACCTGTGGGCGCTGCTCTTGATGCAGCGTCCACGAATCACCAGCTTCCTGCGCGACGCCGTCCCCGCGCATCACGTCCGGGTGCTGGTCAAGGCCACCGCGGACTACGTCGCGGCCCTCGACGACCAATTGCTCGCCCCGGAGCCCCGGGGTCGGCAGCGCCGCCGCCACGCGGACGGCTTCAGCGTGGAGGAGCGCGAACACCTCCAGCGGCTCGACGTGCCCTACTTCTTCCGCAAGGCCACTGGCGGTCCCCTGCTGCATCTGGCCGGCGCTCCCGGAAGGCTGACGCGACGCCGCGCGGGCCCTCAGCACATCCTCGAGCCCCACCCTCCACCGTCGCGGGAGGTCCGGGAAGGGGCGCGCTTCGACCTCGTCCACCTGGGAGCCGCCGTGCGGGACGCCGTGGCCTTCGTGTTCCCGGACGTCGGCGCGTGCACGCGCTCCGACACACGCGCGGGGGTCCACCTCCAGGTGCATTCCCGGGAACGTGGACGCGTGTCCTTCGACTGGCGGGAGGCGGGCCAGCGACTGACCTTCGACTGGCACAGCCGGGCGCTGGGCATCCGGGTGGAGGACCTGCCCCAGCGCTCCCACTAGGGCTCCGCGCCTCGCGCCACGCCCCGCTCCACGGCCCCCTCCGTGGCGAGCAGCGCGCGCACCCGCCGCAACCGCTCCGCGTTCGGGAGCAGCAAGAGCTCCCAGCGCGTGGTGGAGGGCATCGCGACATGGTGGAGCAGGAAATGGGACATCCCTTCCGGGGAGTCCATCTCCCGGAACGCCTGGGCCTCGAAGGCGGAGAACGGGCGCCGCCGGTAGGCGGGACTCCCGGCGGCGTAGCCAGCGAAGGCGGCCCGGAGCGCCGTCAATTCCTCGGAAGACACCAGGCCCTTGGGACGCTCGAACGGCTCCACCGTGGCGAGCAGGCGTGTCCCCACCTGCTGGAGGTCCTTGAGCAGGACGAGCGCGTCCGCGTTGAAGTTCACCCGCCCGGGCTCGCCGCCGGACGCGCCGGGCACCGTCCCCACCGAGGCCAGCACGCCGACACGCGCGCGCGTCATCGAGGGGACGACGACGACATAGCGAGGCTTGATGCCCTTGCCGGGAACGTCGGAGAGCAGGGCCGAGGCGACGTCGGGCGCCAGCGTCCACGTCGCGTCGAAGGCGGGCACCACGGGCAGCTCCGGCTCCACGAGGACCGCGACGCGCTGCGCGCGCGTGGGCATGGAGGCGCGCCACTCGTCGAACCGGGAACCGGACGCGGCGCTGGGCACCTGCGCCGTCGGCGGCGCCGTGGTGAAACCGAAGCGGGGCATGGTGCCACGCGCCGGGACCTTGCCGAAGTCCTCCACGGGCTCGAGTCGAATCACGAAGGCCGGCAGCGCCCGCTCCGAAGGCGCGCCGTCGGGCGTCAGCGCCCCCGGCTCCTTGGTCCAGAGGACGGACTGGACCGTCACCCGATAGCGGCCATTGGGGATGGGCAGCCAGCGCGGGTCCTCGTCGGGAGGGAGCGGCTCGGGCCGTTCGCCATGGGGCAGTCGCTCCGCGCCGTCGAGCAACACCCGCCCATGCGTCACCTCGAGGCGGAACGTCCACGCGCCGTGCTTCCACCGCTTCTCCCGAGCCGTCAGCCCCCCTTGCGTGACACGAAACCGGAGCGGCCCCTCGAGCGTGCTCTCGAAGCAGACGAGCCTCCCCGCCTCCAGGTCCGGCTGGACGGAGAACGCGAGCCAGGGCCACCGCTGGGGCTCGCTTCCATGGTGGGCGAGGTCATCGGGATGGAAGAGCGCGAAGGCGCCCGTGTCGCCATGGAGCGTCAGCGTCCGCTCGAGCGAATGGCTCGCGCCAGACCAGAGACAGACGCTCCACACGACGCCCATTCGCACCGCCGACAACCAAGGCGAGACACTCCGCATGGCACGCCCCCCGGAGGGCCACGGCACGCATCGTGGCCACGGGAAAGCATACCGAAACTTGGTCGCCTCTCCTCATCGCGTCCCGCGCGCCGCGATGCGGCATGCCCCGCCGACGTGGCGAGCGTGGACGAAGGGCGCGCAACGCCTGTGCATCGATCCCGGCGCGCGGAACGCGGGCTGGATGGGGCCCCTCGCACAAAAGAGGAGGGGGCCGCGCCCCCTTGGAATGGGCACGGCCCCCTCGCACGGCCGCGACGGACTACTCGCAGCTGCCCTGTCGCAGGTACGACAGCAGGGACGACTCCTCGGGAATCGAGGCCCCGGCCACCAGGCACTGCCCCGCGGAGACCACCACCTGCGCGTCACCCGCGGACAGCTGGAGCTCGCCGGTCACCACCTCCAGGCCCCCCTGGAAACCCGTGGCCTCGTTGGCGGGAGCCGCGCGCAGGCTCGGGCCACCCTCGCCGCCGCTGAGCCGCACCCGGTACGTCGCGTCCGCGTACGCCGCGGGAATCTCCAGCGAGGGGTCCGCCTGGAGCGGCGCCAGGTAGAAGCGCGTGAGCAGGTCGAACCCAGGCTGCACCTTCACCAGCGGGAGACCGTCCGCATCCTGCGTCAGCGTCAGGTCGAAGTGCCGGCCCGACTGCGCGTTGAGGTCCAGCGTGACGAGCTTGTCCGCCCCCAGCCCCACATAGCTCTGCCCCGCGCCCAACCCCACGTGCGTCACGGAGAAGTCCTTCTGCCCCTCCGTCACGTCGACGGAGTACGACAGGCCGGACAGCGACACGGTCCAGTCCTTGCCACGCAGCGCCGAGACCTGGCCGGTATACGGCACGCGCACCTCCGTGGTGCTCAGGTCCAGCGCGAAGCGCGCGCGGTTCGCGCCGCCGTCCGTCTCCAGCTCGACCAGCGGGGCCGCCCGCGCCGCGGAGAACGCGAAGGTGCCGCCCTCCAGGGGCAGCTCCAGGCGCAGCGCCTCGAGGACGGAACCACTGACCACCCAGTGCGCCTCCCCGGCCTTCGTGACCTTCAGCTCCACCTGCCCCGTCATCACGCTCGGCAGCAGCGCGGCCATCTGCGGGTCCAGCTGCTCGGCGGCGCCCTTCAGCCCACCCAGGTCGACCACCACCGAGACATCCTTCGGCAGGAAGCGCAGGGCCAGCGGGTCCGCCCGCTTCGCGCCGATGAGCAGCTCCAGCTCGAGGGAGTCATCGCCCAGGCTCGTCGCGCGAATCCGCAGCTGGGACTCGTCGACGAACCGCACGCAGCCCGCGTCCGCGGTGCCCCAGCCATCCGTGCAGACCTGCTCGCCCGCGAGCCGGAAGAGGGTGGAGTTCCCATCCGTCGACTCCACGTTCGCCTCGGTGAAGACGCGCTCGCGCAGGTACTTCTCCAACCGCTCCGCCTGGACGTCCGTCTCCTCCTCGTCGAACACGCCCTCCAGCGTCGCGCCCTCCTGGCCGGCGGGCAGCTGCGGCAGCGGCACGCCCTCGAAGCCCGCGCCGAACCGGGCCAGCGCGTCCTCCAGGCCCTTCAGGGACGACAGCCCGCTCGCCGTCCTCATGCTGGCGCTGACACCGCGCATCGCCTCGGCCGAGCGCCGGGCGGCCACGTCCGCCACCTTCTTCGCGTCGGGGGCATCGTCGTTGTCACAACCGGTGGCGACGACGGCGAGCGCCGCGACCGCGGCGAGCCAGGACCTGGTGTTCCTCATGCGTTGCTCCTTGGAGTGGTGCGACAGGTGCGCCCTCCTGAGCAACGAGCGAGCCAACACGGACACCCGGTGTTTCCAATGGTTTCCGACGGCACCCTGGCCCCCGAGTCCTGCCTGTCATGACATCGCTGTCATGACAGGCCCGTCCCGCCCGGGCGCTACGGGACGATGTCGACGCCGCGCTCCGCGAAGAAGTCCCGGACGCCCTGGCGCAGGCTCTGGGTCTGCGTGGGCCCCTGGAGGGTTCCATGGGTCCAGACGGCGCCGGGGCCAAAGGGGCCGGTCCAGCACAGGTTCGGCTCCCCGAAGATGGCGGCGAAGAAGCCGTTCCTCGCGTTCGCGGCGGCGTTGGAGGCGGGGACGGTCCTCATCGCGGAGACGCCCAGGGCGGACGAGACGGAGGAGGTGGTGCCTCCAGCGGACCAGACGGAGAGGACCGTCGCGTCATCGAACTCGGCGCTCTGGTCCGCCACGCCGTAGAGCTGGTCGCCACCATCCACCCGGTAGAAGCTCTCCACGAACGCGGTGGCGACCGCCGTGCCATCCGTATAGGTGACGAACGACTTCCCGCTCAGCCGCCCCGCATGGTCATACCTCGCGGAGCACGAATAGCCGCAGGGCATCAGGTAGGGCCGCGGGAAGGGGATGAACCACTCGCGGCCACCTCCGGGGAAGCGCACCACCACGCGCCAGTCGTCATATTGGAACCAGCGGAAGCAGCTGGGCCGGAGCCGCAGGTCGTTGCTCCCCTCCAGGTGGAACGAGATGCCGAGCCGTGACGCGGCCCTGACGGTCAGCGACCCCACGGCCCCAGGGCCTCGAGTCCCCGTGACGAGCCCTCCGGAGGTCGAATCGCTGATGGCCTGGGCGAAGCCCGAGGGCGACAGGGACGTCCCGCTCGACCAGACGCAGAAGCACTCCCCCCAGTAGGGCAGGCGCCGCAGGACCTGGTGCGAATAGAGCAGCGCATCGCCGCGCAAGTGGGGCGTCTCCGCCGACACCATGGCCCACAGGTCGAACTCCATGCCCTCGTAGGAGGACTCGATACGGGCCAGGGTCTCGTCGAACTCGGCGCTCAGGTGCACCACCTCCTCGTTGGTGCCCGACGCCGGAGCCACGCCGAGCACGCACTGCTCCTCCGACTCCTGGCAGTCCAGCTTCAGGTCGTAGAACTGGACGGCCAGCGTCTCGCCCCGCCACGGGTCCTCCACGACCAGCCGCTGCGTCCAGCCGCTCTCCCACGGCTCGCGCAACGCATCGGGCAATCGCAGCTCGATGACGGCCCCTGGCTCCGGGAACACCTCCACGAGGTCGTTGGCCTCTCCTCGGCCGTCATACGAGACCAGCTGCGCGTATTCGGGAAGGGTGCCCTCGTCCTCCGACCACTGGAGCCGGACCCGCAGGCCCTCGCCATCCAGGTCCACCCCCACGAAGGCGACCGTCGCCTCGTCCTCCGGCAACTCCTGGGCGCCCACGGGCAGGGCCAGCGACAGCGCTCCCACCGACAACACGGCCAGCAGGCGTGGCAGTAGCGGAACGAGGCCCCGGGGGCCTCGCGCGATTCGTCGGGACATGGGGAAATTCCTCTCGGACTCGCGCCTCGACACGGATTGTCGAAAGGCAATGCCTGCCCAGGCGTCGCGATGGATTCCCAAGCAGACGCCCACAGGAACTATCAGAAACCCTCGGACGCCCTCGTCGGCGCCGGGCGACAGTGTCGCCCCATGAACGGGAGGCGGGCGAAGACTTCCGGGGCTGCCCGTTCAGGTGGCTGCAGCCCCGACCGAGGAGTCCTCCGCCATGTTCCACCGTTGCGCTCCGCCCCGCGCCCCACGCGCGCGGGCCGTGCTGTCCTCCGCCCTCACCGCCCTGTTCCTTTCGGCCTGTGGGAATCCTCAGCTCGAGGCCCCGGTGCCTCGAACCGTGGAGCAGGGCACGCTGCTCCATGAGCTGAAGCTGAGCGACACCCGTTCGGTGCGCTTCATCGAATCCGCCCCGGGCGAGGTCTTCGTCGCGGAGACGGGCCACGCGGACCTCGACGCGGCCCGCCTCCAGGAGGCGATGGACCCGGAGACGTTCCGGGGCAAGGAGCTGGCGGATGTCTATCTCGCGCTCGCGCCCGGCGCCCGGCGCGAGGACGTCCCCGCCGCGCTCGTGGAGGCACAGTCCCGCGTCGCCATGGCCCGTATCATCCAGGGCCGCCAGGCGGCCCAGCAGGTCGGTCGCGCCGCCACCGCGCCGCCCGAAGGTCCCTCGCCCGGCGACAGCGCGGGCCCCGCCGCGATGAGTCTCAACGACACCTGGGACTGGGTGGGGGACAAGCTCTGGTTCCGCAACAACTTCTGCAACCCCGGCCCGGCCCAATCCCTGTCCTGCATCACCGACTACTGGTACGGCTCCTACAGCGGCGTGAAGGACGGCACCCTGTACTTCCGCGCCGTGGGCATCGCCGCGGGCTTCGACTCCACCGCCTACTTCTATACGCAGTACAAGTCGTGCAGCATCTGGCCCTGGGAGGGCTGTGAGTGGAAGGTCAACTACAGCGTGACCCTCCAACCGCGGCACTACATCATGGTCTGGTGGGACTCCGGGCCGCGCTCGCGGTGGGCGGGCATCGACCAGAGCAGTGATCGCGTCTACCTGAGCACCATCTGGAGCACGACATCGTCGGCGCCGCCGCCCGCGCAGGAGCCGTGCACCGTCTACGCCCGCGCCCACGCGACCACCTGCTACAACCTCGACGGCACCATCTCCTCCATCTCCAACAGCCTCTGCGCCGACGCCTGCGCCGGCTCGTACGCCACCGCGTCTCAGTGGGCCACCCAGGCGCTCGGCACCCAGACCTGCCTGGGCCCGTACGCGGGCTGCTGCCAGTACTACGTCGATCAGAACTTCAACCGCTGCGGCGGCTAGCCCCGCCCCACGGAGAAGCCCCCCACGCGCTTGCCCGGCCCACGCGGGCTGGCGCGTGGGAAGTCGTGCCCGGCGACGGAACTCCCGTTAAAAGGGAGCCTCCATGACGGCACTGGCTGACCTCTTCCCCACCGAAGAACAGATTCCCTCCGGCGTGAAGCTCCCCGCCTACCTCGAGCAGCGCGAGTACCTGGTCGACGGAGAGCTGCGCACCTGGAAGGGCGACCTCAACCCCGTACAGAGCCCGGTCTACCTCCAGACGCCCGAGGGGCCCCGCCCGAAGCTCATCGGCGCCACCCCCCTGCTCACCTCGCGCGAGTCGCTCGACGCGCTGGCCGCCGCGGTGAAGGCCTACGACCTGGGCCGGGGCGTCTGGCCCACGATGCGCGTCGCCGAGCGCATCGAGGCCGTGGAGCGCTTCGTCGTGGCCATGCGCGCGCGGCGCGCGGCGGTGGTGAACCTCCTGATGTGGGAGATTGGCAAGACGCAGCCGGACTCGGAGAAGGAGTTCGACCGCACCATCGACCTCATCGTGGAGACCGTCCGCGCGCTGAAGGAGCTGGACCGCACCTCGTCCCGCTTCGTGCAGGAGCAGGGCATCATGGCGCAGATCCGCCGGGCCCCCATGGGCGTGGCGCTGTGCATGGGGCCCTACAACTACCCGCTCAACGAGACCTTCAGCACCCTGTTCCCCGCCCTGCTGATGGGCAACACCGTGGTGTTCAAGCCGGCGAAGTTCGGCGTGCTGCTCATCCGCCCGCTGCTGGAGGCGTTCCGCGACTGCTTCCCTCCCGGCGTCATCAACATCATCTACGGCAAGGGGCGTGAGACGGTGGGCGCGCTGATGGAGAGCGGGAAGGTGGACCTGTTCGCCTTCATCGGCACCAACCGGGGCGCCAGCGAGCTGAAGCGGATGCACCCCCGTCCCCACCGGCTCAAGTCCGTGCTCGGCCTGGACGCCAAGAACCCCGCCATCATCCTGGAGGACGCGGACCTCGACAACGCGGTGAAGGAGTGCATCACCGGGACGCTGTCCTTCAACGGCCAGCGCTGCACGGCGCTCAAGCTGCTGGTGGTGCACCGGAGCATCGTCGACCGGTTCCTCGAGAAGTTCACCGCGGCGGTCGACGCGCTCAAGCCCGGCATGCCGTGGGAGCCGGGCGTGTCCATCACCCCCCTGCCCGAACCCGGGAAGGCCGCCTACCTCCAGGGACTGGTCGACGACGCCGTGTCGAAGGGCGCGCGCATCGTCAACCAGACCGGGGGGCAGTCGGCCCAGTCCTTCTACGCGCCCACGGTCGTCTACCCCGTGACGGGGGACATGCGGCTGGCCAACGAGGAGCAGTTCGGCCCCGTCGTCCCGGTGATGGTGTTCGACCGGGACGAGGAGGCCATCCGCCTCGTCGTCGAGTCCCAGTTCGGCCAGCAGCTCAGCCTGTTCGGCAAGGACTCGGCGCGCATCGGCCGGTTCATCGACGCCTTCTCCAACCAGGTGGGCCGCATCAACCTCAACTGCCAGTGCCAGCGCGGCCCGGACACGTTCCCCTTCAACGGGCGCAAGGACTCCGCCGAGGGCACGCTGTCCGTCGCGGACGCCCTGCGCGTGTTCTCCATCCGCACGCTCGTCGCCGCCAAGACGACGGCGGACAACACCGCCCTGGTCCAGTCCATCCTCACCCGTCGCGAGTCGGACTTCCTCACCACCGACTTCCTGTTCTGAGCACCGGCCTCCCGGAGCGGTGGGCCGCTCCGCTCCGGGACGCCATCGCGGGTCGAGCCCGACAGACGACTAGAAGCAGTCCCCACAGGCGTAGGTGCCCGTCGGGCCCGCGTCGTAGAAGTCCGTGCCGGACTGACAATACAGGTGCAGGACGTTGTAGTAGCCGGGCCCGCCATATCGACACGGCGGGGCGTGCGCCGCCAACGGCTCGCACTCCCAGAGAGGAACGCTCGTGTAGCCGCTGGGACACGCCACGAGCGACTGCTCCTGCTCGAACGCGACCTCCTCGGCGCGGGGGGCTTCCACGCCTCCACAGCCCAGCATGAAGCCTGTCGCCAGGAACGAAATACCCATCCCAGTCATTCTTCGCATGTGACCTCCGGATGAAGCTTTCATGTCCGTGAAGCCAGACCATGATAGCCAATTCCAGAGGACGCCGGAGCCACCGCGGCCCGCGACAGGACGCGCGTCATGGCGCGGCGAGCACCTCCGGAGGAATGGTCTCCAGTGACACCATGACGAAGCGCTGGACCGAGTCCACCGAGACCACGCCCTTGGTGACGGTGGACGTCTGCCCCGCGACGCGCCGCCAGCGCCCCTCCTCGACGAGGAACTCACCCCGCCCCACATAGGTCATCTCCAGCGTCGCGGGGATGGGCTTGAGCAACGAGGCGTCCTCGTAGCGTCCGGCGTGTCGCTCCGCGAGGGTGAAGTCGATGACGGCCACCGTGCGGCCCTCCGCCTCGCGCTCCAGGGACACCAGCTGCACCTGGTTGATGATGTCTCCCATCCCGTGCCAGCGCGGCCCCATGTCGAGCAGGTCCGCGGTGTGGGTCCAGACATCCCCCACCGAGACGGGCCGGGAGGGCAGCTCCACCATGAGGGCCACCAGGTTGCGTTGCTCCCGCTTCAGGTCGCTGGTGACCAGCCCCGAGGGCGTGAGCGTGGCCCGGACCTGCACCGTCCCCTCCATCGCCTTCATCCGCTCGGCCACCTCGCGCGCCTCCTTCGTCGCCCGCTTCGCCTTGGGCAGGTCCACGCGGGTCACCACCAGCCGGGCCGCCACGTCGCCGGAGGGCTTGGGTGACAACACCAGCACCATCGCGGACTCCGTGGGCTGGCTCACCTCGAACATCCGCCGGCGCTTGTCGGGCGCCACCCCCTTCAGCTTGATGCTGGAGAGGTCCACCCGCATCGCGTTCCCCTTCGGGGACAGGCTCTCCGTCGTGTACTCGTAGCCCAGCGACGCCGGAGGCACCTTCCACCGCAGCGTCACCGGCGCGTCGCCTCCCGCGGCCAGGGCCACGGACGACGCCAGCACGAGGGAGCCGAACAGCAGCGGGCGGAGGCCAGGAGCGCGGGACATGGCGCCATCTTCAGGCGTCCCCGTCCGCGCGCGAAAGCCCGCCCCCCTCCTTTTCCCAGGGCCAGCCCGTCCCTGGGGCACCACGCACCACCCTTGCGGACGACCTCCCACCCCGGCGTCCGTTCCGCGTCGACCTCACGAACTTCGAAATATTTGCAACAAAATTGCACATACAAATTCAATGCATGTGAAATTAGAGATTGAACTACGCCACCCAGGAGATTCAGGGAAGACTGGCGTCCCCCTCACGCAAGGAGTCCCTGTGCATTGGAGTCCCCGAAATGCCGTCGCGGCCCTGAACGCGCTGGTCCTGACGATGGCCGTTCCCGCGCTGGCGCAGTCGAGCAACGTCGCCCTGGGCAAGCCCACCTCCGCCTCGTCGGTGAACGCCATTGGCTTTCCCGACCAGTTCGGCCATCCCAAGGCGGTCAACGGCAGCATCGCCCCGGATGACCGCTGGGCCTCGGCGGTCAACCCGCTGCCCTCGAATCCGGAGTGGCTGGAGGTGGACCTGCAGGCGCAGTACCGCGTGGAGCGGCTCGTGCTCTACACCGGCAGGGACGACGTCCTCGGCCGCATGGTCGACTTCGACATCGTCTACCGCGGCGACACCACGGCCCCCTGGCAGGTGATTCCCGGGGCCAGCGTCACCGGCAACACCCTGCCCGCCTGGACGCTGACGTTGGCCCAGCCGCTGGACGCGCGCTACCTGCGCATCCTGTGCAAGCGGGGCGCGGACGACAACCTCTGCCGCGTGCGTGAGTTCCAGGTGTTCGGCACGTCGCTGGCGAACCAGCCTCCGTCGGTCTTCGCCGGCGCCGATTTCTCCCTCACCCTGCCCACCAGCTCGGCCCCGCTCCAGGGCTCCGCCACCGACACGGACGGGACCATCGCCAGCTATCTCTGGACCCAGGTCTCCGGCCCGACGGCGGCGACGCTCTCCAGCGCCACGACGGCCACGGCCACCGCCAGCGGCCTCGTCCAGGGTGCCTACGTGTTCCAGCTCACCGCCACGGACGACGGCGGCGCCAGCGGCTCGGACACGGTGAGCGTCACGGTGAACTCGGCGACGCCGCCCGTGGACCCGCGCGCCGGGAAGCTCCATGTCTGGAGCCGCGGCGGGACGTATGACTCGGCGGTGTTCCTGCCCAAGGACTACGGCACCGTCCCCGGCAAGAAGTACCCCCTCGTCCTCTCGCTGCACGGCCGTGGCGGCTCCACGCTGACGGCGGACCACACGCAGGTGGGCAGCAACCCCGAGGGCTTCATCCGCCAGCTCATCCCCGGCAAGCCGCTCGTCGACACCTTCCCCGGCATCGTCATCGCCCCTAACGGGCCCCGCGTCGGGCAGCCGCTGGACACCTGGTGGCACGCGGCCAACGTGCACACGCTGGTGCAGGAGGCCATCACCCTCTACGGCGCCGATCCGGACCGCGTGACGCTGACGGGCCTGTCCTCCGGCGCCTCGGGCGTGAACGACCAGCTGGCCTACTACCTGTCGACGTATGCCGGCGCGATGCCCCAGGCGTACTTCCCGCCCAACCCCTCGCCCCTCTGCGTGCTGGAGGACTTCCCCATCTGGGCCGCGGGCAACTCCGACGACGGCACGTTCAGCGCCTGGAACTGGACCAACCCGGGCAACGGCTTCGAGATGCGCGTGCACCAGTGCCCCGGCTACTCCGGCGAGCTCCAGATCACCGTCAACCCCACCGGCGGCCACGGCGGCTGGGACACCTTCTGGGCCCGCTCCGACGCCCAGAACTGGCTGGTCAGCCAGGTGCGCAAGGCGCCCTGACCCGCGCCTCCCCCGCCCTCGGGGCCGCGTCTCCGGGGGTGGGTCGTGCTCGCGAGTGGATAGCCCACAGCGGCCCACACAGAGCAGACGACACCTCGAGGCCACGGACACAGGGCCCCGCGTGCGCCACCACGTCCGTGCCGGACGAACGGTGTAGGGTGCGACGCCACACCGCTCACGAAGGAGCAGCACGCCGATGGCCGCGCAGACGATGGAGCAGCTCGTGTCCCTGTGCAAACGCCGGGGCTTCATCTTCCCCGGGTCCGCGATCTACGGGGGCCTCCAGGGCACGTACGACTACGGTCCGCTCGGCGTCGAGTTGAAGAACAACCTGAAGCTCGCGTGGTGGCGCGCCAACGTCTGGGAGCGCGAGGACATGGAGGGCATCGACGCCGCCATCCTCATGAACAAGCTCGCCTGGCGCTACTCGGGACACGAGGACACCTTCGTGGACCCGATGGTCGACTGCAAGGACTGCAAGATGCGCTGGCGGGCGGACCAGATCGCCGGCAAGTGTCCGAGCTGCGGCTCCGGGGACCTGACCGAGCCGCGCCCCTTCAACCTGATGTTCAAGACGCAGGTCGGACCGGTGCCGGACCCCGAGTCGTTCTCGTACCTGCGCCCGGAGACCGCGCAGGGCATCTTCCTCAACTTCAAGCACGTGCTCGACTCCACCTCGCGCAAGCTGCCCTTCGGCATCGCGCAGATCGGCAAGTCGTTCCGCAACGAAATCACGCCGCGCAACTTCATCTTCCGCGTGCGCGAGTTCGAGCAGATGGAGATCGAGTTCTTCGTGAAGCCCGGCGAGGACGACGCCTGGCACCAGAAGTGGGTGGAGGACCGCATCAACTGGTGGCTGTCGGTGGGGCTGTCGCGCCAGAACCTGGAGCCCTACCACCAGAAGGCGAACGAGCTGGCGCACTACGCCAAGGCCACGGTGGACCTGCTGTACCGCTTCCCGCACGGGCTCGAGGAGCTGGAGGGCATCGCCAACCGCACCGACTACGACCTGGGCTCGCACAGCAAGGACCAGGGCTCGCTCGGCCTCCGGGCGCGCGTGGCGCCCAACGCGCACAGCACGGAGAAGCTCACGTACTTCGACCCGGAGACGAAGCAGCACGTGGTGCCCTTCGTCATCGAGCCCTCCGCGGGCGTCGACCGCGGCGTGCTCGCGGTGCTCAGCGAGGCCTACGCCGAGGAGCAGGTGAAGCCCGCGCCGGCCGACCGGCTCAAGCCCATCGAGGAGGCGCTGGGCACCTTCCTCAAGTCCGTGGGCCGCAACGAGAAGCTCCCCGCGGGCGCGAAGGACGCCATCATCGCCGAGGGCGAGCGCATCGCGGGAGCGCTGGGCGAGCGCCTGGCCTCCATCACCGGCCTGCTGTCCATGCCGGGCGCGGAGGGCATCGAGGTCGCCAGGAAGCTGCGCGGCCAGGTGGACCCCGTCGTCGACGAGTTCTACCGGACGGTGCTGCACTTCAAGCCGCGCCTGGCGCCCATCAAGGTGGCCGTGCTGCCGCTGAAGAAGAACCACCCCGGCATCGTCGGCGCGGCCAAGGGCATCCGCCGCCAGCTCCAGTCCTCGGGCGCCATGCGCGTCGTCTACGACGACACCGGCGCCATCGGGAAGCTGTACCGGCGCCAGGATGAAATCGGCACCCCCTTCTGCGTCACGGTCGACTTCGACACGCTGGGCGACGGCAAGGACGCCGGCTCGAAGGACACCGTCACCGTGCGCCAGCGCGACTCCATGACCCAGGAGCGCGTCGCCATCTCCGAGCTGGAGGCGTACCTGCGCGAGAAGATGGCCTGAGCCACGCGCCCAGGCCCGCGCCTCGACGCGCGCCCCCCGCGAGGTGGCGCGCTCACGCCTTCGCGCCGGGCTTCGACGCCAACGCCTCGTCCGGGCGCGGACCCGGGTGGGCGGGCGCCTTGTTCGCGCCCGCGGGCTCGGCGGGCCGCCGGCCCCCGCGGCGTCGGCGCCGCTTCTTTCCCGGCGCACCCTGGGGCGGGCCGCCCAGCTCGCGGAGGACCCGGGCGCGAAGGCCGCCCTCCAGCCGCAGCTCCCGCGTGAGCGCGTGCACCCGCTGGGCGCCCTGAGGGTGGCGCAGCGCCTCGCACAAGCGCTCGACGACGTCGATGCGCAGGGCCACCGCGCCGAGCACCTCGTACCCGAAGGCTCGCGCGTCGCGCCCCGCGAAGGCGGCGCTCTCGAGGACGGGCTCCTGGGGAACGCCTCGCGGCGCCGCCGCCTGCTGGAAGAGCGTCGTCAACATGCAGCGCCGCTGCAGGGCGGGAGGGGCCAGGGCCTCCGCGACATGGACGAAGCGCTGCCCGTCGAGGACACCCAGCTGCGCCAGCCGCGCTCGGGACTCGTCGTCCAGCAGGCCCCACTGCTCGCGCGCCTCGCCTCGCGCAATCACCCCCATGCCCTCCGCCAGACGGTAGGCGAGCCCCCGCATGGGCGGAGGATGGCCCGCGCCGGTGAGCGACTCCGCGGGGAAGCCCCCCATGGCCTCGGTGACGAGGTCCCGCGCCAGCGCCACCAGGCGCCGCTCGAGCCGCCGACGCGCGCCCCCGGTCCACACCTCCGGCTCCGACAAGGCGATCTGCGGCGAGCGCCGGTCCTTGCCCCGCACCAGCCGGCCCAGGGGCTGCCCCTCGAAGGCGATGTTCCCCAGCGCGTCCACCTCGAAGGTGTCGTGCGCCGCCTCGTCGACCCGCTGGACGAACTGCTCCTCCGTCATCGAGCCGTCCCCGGAGGACGTCTCGCCCAGCAGCTGCCCCAGCCGGGCGAAGGGGCTGTCCGACGCGGGCGGCGGCGTCACGGCGCGCACGAACCGGCGCGCGCTGCGTCGCGCCGCGCGCTGCACGAAGCGCTCGACCAGCCGCTCGTGGAGGGCATCCCCCAGCGCGTCCTCGACGTGGCGGGTGCGCTCCTGCCATTGCTCCGCGTCGTGCAGCCAGCTCGAGCGCTGGCTGATGTACGTCCAGATGCGGATGGCCGCGAGCCGATCCATCAGCGTGTGGATGTCGCCGGAGACGTCGTCCAGCGGCGTCACCTGCTTCGTCAGCCACGCGGGCGCCAGCTTCCCGTCCCCCGCCGTCAGCTGGAGGAACGTCTCGCGCAGCAGCGCGACGTGCTGACCGAAGAGGCCCTTGCGGAAGTCCGGAATCTGGCAGACCTGCCACAGCAGCTCGACCATGGCCGGCCGGGTGACGATGTCCCGGATGGCGGGCACGGCCGACAGCTCCTTGAGCGCGTCGAAGTCGTCCGCGCGCTCCACCCGGACGAAGGCGCTGTCGCGAGGCGCGCGCGCCAGCGAGTCCAGCAGCGCCTCCGGGTTCGAGAAGTCGAGCGCGGAGTTGCGCCACACCAGGCGGCGCACCGGCGAGAAGCGGTGGGACTCGATGGCGGAGACCACGCCCTGGGGCAGCTCCGACAGCGTGTTCAGGGTGCCGAAGGTGCCATCGTTCAGGTGGCGCCCCGCGCGGCCGGCGATCTGCGCCAGCTCCTCCGGGTAGAGGTCGCGCTGCTCGGCGCCGTCGTACTTGGAGAGCGCCGCGAAGGTGACGTGGTTGAGGTCGAGGTTGAGCCCCATGCCGATGGCGTCGGTGGCCACCAGGTACTGCACCTCGCCGGACTGGTACATCGCCACCTGGGCGTTGCGCGTGCGCGGGGACAGCGCCCCCAGCACCACGGCGACCCCGCCGCGCAGGCGACGCAGCGACTCGGCCAGCTCGTAGACGCGGTCCGCGGAGAACGCGACCACGGCCGAACGCGGCGGCAGGCTCTTGAGGGAACGGCGGCCGGCGTAGCGCAGCTGCGACAGGCGCGTGGCGCGCTTCACGGCCGCGTGGGGGACGAGCGACTGCACCATGGGCCGCATCGTCTCCGCGCCCAGGAACCACGTCTCCCGCCGCCCACGCGCGTGAAGCAGCCGGTCGGTGAAGACGTGGCCCCGCTCGCGGTGGGCCGCGAGCTGGATTTCATCCACGGCGAGGAAATCGACCACCCGGTCCGTCGGCATCGCCTCGACCGTGCATATCCAGTAGTCGGGCCGGGGCGGCAGGCGCTTCTCCTCCCCCGTCATCAGCGCGACCCGCCCCTCCCCCACCCGCGCCGTCACCCGGTCGTAGACCTCCCGGGCGAGCAGCCGCAGCGGCAGGCCCATCATGCCCGTCTCGTATTCGAGCATGCGCTCGATGGCACGGTGGGTCTTCCCGGTGTTCGTGGGCCCCAGCTCCGCCACGACAACGGACGGCCGGCTCGATGGGCTGGAGTTCATCGGGGGAGTCTAACCTCCGACCGGGGCATCCGCTCTCGGAGGCGCTCCCCGGGAGGACCGCGCACGGCTCCCTCGTACGGGGGGAAGGAAGGAAGGCTCACGCGCACACCCTGGGTGGAGGACCGCGCCCCAGACGGGCTCGCGCCCCAAATCCTGAAACGTCCCCTGTCGAACGCCTCCGCCGCCCGGACGCCCCTCGCACGGGGCCACCCGCCGTGGGCGCGTCAGGGAGCGGTCGCCATCACCCGGTGCATGCCCCACCGGCACGGCACGTGGCCCCCGTCGTGCTCGAGCGCCTTCGCCTCCTTCAGGAAGGACCGCTCGAGCAGGGCCCGGGTGGCCGGGGGCAGCTGGTCCGCGTCGTAGGTCGTGGAGAGGAACTCCCACGCGCGCTCCGGCGGCCCGTCGTCGACGACCTCCAGCGCGTCCACCGAGACGCCCTGGAAGCCCGTGCCGAACAGCTCCCGCAACCCCGCCTCGGAGCGGAAGCGGCGGTCCCCCAGGCTCAAGGGCGGCGCGGGCTCGGCCGCGATCAACGGCTTCATCAGGTCCTTGAGCAGCGCCACCGCGCCTCCGGGAACCGGCGTGCCGCCGACGACGACGGCCAGCCGCCCTCCCGGCTTCAACACCCGGCGCAGCTCCGCCAGGACCTGGGCGCTCTCATCCATGAGCATGAGGGCCAGGTGGCTGAGCACCACGTCGAAGCTGGCCGCGTCGAACGGAAGCGCCTGGGCCCGGCCCCGCACGAGCGTGGCGGACGCCCCCAGGCGCGCCTTCGCCAGCGCCAGCTCGTCCGCGCTCATGTCGAGGCCCACGAGCGACGCCCCCGACAGCCCCCGCCGCGCCACCCGCTCGAGCAGATAGCCATCCCCACACGCCAGGTCGAGCACCCGCGTCCCTGGCGCCTCGGGCACGGCGTCGGCCAGCAGGTCGTAGGTGGATGGGTAGCGAGAGCCCCCCAACAGCACGGGGGAGCCCGCGAGCCACCGGGAGGTCACTCCCGCGAGGCGTTGGTGGTAATCGAGGAGGTAGGACTCGGTCTGGGAGGGAGGCATGGGCGCGTCGTCGAGCATAGCGTCGACCGCGGCTGGACGATACGCCCTGGCCCGGACCTACCCGGGAGTCCATGCCACGCAATGGAATGACACGTGATGGGTTTCGATGTCGCGAACGAACGGGCTCGAGAGAACGCGAGACAACCCGCCTGGCCCTTGCCCGCTCTCAACAACAGTCACAAGATGGCAATTCCAACTCTTGACCAGGAGTCATCACGAGCATGAAGACCTTCCGTGCGATGTTGACGTTCGCGGGCCTTGGCATGGCCATTCTCTCGGGCTGCGGCGGCGCGCAGACCGATTCGACGGGCGTGGAGACACAGACGGCGGAGCAGGAGCTGAAGTACTGCACGAGCAACAGCCAGTGCCCCTCCGGGCAGTACTGCATCAACTCGGCCTGCCGCATCGGCTCCGACGAGCCCATCATCTGTGGCGACATCACCTGCGCGGACGGGAAGATCTGCTGCGTGAACAACTGGACGTGCAACACCACGTGCGCGACGCCGTGAGTCGTTGACGTCGTCTGGGGATGACGGGCCTCCTCGCCGGAGGCCCGTCAGCTCCTGTCAGGGCTGGACGAAGCGCCCCAGGAACAGGACGCTCCGCGTCTCCTCGTCCTCGATGGCGAAGAGGAACGGGCGGTCCACGAGCGTCTCCGGAGGAAGCGACGTGACGCCGACCCCGACTCCCGTCGCGGCCGCCGCCTCGCTGCCCAGCTCATCCACGATGATGACGGCCCGGTGGAACACGGAGCTCACCGAGAGCCGCTCCGCCTGGCTGATGCCCGCCAGGTCCGCGCCGTCGGTGAAGAGGGTCCGCAACCCCATGGACTGGAGGGGCGCCAGCGCGGAGAAGCCCAGCGCCACCTGGAAGCGAGGCAGGCCCAGCCGCCGCTCGCCCGGCTTCAACTGCGCGCGCACCGTGTCCAGGAAGTCGAGCGACAGCCGCTGCTCGACCTCCTCGAAGCGCCCCGCGTCCGGGACGATGACGAGCATCCGCAGGGCGTCTCCCACGTAGGGAAGCGCCACGGCCTGGAACCCGTCTCCCGCCATGAAGGGGAACTTCGCCGTGGTGTTCATCATCTCGACGCTCCCCGTCCCGCCCCCGATCGACTGGAACGGCGCCGCCCGGGTGTTCTCCACCTTGAACGGCAGCTTCCAGGCGCCCTTGAAGTAGAGCGTGTTGACCAGCAGCAGCCGCGTGTCGGGCGTGATGGAACGCGAGGGGAACAGCTCCGGCACCAGCCCCGCCGTCTCTCCCTTGACCCAGCCGTTGATGGCGGTGCGAACGCCTTCTGGGTCGCTGGCGATGTCCAGCGTGCGCAGGCCCGCGCCATGGTGCTCCGCGAGCACGTCCAGGAAGGGCGTCTCGAAGGAGAAGCCCTGCTGTCCCCAGAGCCCGTTCACCGAGCGGAGGATGGGCCCCTTCGCCGGCCCCTGCCCCTCGCGAGAGCGGGACTCGAGCGTGAGGTCCAGCCGGTTGAGCGCGGGGTGCAGCCGCTCCTGGGGGAGGTCGAAGTGGAGCGCCGCCGCCATCTCCGTCGCCGTCTCCCCCCTGGCGCCCGCATACACCATGCCGAGGGCCTGGGTGAGGCTGTGCGGAGAGAACACGGCGTTCTCCCCCGGCGGCACGACCTGCCGGTACATCGCCACCGCGAAGGCCGTATTGCCGTCGATCAGCGCCCGGAAGTCCTCGTCCGGAGCCTGCGTCGGCGCGGCCCGGGCCTTCTCCGAGGCGACGAGCGTCCCCGGCACGGGGACGCGCTCCACCCCGGGCTCGGATGGCGTGTCCGAACCACAGCCCAGAATCCCCAATGCCACGACGAACGCCCACGCGCGGGGCGCAACCCTTTTCAGCATGTTGGTGTCCCTCCTGGTGAGTCCCCATGGACGGAGCGGCTGCGCCGCGCCCAGGACTCACGAGTTCCGGCCCCGGCGTGGAATCCAGCACAACCACGCCAGGGGGGCCACCCCTGCCTCCACCCTGCAACGACTCGCGGCGCGCGATGAAAGCCGTTGCCCGCACAACGCCGCACATGCTCGGGCGGGGACGCTTCGCCGCGCCCCCTGGCGGCGCGGGCCCGGGTGAGCCCGCGCGGCTGGGAGCCCTTCGGCTAGTTCACGCCGACGGCGGTCCAGCTCTCCTTCACCTTCTTCACCTCGGTCGAGTCCGCGCCGTACAGGTCCGTGGCGGCGTTGATGGTCGCCTGTCGGGCCTGGGCGAAGGTGGTGCTCGGCGTCATGTAGTGGGCCAGGGCGCGGTAGTAGATCTTCAGGCCCTTCTCCATGCCGATGCCGTCCTTGACCTCGACCTTCGAGGTGCGGTTCGTGCCGCCGTTGGCCAGCAGGTAGAACGCGTTGTTCGCGATGCCGCTGGAGCCGTGGACCTCGGTCTGCTTCGGGTAGTCCTTGTAGTGGTCGATGGAGTACCCGTCCTTGGTCGGGTCATCCATGTAGCGCAGGCCGTCGTTGGGGTCGCCGTTGGTCGGCGTCCAGGCCGCCTCGCCCACCGTCCAGTTGAACTTCACGGCCGGGTTCTTCGTGGACGCGTACCACTCCACGCCCGCGCCGAGGATGTCGCTGATGGCCTCGTTCAGGCCACCGGACTCGCCGCGGTAGATGAGGCCGGCGGTGCGCTCGGTGAGGCCGTGGGAGATTTCGTGGCCGGCGATGTCCAGCGCGGTGAGCGGACCGGAGTCCACGCCGTCGCCGTCGCCGTAGCTCATCTTCTCGCCGTCCCAGTACGCGTTGACGTAGTTCTCGCTGACGTGGATGTAGGAGACGAGCTTCTCCCCCTTGCCGTCGATGGAGTCGCGGCCGAGGATGTTCTTCATGAAGTCGTAGGTCATCGCCGCGCCGTAGTGCGCGTCCACGGCGGCCTGGTTGCGGCTGGAGTCGCTGGCCTCGCCCCAGATGTCGTTGTCGTCCTTGATGGGCGTCTGGCCGCTGGCCTCTTCCTGGTTGCGCGCGTCGTAGGTCGCCACGCCCTTGCCACGCGTGGAGTCCTCCAGCGTGTAGGAGCCGTCCGCGTTCTTCTTCGTCTGGAGGTCCACCTTGCCGCTGTAGAGCGAGGTGTCATCGGCCTTGCCCGTGGACGGCGCCGGCGGCTCGGTGGGCGGCTTCGTGGCCCTGGGGGTGATGGTCAGGTCCCAGCGGTTGAGCGTGCCCGTGTCCAGCTTCGCGTTGTCCTTGACGGTCAGCGTCCACTCGCCCTTGGCCTTCTCGCCCGCGAAGGCGCTCAGGTCGAAGTCGCCCTTCACGTTGTCCGTGCCGCCGCCGGTGCGGTTGTGCACCACGGCGCTCTTGCCCGAGGGGCTGGTCAGCGTGACGGACAGGTCGCCCTTGTACGAGTGGGCGATGTCCAGCGACAGCTTCAGCTTGTCCACCGTGACGTCGTCGGCGACCTTCACCTTGGAGGTGACCGTGCCCTGGTCGGGGATGGCCGCCTTCTGGGTCGAGGAGACCTTCACGTCCGAGGGCGCGGCGGCGCTCGCCTTGCCACCCGCGGCCGTCTTGGGCTCCACGCCGCCGTGGGTGGCGCAGGGGCACTTCTTGAAGCCGTCGATGCTGTTGAACTTCTCGTAGACCTCACCGGAGTTCGCGTCGATGAAGAAGTGCATCCGGCGCGGGTCCTCCGTGCCGTCCACCTTGGCGACCTCCACCCGGTACGCGGAGCGGTACTGGCCGGAGGGGTCCTTGTAGATGATGCGCTCGGAGTGCGGCTGGCGGTCCGGCTTCAGCCCGAACTCCTTCTGGGCGATCTCCAACGCCTGCGCGTTCGACAGCGCGGGCTTCTGGGTGCCCAGCCCCGCCGGAATCGTGGACTGGTCGCCGGTGACGTTGGCCAGCTTGCCGTCCTTGCCCAGGTGCGCGACGACCTGCTCGCCGTAGACCTTCACGCCCTCGTGCTGCCGGTCCAGGCGCACGTGCGTCATCCCCAGCTCGTCACGCTCGACGTTCTTCGGCACGAAGGCCGGGAACTGCACGCCGCCTCGCAGCCCCGGCGTCGCCGCCTTGGGCGGTGGCGACAGGTGCGCCAGCGCCGTCTGGATGGCGCTCTGCGCCTCCTTGCTCTCCAGCTTCATGCGCCCCACCGGCGCCGGGAGCGACGTGAGCGTCTGCTCCGCCCGCGCCAGCTCCGTCTTCTTCGCCGCCGGCCCGAAACCGTCCTTCAGGACGTTGGGGGTCGCGTTCGAGGTCTTCGCCGTTGCCTTGGACTGGGCCGTCGAGGAGAGGGTGGGGAGGACGGCCGGCTTCGATCCATCGGTACGGCGAATGCTCATGGGGCGCTCGGATGTCGGAACGAGGTGGATGAAGAGTTATCGTCAGAATGTATCAGAGGGTTTCCTCGCGCCGACATCCCCCCTCAGAACGCGAGCCAGCGCGCCGAGGAGACCTTGTCCCCGAAACTCCAGCCGTTCAGGTTGACTTCACGGAACGTCCCATCTCCCTCGAGGTCCTTGTAGCCCCCGGCGTAGTTCGAGTCCCCGTACAGCCGCACGCGGTGGCCGGGAGGGATGCACCAGCGGACGGCGGACACCTTGTCGTTGAGGCCGTCGATGTCGTGGAAGCGGGCCCAGTTCTTCAGGTCGCGGTCGACGGAGTCGAGGATGAAGCCCCGGTCGCTGAAGTCCGAGTCGTCGTAGAAGTCGACGTAGGCGCGCGACAGGTCGACGCCGCAGCCCACGTTCGGGTCGATGCTCCGGAACTCCATCATCTTCACGGAGCCCGAGGGGCCGTCGTCGGCGTGCTCGGTGGCGTAGAGGACCAGGTTGCGGTCCGGGCCGACGAAGACGCCGCCGGCCGCGTCGAGGTTGCACTGCCGGGGACCCTCGTTGGTGCAGTACAGGTGCTTCGCGGCGACCTGCTCGATGCGCAGGTGGCCGGAGAGGTCCACGCGGTACAGGAAGGCCTGGTCCTCGGTGCCGCGCAGGAACGTGCCCACCAGGTACAACCGGCCGTCGTCGCAGTCGGTGACGAAGTTGAGGCTCTGGAAGGCGCCCCACTGCCCCGACACCAGCTCGCCCGCCTCCCACCGGTCCACGCGCAGCCACTGGTTCGCTGCCGAGCGCGCGTCGGTGCTGGAGGAGACGAAGACCTCGAGCGTCTTCGCGTCGTACTGGCCCAGCAGGAGCACGTAGCGCTGGTCCGCGAGGCGCGCGAAGGACGCGGTGCCCGCGTTGCTGGACAGGCCGTCGACGAAGGCGAAGGGACCGGGCGCCAGGTGGGTGTTGAAATCGTAGAAGGCGACGCGGCCCACGCCCGGGCCCTGCTCCATGGGCAGCGCGACGAGGTTGCCCACCGCCTGCATGCCTCCACCATGGGCATAGCCATCGACGACGGGCAGCGCCGTCACCGCCCGGTCCGACGCGGGCGGCGCGGTGTCCTCCGGCTGCGAGGTGGAGACAGCCAGGCGGTTGGAGCGCCAGCGCACGCCCTCCGCGTTCCGGGAGGCCATGTGGACCAGGTGCCCCACGTTGCCCGTGGACCGGCCGTCGCGCTTGGACACCACGAGGTAGCGACCGGAGCCGAGCGGCAGCCGCTGGACGCCCTGCCAGTGGTCCGCGCCGGGATAGGCCACGTTGAAGCTGAAGCCCCCCGAGTGGAAGCCCAGCACCTCGCCATGGTCCCGCAGGGCGTTGAAGCGCGCGGGCACGTCCGGCACGCACAGGTTGCAATCCCCGCTCCCCCAGACACAGGAGGTATCACCCGTCGAGGCGAACTGGAGCGGCCTGGCGACGGCGCTGGCGGCGGGCTCGGCCGCGTCGCGCTCCGGGCCGCACCCCATGAGCGCGAGGAGCCCCGCGAGCGCGCGGATGGACAGGGAAGGACGGCTGCGTCGGGACACGGACATGCGTGGCACTCCCAGGCTGGAGAGGGCACGCATGCTGGGGGTTCCGTGGGGACGGTGACAAGCGCGACACCGCGCGCGCCCGAAGCCCTGGGAGAACTCATCCCTCAAGGAGGAGGGATGCGCAGCTTCTTCCCCGTGGACGGCACGCCCGCGTTGTTCACGATGAACAGCTGGTAGTAGCCGGGCGGCGCCACGTTCCGGTTCGGCGGCGCGGTGACCGTGAGGCTGCCGCTGCCCCGCGTGAAGGCCAGCGTGAGGAACCGCTGGCCCATGTCGAACGTGTGCGTCGTGGAACCGTGCCTGATGAGCGACACCTTGGCGATGTTGGCCGCGTCGGGCGTGGTGATGGTGAAGATGGCTCCCGGCAGCGCCGTGGTGGGCGCGGCGGTGATGGTGGGCTTCGCCCCCTTGAAGAGATAGGGCGGGGAGAAGAGCTCCGCGGTGCGCTCCTTGTTGCCGCCCGCGGACAACACCCGCCCGTCCGGCAGCAGCACCGCCGTGGAGTGGTAGCCCCGGTAGCGGGTACCGCTGGCGAGCGAGGTCCAGGTGTTGGTCGCGGGGTTGTAGACCTCCGCGTAGCGGACGGGAGAGGTGGACGTGTCGAAGCCGGAGCCGCTGCTGCCCCCCACGACCAGCACCGTGCCGTCGGGTAGCAACACGGCGTTGTGCTGACGTCGACGGATGCTCATCGGCGCCACGTACCGCCAGGTGGGCGTGGCCGCGTTGAGGTCGATCTCCTCCACCGTCGCGGTGGGGGGATCGCTCCCCCCGATGATGAGCACCTTGCCATCCAGGTACACCGCGGGCCCGTAGCTGCGCCCGCCATAGTTGCTCAAGGGGCCCGTGCTCCAGGCACCGTTGCCGGTGGGGTCCAACCAGAGCGAGCCACGAAGCTGCCCCGCGTAGAAGAGCCGCCCGTTCGGAGCCAGGAACATCTTCGGATAGAAGGGGACGTTCATCCGCGCGTTGGTCAGCGTCCGCCAGGAATTGGTGGCCGCGATGAACCGCTGGGGAATCTCGTTGATGTCCCCGGGGCCCGCGATTTCGCCGGACACCACCACCACGTCGCCGTTGTTGAGCGTGGTGGCGGTGGGATACCAGCGCCCGGCGTTCATGTCCGGCACGCGCGTCCACGTGTTGGTGTTGAAGTCGAAGAAGCTCGCGTTGGGCAGCCCCACGTCCTTGTCGATGTGCCCTCCGGCGACGAACAGCTTCCCGTTCGACAGGAACGAGTGTCCGCCGCAGAAGATGTTGTAGCCCGCGTAGGGATACGTGGTGAGCGCCCCTGTGTTCGGGTCGAAGCGGCGTGGCGGCAGCAGCCCCTCGTCGAACTCGCCGGAGAAGAACACCTTGCCATCGGGCATCAAGCTGGTGTGCGTGGCGGAGATGGGCCAGCTCAGGACGCTGGACCAGAGCCCGACCTGGGCGGGGTCGGGTTGGGCCCTCGCGGAGGTCGCCAGGAGCACCCCGCCCAACAGCCAGGGCAGCGACCTCCGGAGCCAATGACAGACACTGGGAAGGGACATGGGAGATTCCGGCGGGCAGCGACGCGGGGTGGCGGAACGTAGGCGCGGAACCGCCGCGCGCGAGCCGGCCCCACGTCCGAAGCGATGACGTCTTGGCGACGGTGCGTCCGTCCTAGGGACCGTTGTCTCGTGACACGAAGTGGCCTGGTGTTGCGCTCGCGCGAGCGGCCTCGGCGTGGGTCTTCCCGCCGCGAGCCAGGTGGCGGCTCGCGATGACGGAAGAGAGGTCCCGATGAGGTACAGGCGCAGTGCGCTGGTGGTGGTGAGCTTGCTCGCGAGTTGCTCGTCGCCGGGAGACCCCGGTTCGATGGAGACGAGCGAGTCCTCCCTGGCCGGGTCGTGGGAGTACTGCACGCGAACCGCGGTCTCCACGGGCGTCACCCCCGTGGAGCCAGAGCCCTACATCCGCGCCATGGCGGGCAGCGGAGGCGGGCTCATCTTCCCCTCGGACGACGGCGTCCGGGGACGCGAGCCCTGGGTGAGCAGCGGCAGCCAGGGCGTCGGCACCCGCTTGCTGAAGGACATCAACCCGGGCGCCCAGGGCTCGGATCCCGCGCAGTTCGTGCAGGTGGGGGAGCGGGTGTTCTTCGCCGCCACCGACCCGGTGGCCGGGCGCGAGCTGTTCGTGAGCGACGGCACCCTCGCGGGCACCCGCCGGGTCGCGGACATCTGGCCCGGAGCGCTGGGCTCGTTCCCCGAGGAGCTGTTCGCCTACCAGGGGCTGGTCTACTTCGCGGCGGGCTCGCCGAACCACGGACGCGAGCTGTGGCGCAGCGATGGGACGCCCGCCGGCACCGTCCTCGTCGCGGACCTGGACCCGGGCGTCGAGGACACCTCCCCCGGCGCGTTCACGCTCGGCGGGGACGGCGCGCTCTACTTCCTCGCGCACCTGCGCGGCACCTTCACCCTCCTGATGCGCTTCGAGACCGGCTCCAGCCCCACCGAGGTGTACAGGGCTCCCAGCGATCCAGGTATCCGCGCCCCGCTGGTCCCGGTGGGCGACAAGCTGTTCTTCATCACGGGCGACACGCATGACGACGTCGTGGCCCTGATGGTGTCGGACTCCGGAGCCACTCCGGCGATGGTGGGGATGTTCGGAGAGGTGGGCGAGATGGCGGGCGTGGGGACCCAGCTCCTGTTCAGCGCCACCCCGGAGGTGGGCAGCGACGACATGGAGCTGTGGCGCAGCAACGGGACGATGGCGGGGACCGTGCTCGTCGAGGACATCCGTCCGGGGCCCCAGGGCTCGCGCCCCGGCTCGTTCACGGTGCTCGGCAACCAGTTGTTCTTCGCCGCGGACGATGGCTTCAACGGCCGCGAGCCCTGGGACAGCGACGGCACCGCGGCGAAGACCCGCCTGTTCGGCAACCTCCAGCCCGGCGGGGGCAGCTCGAATCCGGAGGCGCTGACGACCATCGAGGACCACTTCTTCTTCCGCGTGGACATCCTGTCGCGCGGCGTGGAGCCCTGGGTGAGTGATGGCGTGCGCGTCACCACCGTCGCCCTCACCGAGCCGTCCCCCGGCCCGCAGTCCTCCAACCCCCGGGGCTTCGTCCGCGCGGGCAACGACGTCTTCTTCACGGCGACGAACGCGTCCGGAGTCCGCAGGTTGTACGCGCTGCCCTTCCGCCCCGAGGGCACCTGCCCGCCCTGACCCGATGCTCCCGAGCCGGGCTCCACGTCACCGTGTGGGCCCGCCTCGGCGCATGTGCTCCGCGCGAATCGGCTCGCCCGCACCGGAGTCGCGCCTGCCTCGTGGTCACGGTCCAGTCACGCCCCTGGCGCCATGACTGTCGCCAGGAGGGTACTTCATGGCTCGACGGGCGGCTCCCTGGGGCGCGCGGTTCCTGTTCGTCACCTGTGGTCTGGCCTTCGCTTGCGACGCGACCTTCTTCCGGGACGCGCCCCCCGCCTCGCCCGAGGCGATGACACCGCCCCCAGGACGCGTGCTCCCGGTGTGCTGGGCCACGCCGGGCGCGTGGGAGCAGAAGCTCGCGCTGCGCGCCGCGCTCGCGAACAGCTGGGAGCGCTACGCGAACATCCGCTTCACCGGGTTCATCGACTGTCCGCTCACCCCCAGCGCGTCGCCGGCCCTCGAAATCTCGCTCGAGGTCGCCACCGCGCCTCCCCTGGGCGCGTCCTGGACGACGCGCGGCCGCGGCGCCGCCGGCTTCACCGGCGCGAGCCTCCAGCTCCGCGTGGGCCCGGGGACCTCCTCCAGCCGGCTGGAGCTGCTGGCGGTCCAGTCCGTCGGGGGCGTCCTCGGGCTGGGCCCCCGGCGCGCCGACGTGGGACGGCTCCAGGCGGAAGACATCCACACCGCGCAGGCCGCGTATGGCCCCTCGACATGGTTCCAGGGGATGCGTCACAGGCTGCTTCCGCTCGTCCAGGTCGACGCGGACGGACGCCCGGACGCCGTCTACCTGCGCGACGACCAGGGCCTGTTGGACATCGGCGTCAACGACCACCTCCAGCAGGACGGCGAACCCTCGCTGCAGACCACGAACGTGGAGGCCGCCGCCCTGGCCTGGCTGACGGGAGACGTCGACGGCGACGGTCGCACCGACCTGCTCCAGCTCACGGGCGCGCCGGAGAGCCTCTCGCTGCGCGTCTGGACTCCCACGGCGGAGGGCTTCCAGCCGCGCGCGCCCCACGCCCTGCGGGGGAACCCACGGGCGTTCCTCTACCTCCCGGTGGACGTGAACGGGGATGGCGCGACCGACCTCGCCGAACTGTCGCCCGCACCCACCGGCCTGCTCCAGATAGCGGTCCACGTCGCCACCCCGGGCCAGCACCACCAGTCGCGCCCCGCGGTCTCCATGGTGGGTGGCATCGACGCGCTCGACTGGAAGACAGGGGATGTCGACGGCGACGGTCGCACCGACCTCCTCCAGGTCTGGAGCGACGAGGGAGAGGTCCGGCTCGTGGTCCACAAGCCCGACGCGGCGGGGACGGGCTACGTGCACGGCGGCGTCGACACGGCCCACCTCCACGGCCCGAGCGAGGGCTCGCGGTTCTTCGCCATCGACCTGGACCGGGACGGCCGCACGGACCTCGTCCAGGCACGCGACGCGGGAGGCCGCGTCGAGCTGCGCGTCCACAAGAACGAGGGAGGCGTGCGCTTCACCACCACCTGGGAGACGCTCACCCGCGAGCCCTGGGACTCGGTGGAGTGGCTGACGGGCGACACCGACCTCGACGGCACGCCCGAGCTGCTGCAGCTGCGCGGCGACGGCGGCAGGCTGCGTGTCACGCGCTGGCGCTGGAATGGCGACGGCTTCGTGAACGCGGACGTGTCGCCCACCGCCACCGTGCCGGCCACCGCCCTCGCCTTCCACGCCGCGGACCTGTCCGGCGACGGGAGGGCGGACCTCGTGCAGCTGCGCGACGATGGCAGGGGAAGCGCCATCGTCGGCGTGCTCGTCTACGACGCGGCCATGAACGCCTTCAGCGCCGCCATCATCACGCCCCGGCTCGGCCCCTTGTAGAAGCCGCCCGCCGGGACGGCCCTCCGCGAGGGTGCGCTCTCGCGAAGGGCCCTGCCCACGACGACGCGCGTGGGCACGTCGCTCAGGGACGGCAGTCCGCCGGGTTGCTGTCGCTGGTGTCCTTGCTGTTCAGCACGAACGGGAAGCCACAGCCCGCCGGAGAGCCGCACGACTCGCGCCCCGCCGCCGGGTTTCCACAGCCGTCACCGTCGCGGTCCTCGTACCAGATCTCCCGCTTGTAGACGCCGCTGCGCGTGTCGTCGCAGTCGTCCGGCGGGGTGGCCAGGTAGTGACCCTGGACCAGGACGTTGCCCGTCGTCGGGTCCACCAGGTTGGTGGGGTTGGTGCACCAGCGCAGCTGGAAGCCCGTGCCGGCATGACCGTCCTTGTCGGCGTCGCCATACCAGAGCGGAGCTCCGCCCTCGTTCTGCGGCAGGTCGGGGTCCACGTCGTTGCTGTCGCCGTCGCAGTCGTTGTCCACCTGGTCCGAGTACGCGCCGGCCTCGCAGACCTCCGACATGCCCGGATTCACCTGCGCGGCGGCGTCGTTGCAGTCGCCATCCACGGCCACGTAGCCCGCGGGCCGGACGCAGCGCTTCACGCTGAGCGTCGTCGCGCCATAGCCGTCACCGTCCACGTCGCGGTACCAGGTGGTGCCGTCGACCGCGCCTTCCGTGTTCCCGTCGCAGTTGTTGTCCACCTGGGCGCCGGACGCCTCGCAGACCTCCACCTGGGACGGGCTGATGCTCGCGTTGGCGTCGTTGCAGTCCGCGTGGTTGCTCACGTAGCCCGGCCCCGAGGAGGCGCAGGCCACCACCGGCGTCCCGTTGGACTGGCCGTGCCCGTCGCCGTCCGCGTCCACGTACCAGCTCGTCGTGGCCAGCCCTTCGTCGACCAGGGAGTCGCAGTCGTTGTCCAGGCGGTCGCAGATCTCCGGCGCCCCCGGCTTCACGGCCGCGTTGCCGTCATGGCAGTCCGCGTGGCTGGCCACGTAACCGGACGGCGCCGAGCAGGCGAGCACGCGGAACGTGGCGTTGGACGTCCCCACGCCGTCGCCATCCGCGTCGGGGTACCACTCGCCCTGGACGCCCTCGTCCACCGTGCCGCTGCAGTTGTTGTCGCGGCCGTCGCAGACCTCCGTCGCGCCAGGGTGCGTCCCCGCCCGCGAATCGTCGCAGTCCTGGTTGTTCGTCACGTAGCCCGCGGCCGAGCACGCCATGACGAAGACGTAGGGATTGCCGAACCCGTCTCCGTCCGTGTCCAGGTAGAAGGAGGACTTCACGCCCTCGTCCGTGTCGAAGTTGCAGTTGTTGTCGAGCCCGTCACACACCTCGGGGCGGCCCGGGTACATGAGGGCGCCGTTGCCCGGCGTATCGTTGCAGTCGTCGCTGACGGCGGCGTAGCCGGAGGGAAGGCTGCAGGCCTGGACCGTCTGGGTGGGCACGCCGTGGCCGTCGCCGTCCGCGTCCCGGTAGAAGGTCGTGAGCACGCCCTCGTCCACGGAGCCGTCGCAGTCGTTGTCGCGGTTGTCACAGACCTCGGTGGCGCCGGGGTGGGTGCTGGACGAGGTGTCGTCGCAGTCCGCCTTGTTGCCCACGTGCTGGGGCGGCGCCACGCAGGCATTGACGGGGCTGGCGTCGCGCCCGTAACCGTCCCCGTCACCATCCGGGTACCAGGGCGGCCAGAGGGTCTGGTCCTCGTCCACGGTGCCGTCGCAGTTGTTGTCCTTGCCGTCGCAGACCTCCGGGGCGAACTGGTGGATGGAGGGGTCGTTGTCGGTGGTGAAGTTGGGGTCGGGGTTGCCCGGCGGCGGGTCGCACTCGAGGCCCGCGATGGTGTTGAAGTCGATCCACCCGGAGGTGGCCGGCGGCACGCAGCTCTGCTGGGCCGCGCTGAAGTAGACGTGCAGGTCGCCGTCGCCGTCGGGCACCCACGTCTTCACGTTCACCGGGTTGGCGCCCGGGTCGTCGCCCTTGAGTCCATCGCAGTTGTTGTCGATCTCCTCCGCCGCCGTGGCCTCGCAGACCTCGTCGGCCCCCGGATAGACGTTCGCCAGGGTGTCGTCGCAGTCGCCGTCCACCAGCGCGCGCTTGCTGCCCGCGGCGGGCTCGCCGCACTGGCGCGAGGAACCCACGCTCGTGCCATAGCCGTCGCTGTCGTTGTCCACGTACCAGGTGCGGGGGCCATAGCCCAGCACCAGGGTCGCCGCGCCCGCGTTGGACAGGCCGGGAGACCCCACGACGAAGTCGGCGGAGCCGTCCCCGTCCACGTCGCCGAGCGCGACGAGCGCGCGGCCGGTCTCGCTCGAGGCCACGCCGATATAGCGAGGCAGCGTGGAGAGCAGCACGTTGCCCGTGAAGCGCGTCGCGGCGCCATAGGCCACGAACACCGCGCCCGTGTTGGCCGTGAACCCGGGCGCGCCGATGAGCACGTCCTTGAAGCCGTCACCGTTGATGTCGCCGGGCCCGAGCAGCGCCGTTCCCGCGAGGTCCTGCGCGACGCCGGAGAAGCGCGGCTGCGCGGCCAGCGAGAAGGGCGACGACGTCACGCTGCCGCCATACACGACGTAGGCCTTGCCCGCGGCCGTGCCGGAGGCCGGCGCGCCGATGAGCAGGTCCTCCAGTCCATCGCCGTCCAGGTCTCCCGCGCTGGCCAGCGCGCTGCCCGTCAACTCCCCCGCCACCGCCCCCGTCAAGACGAGGTTCGCCGCGGCGAAGTTCTGCAGGCCCGTCACCGGGCCGAAGAAGACGAACACCGCGCCCGCGTCCACCAACGCGCCCGCGTCATAGCGAGGCGCGCCCACCACGAGGTCCTTGATGCCGTCGCCGTTCACGTCCACCACCGCCACGGCGGAGCCCGCCTGGTAGTTGGTCTGCGTGAGGCCCCCCAGCACGCGCACCGGCGCGCTGCTCAGCTGGCCGTTGGAGGACGGCGTCACGGGCCCGGTGTAGGCGTAGACAGCGCCCGTGTCCGTGTAGGTCGTGGACGTGTCGTAGAAGGGCGCGCCGACGATGACGTCGTCCACGCCGTCGCCGGAGATGTCCCCCACCGCGAGCGCGGTGCCGGCCTGCTCCGCCGCCGTCGCGCCCCGCAGACGCGGGCTGAGGGTGCCCAGGGGCTTGTCGCCACCACCGAGCGTGCTGCCGTCCACGGGGTACGCGATGCCCAGGCTCGCGGTGTAGCTGGGAGCCCCCATCAACAAGTCGTGCCGCGTCCCCGTGACGAAGTCGCCCACCGCGACCGCCGCGCCCAGCCGGTTGCCCACCGCCTCCCCCTCATAACGGGTGCTGTAACGGCTGATGTCCAACGGGCTCGCCAGGGGCACCACGTGGACGTAGCCCTTGAGCGTGGTCGACGTGGCGAGCGAAGGCGAGCCGATGACCAGCTCGAGCCGACCATCATCGTCCAGGTCACCCGCGGCCAGCGCCGTGCCCGTGCGCGTGCTCGCCAACCCCGTGAAGCGCCGCACGCCCGCGGGCAGCGCGGTGTTCGTCGCCGCGGGCAGCTTGCACAACGGGTCCCCTGGCAGCGCCTGGGCCGTCTCGGCTTGCGTCGCGGAGTCCCCCTCATTCGTTCCAGGTTCGCTACACGCGGCCAGCGCGACCCCGGACAGGAGCAATATCAATCGTCGATTCACGGCAACCCCCTTGGTGGAAAAGGCCCTGGGAAAGGGCGCCGCTTTCTAGACACACACTCAGGGTATGATCATGTTATTTCTCGAATTTCTCGCCAGACTCCCTCTCCAAGAAGACTTGGATTCGCGGGTGAGTCCCAGCGACCCCTTGGAAGGACGCGCAAGACTTGCGTCCCGCTCCATCCCTTGCACAGACACGGGTCGGGCGCCGCGACACGCGCCCGCCGGCTTCCCGAAACACCGACGGACGGGCGTGATACAGGGGCGCGCATGATCGTACGCCCTCGTCTCCACTGGCTCCGGATGTTGTTCGTCTGGCGAGGCTCGGTGGTCCCGAGAATCCTCCCCCGGCTGCTGTTCTTCCTTGGTGTCTCGTGCCCCGCGGTGCTGCTGGGCCCGTGGCCCTTCCGGCTGGAGGCGGGCCCGCTCGGACTTCTGGGCGTGGCGCTCACCCTGCCCGCCCCCCCGCGCTCCATCCGGACGCGGGCTTCGTCCTGACCTGGCTCGACTCGCCCCTCCCTCCCGCTGGAACTGGCTTATCCTGGAAGTCCACGACAACGGACTTCCGCATGCCGCCGACCATCCAGCGCACCTGGGGCGTCTTCTTCAACCAGTGGTCCCGATGGAGCTACGACGACCCGGAGGCCCAGCTCCTGTTGGAGATGCTCTCGGACCTGGGCCAGGCCGTCGACTCACGGAACAGGGACGAAGCGGATCCCCAGGAGGCGAGGCAGGTCTTCAGGAGCTGGAACGGGCGGGGCACGGTGAAGCACGGCGAGCGCGACCTCATGCGCCGGGAGCTGGTCGCGGCGCTGGATTCGCTCGGGGAGTCGACCCTCGACTCCATCTTCGACCGTCCGACGACGCCGCTCGCGGACTTCTCCAGCCGCAACGTCTACCTGTCCGAACCGCTCCGGCTGCCGGAGGCGGTCATCAAGCCCGGCGGGACCATCCCCTCGACCGGGACGACGCTGTGCCTCCAACGCCATACCTTGAACGAAGCGGTGCTGGAGGACCTCACCCGGAATCAGCGGCTCAGGTCCCTGCACCTCGTCAAATGCCAGTATCCGGAGGACTGGGATGACACGTCCTTCCAGGCGCTGACCGGGCTGCGCAAGCTCGTGTTCTATTCGGCCCACGGCGCGGGGGCGCCGCGCGGGAGGCTGGCCGGGGTGGCGCGGCTCTCGTCGCTGCGAATCCTGGAGCTCATCATGGCGGACTTCCTCCACCACCCCGAGTGCTACGAGCAGCTGGCCACGATGACCCAGCTCACGACGCTGGACCTGGCGCGGACCCTCACGCACGAGAAGACGAAGTCCTGGGAGAAGGACGTGGCCTTCCAGACGCTCCAGACACTCATCCGCACGGGAGACCTGGTCGAGCTGAACCTCGCGTGGTGCAGCGCGTTCACCCGGATGGACCTCCAGGTCCTCGCCAAGGCCCTCGCCTGGAAGGGAGGGCGGCTGCTCGTGGGCAACAGGGACCGGCAGCGCGAGGCGACGTCGGAGCGCGACTGACGTCGCCCGCATGGCTCACATGAAGTTGAAGGGCGTGGAGATCGCGAGGGTGTGGATGAGCTGGTTGGTGTCCGCGGAGGGCCTGCGGACGAAGACGTTGAGATAGCCGGCCTCCACCGAGGAGTGCTTGCCCAGCTTCCAGCCCGCGCCCACGAACGCGCGGTTCATGTCGAAGCCCCGCCTGGGGCCTCCCTCCACCGTGTTGAGGTGGAAGAAGACCTCGTCCCAGACGATGAGCGACAGCCTCGACTCGAACGCCAGCGGGTACGCCCCACGCAGCAACACCCGCGTCCGGTGGGAGACCTCCGTGGTGCCGGGCAGGAAGCGCTGCTCCTGCCGCGCGCGCACCGTGGCCTTCAGCTCCCCCAGCTTGGGGGTGAAGAGGACCTGCTGGAACAGCCGGCTCTCGCCCTGGCGCAGGGCCGGATCGCCCTCCCAGCTCCAGATGGGAATCCAGGCGTAGCCCAGCCACAGCGACAGGTCCCGCGTCGCCCGGACACCTCCCGCCGAGCGGAAGATGACGCGCCCATCGTCCTTGCTGATGCGGGGCTGGGCCTCCAGGTAGTACAGGAATGGCTCGGCGATGGGTCCCTGGGCCGAGAGCGTGTACCAGAGCTGCGCCTCGGCGCTGACGGACCGGGCTTCCACGGCGCCGAAGGGAACGACGAGCAACCACCCAACCAGGACGAGAAGAATCCGCGAACGCATGATGCCCGTGCCTAGAGCATGACCCGCGCCCCGGCGCCAGTGCCGAGCAAGGCACCTATCCCAAAGCACACGTCGTCGCCCTCCCCCCCAGGGCAGCGCCGCGCGGCGGGGTCGCCAGCAGCCGCCCCAGGAGCCGGGAGGCCGCGCGGGCCGCATAGGCCCAACCGTGGTCTCCCGGGTGTTCCTCGTAGGTGTGCGACAGGCCCGACGCGACGAGCAGGCGGTGCATCCGTCGGTTCATCTCCACCACCCGGGGGTAGTCCTCGGTCCCCACTTCCAGCGCCAACGCGGGCCCGCCCCCCACCCTCGCCGCCTCGACGAGGCGCGCCGTGTCGTAGGCGCGACGGACGTCGCTGCCAGGCGGGCCCCAGACCCGCTCGTGCTCCGCCTGGGTCGGCATCATGCACGTCCCCCCACGCAAGCCCGCATATGGGTCGCCCTCCCGCTCGGACGCGAAGAACGCGCCCGCCATGGCGAAGGCCCGCGAGAAGACGTCGGGATGCCTCAGCGCGAGATGGACCGCGCCCGCACCTCCCATGGAGAAGCCGCCGATGATGCGCGAGCACGCCTCCCGCGCCACGGGGAACGCCTCCTCGACGGCGGGCAGCAGGTCCTCCAGCAGATAGTCCTCGTAGCGCCGGCCGGAGACGTCGTTCATGAACCAGCGCCGGCCGCTCTCGGGGAGGACGAACACCAGCTCCTCTCCGAACTCCGCGAGCACGCCGGGCATCTGCCGCTCCCACGAGCGCCGGTCCCCTCCGAACGGATGGAGCATGAAGCAGACCGGGAAGCCCCCCGGCGGCGGCGGAACCGAGGGGACCCGCACGCACGCCACCTTCGTCCGCCCCAACGCCCGGGCGTCATGCTCGAACTCGTGGCCTGTCTGGCCCACCCTCCGAGGTATCAACATCCGCTCGCTCCCGGGCTCAGGCGCCCTCGACTCCAGGTGACGACGACTCCTCGACCGGGGGCGTGCCCCGCGACACGTGCTCCAGGACGCTCCGCGCATCCACCTTGCCGCGCGGCGTCCGTGGCAGCGCCGCGAGAGACACCCACCGCGATGGCACCATGTAGGGGGCGAGCCGCTCCGCGCAGTGCCGACGGAGGTCGGCCCGCACCGCCTCCGAATCCGCGCGCAGGACGACGGCCGCGCCCAGCTGCTCCAACCCCTCGTCCTGGAACACGACGGCCGCGGCCTCCATCACCTCGGGATGGGACTGGAGCGCATGTTCGAGCTCCTCGAGCTGGACGCGGAACCCGCGCACCTTCACGAGCCGGTCGCGACGCCCGAGGAACATGAGCCGACCGTCCTCGAACCGGGCGATGTCGCCCGTCCGGTAGTACGTGTCGCCGTCCGGCTCGCGCGTGAAGCGCTCCTGCGTGAGGGCCTCCAGCCCGCGATACCCCTCCATCACCGTGGGAGCGCAGACGAGCAGCTCCCCCTCCTCCCCCTCCTCGGACGCGCCCTCCAGGCGGATGCGCGCATAGGGACACGGCACGCCGATGGGCACGGGCCCTGGCGACGCCAGGTCCCCTGGGCCGATGTCGTGGTAGGTGAAGACGTTCGTCTCGGTGGGGCCGAACCAGTTCGACAGGCCGCAGCCCGGGGGCAGCCACCGCGCCAGCTCCTGGAGCCCGGGCTTGGGAATCACCTCCCCCGCGAGCACCACGTGCCGCAGCGCCGAGCCCGCCAGCTCGCGCAGGGGCGAGCGCGCGTCGGGACGCAGCAGCACCGAGGGCACCGAATACCAAACGGTGATGCCGTGCCTGACGATGAAGCGACACGTCCTCGCCACCTGGCCGAACAACCACTCGGGCACCGGCACGAGCGCGGCGCCCACCCGCGCGGACGCGAAGAAGTCGAAGATGGTCAGGTCGAACGAGGGCGACGCGTGCTGCGACAGCACGTCCTCCGGGCCGAGCCCCAGGTGGCGTGCCCCCCAGTCCACGAACGCCACCGCGCCCCGGTGCGCCTGGACCACGCCCTTCGGTCGCCCCGTCGAGCCCGACGTGTAGAGGATGTAGGCGACGGAGCCCGCCTCGACGGGCGCCTCTCGCGTCAGCGGCTCCCGGGAGAGCGCATCCCGCCAGACCACCCGCTCCACCTCCTGGAGGGAGGGCGTGGCCAGCAGCGCCAACACCACCTCCTGGCGCACGGCGCCGCCCATGACCGGAGAGGCCTCCGCGAGCAGCGCGTCCGCGACCTGGCGCGTGGCGATGAGGTGCCCGGGCTGCGCGTCGTCGAGGATGAGGCGGGCCCTGGCGGTGGGCGTCGCGTGGTCGATGGGGACATAGGCGCCCCCGGCGAGCAACGTCCCGAAGATGGCGACGGAGAGGTCCACCCCCTTGGGGAGGCAGATGGCCACCCGCCCTCCCGGGCGCAGCCCCGTCTCCACCAGACACGAGGCCAGCCGCAGGGCCCGCTCCAGCAGCGCGCCGTAGGTCAGCCGCGAAGTGGGGGTGACGAGGGCGGTGCGGGAGGAGAACCTGGACGCCGCGTCCAGGAGCAGGCTCGACAGGGTTCGCGGATGCATCGAGAGGTCCTTTCCCGCTCAGGAGGTGAGCCCCAGCTCGGAGGCGATGATGACCTTCTGGATTTCGGAGGTGCCCGAATAGAGGATGCCGCCCAACGCGTCGCGCAGCTCGAGCCCCACGTCCGAGCCCTCCATGAACCCCATGCCGCCCTGGATGCGGAAGGCATCCATTCCGGAGGCGAGCGCCGCTTCGCTGACGTACAGCTTGGTGAGGCTCGCCTCGCCCGCGGTGAGCGTCCCCGCCGCGAGCCTCGTCACCGTGTCGCGCACGAGCAGCGCGGAGGTCCGGTAGCGCGCCAGCATGTCCACCAATCGCGCGGCGACCTGCTGATGCGCGCCGATGGGACGGCCGAACTGCTGGCGCGTCTTCGCGTACTCGAGAGCCGCGAGGAGCTGCCGGCGCATCCCCCCCAGGTGGAAGCCCGCCAGCAGGCCCCGCTCCCAAAGCAGGGCGTGTTGGAACACCGCCGCGCCTCCGCCGGGGGACCCCAGCATCGCGCCCCGAGGCACCCGCACCTCGTCCAGCCCCACCGACGCCACGGAGCAGCCATGCATCCCCAGGCGAGGCTCGTCGCGGCCCACCTCCAGCCCAGGCGAGTCCCGCGGCACCAGGAACGCGCTGACGCCGCGGTAGTGCAGCCGGGGGTTACGGGTGGCGAGCACCAGGAACCAGTCCGCCTCCCGCGCGTTGGTGATGAAGCACTTGTCCCCGGACAGGACGCAGGTGTCCTGCTCCACGCGATAGCGCGTCCGCAGCGACATGACGTCCGACCCCGCGCCGGGCTCGGTGGCGGCGAGCGCGCCAATCGCGGTGCCGTCCCTGAGCACGGGGAGCAGCTTCCTCTGCGTCTCGTCTCCGAACCGGCGCACCGCCGAGCAGAAGGCGAAGCAGTGAGCTCCGAGCCCCAGGGGGAAGCCTCCTCCCTTGCAGCCCATACCCAGCCCCTCGAGGACCGCGAGCACCGTGTCCACCTCCAGCGCGCCTTCGGGGACGAGCGTCTCGAGGACGCCGAAATCGGCCGCCTTCTTCCACGACGCGCGGAACCACGCCTCCCCGCCTCCGGGGCCAGGCGCCGCCAGCGACTGGCCGAACGCCCGCGCCGCCAGGAACTCCGGCGTCTCCGCCGACAGGACTTCGCGTTCCATGACCGTGGCTCCCGGCTCAGCGTGACGCCGCGGCGACGCGCGTGTTGAACTCCTGGACGTGACGCAGGCTCTCGGACAGGAGCGCCTCGTTCGGGGCATCCGGCTCCAGGGCGCCGCCGCGCAGGCGCTCGTAGGCGCTCAGGTCGAAGAGGCCGTGGCCGCTGATGTTCACCAGGATGACCCGCGCCGGCCCGTCGGGCGACGCCCCACGCGCGAGCGCGAGCGCCCCCGCGATGGCGTGCGCGGACTCGGGCGCGGGGAGCAGGCCCTCGCACTCGGCGAAGAGCAGCCCGGCCTCGAGCGCCTCGCGCTGCGGCACGGCCATCGCGTCGAACCCCTTGTCCGCCAGCATCGCGCTCAGGAAGGCGGACGTCCCGTGGTAGCGCAGCCCTCCGGCGAAGATGGGCGGGGCGATGTAGTGGCTGCCCAGCGTGTACATCCGGTTGATGGGCGTGGTCCCCGAGAAGTCGTTGACGTCGAGCGCGTAGAGCCCCCGGGTGAGCTTGGGACAGGCCGCCGGCTCCACGGCCAGCAGGCGCACGGCGCGCTTGCGCTCCCGCGCCGCGCGCAGGAAGGGCAGGCCCACGCCGCCGAAGTTGCTGCCCGCCCCCATGCACGCGACGACATGGTCCGGGAACTCCCCGAGCACCCCCATCTGCTCGACGGCCTCGCCGCCGATGAGCGTCTGGTGCAGCAACACGCAGTTCTCGCCGCTGCCGACGGCGAAGCGCACGCGCTTGCCGCCGTGGGCCACCTCCAGCGCCTCGCCCGTGGCGATGGCGAGGCTGCCCACCCGCCCCGGGTCCCGCTGCGCCGCCTTCCGGCCCACGTCGGTGGCGTCACTGGGGCTCTCGTGCACCGTGGCGCCGAACAGCTCCATCATCGCCCGGCGCTGCGGCTTCTGGCGCAGGCTGGCCCCCACCATGAACACCGTGCAGCGCAGGCCGAACAGCTTGCAGGCATAGGCCAGCGCGGTGCCCCACTGTCCCGCGCCCGTGCCGGTGACCAGCTCCTGGATTCCGGCGCGGGCGTAGTAGTAGGCCTGGGCCAGCGCGGAGTTGAGCTTGTGGCTCCCCGACACGTTGAGGCCCTCGTACTTGTAGTAGATGCGGGCGTTGGCCCCCAGGCGGCGCTCCAGTTCGCGGGCCCGGCGCAGGGGCGTGGGCCTGTACTGGGCATAGAGCTCCAGCAGCCGCTCCGGAATCTCGTGGTACGGCTCGCGGGTGCTGCTGGACTGCATCACCAGGGAGAGCGGCTGCTGCGGCACCACGCTCACGCGCCGGGCCGTCGGGTCGAGCAGGCTCGCGGCCTTGGGGACGTCCTGGATGGCGTACCGGGGGAAGTCGAAGAGGAAGTTGCACCAGTGCTTCGGGACGGAGGTCACCTGGGCTTTCGACATGGCTTGCACACCTCGAAGACGGAACCAGACGGCACCGACTACTCGCGGGAGAGGCTCACGACGAAACGGACCAGGTCCCCCACCGTGACGAGCTCCGCGTCCAGCAGGTCCTCGTCATCGATTTCCCGGCCCAGCTCCTTCTCCAGCGCGGCGAGGAGCTGGACGAACTGGAGCGAACTGATGGCCAGGTCCGCGTACAGCTCCAGCGACTCGTCCATGGGAGCCGCGGCCCGGAACGTCGGCACCACCTTCGCGAGCGCGGAGCCCACGGCCGCGATGGCCATCTGCCGCGCGTCCTCGCCCAACAGGTGGAGCACTCCGAGCTGCTCCGCGAGCCGGCGCCGGACACCGACCGCGACGCGGTCGAGGTTCACCACCGGGCGCAGCTTCCCCGAGGGCTCTCGTTGGATGGACTCCGCCTGGTGGGTGAGCACCTCCACGCCCTCGCCCAGGATCTCCTGGAGCCTCGCCGTGGTCGGCGCCAGGTTCGCCGGGTCGAACCCCACGCCCGGCACGTACTGCATGACGTAGCGCTCCGGGGACAGGCCGATGAACCGGTACTGCGCATGCGGAAGGTGGTCCTTGATGGCGCCCAGCACCTGGAACGTCGTCACCGAGCGCCCATCCGGAGGCTGGAGCAGGTCCGCCTCCTTGCCCTCCAGTCCGTCCAGCGAGGCGCAGGTGAATGTCGTCGTCACCGGGATGGGCGCGCATGGCCGCGCCACGTCCCCGATGTCGTAGCGGAGCAGCGGCATGGTGTCGTTCATCAGGTCGGTCACGACCAGCCGGGCCAGCTCGCCCTCGCGGGCGCCCTCCGGGCCGTCCCTGCGCAGGTACTCGAGGTGCAGCCGGTCGGACTCGACGCACAGCGGGGCGTCCTTCCGCGCCTGCCACGCCATGAAGCCGAACTCGTTGCTGGCGTAGATTTTCAGCGGCTCGCAGGCCAGTGCCCGCCGGATGGCCTCGGCGCCCTCCAGGGGCAGCACCTCCGAGGTGGTCCAGACCTGCCGGATGGAGGGCAATCGCAAGGACTCCTTCTCCATCCACCGGGCCAGCGCGGCGATGACGCTCGCGAAGCCGACGAGGCTCTCCGGCTCCAGCTCCACCAGCGCCTCGTAGAGCTCCGGGGGGGGCAGCATCGAATTGACCGTGTAGGCCTTGTTCGAGCCCTGGGTGCGGGTGGCGGTGGGGGGCGAGTCCGTGCCATGACGCTTCGTCTTCTTCGGCAGCGCGGTGGAGCGCCGGGTGGTGTGCGCCTTCGGCTCGCGCTCCTCCGCGCGGGGCGGCGTCCGGGGAGAGGGGGCCTCGCCCTGGACGCTGTCGACGGCCAGCTTCCGGTCCTCCTGGGGCGTGCGGACCACGAAGTCCCACGGGAAGAGGTAGGTCAGCTTCTCCGGCACCTTCGAGACGAGGTGGTGATGCGGGCGTTGGAAGCGCCACTTGCGGAACACGAAGACGCGGCCATCCAGCAACAGGGAGAACGGCACCCCCGTGCTGCCACTGGTGGGCCGGCGGATCAGCTCCGACGGTTTGTAGCGCGCGCTCAGCAGCCGTGCCTCGCCCGCGGCCTGGAGCCGCGACTTGTTGACGACCGGCAGTCGCTCGAACCACGGGAGGAAGTCGGCCCCCTCCGGAGCCGCACCGAAGGGCGCGTACAGCTCCCTGTAGAAGGGGACGTGCTCGATGGCGGACAGCACCCGCTCCCGCAGCAACTCCAGGGGAGACACCGGGAGGTAGCCGATGGTGCCCTCCTCCACTTCCCTCATCGCCGCGGCGAGCGCCTGTTCCGTGTGGTGCATGGGTTTCACGTCCTCTGGAGCGGAAGCCGCCACGCCCTGGGGCGGGAGCCTCCCGGTGGGGATGCGCTGTCTTCGGAAGGGGACCGCACGGGCACCGCCACGGTGACCATGCGGTCCCGACGATTCGGTGTCAGCGGGCCCGCGGGCTCAGGCCTGTTGGGCCTTCTTCGCGAGCTGCTTCTTCGTGCCCAGCTGGCGAGCCTGCGCCGTGCGGCCCAGGGTCTGCCGCGTACCCGCGCCAGCGCCTCCCACCCGAGCGGGGCTCCGGGCGATCTTGAGGCTCTTGCGCGCGGCGAGCTGGCGCAGCTGCAGCGGCTTGGCGAGCGTCACCCTCTCGGCCCCGGGGCTCCGTCCCTGGACAGCCGTCAGCTTCGCGGCCACCTGCTTCGTGGCCTTGAGCTGGCGCAGCCTCCCCTGCCTGGGGACACGCGTCTCGCCTCCCTGGGTGGACGAGGCCGGCGCGGCGGCCCGCACCGCCAGGGTGCTCTTCTCGCGGAGCCTGCGCACCTGCTTCGCGCGTCCCACGCGAGGCTTCACCGCCCCCGTTCGGGCCGGTTGCTCGGTGCCAGTGTCCGACGACTTGTCATCATTGCGTTTGTTCATGCTGCCTCCTGACTGCGGGTGATACACCTCGGGACGAGCGGGGCAGACGACCGGCTTGCGGGCGCACGCGGACCAGCGCCCGCCAAGGACGCAAGGAATTGTCTTCCCGGGATGGACCCATGGCCGCCGCGCATGCGGCAATCCATGGCAGGCATCTGTGTATAGGAATGCTCCCGAACTTCAAACCGCATTTCAGGGAAATCGTCCGTCGCGCAACGCCAGCCAACGACACCATGGCGCCGGGGCCGCAGCGAGAACACCAACCCACCAGGACACCTCCCGCCATGCGCCGACGAGGACGCAATCATTCACAGCCTGCGGGAACCGGGACGGCGGGACCTCTATCGACAAACAAGACAAAGACGCACCAGGTCAGCCGGGCGAGAGCGACGCCATGGGTGTCCAGGCGCGCCAGCAAGACAGACATCCCGGGTCGTCAGGACACGGGCGCGCGATTGTCGGATGGCGAGCATCCTCCACACGCGCCATGGACGGGACCGCCTCCACGAGTCCCGCGTGGAGGGACACGAACGGTGAAGGAGAGCCCCGGGCGCCTGGGAAAGAGGCGCCAGGGGGCCCATCGCCACTTCAATGAGCGCCCGGGCAGCGCCGGGCGGCCTGCCACCACGTCACTTCGCTGGAGCAGGAACCGGCTCCAGCGCCGTCTCTGGCGGCGCCGGGTCGCGTGTCACCACATCGCTCCGCTGGAGCGGGGGCCGGTTCCAGCGCCGTCTCTGGCGGCGATGGGCGGCCTGTCACCGCGTCACTTCACTGGAGCGGCGGGGGCCGGTGCGGGCGACTTCTCTTGCGGTGCTGGGTGGCCTGTCACCGCGTCACTCGCTGGAGCGGGCGACTTCTCTTGCGGTGCTGGAGTGGAGACTGGCGCGTGCTCCTTCGCCGATGCCGGCTGGACGGTGGCGGGTGGGGAAGCCTTTCCCGACGCCGACGCCGTGGCAGGCGCGGGCGTCTTCTCCTTCGACCGCGCCGGGGCCGTGACAGGCGAGGGCGTCTTCGCCGACGCCGGACCTGGGACGGTCGTTGGCGAGGAAGTCTTCCCCTGCGCCGTCGCAGGGACGGTGGCCGAGGTGGGGGCCGTCTCCGGCACCGCCGCCGTTGCGGACTCCGACGGCTTCGGCGGGATGACCGTGAGCCTGTCGCCCTCCTTCTGGACGGTGTGCGTACTGCCCAGGGGGAAGCGCTGGAACTCCTCGAGCGTCGTCGGCGTGTACGTCACGGGAGGATTCGCGTCGTCCTTCAGGACGACACGGTAGGTCCCGCTGCGCTCACTGCGCTCCCGCTCTCCCTTGGCCAGCGGCTTGACCGGCCGCAGCTCCGCGTCCGTGGGCCAGCGCGTCTCGGTCGTCGCTCCGCTCGCGGTCACCTTCCGGTCGAACTTCCACTCCCACTCCTTCCAGGTGAACCACGTCGCGCTCCGAGGCACGCTGCGATAGCGCGGCTCCTGGCGGGAGCGCCGCTCATCGACATAGCGGGGGACCTTCCGTGTCTTCTTCACCGAGCAATACCGCGTGGAGCACTCGCGGTTGCCTCCCGTGCAGGTCGTCTTGCAGGTGGCGAAGCCGTTGCGGTTGCTCGTGCACGTCTCCTTGCACTTCTTGGGCGTCGTCTCGCAGTCCTGGCCACAGGGCTCGTCCTCCCGGTAGCTCTCCGTGGAGTAGCCCTTCTGGACGGACTCCGTGAAGTAGACGGTCTCGTAGCCCTCCAGCACCTCGTCATCATGGTGGTGCCGCTTGCCCTGGGCCTTCACCGCGAGGGCCCTCTCGGGGCGGTCCTCGGCGAAGCCCTCGTTCTCGACGAGCAGGTAGCGGTCCACCGACACCGTGTGGACCCACGACACCTCCGTGACCTTCAACGACCTCGTCCACTCCGGCCCACCCACGGCCTGCGCGGCGGGCGCGGGGCTGCCCGGCTTCACGTCCTTCGAGGACATCCAGCACGGGCAGCAGCACCCGAAGACGACCGCGAGGACGAGCAGCGCCGTGCACCCCGGGCGGCGCCTGGACTTCTCCAACAGGGACTCCCTCGGAGCCGAAGACCCGGATGTATCGGATGTATCATCTGGAGCGGAGGGCGACATCTCCGGGACGGCCGCGCCACAGTTCTTGCAACTCCCGTCGAGGGCACGCTGGTCGCTGTCGCAGTAGGCGCAGCGCCAGTTGGGCCCCGCCAGCGCCATGCGCAGCAGGGCCTCGTCCGTCACCGTCACCGCGGAGGAGGGGTCCTCCGGCATCTCGTACTGCTCACTGCCGTCCTTGGCGTTCTTGCATTGCCGGCACACCATGTGGCGGCCGAGGTTGCGATGGTTGCAACTCGAGCACCGCCAGTACATCTCGATCTGCCGCTCCGACATTCCTCGAACTCCCCCTCTGGGTCACGACCCCGCGTGCCGAGCACGCGTATAACATGTCGCGGACGGCGACATGCCCCGACGGCGCTCCATCGGGAAGCGGGCGCTCGGGACAACGGGACGACGCGCCTTGCGCCGCGGGCCGACTGAGACACCCGAGACATCTCGACCCGGCCACGCCGCCCACACCCGCCCTGCCCATCCCCGGCCATTGGCGCGCATGCACGCACCAGGCGCCCCGCGTCACGCGAATACCCCCCTTGACGCGGCGGCTCAATGACGACACGTTCGTCCACACGCGCACCGTCTCGCTCCCGGCCACACCCGGTGTGCTCGCGGGTAGACTCGACCCCAGGGGCTGGTGACTGATTCAAAGACACCCCTGTCCAAAATCGGGTCGCCGGTACGAACGGACCAAAACCATCGTCAGACCAGGCTCTTACAGAGACCCGTGTCAGGTCCCTTTACGAGGGCTCGCCCGCACCTGGAGCACGGATAGTCCAGGCCTTTCCATTAAAACCAACTTTGCCTCTCTATCGAGGGATGTGGCCCAACAGTTGCTCACAGGCCCGGCACGCCACCGTGGCTGACGGAAAGTCGGGCGGCGGCGTGTCCCCCCGTTGCATCTGAGGAATCTGACATGTTCAAGAGAGCGGCAGTCCTCGCGGTGAGCTGTGGCGCGCTGATGGCCGGCTGCGGTAACGACACCGCGCCGCAGAGCGAGAACGAGGAGATCATCTCTAACCTGGTCGAGGCGGGCTTCCCCATCAACGACATCATGGAGGTGGATGGTGCCGTGTACGTGGGCCGCGACGCGCACGTGACGCTGACGGCCTCGCGCGAGATGCTGCAGACCGACAAGGTGACGTCGGAGCAGTACCGCACGACCAACCTGGTGACCGGCACGAAGAAGATCTGCATCAACCCCACCGCCGCCTTCACCAACAACGCCCGGCTGAGCGCGGGCCTCGACGCGGCCATCCAGAACTACAACCAGCGCGGCCTCGTGCTGACGTTCGCGCGTGGCCCCACCACGGGCTGCAACGCGAACATCACCGCCCAGACGACGTCCGGCACGGGCGGCTCCGCGGGCTTCCCCTCCGGCGGCCAGCCCTACGGCACCATCAACATCGGCACGGGCCTGAGCAGCTACAGCGCCGACGTGGCGGAGCACGTCATCACCCACGAGCTCGGTCACTGCATCGGCTTCCGTCACTCCGACTACTACAACCGCGCCATCAGCTGCGGCTCCGGCGGCAACGAGGGCACGGCCGGCGTGGGCGCCGTCCTCATCCCCGGCACGCCGAGCACGGCGACCGTCGGCGGCTCCATCATGAACTCCTGCTTCCGCTCCACGGAGACGGGCGAGTTCACCAGCAGCGACATCACCGCGCTGAACTACCTGTACTGAGATGACGAAGCGGCCCCATCGTTCATTTCCGACGCCGTGGGGCCCGACTCTCGCGGGCACCGCGCTCCTGGGCCTGTTGGCCTGTGGAGACGACGCGGTGCCCGCGGAGACCGATGTCTGCGAGCAACCACCCACGCCTCGGGTGAGCGCCCAGGCCCAGTGTGGCCCGACGCTCGACTTCACGCCCGTCAACCGCTACCAGGGCGCGCTCTCCACCGCCGCGGACCGGGAGGACGCCGTCGCCTTCATCGACGGCCGGTGCACCGGGACGCTCATCGAGGCGAGCGCCGGCCCGGTCGTATTGACGGCGGGCCACTGCGTCGGGCTGGGCGACCGACCGCTGCTGGTGTTCAACTTCGAGGACGACCCCGACGGCGACGACCTGATGACCGAGGGGACCGTCATCGAGCGCTCGGATGCGCCGGACTACGCGCTCATCGCGTTGGACACCCTGCCCTCCACGCCCCCCATCCTGCTCTCGACGCGCCCGTCGGAGCGGCTCGCCGTCATCCAGCATCCGCGCGGCCATCCCAAGTCCATCGCCGAGGGCTCGCTCCAGGCCTCCTGCAACGGGCACATCTACTACGAGGACCTGGACACGCTGGTCAGCAGCTCCGGCGCGGGGGTCCTCAACGCGCAGGGCTACCTCGTGGGCGTCCACACCGACGGCGACTGCCAGGAGGACGGGCGCGGCACGAACTGGGGCTGGACGACGGAAGGGATTGTCGAGGCCTCCGAGTACCTGGTGGACGGCGACATCGTCGAGCGCTGAGCGCGCCGCCCGAGCGGGGCGAGCGGTCTGCCGCCCGCCCCTGGCGCCTCACGGGAAGGCGTAGCCCAGCAGCTGCTCGGTGATCTGCCCCTCGCAGTTGGAGGCGGGGGAGATGAAGTGGTCCTGCCCCGCTCCGATGCGGCAGCGATACAGCGGCACCGACCCCGACGCCTGGGTGACGTGGATGTAGCCCACTGGCCCCAGGGGCCGCAGCCCCTCGCAGTTCACGTCCGGGCTGATGAGGTTGTGGCTGCCCACCTGGCATTCGTACAGCATGCGCGTGCCGGCCACCGGGTCGCGCCACAGACGCCACGAGGACTCCTGCGTGAAGCCGGAGGGCGGCAGCCGCGTCGACGCCCAGTGCCCTCGCGACGCGAGGTAGCTCCGGCGCAGGCGGAGGTACGGCAGCGTCTCGAAGCCACAGGAGAGCTGGGCCGGGCTCAGGTCGTTGCGGTTGGCCAGCGCCCAGGTGCTCCACGCGGGCTTGGCGGTGCCATCCGTGCGTCGCAGCCCCAGCGCCAGCCCTCCCTCCGCCGCGTTGTCCCGCATGCGGTGGTAGATGTAGCTCTCGATGCCCGGCGTCCCGAGCACGTTGCGGAAGGTGTTGCAGACGGCCGTCTGTTGCGCGGCCTCCGAGGACTGGGGCGAGCCCGAGTGGATGCCGCTCTCCGTGAGCTGGATCTCCCAGGCGTGGGGCAGGAGCGGGAACGTCTTGCGCAGCCAGCCCGCGAGCACGCCCAGGTTGCCATACGTCACGCGCGGGTAGTCATCCGCGGAGAACTGGGGCTTGAACAGGTCCGGCGCGTACGGGTGGTACGCCACGCGCCACTGCCGCGTCCCCACCCGTGACGCGAAGCCCTTCAGGAACGTCATCCCGGACAGCAGCGGGCTGTTGGCGGCGGGCGCGTCCAGCTCCGAGCCGAAGTGGTGCGTCAGGGAGATGAGCACCTTCGCGGAGGGCTGCGACGCCATGACCTGGTCATAGGCGGCGTTGTAGTTGGCGGCATAGGCATCCATCCACGCGGTGGTGTTGCACGCCCCGGCGCCCTGGCCACAGCCGATGTCGAACCAGTCATTGGAGTTGACCTCGTTGTGGATGACGAAGTCGGCGATGCGGCCATTTCCAGAGAGGCCGTCGTAGCGGCGGGCCAGCATGCCGACGAAGCGTCCGAAGTCCGCCGGGTTGTTCGGGGCGCAGAAGATGTCGAAGCCCGCCGCGGCGGGCGTGCAGGTGCGGCCCGTCCGCGCCCAGGCGGGAACGCCATACACCACCGCCGTCACCACCACGCCCCGCGCGGTCCACTCGCGGATGGCCGCGTCCACGTTGGCCGCCACCGTGAAACAATGCCCGCTGTACTCCACCTGTCCCGCGGCACAGGGCGGCGCCTTCACCGCCGGCTCCCAGGAGGCCCAGACCAGGTTCATGGCCACGCCGCCCGTGTTGTTGCCGGCGATCTCGTCGTAGCTCGGCCAGAAGTCCGGCTGGATGCCCTTGATGCGGTAGGCGCCGCGCGTCGGATATGGCAGGTCCGCGCCGGACTCGCCCGGCAGCACCACCACCACCGCCAGGACGAGGGCCAGCAACGCGCCACCCCATTGCTTCAATCCCAGGTGCATTTGTTTGCTCCCACGAAGCGCGGGTTTGTCAGGAGGGGCCATTCCCTCGCAGGACACGGCACCACGCGCCAGGAGCAGCAAATCACGAAATACAAGACACATAGGACACATCACATCCCCATCCAACGCCTCCACTCCCCCCGAAAACTCTCTTTCAGGCAAAGCTCTCGCCGCGAGGGGCGTGCGGCCCGGGAGCAAGCGGGGCGCGACGGCGACACATCACCCCAGGGGTTCGGAAACCCCGATGAGGTGCGCGTCGGCGGCTTGGGCGGGGGTGGAGGGGTGGCCCCGTTGCCCGGCCCGTGGGCTTCTGGCCCGCCTCGCTCCGTGAGGGCGCGCCCAGCCCCCCCGCTCACGGCCCTGCTCCCCTCGAAAGGCGCGGATTCGTAGGCCCACCAACGGCCTGGGCGTCTTGGCCGCGCTCCGTCCTCACTGGAAAGGGGTCCCAGTGACTCCCAGAGGGGCGAGAAACGGCTTCCCCGTGTGCCCAAGGGGGGGTGGATTCCACACCGGCACACAGCCCTGGGGGCCCTCCGCCGCCCCTCCGCCCCCGTCCGCGCCTCCGAGCGCCCGGCCATCTCGTGTGGGTGCTTCGAGAAGGCTCCCAGATGGCTCGGAAATCCCGTATAGGCCCCCCACGCACAATGTGCGGCGCACGAGCGACCCAGATGGGGAGGGTGTCAAGGCCCCGGGACTGCTCTGGAGGATTGGATGGAGTTGTCGAGTCTCGAGTCGAGTTTCTGGGCAGTCGCACCGAGTGTCATCGGCGCCGTGGGTCTGCTCTTCGCTGCGTTCTTCTACTTCCGCGTCAAGGCGCTCCCGGACGGCGACGCGACGATGAACCGCATCGCGGGCTACATCCGCGAAGGCGCGATGGCGTTCCTCGTCCGTGAGTACAAGGTGCTCGCGGCCTACTGCGCCGTCCTCGCGGTGCTCATCGGCCTGACGCTGGGCGGGCTGGCCAGCGCGAGCTTCGTGTTGGGCGCGTTCCTGTCGCTGCTGGCGGGCTACATCGGCATGAAGGCCGCGACGTACGCGAACGTGCGCACGGCGCAGGCCGCGCGCACCGGCTCGAAGCCGAACGCGCTGCTCGTCGCGCTGGACGGCGGCGCGGTGATGGGGCTCGCGGTGGCGGGCCTGGGCCTGCTCGGCATGGGCGGCGTCTACTACGCGTTCCAGGGCCACGCGCAGCTGTCCCCCATCCTCCACTCGTTCGCGGTGGGCGCCAGCTCCATCGCGCTGTTCGCGCGCGTGGGCGGCGGCATCTACACCAAGGCCGCGGACGTCGGCTCCGACATCGCCGGCAAGGTCATCGAGAACATCCCCGAGGACGACCCGCGCAACCCCGGCGTCATCGCCGACAACGTGGGTGACAACGTGGGCGACGTGGCCGGCATGGGCGCCGACATCTACGAGTCCATGATCGCCGCCATGGTGGCCGCCATGGCGATGGCGCTGACGGCCAGCTCCACGGACCTGTCGCGCCTGGTCGCCGACCCGGCGGCCACGGGGACCGCGAAGGTGGCGGGCGTGGTGCTCCCGCTGGTGCTCTCCGCGGTGGGCCTCATCGTCAGCCTGGTGAGCATCTTCATCGCGCGCGCGCTCAGGAAGATGAACCCCGCGCAGGTGCTGCGCAGCGCGCTCATCATGCCCCCCGTCATCCTGGTGGGCCTGTCGTTCGTGATGATGCAGGTGTTCGGCCTGTCGCAGGCCATCACGGTGGCCCTGGCCGCGGGCGCCTTCGGCGGCGCCATCATCGGTCTGGTCACGGACTACTACACCTCCGCCAAGCCGGTGCAGCGCATCGCCGAGGCCTCCATCACGGGCGCCGGCACCAACCTCATCCGCGGCCTCGCGGTGGGCATGGAGAGCGTGGGCATCTCCATGGCCACCATCGCGCTGGTGGCGTACATCGCGGACCGGGCGCTCGGCCTGTACGGCATCGCGCTGTCGGCCGTGGGCATGCTGGGCGGCACCGCGGTCGTGATGACGGTGGACGCCTACGGCCCCATCTCCGACAACGCGGGCGGCATCTCCGAGATGTCCGGCCTGGGCCCCGAGGTCCGCGCCATCACCGACGAGCTGGACGCGGTGGGCAACACCACGGCCGCCATCGGCAAGGGCTTCGCCATCGGCTCGGCGACGCTCACCGTCATCGCGCTCTTCTCCGCCTTCAACCTCGAGGTCAACCACACGCGCGTGGCCAATGGCCTGCCGGAGATGAGCCTGCTGCTGACCAACCCGAACGTCATCGTGGGCCTGCTGCTCGGCTCCATCCTGCCGTTCCTCGTCGGCGCCTCCACCATGCTCGCCGTGGGTCGCGCGGCCGGCGCCATCGTCGAGGAGATTGGCCGTCAGTTCCGTGAGATTCCGGGCCTGATGGAGCTCAAGGCGGACCCCGACCCGAAGAAGATCGTCGACATCTCCACGAAGAGCGCCCTGCGCGAGATGATCTTCCCGGGCCTCATCGCCGTCGTCGCTCCGCCGGTGGTGGGCTACCTGCTCGGCCCCGGCGCGCTGGCGGGTCTGCTGGCCGGCTCGCTCGTCGTCGGCGCCACCATGGCCCTCTACATGGCCAACGCGGGCGGCGCGTGGGACAACGCCAAGAAGTACATCGAGAAGGGCAAGCTGCCGGGCCACGCCAAGGGCTCGCAGGTCCACAAGGCCGCCGTCGTCGGCGACATGGTGGGCGACCCGTTCAAGGACACCTCCGGTCCGGGCGTTGCCATCCTCATCAAGGTCATGAGCGTCGTGTCGCTGCTCGTGGCCTCGCTCATCGCGCTGCGTTAATCCGCGGTGCGTGGTGCGGCGCCTGGAACCCGGGCGCCGCACCCCTGATGTCGGTGCGGGTCGAGGCTGGTTGATGGCGCCGCGCGTCGAGAGATTGCGCGCCCCGCCAGTGATTCGATCCGAGAGTGTCCGACAGCCAACATCCCGACAATCATTGTCGTCCAGGCCCCACGGACTCAGGGTGCGCCAGCGCTAGGCTTCCGCGTGTTCCGCTGAGCGCGAGGTTTCCCATGGTCCTGGAGCTCTCCCCGCAGCAGATCCACCTCCTCCACGCCTGTCTGGCCGAGAGTATCGAGGAGCTGCACGACGAGGTCCTCCATACGGATGAGCGCGAGCTGCGCATCAAGCTGCGGGAGAAGCTCACGCAGCTCCAGGCCCTCCAGCGGCAGGTGGAGCCCCTGGTGAAGCGGGAGCTGGTGGCCCTCTGAGCCCCAGCCCCGACGTCGCACCACGACGGCCGTCAGGCGTGTGACGCCTCCCTCACGGACCAGGTCCGGGTGGGCGGATGGACATCCCTCCATTCGCACGCTAATAGCCGTCAAACAATGAACTCAAGAATAGCTGGTGTAACGAGGTGCCTTGTCACGGCGCTCGCCCTGGGGTTGCTCGCGGGCTGTTCGAGGTCTGGCGAGCCCGAGGCCTCCACGGCGACGGCCCGGCGGGCGGTGACCGCGTCGGTGACGGTCTCCGACGCGGTGACCATCACCAGCCAGGGCATGACTCCGAATGGCGCGGCGTACCGCAACGAGCCGTTGATCGGCGTCTTCCAGACGGAGGACTACGAGGTCGAGGCGCTGCTGCGCTTCCCGCAGCTGGGGGTCCCCGCTGGCGCGGTGGTGCAGAGCGCGACGCTGCGGCTGGCCATCGAGACCTATACCGACGACTTCGCGATTCGGGGCGCATACCTCCAGACGCCGTGGAGCCTGACGGCCAATGGCCTGGGGTGGCAGTTCCGTGACGACGGGCTGGAGTGGGAGCGGCTGGGCGCCGTCGGCCAGGGGACGGACCTCGTCGCCGGGACGTCGTTCACGCTGACCACGTTCCCCACCGTGGTGAGCCTCCACGACGTGTCGCTGGACGTCGCGGTGGTGCAGTCATGGGTGGACGACCCGTCGACCAACCAGGGGTTGATGCTGGCGAACACACAGGTGGGCAAGGTGGCCAAGCTGTTCACCGCCCTGGCGTCCCAGCCGGAGCGCCGGCCGGTGCTCACCATCGAGTACACGGCGCCCGCGCCGCGCAGTGACAACACCCCGCCGACGGTCGCCATCACCTCCCCCACGGCAGGCGCGACGGTGGAGGACGTGGTCACCCTCGCGGTGTCCTCGAGCGACGACGTGGGCGTGACGAGCGTGCAGCTGCGCATCGACGGCCGGCCCCTCGCCTCGGCCCAGCTCGACACGCGCCTGTACCGCAACGGCGACCATGTGCTGACGGCGCATGCCCGTGACGCCGCCGGCAACCTCACCACGTCCGCGCCCGTGCGCATCACCATCGACAACGAGATTGTCGACACCTCGCCGCCCCAGGTGCAAATCACCCTCCCCTCCGCCAACGAGACGGTGAGCGGCCCGTTCACGGTGCGGATGAGCGCCACCGACGACGTGGGCGTCACGCGGGTGCACGTGGAGCTGGACGGCGTGCAGGTCGGCGAGGCGGACCTGTCCGCGCCCTGGTCGGTGTCGCTCGACACGGAAGCCCTGGAGCCCTACGGCCCGCGTCAGATGACCGCCGTGGCGCGCGACGCCGCGGGCAACGTCACCACCTCCGTGCCCGTGAGCATCGTCGTGAGCGCGCCCCCGCCGGACACCGTCCCGCCCGAGGTGCAGATCGTCTCTCCGGGCACGGGCGCGACGGTGGGCGGCTCCATCCAGGTGCGGGTCGACGCCTACGACGACGTGCGGCTCGCCGGAGTGCGGCTGCGGGTGAACGGCCAGGACTTCGGGCAGGAGGACCTGACCTACCCCTACTGGTTCAACGTCATCACGACCCGGGTGGGCAACGGGACCTTCTCCGTGACGGCGGTGGCCAGGGACCGCGCGGGCAATCTCACCACGTCCGCGCCCATCTCCCTCACCATCGACAATGGGCCTCCGATGGTGCTCCCCATCCCGACGACGCATCCTCGAATCTGGTTCACGGGGAACCGTCTGGCCCGGGCGCAGGCGTACTTCGCCACCAACCCCTTTACGCCGGTGGCGACGGTGCAGGGCCCGGAGCAGGCCATCGACGCGGCGATGCACTCGCTCATCACCGGGAACGCGGCGTCGTGCCGCGCCGCCATCACCTGGGCGGTGAACACCCAGATTCCCATCACGGAGAGCTCGGTATCGAGCGACCCCGCCCGCTGGTACGGCGAGGCGGTCATCCTCACGTATGACTGGTGCTTCGCGCACCTGCTGCCAGCGGAGCGGACCACCCTGCTCGACCGCTGGAACTTCACCATCGAGGCGCTCAACGACAAGCCGTGGGGCGGCATCGGGATGGAGGGCAACAACTACTACACGGGCTACTTCCGCAACTCCCTGCTGTGGGCCATCGCGAGCTGGCACGAGAACCAGCCCTACGCCAACGACCTGCTCCAATACGCGATGAGCTCGCGTTGGACCTTCTCGCTGAAGCCCTACCTCGATGGGCCGGGAGCAGGAGGCGCGCCGCACGAGGGCTCGACATATGGCCGCCGGACGTTCGGCTACATGACGGTGCCCTTCACCACGCTGGGCCTGTATGACCACGACATGTGGAACCAGACCGACTACTTCATGGAGTCGGTGTTCTGGTCCATCTACTCGACGACGCCGGGGCCCAGCCAGAGGGGCCAGTTCCAGCTCTACGAGACCTTCCCGTTCAACGACGACGAGCGCTGGCTGTCGCGGTGGGACTCGAGCAACACCGCGCAGACGACGCTGGGCAGCTACTTCGCGCCACTCATCGAGGAGTGGGCGGACCAGCCCATCGCGGGCTACGCCAAGCGCTTCCTGGAGCTCACCGCGCAGCCCATCGACGACCGGCTGGTCCGGTACGTCTACAGCGACACGCTGGCGGCGGTGCCGTCACGGGACCTCTCGCCGCTGCCGCTCGACTACCACGCGCCCGGACTGGGCATGGTGTACGCGAAGACGGCGTGGGCGGCGGACGCGACGATGGTCAACCTGCAGTTCGGCATCACCTCCAACGCGGGCCACGCCCACCGCGACTCCGGCAACTTCCAGCTGTGGCGGGCGGGCCAGTTCCTGGCCCGGGAGACGGTGGGCTACGCCAACTCCATCGTCGGGTATGGCGGCGGGACGGTCGACACCGAGTCTCCCGTGGCCCACAACACCCTCCTGTTCGAAGGACTCGGCACGGTCGGCCACTTCCACCACGCGCCGCAGATGCTGCGCCTCGAGTCGACGGCGACGTACAACTACGCCGCGGTCGACCTCACGGGCGTGTACGACGTGAGCGACGAGTGGGCCCACCGCGAGGCCGAGGTCGGCAATCCGCACGCGGGCCGGGTGGTCCGTGAGACGCTGTTCGTCCGCCCGCTCGACACGCTCGTCGTGTTCGACCGGTTGGAGAGCGCCAACGCCGATGCGTCGGTCGACAAGACCTTCCTCATCCACTTCCCGGCGAACCCGGTGCTCAGCGGCAACACCTGGACGGCGAGCACAGGGGGCCAGGAGCTGAGGGTCAGCACGCTCGTCCCGACGGCGCCGGTCCGGAGGGTCATCGACGAGCGCGGCCCGGTGAGACCGGACGGGACCTATCCGTACCCGGTGGGCCAGTTCCGGGGCGAGGTGGAGACCCACGGCCAGGTGGTCAGCCACTTCCTGCACGTGGTGCAGGCCCGGGACGCGACCAGTGGCTCCGCGTTGCAGCTCACGCTCGCGGAGACGTCGACCACGTATACGGTGACCATGACCCACCCGACGCGTGGCAGCGCGGTGGTCCAGTTCGAGAAGGGCATCGCGAGCACAGGCGGCAGCTTCGGCTACGCGGCCAGCGGCGCGGTCACCCAGGCGCCGCTGCGCGCCAGCGTCCAGCCCATGACCGTCACCCTGAACGGGCCGGTGTGGGGGCCTTGAGCCCCGCGGAGGACATGTCCCCCGTACGGAGTTGAACAAGGGAGGCCGCGAGCAGGTGGCTCCCGGCCTCCTTGGCGATGAGCGTGCGCCGCCCGGCGGTAGACTCGCCGTCGGGGGTCACCGTGAAGCCTCTCTTCGCCTGGGTGCACCTGTCCGACATCCACTTCGGCCATGGCGGCGCCGCGCATGCCTGGGACCAGCAACTGGTCTTGTCGTGTCTGCTGTCGGATGTCTCACAGGCGGGCGAGCGCGGAGTCCCAGCTCCGACGAGCGTCTTCGTCACTGGAGACATCGCCTTCAGTGGTGGCACTCGCGGTCGGCCGGGGCAGACGCGGTGCACGGAGTACGAGGAGGCCACCCGGTTCCTCCAGGGCCTCGCACAGCGGCTCGGCCTCGACGCGGCCAGCGTCCTGGTCGTCCCGGGCAACCACGACGTCCAGCGCGCGGTGGACCGCGACAAGGAGGTCCGTCGACTCGTGGAGCAGCTGCGGGAGGGGAAGCAGGAGCTGGATGCCGCGCTCGCCCAGCCCCCGCAGCGAGCGCTGCTGGCGCGAAGACAGGCGAACTTCCTCGAATGGGCTCGACAGTTCGGCCCCGCCACGCGCGAGTCTCCCACCCTCGGGGAGGAGCGGTTGTTCTGGACGCATCGGCTGGAGGTCGCGGAGGGATTGCGCGTCCGAGTGGTCGGATTGAACACGGCGCTGCTCTCCGCGGATGACTCGGACCAGGGGCGGCTGCGCCTGGGGAACGAGCAGTTGGCCCGAGCCCTGCTCATCCCTCCCGTCGAGCCACAAGAACTCGTGCTGGTCCTCGGCCACCATCCACTCGAGGGGGGCTGGCTCGCGGACGAGCGGAGCGCGGACGCATGGATTCGCAATCACGCGCACCTGCACCTCTCCGGTCACGTGCATGAAGCCGGCTCCGAGCAGGCCCGCTCAGGGGCGGGAGGGCTCTTCGTGAGGGTCGTCGCGGGCGCGGCGCATGGAGACGCGGCGGCGACGGGAGTTCCCTCGGGCCATGGCTACAACCTCGCGGCCATCTACGTCACGGACGGTGGACAGCTCGTCCTGCGTGTCTGGCCTCGCCGCTGGTCCGACAAGCGGAAGGGGTTCGTCACCGACCAGGACAACGTGTCTGGCCACCATCCCTACAGCGAGCACCTGCTGCGGCTGACCCTGCCATTTCGCGGTATCGATGAGATGCTCCGGAGCGAGCACTCCGCCGAGCGGGTCCGCGGGTTGATCGAGGTCGCCCTCGACAAGAACCCGCGCTACCTGGACCGACTACTGGGACTGCTGCGGACCGATGGGCACGGCGAGGTGCGCGCCCACGCGGCGCTGGCCCTCGACGAACTGCGCGACCTCCGGGCCAAGGAGGGACTCCTCACCGCCCTCTCCGACCCTTCATGGGACGTCCGCTCCCACGCAGGCTGGGGACTGGTCCACCTGGGCCCCGTCGTACTCGACGACGTCCGCCGGGTCGCCGCGTCCTCAGACAACCCCGACGCGGTCCAGATGGCCCGACTGGTCCTGGCGCGATTGTGACAGGCCCACGGCACCGTCGGGGTACCGAACAGGCCAGGCACGGTCTGACGAGGGACGCCGGACGAACGACGGCTGCCCTTTGCGCATCCATCAGCGATAGCTCGGAAATGACACCCACCTCCACCCCGCTGACACATCGCCTTCCGGCTAACGACCTCCCCACGACGCCTGGCGTCATCCCTTCGTCACCGCCTCATCACGACTGTTCGCCACTCAACAACCGCCTAACCATTGAGGGCCGTCCCCCACTCTGTCCGTAAATCAACGCTCTAATGCCTGCCCTTTCGGAGGTGGAGCATGCAAGCAATCGGATGGATGTTGTGTGTGGCACTGGCGTCGTCCCCCCAGGGCGTCGTGCCCACGGGGCCCACCCCGGGCGAAAACCTGTCCTGGCTCTGGCAACACGGCACGACGCAGGCGGACCGAGCCAACGCCGTGGCGGCGACGCATGAGGGAGTGTACTCGGTCGGGGAGAGCATGGACGTCTTTGACGTCGGCCTGTCGCATCTAGGCGACCAGGACGTCGTCGTCGTCAAGCATGACAGCCTCGGACTCAAGACCTGGGCCTGGCAGTTCGGGACAGAGTACTCGGACATCGGAACGGGGATCGCCACTCATACGAAGACAGGGAATACCCAGGTCTACGTCACGGGCTATACGTATGGAGCCATGGGAGACAATGGGCTCCCCAATGTCGGGGGGACGGATGTCTTCCTGGCCAGGCTGGACCCCAACACCGGCAAGCCGATTTGGAAGCACCAGTTCGGCTCGACTGGCGACGACCAGGCGACGGGAATCGCCACGACCCAATCGGGCGTCATCTATGTGGCGGGAACCACCACCGGCACGCTGGACGGAACGACTCCTCCCGACCCCTTGAAGAACGGCTTCATCGCCCGATTCAACGCCAATGGAGGCCAGGACTGGATCCTCCAATTCGGGAATGCCGCGATCGAGGAAGAGATTCGTGGCATCGCCACGGATTTCAACGACGATGTCTACGTCGTGGGACACACCTACGGCAACATGGGCGCCGCCCATAAGGGCGGGGGCGATGCCTTCATCGCCAAGTTCAGCAAGCTGGGGCAGCCTCAGCCGCTCTGGACGAGGCAGCTCGGCACGACCAAGGAAGACTCCTTCACGGGGGTGGCGACCGCCCGACGTTCTCTCTCGGGCTCCCTCACCGATATCGATGTCTATATGTCGGGGTACACCGGGGCGAACTTCGACGGACAGACAGCAGTGGGGGGCGAATTCGATGCCATTGTCGTGAAGTACGACGGCGCCGGCACGAAGAAGTGGTCTCGACAATTCGGTTCGAGGGGGAGTGATCGCGCATATGGCGTTGCTTCGGATGGAGGGGCCAACGTCTATGTCACCGGGGCCACGGACTATGACCTGACCGCCCCCGAACCGCAGAACTATGACAACATCTTCCTGGTGAAATACGACGCGGGTGGTGGTACTCGCGCCACAGCCACGAGACAGCTCGGCTCTACCTCCGAAGGGGACCCCTCGATGGTGAGGGACGTGGGCAAGGGAGTGGCAGCGGACATCTTCAACGGCGTCTACATCGCGGGTATCACCCAGGGCTCATTCACCACCACGCCGCCCACCGTTCAACATGGGGATGACGACTATGTGGTGCTCCGCTATCAGGAGGGCTGCACGATCACCACCCCGGGCAAATGCGGCATCGGTTATGGGTGGGGCGATCCCCATCTGGTCACGTTCGATGGCCGCGCCTACGACTTCCAGGGCGCTGGCGAATACGTCCTCGTGGAGAGCACCGACCTGTCAGCCCCCCTCGTCGTCCAGGCACGCATGCAGCCCTGGGGGACGAGCACCACGGTCTCCGTGATGACGGCGGTCGCGACCCGCCTGGGAACGAACCGCGTCAGCGCCTATCTGACGCCCACTGGACTGGAGGTGCGTGTCGACGGCGTGGCCATTTCACTTCCCGACGGGAGCGTCTTCCCCCTGCCTGGCGGAGGGCGCGTCCTGCGCCAGGACGCCACCACCTACGTCTTCTTCTACACCACCCTGGACCGGATGACCGTCACGCTCGATGGCACCTACCTCAACGTGAACCTCGGATTCCCAGAGACCCGCAAGGGAAAGGTTCGCGGGTTGCTCGGCAACTACGACGGCGCCCTCCCGAATGACTTCGCGTTGCGAAATGGAGCGGTGCTGACACCGCCGCTGTCCTTCTCCCAGCTCTACACGTCGCCGCAGAGCCTCTCCACGAGCTGGCGCATCACCCAGCAGGAGTCCCTCTTCGACTACGCCGCGGGGGAGAGCACCGCCACCTTCACCCGCCTCGACTTCCCCGCCGCCCCGATCGGGGTGGGAGACCTGAACGCGGCCCAGCGTGAGGAGGCGAGGGTCCTCTGCGCGGCCGTCGGCGTGACGAGCCCGTTCATCCTCGACAGCTGCACGTTGGACGTCGCCTTGACGCAGGACCCCAGCTTCGCCACCTCGGCCGCGCGCATGGAGTCCCGGGTCCGGGCCCAGATGGGGACGAGCATGCCCGAGCCCACGCCCTCCGGGCGATGGGCCTACTTCGCCAACTTCCAGTCGCCGCTGTATGGCGAGTGGAGCAAGGGACTGGTGTCGACCTCGCCGCAAGGAGGCAAGACGTTCCTCGGCCGCTTCGGCAACGAGAACATCACCCTGTCGCTGGCGGCCCTCCCCTCCCACACCACGGTCACCGTGAGCTTCGACCTTTTCATCATCGGAGGATGGATTGGCGAGTCCGCGGCCGGCCCCGTCTACCCGACGTACTTCGGGCTGCGCGCCAACAACGCGCCCCTGATGCAGTACGTCTTCTCCAACACCCCCGGCAACGCCCAGACCTACCCCGTCGCCAACTCGTATGCCCGGACGGGCGGAGAAGCCCTCAACACGCTCGGCTACGCCTACGGTGACACGACCTACCGGATGCGAATCAAGTTCAACTCGAGTACGCCCTCTCTCGCGTTGACCTTCTACGCGGGGAACCTGACGAGCGCCCGCAACGAGACGTGGGGCCTCGACAACGTCGAGGTCCAGGTGGAGTAGGCCGATGCCCGGCCCGCGGCCTGATGCCGCGGGCCGCGGCTGACCGGGACGAGGCCCCCGACATGCCCCATGTGTAGAGCTACCAGGGCAACGGACTCGTGGCCTCCGTACCTTTCCAATCCCACGCCACACCCCTGCGGCCTCCGGTCCTGAATCTCTCGAGCGAGCAGGCGGTCGGCGGGAGCGCGCGTGGCCATCACTCATGGGTGAAGCCTCGTCGAGCAGGGCCGGCTCTCTCGACTGTAAGGGGAATCCCCAGACCGCGCGGAGAAGAAGTTACAGCCCCATTCACACCCTCCGCAGCTTGCCATCACCACCACAATCGCTCGCACACAATCCATCCCAAGCCCGTCCAAAACCAACCAAACGCCAAGACAATCGAATGGCAAGCATTGAGCCCGACCCATCCCGAACATAGACATACCCCGCCGGACGAAACCCTCACACCGGCGGCGCCCACCAGGCGTCAACCCCAACAAAAAAGGAACAACCATGATGAAGCTGATGATTGGCCTGTTGCTGGCGATTCCGCTCATGGCCTGTGGTGCGGGGGAAGGGACCGTGGCCGAGGAGTCCCTGGGAGTGGTCGTGACGGAGGACCAGACGCTGGCCGTCGTGAACCAGAGCATCGAGCCCGGTAGCCAGTCCCCGGTGGCGGCGCCCCCCAACGTCAGCCGAGCCGATGACGACCTGGCCTGCTGGGTGGTGCTCAACTGGTGCGTCCCGCCTCCGGGCCAGCCGCTCTGTACCGGCACGGGCAGCACCTGCACTCCCGAGTTCGTGCTGCAGGTCTGCATCGAGCTCTACAACGAGACCTGCTGACGCAGGCTCCCTCCGCCGGCCTTCCAGGTTCCATCCTGGAAGGCCGGTGCCGTATCCGCCATTTCCACCACCGCGAATGGCCGCATCACTCCTGCTTCAGTGGCCGCATGGGAGGAATCCCTGACGGCAACGGAGCGAGGACAGGTCCCTTGTCCTGACCGTGTCTGCAATGCGAGGCGAGGCTCGCTGCATCGATACGACGGGCATGCGCTCACCTTCTCGCTGGCAATCATGGCCGGTGGCTCGGCGGGCGCCGGGAAATGCAGCCAGGGGCGAAGCGGTCCGGGTGCAACCCTCGCGGGAGCGCTCCACCGCGCGCCGTCCGTCAGCCTTGGGCGACCATCTACCTTGGGTGGAAGGGCCGTCGAGCGACTTCGACCTCAAGTGGAGTGGACAGCGCGCGCTCGCGTGGACTGCCCGCGCGGACACCAGCAAGCCAGAGAACCCGGTAGCTGAGCCTCTCTCTCCTCCGCGCTCACGCCCCGCACAGTGACGGCGCAGGGTGGCCCCCGGCAACAGCCCGCTTGGCTCGACAACTGCAATGTCTGACCTTCAACAGGCATTGCAGCTGTACTTCCACGCGAGCTCCGGCTCGAGGCCCGCCCCAATGACCACGTCCGATTCAAAAGAGGCAAACCGCCGAGGCAGGCGCAGCGGTAGAACGGCCCGGCGACCGCGAGTGGCTGTCCACTCCAGTGGACACGGGGCCCCGGCCCTCGCATCGCCCGGCAACAGCGAGTCGAGGCAAGCCGGCTCTCGGTGTTGCTGTCCACTCGGGTGGACAGTGGCTCCGGGCGGCTTCTGGCGACGTGGACGCCTTGGTCACGTCACCAAACCGCGGCCCATGGCCACTCACCGCTGATTCGAGGCTGTGCTCGAGGACGAACCGCTTCCGGGCGGACAGCGCGAGACCGCATCTCGGGGCATCCCCTGCCCGCCCCACTCTTCCCCCATGGAACGCCGCACCCCCGTCAAACGAGGCTGAACATGAGAATCATCCTGGCACTGGCAGTGCTCGCCGCCGGCCTGGCGGCCCCTGGCATCGTGCACGCAGCGGACATCGACAAGGTCGAGATCGGCCCCGCCGGACCCAAGGCGCCTCTGCCCGTGAGGAAGTCCTTCTACATGGAAGGAGACGTGCCCCCTTCGGTGATGGAGGTGTGGCCGGTGTTCGTGCGCTACCAACGGTCGCCCTTCGGAGCGCGCGTCTTCGAATTCAATGAGGCAGACGACTGCCAGCAGGTTCGCAATGCCCTCGTGCTCGATACGAATCCGAAGAGCACACCGTTGGGCAAGAAGACGGGTCGTATCGAAGTCGACGAACTCTGGCAGTCGAATCCTCGAGACCCCATCTTCAGCGACCTGCGCTGGGACCACGACGCCTATGTTCCTTCCGGCTGGAAGCGCCCGCCCGAAGAGGAAGGCAAGAGCGCTCGCTTCAGCGTGTTGATCTCCGCGCCCGACTTCTTCACGGAGGGGAGCCATTACTGCCTCTTCCTCTATCGAAAGGTGACGGAGACCCGGGAAGACTTCGAGACGGTCCGCACACTGGCACTCCGCTACGCAGCGCGGCGCAGGGACCAGAACGCGGGACGACCCGACACGACTTGTCAGTCAGACCCGGCGACGTGCCTCGACGAGGAACTCACGAAGGAACTGGGTCGTGAGCTCTCCCAGAAGCTGAACCTCGACGAACAGGACTCCACGGCAGAACGGATGCAAAGCATCAACGAGCTCAAGCACTACGTGCGAACCAAGCTCGTCACGGCCGTCGAGGCCCTCACCCGTGCACCCAATGTCGTCAACACCGCGCTCACGAATTGGTCGCAGTTGCTCACCCTTCACGAAAATGTTCGTGGCTGGCGACCCAGCGGCGACTTCCTGAGCATTCAAGACGACGCGCTCGCACGAGCCATCGCCAAGCTCCTGGTAGAAAATGGCAAGGAACTCCGCTGGAACGGCACGGCATTCATCTACAACACGCTGACGGTCACGCACCTGAGAATCCGAGCTGACCTCGAGGGCATCGTCTTCGCATCATCGGCGAGCCCCGCGAAACCGAGCGATTTCGACGACGTCGATATCGACCTCACAGGAGTGCCTGTTCTCGGGACTGAACTCTCCCTGCGCGACGTCCTCGAATACGGGGCAGCGCGGATACGAACGGAGAACTCGTACGAGGATGCGGTCGTCGTCGCCGCACGAGCCAAGACGAGCATGGGTCTGGAAACCGATCACAACGAGATGTTCCTGCTCGAGCTCAAGAGCGACGACGAGACATTCATCCAGGACTTGCAGGCAAGGATCAACGCCCTCACGCAATTCGAACAGCGGGCGCGCGAAGCCTGCCAGAGAGCCGGGAAAACACCCCGCGCCGCGTCCTTGCGCAGCACGGAACAGGAGATACTGGCATTGCTGGGCGAGTGGATATCTCGCCAGGTGCTCACACAACCCACTCCCACGCCCGACTCAGGCACCAAAAGGCCCGAGATGGCCTGTCCTTCAGTGAAAGACGAATCGCGTTTGTGGCCATCGGCCATCGTGGCGAATGTGGATGAGCAGTCCACTGAAAGAAGCGGGGCTTTGAAGTTGCTCGGAGACTCGCTGCAGAGCTACGTCGCGGCGGTCAAGAACTGGCGTGAATCGGAGCGAGAGTCCGTGCTGAGGATCGCGAACACGCGCATCGAGACGCCGGTCGTCACCGAGGCGGGTGACGTCCCGCTGACCCAGACCAGCTATGTCGAGCAGTACATCACTCCCTTCCTCGGCTATGGCTACCTGCCGGCGGAGAACATCAAGAGCGCGGCTCGAATCAGCTTCGGCATCGAACTCACGGCCTACCCGAACCCGGTGAACGACCCGATGTGGAGCAATGGGAAAAGGGACTGGTCGCGAGCATTCGCGCTGCAACTCGGAGTCCTCACCGCGCCCTTCGGGCCCCAGGAGCGATTGGGAGCCCCGCCTGACCTTCCGGCCCCGTTCTTCGCGGCCCTGGCCTTCCACCTCGCCCCATGGACCAGCATCTCCTATGGCGCGGCCTTCGTGGGCGAACGGCGCTCCACGCTGTCTCAAGAGCAGCCTCGGTGGCTCGTAACCCACTTCGTCAGTATTGGCGTGCAGCTCAACATCCCCGGGTTGATTACCTCTCGGACCGCCCCCGCATCTCCCAATCAGTGAGGATGACATGCCCAATCAAATCATCAGCGTCAATGTCAACCCCGACCCAGTCCATTCGGGCGAAGTCGCTCGCGCCACCATCACGTACGTGAAGGACGGAGCCGATATCCTGCGCATCAAACCCAGCAACGGTTTCAGCGTCTCCCCCACGAGTGTCCGTCTGATGGACCCCGACCGAGAGACGTTCGACATCACCTTTACACGGAGCCAGGAGGCGCTCGGCGCCATCTGTCGCGTGGAGTGGTCCCTGGGTGGCGCAATCTACGTGACTCACGTCGAGGTTCTCCGCGCGGTCCCTCGAGTCGCCGTGAAGGCTCCCATCCCCGGCGTTCCGTGACCCGGACGCTCCCATTCCCATACCCAACCTCTCTCCTGGAGACGCCATGAAGCGACGTGCATTCCTGCTGGCCCTGGTCTGCGTTGGATGCCACGACCCCGTGGAGTTGGTGACGGGGCCCACCCTCTACTTCGAGCGCTGGGATGCGCAGCGACAGTGCTTCGCCGCCTGCGGCGTCCTGCCCGCGCCGCCACCTGCGCTCGGCCTGGAGAGCTGCCCACCCCTGGAGGACGACGAAGGCCCGGAGTGCAAGCTCCGACAAGCCTCCGACAAGCTCCGCGTCACGGCCCACTACGTGGGCCTGGAGTTCGAGGACCTGGCGAAAGTGACAGCACCCACCCTCAAGTTCGAGCTCGACGACGTGCTCCAGACTCCGGAGCAGACGCTGGTGCGCGAAGAGCTCGCCGGGGAGCACGCCCACGAATACGCGGCGGTGACGCAGTTCGATGTCCCCGCGCAGCAAGCCCGTCGTCTCGCGCTCCTCGTCGGGAGCGGCACCTACGAGCGGCGGTCCGACCCCATCCCGCTCCAACTCCCGGAGCTGCTCGACCTCCGCGTGGGGAGTTGCAATGCCAGTGGTTGTCCCGCGATTCCATCAGGCGTGGGTGAGGTGGACCTCGTCGTGGAGGCATCGAATGGCCTGGGCACCCAGGCGACCATCCTCTCCAAGGTGCGCGGCCAGACCACGGAACACACCGTCCACCTGAAGCGGGTGGACCACCGGCTCGTCGGCGGCACCCGCATCGAGGTCCCCACGGCCGCGGGCGAGCACTGGCGTTTCGAGGGCACCATCGGGACGTACCAGCTCCCCGTCCGAGACGTGGTCCTCGACCCGCCCGCCACGGCGGTCCTGGTGGATGGATGCACCGACCCGACGTGCGAGCTCGTCGCGGGCATCAGCCGAGTCACGGTGTGGGTCCGCGTCCCGGAGAAGCTCCGCAACCAGCGGGTGCTGATCTCCTCCGTCCTGGACGACATCGAGGAAACCACCCCCAGTGAGGCGACACCGTTCACCACCGAGGCGGGGTTCGCCATCCATCGCATGGACTTGACGGCACCGAAACAGCCTGGCCGTGAATGGCGGTTGCGCGCCCGCGTGGGAGACCTTCCCCCCGTCACGGCGCGCCCCATCATCCGGCTGCGCGGGCCGCGAGACGCGCGCATCGTCTTCGTCGCCCCGGATTCGACGCTCCCACAGGTGGACTTCTCCTCGCCCGTCTCGACCATCCGTCGTGCCGCGGGCGAGGTCCTGGCTCGCTGCCGGGACGTGGGAGTGGCCGTCCTGCTGGCCGACGAACCCAGGGCCACGGTCCGCCTGAAAGCCTTTGGAGGGCTCTTCGACAACGGGGCCGCCGAGCTGCAGGCGCAGCTCGACGAGACCGGCAAGCTGCTCGTGCCCTTGCGGCTGGAGGAGGCCCCTCAGGCTCGAAACGTCGCGGTCCAGGTGCTCCTGGGTGACGCCTTCCGGGGCGCGACGAGCTGGCGGCTGGATGAGATATGGCCCACGGGGGGCCAGTTGCTCACCGCCCGGTCGACGCTGGAGGTGGGCGCGGACGGAACCCCCGAAGCCCAGCTCACCGGGCGGCTGTACGCACCGAACGGAGCCCTCTTCCCCGTGGGGACGCAGGTCGCCCTGTCCCTCCAGGCCACGCGGGAGGCCACCCAGTCGTCACTGGCCTGCGGACTTCCCATCGCGCCCGAGCTGTTGAACTGCCAGCCCGGCGGGGGCTGCTTGCTGAGCCCCCGCGTCGTCACCGTGGACGCCGATGGGAGCTTCACCGTGCCCCTGACGAAGGGCTTGTGCTTCGTGGGACAGGTCACGGTGACGGCCCGTGCACGCACCGGCGCGGACGCGCCCCCGGACACCTGCCTCTCGGAGCGACAGGTCTCCACCGAACCGCTCCCCGTCGGCGTGCTGGGGCTGAAGTTCGTCCCCAAACCCTGAGCACGGGCTGCCTCCCCCTCTCGATGGCGAGCATGGCGACCTTCGACCACGCGGAGGCAGACCCGGGTCGCGCTCCGGGACGTCACGGAGGTATCGCACCACCGGAGCGACCCACGCGGTGAGGTGGAACTCGCGCGGCGCCCCGCGAGGGCCTGTCTCATCCGTCTTGATCGGCCTTGATTCGGCTCAACCCCTGGCGTGAAGGCCCGTCTGGGATAACGCAACGGCTCGCCGGACGAGCCTGGCTTCGCTCGCGGAGACCTCGCGTGGCCGGCGGGGCGACACACAACCGATGGAGTCGAGCCATGTCGAAGCAGTTCGTGCGTGCGTTGTTCCTGGGGGCGGTGGTGGCCAGCGCGAGCGCCTGCGGCGGCGCCGAGTCCGAGACGCAGGGCTCCGAGGACACCGTGGGCGCAGTGGAACAACGGGCCTGTGCGGTGGGCACGTATCAGTATGATTGTCGGGAGTGGGGCACCGCCGGGCTCCCGTCTCCCTCGTGCGGCGCGGGCAGCTACCAGTGGAAGTTCTGGACCTGCAAGCAGTTCCAGGCCGGCAGCCAGTGGTACCACGAGCAGTGCGGCGCCGAGCAGTACGTCTGTGGGAGCAGCGCGACGACCCGCCCGGTCTCGTCGGTTCAGGTGTGCAAGCAGTTCTGCTGACCGGATGACTCCCCGGGTGAGCGTGCCCTCCACTCTCGGGTCATCGCGGCGCGTCCGCGTGGAGGGAACCCGGCTCGAGTTCCCGGACAGGGGCCCTCCGCCAGTTGGCTGGTCGCCTGCCGCGCCGGGGGACCTGAGCCTCCAGCGCGGCGGCGTCCGCTACTCCTCGATGGGGCAGTTCATCATGCACTCGTCGTGGCGGCTGAAGCAGACGAGCATGTGGACGGTGCCGAGCCGCAGGCAGGTGTTGAGCCTCGAATCGCACGCATCCGAGCACACGCTGGCCTGACGAACGGGATAGCAGAAGGTCTCCTCGCACAGCGCGCGGGACTCCTCGCACGCCTGCTCGGCCTCGGGCGTCTGGGCGCGCGACATACACCGCACGAAGAGCCAGGGGCAGTCGCTACAGGCCATGGCCGAGACCTCGCCGCTCTCATCGCCGTTGAGCGGAGCGGACCCGATTTCGGTGTCCTCGATGCCACCACAACCCGTCAGCAGCCCCGCGACCAGCATGATGCCCATGACAAGGGTCTTCATCCGCATGTGTGCCTCCTGGAGTGTTTTGCCGAGATGAACGGCCTTTCCAGGATAAAAGGTCTCAAGGGTCGATGCACGTGCGGGCGCGCCGTGAGCAAACGGAGCACACGACTTTCCGGTACCAAACCATGGGTGGTCGACCACCCCCGGGCTCGCGTCCCGACGAAGTCCGGCGGCCCCCTGCGACGATGAACGGAACCCTGGCGCACCCCACGAGGACTCGACGGGGCCGAGCCCCCTCCACCATGAGCCGGGCGCCTCCGCCCTACCCACCAGCTCGACACCAAGGACTGGGCGCCCCTGTTGGGACGGCCGCCTCCTCGGAGCCGCGCTCACTCCTTCGCGTTGAACGCGTCGTGATAGGTCACCTGCGCGACGGGCCAATGGCCGGTGAGTGAGATGGCCAGGAAGTACTCGGCCGGCACATCGGGTAACACCAGGCCGGGCCGAGGCTGGAAGCCGAAGCGTTGGTAGAAGGCCGGGTCGCCGAGCAGCACACAACCCGAGGCGCCCAGGTTCCGCAATTCGCCGAGGGCGGCATGCATGAGCCGGGCGCCGATGCCCAGGCCCTGGCGCTCGGGCAACACCGAGATGGGGCCCAGGCCGTACCAGCCCGTATCGCCCGAGGAGAGGCGCACGGGCGAGAGCGCGACGTGGCCGACGACGCCCCCCTCGTCCTCCGCGAGGAGGGACACGGACAGCGCGCCTGCCCGTCGGAGCGCGTTGACGATGAACTGCTCGGTGCGGCTCGTGTGGGAGGCCTTCTCGAACGCCGCGGCGGTCAGCCGTTCGATGGTCGCGATGTCGGCGGGGGTCTCAGGCCGGATGACCAGGGTCATGATGTTCCTCGGAGGTCACGTTTCAGTGGCGCCGGGCGGTGGTTCACCACGCAGCCTCCGGCGGGTGGCTTCGTCGATGAGTGCTCGCAAGCACCTGAACACGGGGGTCGCATCAGTATACCCGCGGCCGTAGTCCAGATTGAACGCGTAGTCGAAGTCCGGCGGGTTCGCGCCCTGGGTGTGCTGCAGGAGAGTCTCCAGCTTGTCGAGCGCCTTCACGGCCCGGGCCTCGGGTGACGCGGCCTGCTCATACTCCTCCCAGAGGGACACGATGCGCTCACGAAGCGGTGCGTCGAGCGACCGCGTCAGGTGCAGCAGGTCGGTCCGCTCCTGCTCGCGCTTGTTGGGGAACGCGCCCTGATGGATGGCCGGGATGTCGCCGTGAATGGCCTCCCCCAGGTCGTGAATCACGCACAGTTGGAGGACCTTCGACAGGTCCAGGCCGCGCAGGGCGTCGTCGAACACGATGGCCATCAAGCAGAGTCGCCAACTGTGCTCGGCGGTGCTCTCCGCGCGACCTCGAGAGGTGTGCCCACTTCTCAGGACATCTTTGAGCCGCTCTGCCTCGAGGAGGAAGTCGAGGCGCCCCTGGAGTGTTTCGGTGTTCATGGTGGATGCCCGGATGGGCCGCTGTGGAGACTGGGTGCCCCGCGCTCCGGTGTCCACGCATAAAATATGCGGACTCAGAGCGTTTCCACCAACCGAGCCGCCGTGCCATCCGAGAGGGTCATCCGCGTCCAGCGACAGATACTGGGATGGATGGGGATGACGGTCGAATCGTTGGCTCCGCTGGAGAACTCCAAAGCAGGCGGCGCGAGGGCCTCGCGCCATCCCAACGCGTCGAGAGAGGACTCCTTGCGGACGATCTCCTCGGTGGAGTAGCGCCAGAGCGAGCGGCCCATCAGCTCGGTGATGGGGACGCCGAACTCCGCGGCGCGCGAATGGGAGCAAGCGAGCAGTCGGTGCGTCAGGTCGCAGATGAGATGGACCGGGCGAGGGCTTTCCCGGACGAGCCGCGCGAGCGCCTGGTCCGCCGCCGCATCCAAGCGGGCCGACAGCAGGGCCTCGAGTCGCGCCTGCTCGGGAGGTTCCATCCCCTGCACGCCGCGCTCCCAGCGGGAGATGGTCGATTGGGCGACACCGAACAGCTCGGCGGCATGACTCTGCTTGACGTGGTGGAGCCTCCGCCAGCGACGGAGGGCGGTTCCCAACGATGGGAGCAGGAGGGTTTCAGTCATGACGGATAGAGCATGTTCCCGTTCGCGATTTCATCCACGGGCCCCAAGCGTGCCCGTGGTGCGACTCGACGTATACGCCGCGCTTCCGAGCGCATGGCGCCGGCATCGGACATCACCACTTCATTCCGAACAGTCTCTTCTTCTTGGTGCGATTCAACTCATGAATGGATTTCAACTCCGCCTCTCTCCGCTCGACTTTGATCATCCACTCGTCGGTTAGAATGCCCATCCGTTTCAGAAGATTCATCTGCCCTGACAGATGAATCTTGCTGGTCAGGCTGACCAGCTCCTCCGGAGTGTAGTCGATGTATCTCCTGATCCACAGGCGGGCCGCGTGCTGCCAACAGATCTCTTCACGCCCATGGACGAAATCACACGGAGGGAAGATGCCCGAGGTCGACCTCACGTATCCATGACACTTCGAAAGAACTTCAATCTCCAGGACGATCGGAAGCTCCTCTTGAGTCAGACGAACGAGTTCCTCCGGGTCCTTCCCGTGTAGGCCCCATTCCCAGGCAAGGTCGACCTGCTGACGGTCCGTGAACTCCCCCGGATTGAACTCCTTGGTCGTGTAGAACCCTTTCCCCAATGCGTTCGCCCCCCGTCCCACATCGACCTTGATTCCGTCAGCCTGGAAGGAGCCCAGATTCTTGCGAGCGGTCGTATGATACACATACATCCCCGCGGAGATTCTCCTCCGCACCAGCCCGGTCACAACCTGGTTTCTACTCTTGGGGCCGCCAGTCTCCGACGGGTTGGATTTCGAATTCTTCCCATACTGAGGCTCGAAGAAACTTTTCATTTCCACCCAGGGCCCATCGATTCGACGGGAGGAGACAGCCCACACCACGAAAACCGAAGCCCCCAGGAGCCGCGCTCAAACGCCGCCGAGCCTTATTTGGAGATGCTCCCGAGGCATGGGTGGATCTTGCACGGTGGCCACTGGATTCCACAACAGGGCTGACTGGCGCTGACGGAGGTCCCCTCCAACCGGGTCAGAATCAACCGCTCGGCAAGGGATGGCGGCGGCCCGCATGCCTGGCGTGTCCAGGTCTTGGACACGAGGTGGGCGCGCGAAGCGCAGAACGTCTCGGCCTGGAGGACCAGGGTGTGGGCAGGATGGGCACTGGAACCTACTGGCCATATGAAGCAGGGGGCGCACGGCCGCACCGGGCCATCTGTCCCGAACTCGCGGCTATCGCCGCGCCACCTGGGAGCCCAGGATGTAGCCCACCAGTGCCCCAAGCAGCACACGGCGGCAGGAGTTCAACCGGGAACTGCGCGAGCGCCTCAAGCGGCCCGGCGAGCACCTCGACGCTCCCGTGCTGCTGGTGCGCGCCGCGATTCGCTCCTACCAGCCCCCGCCCTCTGACGGGGAGCGCCCTACGTGGCGCACGGCGTCCTGGCCCGCCTGGGGCGCGATTCACAAGCGCGTCGTCCACGTCACCGAGGCCGTGTGGCTGTCCGACTTCATCGTGAAGGACGCGGCGGCGTGGGCTCTACGCAAGGGGCAGCCGGGAATCGTATGGGTCGAGTTCCCGGAGCTGGGTGAGCGCATCGCGAAGGCGGCGGGCGTTCCGTACTACGGCGGCGGACCCGGAAGCGTCGGCGACCATCATCCGCGAGAGTGGGAAGCGCTCCATCGTCGCGTCCCTGCGCGCCCATGGGACGGGCAAGAACCTGACGATGTTCTCGCGGATGCTGTTCGCCAACCCTCCTGCCGACGGCGCCGCGTGGGAGCAGGCCATCGGCCGATGCCACCGACAGGGACAGCTCGCCGACGAGGTCGAGGTGGAGCTGTTCCAGCACACCAACGAGCTAGTCGGGGCCTTCCAGAAGGCCTGCAACTTCGCCCGGTTCATCGAGCAGACGGAGGGCACGGCGCAGAAGATGTGTTTTGCAATTTACGCACCTGCAAACGTCAAAACATAGAACAGACAGGAAACCTAAACGCCCCCACACAACTCAACATCAAACACAACCGGGCAATGATCGAACTGGGCAAGCACCTCTTTCCATGCTGCCTCATTCGGACAATTCTTGACCGCTTCAACCCTAAGCTCGCCCCCGTGAACCACATAATCAATCACGCCATTTGGCTTAATATCTCGCTTCACTTTCTCGCCCTGCAGATGCAATTTACTGGAAGGCACTTTCAGCCCACCCTTGTCGCTCCACTGAGTAAACCCCAAATCGGTCGATTCCTGAGCATCGCCCTGCCACGAGACAGGACGACAAATAGAAGGGCCAGCCCCCGCAGTCGCGCTAGAACTGTTCGTTGCGACAAATTCCGTGGCATCCTCGAAAGGATAGTTAAAATCCCCTCCCCAGAGCATGCGTGGGTTCTTTTTAACCTCACTCCATGCATGCTCTACAGCAGCTTTGCCCCCTTTGCGGCTCGCGTTGGCATGAATCCCCCAGAACTCGATAAAATTCGGCAAAGTAACTTTGATGCCCATTCGTCTTGCTTGAGGAATTTGAGTGCGCAACGCCTTGACGCCATACACTTGCGCCTTTCCCCGAGGTGCCAATACGGCGATGTTTTTTGTCGTAGACTTAAACTTATAATCCAGCGCATGAGCCCATTCTAACAGTTCCATTCCTGTCACCTCTTCAATTCTGCTCACAAATCGAACTATCTCCGCATTGCCATGGGTCGAATTTCGTCCGCCCTCTTCCTTGTTCTTTTCGCCTTCGTCTTGATATTCATCGTCCGTGGAATCACTGTCTTCAAGCTCGGCGCCTTGCAAGTCCGCGAAGTGATTAGGCCTTGAGGGGGTCTTGAACATTTTGGGGGAGCCAATTTGGCACCTCTCCTCATCCTCCCCACTGTCAAATTCATCATCTTCTTTCGTAAGTGCCCCATCCTCATGAAGCATCGTAAAGCTAGTCTCCTCCAAGAAGAGGAGGTCGACCCTCATTGCCTCACACCAATCGCGGAGAGCGTCGGACCGAGCCGGGAAGGAACCTTTGCCAATATTGACGTTCCAGAACGCAATTCTCATAGCCGCCTCGCCTCCGGGCGAATCGTTGACTATTTCAACCGCCGCCAATCTTTGGCTGACTCAGTTGTCACTGTCTAGTCGTGCAGAGTAAAGGTGAATGGAGAGTCGCCCCTTGAGGCATCATTCACAACCACACTCGCCCACCCTGGAGACGGAGTCACCACCTCACCGTTTCCAACAGCGTCCTCCCTTGAATAGGTGAGTTTCAAGCCCCCGGTCGTCAGGGACTTCTTTCGTTGGGTCTCGGGCCGCGAACTCAATCCTGACCACGTCTGGAAACGGGTGGCTCCCACATGCTGCATCCCGCCACCCGAGATGCGCTCGATCTGAAGTCACGATGGATGCAGGGACAACCCTCGCTTCGCACCCGCAAGAGGTACCTCCCGCAGCCTGTTTCCCAGAATCTTGTGGCTATTAGTCGCGGAGCTCTGCAGGACCAGAACAAAAGCAATCAAGGTTCGAGCCACTCCCAGAATCCGCACCCATTTACGTGGGGTCAGCGCACTTCGCTGCTGACACAACCCGAGCCGAAGGGCCCACGTAACCATGAACAACGCACTCACGAAGATTGCCACCGCCCAGGCCGCCACCGGAGGCCGCTACCCCCGCGCCGGGCGCTACCTGTTCGAAGTCGCCGTCATCCGCATGAAGGAGGGCTTCAAGGGGGACAGCGCCATCGCCGAGCTGAAGTGAAGTTACACCGGTCTCGTTGAGTCCCGGCGACTTGGTGGGTCAAGCCGCAGTTCGGAACCTCTTCTCATCGTTAGCGGGGACTGGTAGCCGAGGGCGGAGTGCCTGCGGCGCAGGTTGTACCAGCCCTCGATGTACTGGAAGACAGCCATCCTGGCCTCGGCGTCCTCAATGGTCACGTGAAAACCGGCCAAAGAGGGTCCCTCCAAAACCGGCCAAACGGAGAGGGCCGAGACAGGAGGAGGACTCCTACCCCGCGGACTCGGAGGGGCGCACTCCGGCCTGCCTGCACCGCAGCCCGGAGCTCAGCGAGGTGTATTGGCCCCCCTGGTCCGAATGATGGATGACGTCCTGGGGCTGGCGCTGTGCGACCGCCATGTCCAGCGCGGCGATGACGAGCTCCGCCTTCAGGTGGGTGGCCATGGCCCAGCCCACCACCTTGCGACTCCACACGTCGATGACGACGGCCAGGTAGAGAAAGCCCGCCCACGTCGGGATGTAGGTGATGCCGGCCACCCACAGCTCATCGGGGCCACGCGCCTCGAATCGACGCCCCACCAGGTCCGCGGCGGGGTGCGCCGCGTCATCTCGTTTCGTCGTCAGGCAGTACGCCCTCCGACTGACTCCCGCCAGTCGGGCCTCTCTCATCAGTCTGGCGACGCGCCGCTGTCCCACCTGGAGACCGTGGGTGTCGACCCACTCCGCGTGGACACGTGGCGCCCCATAGGTGTCGTCCGACATCTGGTGGATGGCTAGGATACGCTCGCGGAGCTGGGCATCCTCTGTTGCCCGCTTCGAGGCGGGCCTTCCCTTCCAGGCGGAGTAGCCGGCCTCGGTGACGCCCAGCACCCGGCACATCGTCGACACTGCATGCTCGGCCTGGTTCTCGCTCACGAATCGGAACGCTTCTTGGGCGTCCCGACGCCTTCCTCAAGCGAACCAGGCCGCGGCTTTTGAGAGGATGTCGCGCTCCTCCCGCAGCACCTTCACCTCGCGCCGCAAGCGGGCCAGTTCCTGCTTCTCGTCCGTCGTCAGCCCCTCCTGGCGCGTGCCCTCGTCCAGCTCGCTCTGGCGCACCCAGTTGCGAACCGTCGTGTCGGTGACGTGGAACTCCTCGGCCAGGCTGCTCGTCGTCCGTCCCGCCTTCGCCAGTTCAACGACTCGTGCGCGGACAAAGAAAAAGCCCAGCAACCCGGGTGGATTGCTGGGCTCACTCAGTGGAGGCGGCGGGAATCGAACCCGCGTCCGAAAGCCTTCCGCTCTTCGACCCTACGTGCGTAGTCCGCGATTTGCTACGTCCCCAGGACTCCCACGGACAGGATTCCTAGAGCCGGTCCTGGATAGGTCTCACCACCTCGAGTCCAGGCACCCTCGGTGGCCAGCCCGCATTATGACGGTCGATCCCAACCCCACGGGCCGAGGGCTGGGGGACCGCGCACTAAGAGCTGTTTTTAGGCAGCCAGCGCGAGCTCAACGTTGTCGTTGGCTTTTGTGTCTTCGCCTAGTGGGATTTACGAGCTACCAAGCAAGCTCGGCACGCGTCTCGAACTTCTATGCCCCCGTCGAAACCAGGTCACCCCCGGTAGGTCTCCTGCCTGCTGCCGTCCCGGTCACCTCGACCGCGACTTCTTCACATTAACCGGTGACGGCCCTGCGTCAATCCTCCTGAGCACCCATCCCCGCACCTTCTCGCACGGCTCCGGACAGTCGGCGCCAAAGGTGCTTCCTCTCGGGCCGGGCCAGCGTAGGGTCTGCCTCCCCGCCGGCCCCCCTCGGGGTCGGCCTCGAGGACACCGAATGAGACGATTGCTCCCCCTCCTCCTGCTGATGCTCGGCCTGGCCCTCCCGGCCGCCGCCCAGTCGCCCGCCTCCACGGCCTTCCCCTACACCCTCAAGACGGACACCCTGCCCAACGGCCTCACCGTCGTGCGCGTGCCCTACCCCTCCCGGGGAATCATCGCCTACGTCACCGTGGTCCGCGTCGGCTCGCGCAACGAGGTGGAACCCGGCAAGACGGGCTTCGCCCACTTCTTCGAACACATGATGTTCAAGGGCACCCAGCGCCACCCGGAGGGCGAGCGCGAGAAGCTGATGGGCACGTTCGGCTTCGACGACAACGCCTTCACCACCGACGACATCACCCTCTACTACTCCTACGGCCCCTCCGCCGGCCTGCCCCAGCTCATCGAAATCGAGGCCGACCGCTTCCAGAACCTGGAGTACTCCGAGCCCTCCTTCCGCACCGAGGCGCTCGCCGTGCTCGGCGAGTACCACAAGAACGCCGCCGCGCCGTACCTCAAGATGGAGGAGGCCCTCAACGCCACCGCCTTCACCCGGCACACCTACCGGCACACCACGCTCGGCTTCTACGAAGACATCAAGGCCATGCCCGAGGCCTATGACTACAGCCGCACCTTCTTCCAGCGCTGGTACACCCCCGACAACACCCTGCTCTTCATCGTTGGCGACTTCGACGACGCGAAGGTGATGCAGCTGGTCCGCGACAACTACGGCCCCTGGAACCGCAAGGCCGCCCAGGTCTCCGTCCCCGCCGAGCCCCCCCAGCGCGGCACCCGCACCGTCCACGTCGACTGGCCCCAGCCCACCCAGCCCCGCCTCGTGCTCGCCTGGCACACCCCCGCCGCCTCCCCCAGGACGCCGGACTCCGCGCTCCAGGCGCTGCTCATCGACTACCTCGTCGGCCCCACCAGCCCCGCGTACAAGTCGCTCGTGCTCGACAAGCAGCTCGTCGAGGCCATCGGCAGCGATGCCGCCGAGCACCGCGACCCGCACCTGTTCACCCTCACCGCCACCCTCAAGGAGGAGCGCTCGCGCGACACCGTGCGGCTGGCCCTCCTCCAGGAGGTGAGCCGGCTCGCCGCCGGCAAGGTCGACGCCGCCCGCGTCAAGGCCGCCCAGGACCACGCCCGCTATGGCGCCCTCATGGCGCTCCAGACGCCGCGCGACGTGGGCATCCAGTTGGGCTGGAACGCCGGCATCCTCGGCACGCCCGACGGCCTCCAGACCCACCTGCGCCACCTGGCCCAGGTGACCCCCGCCCAGCTCTCCACCTTCGCCAAGCGCTACCTCACCGCCAACAACCTCACGATGCTCAGCCTCACCCCCAAGGTCGCCGCCGACGCCGGAGGGACGAAGTGATGAACACCCGAGCCACCCTGTCCCTCACCGCCCTGCTGGCCCTGGCCGGCTGCGCCTCCACGCCCAAGCCCGCGCCCGAGCCGAGCCCCCCGCCGCCTCCCGCCCAGGAGGCCACCGCCCCGGCGACGCCCGCCCCCACCGCCGCGCCCACCGAGGTCCCGGCGGTGCCGCTGCACCAGCCCAAGCCGCTGGAGCGAGTCGTCCTGGCCCGCCCGGACACCCCCATCGTCACCTTCCGGCTCGTCTTCCACACCGGCTCCATCGACGACCCGAAGGGCAAGGAGGGCCTCACCGCGCTCACCGCGACCCTCATGGCCGAGGGCGGCACCCAGAAGCTCACCTCCGCCCAGCTGCTCGAAGCGCTCTACCCCATGGCCGCGGAGCTGGAGGTCTTCCCGGACAAGGAGTTCACCACCTTCTCCGGCCGCGTCCACAAGGACTTCCTCCCGCGCTTCGTCGACATCCTCACCGACGTGCTGCTCGCCCCCCGGCTCGACCCCGCCGAACTGGAGCGCCTGCGCACCAACGCCGTCAGCGACGTGGAGAACGGCCTGCGCAGCGCGAATGACGAGGCGCTCGGCAAGGTGGCGCTCGACGCGCTCCTCTACGAGGGACACCCGTACGCGCACTACGTCGGCGGCACGGTGCAGGGCCTGAAGTCCATCACCCTCGACGACGTGAAGGCCCACGCCCAGCGCGTCTTCACCCAGGACCGGCTCGTGGTGGGGCTCGCCGGCGCCGTGGACGACGCGCTCCAGCAGTCGCTCCTGGCGAAGCTCGCCTCGCTGCCCGCCACGGGCGCGCCGCGCGTGACGCTCCCCCCGGTGAAGTCCTCCGCCGGCAAGGTGGTCATCGTCCAGAAGGAGGCGCTGTCCACCGCCATCAGCCTGGGCACCGTCTACCCCCTGCGCCGCGGCGACCCGGACTACTTCTCCATCGCCTTCGCCCTGTCGCACCTGGGTGAGCACCGGCAGTTCATCGGCGTGCTGTTCAACGAGCTGCGCGAGAAGCGCGGCCTCAATTACGGCGACTACGCCTACGCCGAGAACTTCATCGAGGACCCGGGCAGCACGTACAACCGCAACAACATCGCGCGCACCCAGCAGCTCATGTCGCTCTGGGCCCGCCCCGTGGAGCCCGCCAACGCCGTGTTCGCCACCCGGGGCCTGGTGTTCTTCCTCGACCAGTTGGTGAACCAGCCCCTCTCCCAGGAGCGCTTCGACCTGATGCGCGGCTACCTCCAGGGCTACACGCGGCTGTGGGAGCAGACGGACTCGCGCCGGCTCGGGTACGCCATCGACTCTCTCTTCTACGGCACGCCCGACTTCCTGGAGCAGTACCGCCAGGCGATGACGAAGATGACGCCCGCGTCCGTCCAGGAGGCCGCGCGCCGCCGCCTCCACCCGGAGGCGCTCGGCTTCGCCTTCGTCACCCAGGACGCGGAAGGGCTCGCCCAGGCGCTGCGCTCCGGCCAGCCCTCGCCCATCTCCTACGCGTCCAAGAAGTCCCCCGAGCTGCTCGAGCAGGACCAGGCCATCATCCAGCTGAAGCTGCCCGTGCACCCGGACGCCATCCACGTCGTCCCCGCGCAATCCTTCATGGAGAAATAGCGCGACGCTGTACTCCGCACCCGGGGGTGGGTCATTTCCTTCCGCCCCCGGGAGGTGGATGGTATGAGCTTCCATCATGCGAGGCTCCAGCTCCGGGCACTTCCCTTGGTGGCGGCTCCTGCGCGGCTCGGTCGTCCGACTCGTCCTGGTGGGTCTGTGGCTGGCCTCCACGGCGAGCCACGCGCAGAACGACCCGTTCGCGCGAGGCTTCGACGCCGTCCCCGTCAAGCCGACCCCCGCGCAGCACAGCGGCATCGCGCTGGAGGGCACCACCAGCCAGGAGCCGGTGGGCAGCCTCCGAGGCGCGCTGCTGTTCGACTTCAACTGGCGCATCCTCTCCCTGCAGCTGGGTGACGAGAAGCAGGGGAACCTGCTGCCCTACCGGCTCGACGCGCACCTGCTCTTCTCCTACCAGGTGCTGGAGCGGCTGGAGCTGGGCGTGGACCTCCCCGTCACGCTCATCCAGGGCGACAACTTCCAGCTGCTGCGCGACGCGCTGGACGCGCCGGACTTCCCGGGCGCCGCGGGCGTGAGCCGCACGACGCTCGGGGACGTGCGCCTGGTGCCTCGCCTCCACCTGCTGGACCGCGAGCAGTTCCCGGTGGGCCTCTCGCTCATCGGCGAGGTGCGCTTCCCCACCGGCAGCGCCGACAGCTTCACGGGCGAGCGCGGCTTGCTCTTCGCGCCGAGGCTCGCGGTGGAGCACCGCTTCGGCTCGCTGCCCATCCCCCTCCGCGTGCTGGGCAACGTGGGCCTGCGACTGCGCGAGAAGGCGCAGTACCTCAACCTGCTGGTGGACGACGAGGTGACGCTGGGCGCGGGCGCCATCGCCGAGCTGCCCAACATGGGGCGCTTCACGGACGTGGAGGCCACCGCGGAGATGCACCTGGCCACGCCCCTGGTGCGCCCGTTCAACTTCGACCAGTCCGATTCGCTGAAGACGCCGTGGGAGGTGCTCGTCGGCGCCCGCGCGAAGATCTGGGGCAACTGGGGCCTGGAGCTGAACGTGGGGCGCGGCATCGGCCTGTCGAGCGGCTACGGGCGCGAGGCCCTGCGCGTCATGTTCGGCGTGCGCTACGACGAGCGCTTCGTCGACTCGGACGGCGATGGCGTGCCGGACGTGAGGGACCGCTGCCCCAACGAGGCCGAGGACAAGGACGGCTTCGAGGACTCCGACGGCTGCCCCGACCCGGACAACGACGATGACGGCGTGGTGGACGGCGAGGACAGCTGCCCCAACGTGGCGGGCCCCAAGGAGCGAAAGGGTTGCCCGGAGGTGGACACGGACGGCGACGGCATCACCGACGAGTTCGACAAGTGCCCGGAGAAGGCCGGACCGAAGGAGTACGACGGCTGCCCCGACTCGGACGGCGACGAGGTCCCCGACAACGAGGACGACTGCCCCGACCAGTTCGGCCCGCCGGAGAACAACGGCTGCCCGTTCGACAACCCGCCCTACGTGTTCGTCGAGTCCGACCGCATCCGCATCAAGGGCAACGTGCTCTTCGAGACGGGCTCCGCCGTCATCCAGAAGCGCTCGTACCCCCTGCTCGACGAGGTGGCCACGGTGCTGCGCAAGAACCCCACCCTGGGGCCCGTGCTCATCGAAGGTCACACCGACAACCGCGGCTCGCGCCAGCTCAACATGGGCCTGTCCGACCGCCGCGCGCGCTCCGTGCTCGAGTACCTCGTGAGCAAGGGCATCGACCGCAAGCGCCTGAGCTCGGAGGGCTTCGGGTTCGACCGGCCCATCGCGACCAACGACACCGCGCTGGGCCGCGCGAAGAACCGCCGCGTCGACTTCAAGCTCGTGCGCTCCGAGGTGGAGACCGAGAAGAAGGAGACCGTCGTCCCCGCGGGACAGACGCCGCCGGCGGGGAAGGAGGCTCCGGCCGAGAAGCCCGCGGAGAAGCCAGCCTCCCCGGCCCCCGCTCCGAGCACGCCGCCAGGAGGGAAGTAGCCGCCTGCTCCCGGCGCGACTGTCCAGATTCCAAGACATCCGCCCCTGGCGATGTCGACCCGGATGGACAGGCGGACGAACTCCCGAGCCTCCTTGCGGACGCGTGAGTGGCCATTCCACTCCTGGGGACGTCTTCGAGACCTTGGCTCGGGAAATGCTTTGGCCCCCCAGCGCAATCACGCACAGGGGGTACCATGGTCACGAAGTCAGACACGTTTCTGAGCTCGACTCGAGGGACTTGCGACACCGCCGAGGGGTTGACCACCTGGTGGAATCGGATGTTGCCCAAGGACCTCACGGAGTGCTTCCTGCCGTTCAAGGTCGAGGTCGCCGCGAACCAGTTCCTCGCGAACGGCGTGCAGGAGCTGAGCTTCTATCTGGTCAACGAGCAGCCGCGTCCCTCGTCGCCCTACACCCTCCAGTTGCAGCTCGAGCAGAGCTACGTCTGGCCGGATCTCCCTTCGACCGCGCAGTTGGGCAAGGCGGGTGAGTTCGGGTTCCTGTTCCTGTCGCCGACCTGGCTCCGCAAGAAGGGCCTCGTGGAGACGCTGGCCGAAGGCGGCGGCAAGTGGCCCATCGGCGCGGATGCGCCGGTCGCCACGGTCCTGGCCCTGTTCAAGTCCCTGCAGGAAGACGACAGCCTGCATCAGCGAGTCCAGGGACTCATGGCCGACATCCGCGCGTCCAAGGGCTAGGGCCTCCCATGGAACTCCACCTCACCATCATCTCCTATCCGAGGAAGATGGACTCCGTCTTCGAGTCCATCGTCTTCAACTGCCAGGAGCGGGGCGCGCAGCCGGAACAAGCCGTGCGACACCGCTTCGCCCGGTGCCAGGAGCCCGAGCAGCTCTTCGAGCTGGTCATGCGCTACGGGCGAGACCTCACCCGCCTCGACCTCGTGGGCCATGGCTCGCCCACCCGCTTCTGGCTCGGCGATGAAACACCCCTGCTCGACTTGAACGCGAACCCCCACCCGGTCCTCGGGGAGCTGGCCGGCGTGTTGCCCGCGGATGTCGAGGTGCGAATCCTCGGCTGTCTGACGGGCGTCGGCCAGGAGGGGCTGAGCCTGCTCAAGAGCACGTCCGCGGCCCTGGGTGGCAGGCAAGTGACTGGGACGACGGCGCGGGTCGAAGCGGATGACTTCGGGCCGGAGGGACTGATTCAAGACTTCCGCACGCTCCACTCCTCGCGGGAGGCCGGATTCGCTCCGCCCCACGTGGGCACGACTCCTGACGGGGAGCCGACTCCCCTCGCGGGACAGCAGCTGGACTCCGACTCCAGGGTCGACTCCGACCTGGAGGCACTGCGCCAGTGGAAGCAGCTCTTCCCCCCGGGGTTTGAACCGCTGGGGCGTGGGCGCCCGCTGGCGCGTCCCGACCTCTCCCTCTTCCACCAGGGGGTCCCCGTCACCTTCGCATGTGACTACCGACTGGTGATGATCCAGGACTCGCTCACGAAAGCGCCCCTCCTGATGGGCTGGAGCCATCCGGAGCCCGTGCCCGTGAACGAGACCCTGACCCAGTCCCTCAAGGACAACAGTCCGTTGAACCAGCTGTTTCCCGTCGAGAGCCGCGCCACGCCGCGCATCTCGAAGCCGGCGATTCGGAACAAGGTCCTCAAGACCGCCAGAGCCCGCTGAGCGCCTGTCCCGTCCTCCTCGCGAACCGCGCGTGCGCTCACGCAGGCGGAGCGCTCGCCACATCGTCATCCACTGACCCTCGGGGGCGGCCCACATGGGCCCCCGGGGCTTCACCCGCGCCGACGACCTCTCGAGCCCTTCGCTCACGGAACGAGGACGGACGACATCCACTTCCGGAAGGCGGAGACCCGGGTGTAGACGCCGAAGAGGCCCGGGCGGGCACAGCCGTTACCGAAGCTGGCCACCCCGACCTGGACCACGTCGCCCTCCCGAGTGGTCACGAGCAAGGGTCCACCGCTGTCGCCCGCGCAGCCATCCCGCAAGTCCGCCGTGTTCGTGCAGACCATGCCAGGCGTGATGGGGTATCGCCGCGCGTACTGGCCCATGCATGTCGACGAAGAGGCCACGGGCACCGTCACCTCGTTCAGGACGAGTGAGGCCGCGCCCTGCTCACCGGTGGCGCGCCAGCCCAGGGCCGTCACGGCCTGCCCCTCTTCCAGCTCCCATGACTCGTCCGCCAACCGTACGGGCGGGAACTCCTTCACGGGCGCCGAGAGCCGCAACAGCGCGATGTCATTCTGGAAGCTCCGCTCGTCGAATCCGACATGCGACAGCACCTCGACGATTCGCAGCGCCCGTCCCTTGTTCGACGCGAGGTCGTGTCTACCGAGGATGGCATAGTGCCCGGTGGCTACCCGACAATGCGCCGCGGTCAACACGATGTCGGGAGACACCAGGGAGCCGCCGCAGTACTGCGTCAGCGTCCCCTGCTGATTCCGATACGCGAGCGCGACGCCGAAGGGCCACTTGTCGACGGAAGCCTCGACACCACCGGCGATGGCCTGGACGGCGCGGGGTTGCTCGACGCTCGCGTCCTTCACCCTGGCAGCCCCGCGTGAGCCACCGGGCTTCACCTGCACGCTCGCGGCCTTGAACACCACCGCGGTGTCATCCTCTCGGGGCGGGTCCGCCTGGGCCCCGCCTCGGTCAGGCGTGACGGAAGCCGCTCTCGTCGGCGACGCGGCGGCCGCGCGCTCAGCGGAATGAGGCGACTGCATCGACAGGACGAGGATGGAGAGAAGGCCGAGCGGGCCTCGAGACATGAGGGGATGCTCCGGACGACGGCATGAGGTGGGGAGACTGCTGGCGCCCCGGGTGTGCTCGAAACGTGCCGCGATGGGCCACCTCCCTCCCCTGTCACTCCGAGGGCTTGGCCCCCGAGGCTGTCCAATCCCCGTGACGAAGGCCCCCATTGCCTGTCGAGCCCGGTGGACAGTCCCCCGAGGCGGCAATGCCTCACTGTCCCGATGTGCAGTTGTCGTCTGGGATTGCGTTGACGGACACTTTCCTCCCGATGTCACGCAAACCCGCCGTGCGGTCCCCAGCCTCGGTGCCAGGCGCCATCGAGGTGGGCAGCCAGGTGGATGGCTTTCGCATCGTGCGATTCATCGCCGAAGGGGCGATGGGCGAGGTCTTCCTCGCGCAGGACGTGGAGCTGGGGAGGCGGGTCGCCCTGAAGTTCCTCAAGGTCGAGCTGCTCGGCGCCGCCCCCTCGGAGCGACTCTTCGACGAGGCGCGCACCATCGCCAGGTTCAGCCATCCCCACATCGTCACCGTGCACGCGGTGGGGTGGTTCCAGGGACGCCCCTACCTCGCGCTGGAGTACGTGGATGGGGAGACGCTCCGGGAGCGGTTGGCCCGGGAGAAGCCCGGCCTCAATGATTCGCTGCGCATCTGCCGCGCCATCGCCGAGGCCATCGCCGAGGCGCACCAGCACGGCATCGTCCACGCCGACCTCAAGCCGGAGAACATCCTCATCCCGAGGGATGGCCGGGTCCGGGTGGTGGACTTCGGACTGGCGCGCCACGCGGGAGGAGAGCACGGCGCCGCGTCTGGCACGCCGGCCTACATGGCGCCCGAGCGATGGAAGGGAGCCCTTCCCTCCCCCGCCATGGACGTCTGGTCGCTCGGAGTCATCGCCTGTGAGCTGCTGGAGGGGCGACGCCCGCTCGACGACGTGCAGCTCGCGCAGTTCGCGTTCTCGCCCATGCCCCTGGCGCTCTCGCCACGAGTCCGGGAGCTGCCGGGCGGACACGTGCTGGAGGAGTGCCTCGCCATCACTCCCGAGGCCCGCCCCTCGGCGCGAATCGTCGCGCAAGCCATGTCGGAAGCGCTCGTCCCCGGTCCCCATCGAGAGGGGAACCGGGCTCCGTTCCGGGGGCTGCGGCCCTTCACGGAGTCGGACGCGGAGGACTTCTTCGGGCGGGAGCTGGAGCTCGATGGCTTCGTCGAGCGGCTGCGCCACGAGGCCCTGGTGCCATTGATTGGCCCCTCGGGCATCGGCAAGAGCTCCTTCCTCCACGCCGGGGTGTTCGCCCGCTTCCGACAGATGGAGCAATGGACGGTGCTGCACGCCCGCCCCGGCCCCCGTCCCCTGACGCGCCTCGCGGCGATGCTCGTCTCGGGGCTCGAGGACGCGCCCCCCGCCAGCACGGTCGCCGAGTCCCTCGCGAGGCGTCCCGGTGAGGTGGTGAGCCTGTTGCGGCGACGCCATGAAGCGGCGGGGGGCAACGTGCTCCTCGCGCTGGACGCGTTCGAGGAGGTCTTCACGCTCGCGAGTCCAACGGAGGCCACGCAGGTCGCCGCGTGTCTGATGGCGGCGGCCTCGGTCGAGGACCCCTGGCGCATCGTCCTGGTGCTGCGAGACGACTATCTCGGACACTTCTCCAGGCTGGAGCCACTCCGCCCCACCCTGGGGGCCGCCTTCGTCCTGGCGAAGCTGACGCCCGCGGCCATCCAGGAGGCGGTGACGGCGCCCTTGCGTCGGGTGGGCTACGCCGTCGACGCCCCGTCCCTCCTCGGGCGACTGGTGGATGAAGTCCAGGCCCAGCCCATGGGCCTGCCGCTGCTCCAGTTCGTCTGCATGGCGCTGTGGGACCGACGGGACGTGGCGTCGCGACTGCTGCGCGCCTCCGTCTACGAATCCCTCGGCGGCGCGGCGGGCGCCCTGGCCTCGCATGCCCAGCAGTTCCTGCAACAGCTCCCCGCCGAAGAAGTGGGGGTCGCCCGGACGCTGCTGCTCCGACTGGTGACGGTCGAGGGGATGCGCCGCCCGCGTCCCCTGCCCGAACTGTTGGAGGGGTTGTCGAGCGCCGCGCCCGGGGTGCTGGAGAAGCTCCAGTCCAACCGGTTGGTGGGGACGACGCGGGATCCCCAGACGGACGAGCCGCTGGTCGAGCTGGCCCACGAGTCGCTCGCGACAACCTGGCCGGCGCTGACGCATTGGGTGGCGGAGACGCGCGAGGAGCGCACGCTGGTACAACAGCTCGAGGAGGCCGCGCGACTCTGGGACCAGCGCGGGCGACCGGACGAGGAGACGTGGAGCGACGAGCCGCTGCGGCAGGCGATGCACAGGGTCGCGAACTGGAACATCCCGCTGCCCACCCGCTCACGCGCCTTCCTGGAGGCAGGCCAACGCCGCGCGCGGAAGATGGTCCGCCGCCGTCACCTGCTCCTGGGCGGCTTCGTCAGTCTCCTGGTGATGGTCTCCCTCTCCTCCATGGCCGCGGCCCTGGCCTTCCGCGAGAACCAGCTCGAGGCCATCCGCCAGCAAGCCCTCATCCGCCTGGTCTCCGCGGACATCGGTCGGTTCGACCTCGTCCTGGAGTCCTACGACTTCGACCCCGTGAGCCAACGCTGGGCGAAGGCCGCGCTCTCCGACGTCGTGGACTGGCGGCTCGTCCCCGCCCAGGGCATCACGGCCCCCGACGCGGCGACGGCCTACCGGGAGCCGGACCTGCGGCGCCAGCCCCCCGAGTCGACCTCGCACGGAGTCCGGAAGGAGCGAGTCGAGGCGCCTTCCCGCTCCGCCTGGCTGTTCGTCGACCGCGCCGGTTGCGCCCCCTCCGTCATCCACCTGGAGCGGCTGCCCGGATATCGCGAGCGCGACCAAGTCCCCATCCCGACGCTCCAGCTCCCCATCCCGACCTGCGCGGCCTCGCGCTTGGGGATGATTCCCATCCCCGCCGGCCCCTACTGGCGCCCCGGAGACGACGAGGCGCGTGAGCCCGAACGTCTCGTCGAGGTGGCTGGCTTCTCCCTCGACCAGACGGAGGTCACCAACGGGCAGTTCCGCCTCTTCGAGGAGCGGGTCCTGCCTCGGACGCCGTACGTCCGGGAGCTGCCGCCACAACACCCCATCTTCTCCCGCTCGCTGGAGATGGCGAGCCCGGTGACGGGTCTGGACGCGGCCTCCGCCGAGGCCTTCTGTCGGTACATGGGCAAGTCGCTGCCCACCGCCGACGAGTGGCGAAAGGGTTTCCGGGGCGGACTGGTGCTGGATGCACGGGGGCGCCAGACCAACCCCGCGCCGAAGCGGAACACCGTCTGGTTGGTCTCACGGAAGTTCCCGCCGACGAACCTCATGGGCCACGACCCATATCCAGGAGTCGCGCCGGTGGGCTCCTTCCCGGAGGACCAGAGTCCCTACGGCATCATGGACCTGGCGGGCAACGTGGCCGAGTGGACCGAGACCACGGAGTCGCAGGGCAACTTCCAGAACCTGCGCCGGGTCATGGGCGGCCGCTGGGACGTCCCTCCCGAAGAGGGCCACCACAGGGCCGCGTGGTCCAACCACCTGCCGCCTCGCCGCTTCGAGTTCGGCATCGGCATGCGCTGCGTGGAGCGCACGGCCTCGCCTCGAGGCTGACGGGGCTCACTCGCGCTTCAAGCCCAGCGCCTTGATGAGGTTGTAGACATGCGAGCGGGTCAGGTCGAGCCGACGCGCCACCTCGCTCACCTGCCACGCGGAGCCGAGCTCGCGGCGCAGCAGGTCCCGCTGGAACTGCCGGGTGGCCTCGTGGAACGACAGGGGGCCCTCCTGTGGAGGTTGCGCGCGGTCCATCAGGTGACGGGGCTCGACGAAGGACGCCCCTTCCGCGCTCGCGCGGATGAGCGCCCCCTCGAGGCGGTTGCGCAGCTGTCTCACGTTCCCGGGCCACTCCATGGCCTCGCAGGCGGCGTAGAAGCCAGGCGAGGCCCGAAGCCCCGGCAGGCCATGCTCGTCCGCCAGCCGCGCGAGCAGTTGCTCCAGCAGACACCCCAGGTCCTCGCGCCGCTCGGCCAGGCTCGGCATGTGCAACGTGAAGACATTCAGCCGGTAGAAGAGGTCCTCGCGAAACCGCCGCTCCGTCACCAGCTGCTCCAGGTCCGCGTTGGTCGCCGCGATGACGCGCACGTTCGCCTTGGCCAGACGCGAGCTCGCCAGCGCGTAGTATTGCTTCGACTGGAGCAGCTGCAGCAGCTTGCCCTGGGCGGCCAAGGGAATCTCGGCGATCTCATCCAGGAACAGGGTGCCCCCTTCCGCCGCCTCCACCTTGCCCACCGTCCGCCGGGCCCCCGGGAACGCGCCGGGCAGCGAGCCGAAGAGCTCGCTCTCGATGAGCCCCTCCGGAATCGCCGCGCAGTTGATTTCGAGGAAGGGCGCGCCACGCCGCCGGCTGTTGTCGTGGATGGCCTGCGCCAGCTGCGTCTTGCCGGTCCCCGAGGCTCCGGTGATGAGCAGGGAGACATCCAACGGCGCGGCCAGTGACACCTGCTCGAAGACATGGGCCAGGGCGCGGCTGCGGCCCGCGATGCCATCCACCCGGAGCTTCCGCCGGAAAGGCAGGGTGGGGTCCTCCGTCTCCCGCCAGGTGTGGAGGCCCGCGCGCTGCACCGCCGTGCCGATGGCGCGCGCCACCGTCTCCGCCACCTGGACGGACTCGGGGGAGAAGGGCCCCCGGCCCCGCTGCCCTTCGAGGTAGAGGACACCCGGGCTGCTCCCGCTCAGGGGAGCGCAGAGGACGGCCTCCAGGCGCTGCTCCTGGACGCTCCGAGCGCTGGAGAAGCGCGTGTCCAACAGGGCGAAGGGCGTGTGGACCGTCTGTCCGGAGGCGATCGCCGCGGCCACGATGCCGCGCGACGTCACCGCGCGGATGTGCTCCTCCTCGCTCGACGAACAGCCATGTGACAGGGACCAGCGACGGTCTCCCGCGGTCGCATCGTCATACAGCTCCAGGTAGGCCCGCTCGGCGCGGGTCAACTCCACCAACCGCGCGAGGACACCACGCATGGGCTCAACCAGAGACGTCGCGCCCTGGACTTGAAGCAAGTGGAGGTACAGGTCCCGCTCGAGGGCCACCTGCTGTTCCAGCTCGGTCATGCCAGGAATCTATGCCCATCCAGAAATGAAGTCTTCCGGACCGGCGGCGGATGGACGGAGGGATGGGTGCCTCCAACCCCTCCCATGAGCCGCCCCTTCGCTCGCGCGCCGCTCGGGCCACGACACCAGCCCTCCTCGAGGCATGTCACGAGCGCTCCCGAGAGAAGTCTCATTCCCCTCCGTATCTTCTCTCACGAATCTGCATCTTAATTACTTTAGTATACTGAGATTATATTGCAACTTGAATACATATACTATCCCCGAGGGAGGACTCCACGTCCGGAGTGACACATGCCCATGAATCCGTCCTCGTTCACCGCTTGCTCGGCCTGAGCGTGCTGTGCCTCTGCCTCTCCCAGGGCTGTGGAAGCGACCCGAAGGACTCCCCGCCCCCTGGCCCTGAGTCGACGCGGCTGGCCTTCTCCGCGCGGCCTCGAATGGAGGCCATGTGCGGCGGGTCTCGAACACGGAGACAGTCTGGGACCTGATCGGCTGGGGGAACGCGGACTCGCCCGAAGGCAGCCCCGCGGAACTCGCTGAGCCCGAGCGAGCACCCGTAAATCGAGCCCTTCCGGGTCGATTGTCGTATTTCGGCTCTCTCCGATTTTGACTTTGACTTTCAAGTCAATCCTGTGGGCGAATTGGACGTCATCCGGAATGTCCGGATGACGGAGCAATCACCACGGGGGGCGTCGCCTCCTCGGGACGCCTCGCCCATGCACGCCGGCGGGAGGAAGCCTGCTGGCGGGAGGAACCGTATGAAGCCGTTCCAAGTCTCTGGCCGCGCGCGTCCGCCCCGGTGGGCGCTCGCCATCGTCGCTGCGACCCCCATGCTTCTCGTCGGCTGTGGCCTCGGTCAGCTCATGAGCGCCCCGTGGATCACCGACGCGGACAACGACAGCGTCGTGTTCCTGGGCGACTCCATCTTCGCGCTCTCCGGGGAGATCCAGACGGCGATCCACGCCAAGGCGGGCGGGACGTTCCGCAACTACACGACCTCCGGCGCGGAGCTGGAGGGCGGGGTCATCACTCCCTCCATCCGCGGGCAGTTCGAGCTCGCGGAGACCGCCAATCCGAACAGCCACATCGTGGTGATGGATGGCGGAGGAAACGACATCCTCATCCCCACCATCGCGCTCGCCGACCCGTATGACTGCAAGACGCAGTGGTATGAGTTCGGCCGCCTCTCGCAGAGCTGCCGCGAGTACATCGACGACATCTACGTCGAGGTGGTGGACCTGCTGAATGACATGTCGGCCAGCGGCGTCACCGACGTCGTCTACCTCGGCTACTACCGCACGAAGGCCGGGCTCCTCGGTGCCGGTGACCTCACCGAGGCCGTCGACTATGGAGATCAGGTCCTGTCCTCGGCGTGCTCGAACGCCGCCGTCGACTGCGCGTTCGTCGATCCCCGGTCGGCCATCACCAACGCCGACATCAAGGCCGACGGCGTTCACCCGACGACGTCGGGTTCGAACAAGATCGCCGGGCTCATCTGGTCCAAGCTGGAGCCGCGGCTCTGATGCGTCGTCGGCGCGGGAGAATCATCGTCCTCCTCGCGTCCGGCGCCCTCCTGGTGGCTGGCGCGATCTCCCTCTTCCGAGGCGGGGTCGCGCCAGTCGCGCGGGCCGGTGCGTCGCAGCCCGCTCCGGCGGCTCCCGGGGAAACGCCTCGGCAGCTCCGCGGAGCGGCCCCTGGCCCAGGACGGCCGGAGAAGGACGCGGCCAAGGAGGTGGCCGCTCGCTGGATGCAGGGGGCGCTCGCCCACGAGCACGAGGAGGAGACGAAACGGCGGGAGTTCCTCGACGTGGACCCGACGCTCTCACTCGAGGCGCAGCAGGGCGTGTTCCTCGACCGGCTGTCCACCCTCGCGGGCGTGGACCCCAGGAAGCCGGAGGCCCACCTGGTGCGGGGGCAGGCGACGGAGCTGTTCCTGCGGCTCGAGCCGGTGCAGGCCCACCTCGCCGCGATGCCAGTCGAGGAACGACGCGCCGCCCTCGCGGACATCCGGCGGCGCATGGGCTACTCCGAGGAGATGATTGCCCGTGGGGCGGCGGACGATGTGTACCGGGACGCGCGCTGGGAGAACGGGCATGCGTACATGAAGGCGCGAGCGGAGCTGGTCTCCCGGCTCGGGCAGGGTGAAGCCCTCGACGCCCAGCTGCGCTCCTTGCGCGAGCAGTACTTCAAACACGAGGCACCGACCATCGCGCGCGAGGAGGAAGCAGGGTTCTTCCGCTTTCAGCGGCGCCGCATCTACGGTCGGAACTGAGAACCGCCCTCCTCCTCGGAGCGTCGCCGCCGGGCCCGTGCGCGAGTTGGACGCGGCGTCGGGGCTCGGAGAGGCGAGAGGCTCCGTTGGGGCAAAACGCCCCACGCCACGACACGGTGTACGGGGGGCACCGCACGGCGCGCCCCTCCGCGCGTTTCAATGTGTTTCACCACCTTCACGGTGGCGAGCATCGCGGCATTGTCCAAACCGTCACGGCTCACGCCACGGTGGACCCGCGCCTCCGCGCCTCGACGCGCGCCGGGTCCATTCCCGCGGCGTCCGGGTGAAAGGTGGTCTTGGTCATGCCGATGGAACACCGGCGGCCCGCGTCGGCCATTCGCGACGTGCTTCCGTACCGGAAGCCGAAGCTGGGGCGGGACTTCTGGATCAAGGACGAGGTCCTGCCCAATGCGCTGGAGGTCTACGAGCGCAACCTCGCCCGCGAGGATTGGACCCAGGGCGCGCCGTGGCGTCCGGAGATCTGGCCCGGCATCCGCGCGCCCCAGGCGCTCACGCCACGGGAGCTGGCCCCGGTGGAAGCGTGGCTCTGCCAGCAGGCCGGGGTCCGTGCCCTCAAGCAGGAAGCCCCGGCGCAGGGCGCGCTGTCCCACAACCACGTGCAGGTGGTGGGCGAGCAGGAGTCCACGGCGAAGCCCCACGTGGACTCGCTGGCGCTGTGTGACTTCGCGGGCGTCATCTACCTCCACCCGAAGCCCCCGTCGCGGCACGTGGGCACGTCCTTCTTCCGCCTGCGCCTCCCCGGAGGCGGCCTGGGCGGCAACACCTGCCCTCCCGGCTGCGTCAACCTCACCCAGGCGTTCGGCGTGACGAAGCTGCCCGCGAACGCATGGGTGCAGGACGTCGAGGTGGAGAACGTGTTCAACCGGCTCATCGTCTACCGCGCCGACCTGGTCCACTCCGCCACCGCCTACTTCGGGCAGGGCGCCCGACAGAACAAGCGCGCCACCGCCCTCTTCTTCTGGAAGGCCGTGCGCTGAAGCCGCCGCGCGCCTCCTTCGCTCAAGCGCCGATGAGCCCCTGGCCGCAGACGCGAATCGTGTTTCCCGTCACCCCGTAGGCCCCAGGGCTCGCCAGGAAGGTGACGAGCTCCGCCACGTCCCGTGGCTGGCCGCCCTGGGACAACGCGTTGAGCCGGCGCCCCACCTCGCGCGTCATGAGGGGCATCTTGTCCACCATGGCGGTCTCGATGAAGCCCGGGGCCACGGCGTTGGCGCTGATGCCACGGGAGGAGAGCCCGGGCGCGAGCGCCGCCACGTAGCCGATGAGCGCCGCCTTGCTGGTGGCGTAGTTCGTCTGACCGAAGTTGCCCGCCACGCCGCTGATGGAGGACAGGTACACCAGCCGCCCCTCGTCCCGCAGGGCACCGGAGGCCAGCAAGGCGTCGTCCGCCGCGACGATGGCCGCGAGGTTGACGGCGAGCACCGCGTCCCACTGCTCGGGCGTCATCTTCGCGAGCGTGCGGTCGCGGGTGATGCCCGCGTTGTGCACGACGATGTCCACGCCGCCATGGCGCTCCTTCAGCGCGGCGACGAGCCGCGCGGGGGCCTCCGGGGCCGTGACATCCAGCACCAGCGCCTCGCCACCGACGCGGGCCGCCGTGGCCTTCACCGCGTCCTCGAGGGCGGCCACGTCCAGACACACCACGCGCGCCCCCTCCTGCGCGAGCCGCTCCGCCGTGGCCGCGCCGATACCGCGCGCGGCGCCAGTCACCAGCGCCACCTTCCCGGCCAGCGCCTGGTGAAGCGGCGGCGTCGCGGGCGCGCGAACACCCGTCGAGAGCCGGACCGCCTGTCCCGACACGTAGGTGGACTCCACGCCGCAGAAGAAGCGCACCGGGCCCGCCAGCCGCGTCTCCGCGCCGCGCGCCACATAGACGAGGTTGGCCGTGACGCCCCGGCGCCCCACCTCCTTGGCCAGACTCCGGACGAAGCCCTCCACTCCGCGCGACGCGGCCGCCGCCGCCGGGCTCTCCGCCTCCTCGGGCAGGGACGCGAGCACCGTCACGCGGGCGTTGCGGGCGAGCCGTGGCACCAGGGGGTGGAAGAAGTCATGGAGGGCACGCAGCGCGCCCGGGCCGCCCAGACCCGTGGCGTCGAAGACGACGCCGTGCACGTCGCGCCCCCCGAGCTCCGCCTGCGACGCGAGGACCGTCGCGCCGCCTTCCGCCAGCGCCTCGCGCGCGTGCCGCAGGGCGAAGCCCTCCGTCACCCCGCCCACCGCCATGACCTGGTCCACGAAGGGCCTCGCGCTCCACCCACCGCGAGCACGCGCCAGCGGCGTCGGCTGTGGCAGGCCGAGCGCCCGCACGAGCCCTCGGGTGAGCGGATTGTGGGCCAGGGCCATGAGTCGGTCGGTCATGAGGCAGGGTGCTCCTGGAGCGCGCGCGCAGGCGAAGGTGCTCGCGACGAGGCCCCGTGAAGGAGGGAACGCATCGACTGTAGCAGGCCCGCATGTCGTTCCCACCCGCGCCGCGCCCCGCTCGACCCGAGAGAGTCCACTCCCGGCCGCGCCCATCTCGGGCACGCCCGGCTCGCGAGGACTCGCGCCATCCGAGGACGCGAAACCGCGTCCCGGCCGCGGGGCGAGACCGGGCCCTGGCCTGCTCCATGTCAGGCGTCGCGAGCCTTCCGACGGTACTCGCCGGGCGGCATCCCCATGACGCGGCGGAAGGCGCGGTTGAAGGCGAACTCGGACGTGTAGCCGACGCGGTCGGCGATGGCGGCGAGCCCCTCCTCCCCCTGCTTCAGGTGGCGAGCGGCCTCCCGCATGCGCAGCTGCGTGAGGTACTCATGAGGCGTCGCGCCGACCTCGACGGTGAAGCGCCGCGCGAGCGTGGCCCTGGAAGTCCCGCAGCGTCGCGCCAGCTCGTTCACGCTCCAGTCCCGGCCCGGTTCCGCGTGCAACCATCCCAAGGCCGTCGCGAGAGTCCTGTCCCCGAGCGCCCCCAACCACCCCGCCCCGCCTGGAGGCTGCGCGTCCGCCCACGCGCGCAACACCTGCACCAGGAGGATGTCGAGCAACCGGGACACGACCAGCGACGCGCCTCGCTCCGCGCGCTCGTACTCGCGCTCCAACAGGGACACCGTGGGCCACAGCGCCCGCGCCTCCTCCGACGCCCCGCGCAGGTGGACATGCCCGGGAAGCAGTCGCAGCGCGGGGTGTGCCCCGGGCTCGTCGAAGCCGAAGGAGCCACACAGGAGGCGCGACTCCACGCCATCCCCACCCAGGGCGTACGACGCACGCCCCTCTCCGCGCGAGGCGAGCCACGCCTCGAGCTCCACCTTCGGGCTGCGCAGGGAGTCCGCCACCGCATGGCCCTCGCCCCGTGGCAGGAGCACGATGTCTCCCGGCCCCAACGCGAGGACCTCCCGCCCTCGCCACAGATGGCAGGTGCCGGCGAGGACCAGGTGCAGGGTGGCCGTGCCCGAGGGAGGGAAGCGCAGTCCCCACGGGGCTCGCGCCACCGTGCGGCAGTACACCTGCCCGCGCAACCCCGTGCGTTCGAGGAGCTGTCCCAACACGTCCGAGGCAGGTGAGAGAACCATGGTCACACGGTATCACCCCGATGCCCATGATGCTCGTCGGGTGAGCGTTCCAGACAAAGAATCGAGTCGACGGCGCATGGGCAACCGGCGGTCCATGCGCCACATTCAGCCCATGACCGACCCCATCGTTCCCTCCGGAGCCCCTATGAACCCGTCCACCCCTGGTTTGTCCTGGAAGCTCACCTCCCCCACCGCGGCGTTCACCTTGCTGCTGGGGGCCTTCATGCTGTTCCTGTTCGTCCGGACGGTGCTGGACCCGGCCGGCGCGGCCACGGGGTTCGGCGTGCCGTTCGCCGGAGAGGCGGTCGTGCCCTGGCTCCACGTCAAGGCGGGGCGCGACCTGGGCATCGGGCTGGCCCTGATGGGCCTGGTGCTCACCCGGCAACGGCGCGCGGCGGGAATCTTCGTCCTCGCGCTCATGGTGTCACCCATGGTGGACGCGCTGACGGCGACGCGGGAAGGCGGCACGCCCCTGATGCTCGCGCTCGCCATCCATGGCAGCGCGGCGGTCTATGGCCTCATCCTCTCCGCCGCGCTGCTGCGTCCCCGCGCCAGGGAGTGAGCCGGGACGGGGACGCGGGCTCGCCGCTCAGGGAGCCGGCGGCGCCAGGTCCGGCAGCATGGGCACCCGGCGCGCGCCGGGGCCATTGGGCGTGGCCGCGCTGTTGTTCGTCACCCTGCGCAACAGCGAGCGCAGCTTCGCCGCGTCCTTGCGCAGGTTGTTGACGAAGGACGCCGGCGCGGCGGGCTCCACGTAGAACGTCACGCAGCCCACGGTGGCGTCCGTCACGTAGGCGCCGAAGTCCTGGAGCGCCTGCGCCACCATCTTCCCCTCCGCCGTCAGGCCCTGCGTGTTGAGGTCCACCGTGGGAGGGATGGCGAAGTACGCGCCCATGGGCACCTTGCCCTTGTAGGTCGTCTCGCTGCCCCAGTCCTGCTCGGTGGCGGGCCAGACGTAGCCCTTCGCGGTGCCATAGCCGCTGGAGTCGTAGCCGCTCCACCCGGAGCTGTAATAGAGCTGCGCGCGGTCCACGGCGAGGGCCAGCGCGTGCTGGATCTTCCCCGTGTACTTCGGATGCGTGGAGGTCGTCTCCCACGCGCGGATGAGTCCGCCCACCGCGGAGCCACCGTACGCGCGCACGCCGGCCTTTGGACCCAGGCCCGAACCGTAGAGGTCGATGGTGTGGTGTCGCCCCACGGTGTACGCCGTGGTGGACACACGCGTGGTGGCCCACGCCTCGTCGATGACCGTCCGCTGCGGGTTGATGACGTGCATGTGCTTGTCCGAACCATCCGCGATGGTGGCGGTGGCGGGCACGTAGTAGGCGCCGTTGCGCGACGAATCGTTGGAGTCCGTCACGGTCGCCCACGGGTCGGTGTTGGCCGCGAAGCTGATGGGATGCGAGTACTGGTTCCAGTTGGCCCAGGAGGTGACCGTCACGCCGTTGATGCTGGTGGCCAGGAAGTCGCGCGTCGACGGCTCGGTCGTGTCCCCGAAGGTCGCGCCCTGGCCGATGGGCAGGTTCCAGACCGAGTCGGAGCGGAAGGGCTGGAGCGTGGCGTCACGCGTCCCCTGCGTGTAGACCTTGAACTCGTCGAAGCGCGCGAGGTTGTCCTGGCTCGCGAGCAGGCCGACCCGGGTGGCGTACTGGTGGGTGGCGTCGTTGATGCCGCCCTTGTAGACCCCGTTGATGTACACATCGATGCGGGTGCCCTGGGCGCGGACCTCGAGGACGTCTCCCGCGACGGGCACCTGGTCGATCTGCAGCGGGAAGGTCTGCGTGCCGGACAGGTAGCGCGTGAGGAAGTACTTGCCCAGGCTCGTGTCCGTCGCCAGCTTCCAGCCATTGCCACGGTCGACGTGACGGAAGGTCAGGCCGGAGTACTGCCCCAGCACGGCCAGCGTCACCATCACCCGCACGTCGGAGGTACCGGGCACCGTGGCGTAGTGGTCCGCCCAGGTGCCGTCGTCCTTCGACAGATAGGCGCGGCCCGACATGATGCCCCACGCGCTGCCCCAATAGGGGTTCGGAGTCCACGCGTGCACGCCCTGCTCCAGGCTGTACAGGCGCGAGTCGTGGTTGGCCCGGGTGAACGAGTCATACAGGTTGGCGTCCGAGGCCGCCTGTGTCTCGGTGCCGAGCGGCGCCTCCGAGGCGTCGACGGATTCCGCGCCGCCACACCCCGTCGCCCACGCTCCCAACGAGAGCAGCAGGGGAAGGAGCGCGGGCCGAGCGACCCGCTGGTAACCCTTGTCACGGATGTTCATCGCGTCTCCTTGTTCTCGCACAGCCAGCCAAGCCGGCTTTTCGAGAATAACGAGACCAGCCGACACGCCTCCAGCAGCGGCTCCGCGTTGCAAGCCGACGAGAAAATGACACGCGCTCGAAAGGCTGGGCGCTACTGCTGCTTGAGCGCGCGCTCGATGCGGCGGCGCAGGGCGTCCTCGGACAGGGCGCCGCGCTGCGCGTCCATCACCTTGCCCTCGCGGTCCAGGAAGTAGAGCGTGGGCAGCGCGCTCACCTGGAAGGCCCGCGCCATGTCGTCGCTGGCGTAGACCACGTAGGGCTTGAGCTCCGGCAGGTGGCGGCGGATGAAGCCGTCCACCAGCTGGGGCGCCATGTCGCCGTCATCGCGGCTGGCCGCCAGGAAGACGAGCCCCTGGGACTCGTACTCCTTCGCCAGCTTCACCAGCGCGGGCATCTCCTCGCGGCAAGGAGGGCACCACGTCGCCCAGAAGTCGAGCATCACCACCTGCCCGCGAAACTCCTCCAGCTTCAGCACGCCGCCACCGTGACGCGGCAATTCGAACCCGGGCGCGGCCGCCCCGTCCGGGACGAGCTGCGCGCGCCGGGCCTCGAGCACGCCGAGGTACACCATCCCGCCCACGGCCAGCGCCGCCAGCAGCCCCAGGAACACCTTCGTCCCCGTGCCCGTCGGCCTCGCGGGCGGCGGTGCGCCGATCGGTTCTTGCGTCACGCGTATCCACTCCTCGTCAGGCGGTCATGCACCCGCCGCAACACCCACCGCACGCCGCTCCGGGCCACCGGACGCCTTTCCACCCAGCGCGCCACGTCCGGCCCCCAGCGATAGTAGCCCCGGATGAACCCGCGCCCGAGCAGGCTCTTCCCGAGCACCTCGTCGCGGTACGCCCGGAAGGCCACCAGCTCCGGCGCGCCCTCGCCGAACGCCACCGTCGCCACGAAGCACGAGGACGCCGGGCTCACCCACATGAGCCGCTGGTTGGTGAGGTTCACCACGACCTTCAGCTCGCGCGCCTCCGTGTAGAGGAACGCCAGCAGGTCCCTGCGCGCCGCGGGGAACTCCTGGCCGCTCGCCTCCTCGAACTCGATGCGCGAGCTGCCGTTGCCGCCCACCTCGTCCACGGTGAAGAAGTAGCGCTTGGAGCTGCGGCGCACCTCCACCTCCAGCCCGCGCAGCTCGCCGAAGTACGCGAGGAAGGGCGTGCGGCACACCGGACAGACGAAGCGGTTGTACGCGTGGTTCGTCAGGAAGGCGTAGTCCCCCACCCGCTTGCAGCCGGTGTTGGGGCACACCAGCTTCACGCTCGCCTGCGGCGCGGGCCGGGGGTCGTAGCGCGACGTCTTCGTCGCCTTGTCGAACACCGGCGGCGGACGGGGCGGCGCCGTCACCAGGTGCCGCGTCGGGTGCGCGGCCCGCTCCAGCTCCAGCGCCCGGCGCCACGCCGTCTCCGCCGCCTCCAGCCGGCCGCTCGCGGTGTGGACCAGCGCCTCGCCATGCGCCAGCAGCGCCGCCACCAGCTTCTCCAGGGCGGGCGCCCTGGACGGGTCGCGTCCGGCCGCCAGCGCCTCCGCCAGCACCTTCTCCACCTCCGGCAACAGCGCCTGCGCCGCCTTGCGCGAGGGGTCCTCCGCGCGGCGGTACACCGGAGGCTCCGGCATGCGGGTGAACAACGCGGACGCCGCGGCGCGGACGCGTTCCACCACCGCGTCTCCACGTCCGACGTCCAACTGCGCGGCCCGCTCCCGGGCCGCCTGGAAGAACTCTTCGGGCTGCAAGCCCGGGGACATTAAGTGCCCCGACCCGCCCTGTCAGCGACATCCACACACGCGGTCGGAAACTGGCCAGGCCTCCCTCAGGGATGTAAGAAGACGTAGGAGGCTGTGAGCATGGGAGCTTTGAAGTTCATCGTCTGGACGGTCTGCGCGGTGGGGCTCGGCATCTTCCTGTCGAAGGGAGAGGTGGACGGGCGCACGCCGCTGGAGCACATGGAGCGGGCCTACAAGCGGACCGTGAAGCCGGACACGGTGGACCGGATGAAGGACAGCCTGGAGGACGCGTACGAGGACGCCAAGGGCGTCGTCTCCCGGTCGTCGGACGCGGCCCCGCGCGAGCGCATCTCCGCGGAGGACCGGGCGGCGGTGGATCGCATCATCGCGAAGAAGAAGTAAGTAGCCTGGCGGACAGGTCCGCTTCCGCGACACGGCTCCCCTCCCTAGGTTGCGTGGGTGGGTGGTCGGTCGGGGCGGAGGCGGGCCATGAACAGGGCTCCAATCAAGGGCGTCATCTTCATCATCGCGATGGTGTGCGCGCTGGCGCCGCCCGCACGGGCCGCTGGACGCGGCCAGGGACGGCTGTGGCTGGAGGCCCGGAACCGTTCACTGAACGACCAGCGGGCCACCCTGAGCGAGGTGGCGCGCCGGGCGATGCCGTCCGTGGTCTCCATCACCACCCGGCAGATGAACGACGAGTCGGCCGCCCCCGGCGAGGAGCCGCAGAAGGGCATCGGCTCGGGGTTCATCATCCACGCGGACGGCTACGTGCTCACCAGCGCGCACGTCGTGGAGGGGGCGTCGGAGGTCGTCGTCTCCGTGATGCACCCGCGCGGCTACGTGGAGGAGTACGTCGCGCGCGTGGTGGGCGAGGACGCCCGCACGGACTGCGCGCTGTTGAAGATCGACGCGCCCCGGAGGCTCCCGGTGCTGCGGCTCGCGTCGGCGGGGCACGTGCGCTCGGCGGATTGGATCGTCGTCATCGGCAACCCGTTCGGCCTGTCGCACTCGGTGACGGTGGGCGTGGTCAGCTTCATGGGGCGCACGGACGTGACGCCCAACGGGCGCGACGGCGACTTCGACTACATGCAGATGGACGCGTCCATCAACCCGGGCAACTCCGGGGGGCCGGTGCTGGACCTGCACGGCGACGTGGTGGCGGTGGCCAACGCCGTCAACGTCGCGGGACAGGGCATCGGCTTCGCCATCCCCATCGACATCGCGAAGACGGTGATTCCGCAGCTGCGCGCGCACGGCCGCGTGCGGCGCGGCTGGTTGGGCATCAGCGTGCAGGACTTCTCGCCCGAGGTGGCCGAGGCCTTCAACCTGAGCCGCGGCCCGGGCGTGGTGGTGACCGAGGTGGTCGAGGGCGGCCCGGGGGAGCGCGCGGGGCTGCGCAGCGGCGACGTCATCATCGGGCTGGGCAAGCGCCGCGTGGAGCGCGCCCACACCCTGCGCTGGCAGGTGGCCGCCCGGGGCGTGGGGCGCGACGTGCGGCTGGACATCCGCCGGCTGGGCAGGCCGCTGCGACTGAGGATCCGCCTGGAGGAGATGCCGGCCGAGGGGCCTCCCGCCCCCGCGCTGGCCTCGCACAGGCAGGCGCGCCGTCCCACCCGCGCGCAGTCCGTGCTGGACGACCTGCTGTCGCCCATCCCCCGGGAGAAGGTCAGGCCGCCCCTGTCGGACGAGGAGGCGGAAGGGGCGGCCGAGGCCCCGGGTTCCGAGGAGAGCCCCCCCACGCCGTGACGCCGGCCCCGGCGCCTCCCTTGCGTTCGGGTGGCATGGGCGCTAGACAGTGCGCCTTTTTCGTACCCGGCGGCGGGTCCACCCCGTGTGGCGCCGCGCTTCCCGCAGCACGCAGGAGAGTCCCACAATGGCCGAGGCCACCCCGACGACCCAGAAGAAGCTCACCCACTGGCCCCGCACCGCCAAGGGCGGCGGCAAGAAGGCTTGCTCCGTGGAGGGCTGCAAGCGCCCCTACCGCGCCAAGAACTACTGCTTCTTCCACTACAAGACCTGGCGCCAGGGCGACCTGCCCCACTCGCGCTACCGCACCTGCTCCAAGGCGGAGTGTCGGGTGAAGGTGTTCAAGGCCGGCCTGTGTGAGAAGCACCACGGCGAGGCCTACAAGAAGGACGCGGCGTAAGTCGTCCGCGCGGCGCCGGGGCGCGCCTCCCCCACGGATGTCCGTCAGGGAGCAGCGCCCCGCGCCACCGCGCGACCCAGGTGCTTGAAGGCCGTGAGCCACAGCTCCGCCTCGCGCTGGGTCAGCTTTGCTCGCATCAACGTCCGCTCCAGCTCGTTGAGCACGTGCTCCGGCGCCTGCGGATTGAGGAAGTCCGCCGTCAGCATCACCTCGCGCATCCGCTTCGCCAGCGCGTCCAGCGTGCCCAGCCTCGCGCCCGGCTCCACCGCGTCCGGCGCCTGGGGCGCGGGGCCCAGTCCCTGGCGGTGACACAGGTACAACAGCACCGCGGAGGACTGCGCCAGGTTCATGGAGGGCTGGACATCCGAGGTGGGGATGACCAGCACGTCCTCGCACCGCGCCAGCTCCTCGTCCGACATCCCCCGCTGCTCCCCGCCGAACACCAGCGCCACCCTGCCCCGCACGCTCTCCTCGGCCAGCCGCCGCACCGCGTCCTCCGGCGACAGCGCCACGCGCCCCTTCAGCTGGGTGCGAGACGTCGTGCCCACCGCGTACACGCAGTCCTTCAGGGCCTCCGGCAGGTCGCGCGCCACGGCCATGCGCTCCAACACCCCGTCGCCCTTGACGGCGAGCCGCTCCGCGCCGCGGAACGAATAGGTGGCCGGGTCAGAAAGGACCAGCCGCCCGAAACCGAAGTTCGCCATGACGCGTGCGACGGCGCCGAGGTTGTCCGGAGAGCGCGTCTGGTGCAGGACAACGGTGAGGGAGTCTCCTGGACGCATGGCTCTGAGTTTAGCTGGTTGATCCTGGAGCAGATCGGTATATTCCCGGGCGTATGCGTCGCTGGCTCCCTGGGTTGCTCCTGTCGCTCGTCACGGTGCTCACCGCGTGTGGTGGCGCCGGCACGCCCACGCGCGCGACGATGAGCGCCCGGCAGGCCCTCTCGCATCCGCCAGAGTTCCTGGAGTTCGAGTCCCCCACCACGCGGCTGGAGCTGTTCCGCGAGGTGGCGCGGCAGTCGGACCTGGAGGCGGGACAGGCGGCGCAGGCGCTGGTGCTCTTCCCCGTCAGCCAGAACGGCGAGCTGCTCGCGGCGCCCGGCTTCGAGTCGCGCATGGACCTGTTCCAGGCGCCGGACGCGGGCAAGGGGCTGCAGCTGGTGTTGGACGCGCGCGCGGGCGAGCGGTGGCCCGAGGATCGCCGCGAGAGCCTCCAGGGGCTGTCGGAGCGGGAGGCGGCGGAGCTGGTGGCCCGCACGCTGCTCGCCCACTGGGGCATCCAGCCCGACAGCGCGGTGCAGGTGGACCGGGCGACCGGGGCGCCGTACGCGGTCGCCTACGTGGATGGTGTGCTGCGCGTCAATCCGGCCTTCCTCTACCTGGCAGCGGCCTACGGTCCCGCTTCCATGCCGGCCACGCTCCAGTAGAGTCGCGCGCCTCAGCAACAGGCCCGTCCTTCTCTCGCCGTTCCCCTCTTCCAGAGGGGCGGGCCGCGAGGCGACCGTGAACACCTCCGCACTTCACGCCCAACTCCCCCATACGCTCCAGCAGGTCGACCTGCCCGCGCTCGGCCAGCACTACCGCGGCAAGGTCCGCGACACCTTCCGGCGCGGCGACTCGCTCGTCCTGGTGACGACGGACCGGCTGTCCGCGTTCGACCACGTGCTCACCACCATCCCCTTCAAGGGCGAGGTGCTCAACCGGCTCGCGGCCTTCTGGTTCGAGCGGACGAAGCACATCTGCGCCAACCACGTGCTGGACGTGCCGGACGCCAACGTCACCGTGGCGCGCGCCTGTCAGCCCTTCACGGTGGAGGTGGTGATTCGCGGCTACCTCACCGGCAGCCTGTGGCGCGACTACCAGAAGGGCACGCACACGGCCTACGGCGTGCCCTTCCCGGACGGCCTGCGCAAGGACGAGGCCTTCCCCGCGCCCATCATCACCCCGTCCACCAAGGCGGAGTACGGCCAGCACGACGAGCCCATCTCCGAGCAGGAAATCCTGGCGCGGGGCCTGGCCAGCGCGCGCGACTGGGCGCGAATCACGGAGGCGGCGCGCGGCCTGTTCCAGGAGGGTCAGAAGTGGGCGCGCACGCGCGGCCTCATCCTGGTCGATACGAAGTACGAGTTCGGCAAGGTGGGCGACGACCTCTACGTCATCGACGAGATGCACACGCCCGACTCGAGCCGCTACTGGGTGGCGGACGAGTACGAGAAGCGCTTCGCCGCCGGCGAGGACCAGCGGATGCTCGACAAGGAGAACATCCGCCAGTGGCTCATCCGCGAGCGGAACTTCTCCGGACAGGGCAAGCCGCCCCCCATCCCCGACGACGTGCGCGTGGAGCTGGCCACCAAGTACGTGGCCGCCTTCGAGCGGATCACCGGCACGTCGCTCGCGCTCCAGCCCGGTGACGTGCACGCGCGCATCGAGCGGAGCCTGCGCGAGAAGGGCTACCTGAAGTAGCCCTCCCCGTCAGGCGCGGCCGGGGCGGCTACTCGCTCCGGCCGAAGACGCGGTGGAACACGTCGTCCATGTGCCGCGTGTGGTAGCCCGGGGAGAAGCAGTCGTTGATCTCCTCGGGCGTCATCATCTTGCGGAGGTCCGCGTCCGCGAGCAGGGCCTGCCGGAAGTCGACGCCCTCCTCGTAGAGCTTCATCGCGTTGCGCTGGACGATGACGTAGGCGGCCTGCCGGTCCATGCCCTTGCGCGCCAGCTCCAGCAAGAGCCGCTGCGAGTTCACCACGCCGCCGAGCAGGTCCAGGTTCTTCTTCATCTGCTCCGGGTAGACGCGCAGGTCCTCCATCAGCCGGGCGAAGCGCACCAGCATGAAGTCCATGAGGATGGTGGCGTCCGGGCCGATGACGCGCTCCACGGAGGAGTGGGAGATGTCGCGCTCGTGCCACAGCGCCACGTCCTCCATGGCGCTCACCGCGTAGCCGCGCAACAGGCGCGCCAGGCCCGTCAGGTTCTCCGACAGGATGGGGTTGCGCTTGTGCGGCATCGCGCTGGAGCCCTTCTGTCCAGCGGTGAAGGGCTCCTCCGCCTCGCGCACCTCCGTGCGCTGCAGGTGGCGGATCTCCACCGCGAACTTCTCGATGCTGGAGCCCAGCAGCGCCAGCGCGGTGAAGTACTCGGCGTGCCTGTCACGCTGAACCACCTGGCTGGAGGCCGGCGCCGCCTTCAGGCCCAGCTTCGCGCAGACGTGCGCCTCCACCTTCGGGGGCAGGTGCGCGAAGGTGCCCACCGCGCCGGAAATCTTGCCGGTGGCGATGGTGTCACGCGCATGCATCAAGCGCGTGCGGCCCCGGCGCAGCTCGTCGTACCAGATGGCCAGCTTGTGGCCGAACGTCACCGGCTCCGCGTGGATGCCGTGGCTGCGGCCCATCTGCAGCGTGTGCTTGTGCTCGAAGGCACGCTTCTGCACCGCGGCCATCACCCGCTCCAGGTCCTGGAGGATGAGGTCCACGGCGTCGCGCAGCGTCATGGCCAGGGACGTGTCCAGCACGTCCGACGACGTCATGCCCAGGTGCAACCAGCGCGCGCTGGGCCCCACGCGCTCCTCCATGAAGGTGAGGAAGGCGATGACGTCGTGCTTGGTGGTGCGCTCGATCTCCTCGATGCGCGCCGCGTCCTCCGGGGTGAAGTCCCCCGCGCGCGCCAGGCAGTCCGCCAGCGCCTCCTTCGGGGCGAGCCCCGCCTCCACCATGCCCTCCAGCGCGGCGAGCTCCACGTCGCGCCAGCGGCGCAAGCGGGCCACGTCGGACCAGAGGTTGGACATCTCCTGTCGGCTGTATCGCGGAATCACTCGTAGACCTTCACGGCAAAGTCCCGCTTCGCCGCGAACCGGAGCAACTCCAGCACGGACTCAGGGGACGGACCCAACTTCCTGGCGGTGGTGAGATTGACGGACAGGTCGAGTCCCTCCGGCTGCGCCACCGCCAGCGCCCCGGGGTCGACCCGCTCGTGGATGATGCGATTGGCCAACCGGCCCGCCTGGAGCCCGATTGCGAGGGGGCTGGGGGACAACGCCAGCGTCGCCCCCTCCTTCACCTGGCTGGGGGTGAGGCCCACGAGCGGCAGGCGGCGGGACTGGGAGAAGGCGATGAGCGCCTGGACCACGGCCGCGGTGCCCACCGTCTTGTCCGCCACCATGAGCAGCGCGTCCACGCGGCCCGCCGCGCCCTCGAGCACCTTCTCCACGCGCCCCTGCGAGTCGACCTCCAGCGGGTGGATGGCGAGCCCCCGGGCGGCGGCGGCCTGCTGCGCCAGCGCCACCGTGCTCGCGGAGAAGCGCGGGTCGTGCACCATGCCCACGCGCTTCGCCTTGGGCGCCATCGCCTGGATGGCCTCCAGCTCCGGGCCCAAGTCACTCGTCAGGGAGATGCCCGTGACGTTGGGCCCCTCCAGGCCGTACTTCTCGTAGTACGGCACCATGGCGAACAGGACGGGCACATCCTCGCCGAGCGAGCGGCGCGCGGCGTTGGCCGCCAGCGGCCCCAGCGCGAGCACCAGCGCGGGCTTCTGCGCCGCCAGCTTCTTGAAGACGCGCGCCGCGGCGCCCGCGCTCTCGTCCAGCGTCACCTCCTGGATTTCCGCGCGCGCCTCGGCGGAGAACCCGGCGATGACGGACGCGTACGGCGCCAGGTTGGCGGACTTCACGGCCACCACGCGGGGACGCGAGCCCCCCTGGGCCCCCGCGACCGCTGGCGCCAGGGTGGCCAGGAGCGCGAGGGCCAGCCACCTCATGGCCGCACGCTCGCGCAGCAGCGGAAGCCCACGCTGGACGAGCGCTCCGTGGGCGGCACGGCCTTGCGCGTGCCGCACCGCGAGGCCTCGCCCGGCTGGTTGAAGGCCCCGCCCTTCTGGGCATAGCCCGCCGAGGCCACCGGCGTGTCCGTCCACTCCGCCACGTTGCCGGACAGGTCGCGCACCCAGTAGCCCGGCGTCACGCACCCGGCGAACTGGCCCGACGGGGCCACCGCGCCCCGGGGCCCCGCCTTCACGTTGCACCGGCCCTGCACGTACTCGCCGCCGTACGTGTAGCGCGAGTTGCCCGCGCCCTTGCATGCCTTCTCCCACTCGTCCTCCGTGCACAGGCGCTTGCGCTGCTCCTGGCAGAGGTTCCGCGCGTCTTCCCATGTCACGGACACCCTGGGGCTTTCGCCGCGCTTGTTGGGGTACTCGTACTCATCCACGCAGAAGCTCTCCACCTGGATGCTGACCAGGGGCCTGTCGCCCACGACGTGCTCGTCGTCGTCTTCCGCGACGCCCATCTTGAAGAAGCCACCGCTCACCAGCTTCATCCCCGCCGGACAGCTCCCGGAGGCGGCGACGATGGGCGGAGAGGTGTCGACGGGCGGCAGGGCCCCCGGCTGCACGGACAGCGGCACGGGCGTCTTCGCCTTCTCGCGCACGTAGCGCAGGGCCAGGTAGCCGCCTCCCGCGCCCAGCACCAGCCCGCCCAGCACGAGCACCACCAGCCACATCCACACGGCCCGCCGGCGCGCGCCGGAGCGTCCGTTCGAACGCGCCGGGCGCTGGGTGGGCATGATGCGCGCGCCGGACCTGGCGCCAGACATCGTGGGTGAGTCGTAGGCGCGCGCCCCCCCGCGGGCTCCGGACACGGCGGGCGCCGACTCCAGCGTGCGCGCCTCGCGGAACGCCGGCACCACCGGCGCGTCCAGCGTGCGCGCGGGGCGCGGGCCCGACATGGCGGGCGCCGACTCCAGCGTGCGCGCCGCCGCGGCGCGAGCCCCGGATGCGGCGGGGGCCGGGCCCGACGCGCGAGCGGACGCCGAGCGCGGCCCCGAGCTGGACGGAGAGGACTCCAGCGCGCGCCCGTTGCCCGCGACCTCCGGCTCCGGCGGAGCGCGGGGCGCGCGTGGCTGGGCGGCGGGCAGGGAGCCGGTGACGCGGGGCCTGGGCGCCGGCTCGGGCTGGGGCCTCGAGGCGGCCTCGGGCTGGGGCCGCGAGGCGGGCGCAGGCGAGGAGACGAAGGGCAGCGCCTGCTCCGTGAGGGCCTGACGCCCCAGGGGGCTGGAGCCCATGATGGCCGCCAGCGTCGCGGCGTCGAGCGGCTGCGTGGCGTCCGGCGGGGGCGGCTCGTCCTCGTGGTTCTGGGGCGCGGGCCCGGGCGCGGCGGCCGCGGGTGTCGACACGGCGGTGGGCACCGGCAGCGTGTCCGTGGGGACCGGGGGCGGAGGACGGGCGGCCATGCGCGCCGCGGCGGCCTGCGCCGAGCCCGGCGGCGGCGGCACGCCGCGCACCTTGGTGGCCACCGGGGCCGGGGTCCTCGAGAGGATGGCGGCGAACTCGGCGTGCAGCTCGCCCGCGGACTTCGGGCGGGCCAGCGGGTTGATGTTGAGCGCGCGCCGGTAGAGCGCCTCGAACGAGGTGGGCAGGTCCGGGTGCAGCGACGTGAGGCCGGGCACCACGCCGTCGGTGGGGACCAGGCCCGTCACCATCTCGCCCATGATGACGCCGAGCGAGTACACGTCCATGCGCGTGTCGAGCTCACCGCCCGCCACGTACTCCGGCGCGATGTAGAGGTCGGCGCGGTGTCCCTTCTGGGCCTGGACGAAGGGGAGCTGCGGCACCGCGAGCCCGAGGCCGTAGTCGGTGACCTTGAGCAGGTCCGGCAGGACGATGACGTTCTCCGGCTTCAGGTCCGAGTGGGGCCCGAAGCGGTGCGCCGCGTCCAGCGCCGCCGCCATCTGCGCCAGGAGCGGTTCGACGTCCTTGAGGGAGAACAGCTGCCCGCGCGAGGCGCGCTGCTCCATCATCCGCCGCAGCGTCATGCCCTCCAGCAGCTGCATGGTGAAGAAGGGGCGCTCGCCGTCGAGCCCCTCCTCGTACACGCGCAGCAGATTGGGATGGTTGAGCTTCTTGCCCACGCGCATCGAGAACGCGAACTGGGTGCGCTCCTCGGGCTGCTGCACCAGCCGGGGGTGCACCGTCTTGAGCGCGACCTCGACGTCGATCTCCTCGTCCTGGGCGCGGAAGACGAAGCCCATGGGGCCCGCCCCCACCACTTCCTTCACGGCGTAGCGGCCCGCGATGACGTCCCCCGGCTTGTAGGGGGCGCCCTCCAGGCCACGCTTGCGGGCGACACCAGCCGCCTGCCGCGCGGCCGCGTCGTACTTCATCCCGCAGGTGGGACAGGTATCGGTCGTCTCGGGGACGTGGCTGCCGCAGCGGTAGCAGAGCAAAGCAGTCGGACTCCAGGGGCCAGTCGAGGGAGGACCGCGTGCGGGGGGCGGTCCAGGCCTCTTATTCTGCACACTCCCCTGTCATCAAGGAACGACGCTGTCGTGCCTCGGGCCGGGGCCTACCGACCCGTGGAGCCGAAACCACCGTCTCCGCGCGCCGTCGCGTCGAGGACCTCGACTTCCGAGAGCGTGACGGACGTCACGGGCGACACCACGAGCTGTGCCACCCGGTCTCCCCTACGGAGGGTGAACGGCTCCTGGGAGAGGTTGACGAGGATGACCTGCACCTCGCCCCGGTAGTCCGCGTCCACCGTCCCGGGCGAGTTGAGCAGGGTGATGCCATGTCGGAGCGCCAACCCCGAGCGGGGCCGGACCTGGCCCTCGTAGCCCGCCGGCAGCCCCAGCGCGAGGCCCGTGGGCACCGCCATGCGCTCCAGCGGCCGGAGCACCCGCTCCTCGTCGATGTCCGCGCGCAGGTCCAGGCCCGCGGCGAGCGCCGTCTCGTAGCGGGGAAGCGGCAACGGGTCCGGATGGGCGCGCACGCGGCGCACCTGGACGGTGAGCTGAGGAGCCATGGGCGCGGATGTACCACATGCCCGGGCGGTCTCCAGTTCCCACGCCGATGTGCCGGGTAGCGTCCGGGACGGGTGACGTGGCGTCTTGGAGGAGGAGGACTTCCCGTCGGGCGGAACAGGGCCCGCTCAGCGCACGGCGTCCCGGGAGACCGCGTGGACGGAGGGGCGGAACTTCATCGGGTCCACGGGGCGGGCGGCCAGCTCCAGTTGGTAGTGCAGGTGCGGCCCGGTGGAGCGGCCGGTGTTGCCGGAGCGGGCGATGGACTGCCCCCGGGACACCTTCTCCCCCACCGCCACCAGGAGCTCCGAGTTGTGACAGTACGCCGTCGTCACGCCCCGGCCGTGCTCCAGCACCAGCACGCGGCCATTCACCGCGTCCTCGCTGGCGCGGCGGACGATGCCATCCGCCACGGCCGCTACCGACGTCCCGGTGGGCACCGCCAGGTCGACGCCGGTGTGCATGCGCCGCGAGCCGAGCACCGGGTGGTCGCGCACGCCGAAGGGGCTCGTCACGCGCGTGCCCTCCGCCACGGGCCAGGCGAGCCCGAATGCGGTGGACAGCGCCAGCGCCTGGGCCGCCCCCGTGGACGCGGCCTCGAAGCCCGGAGGGAGCTGGCGCGCGAGGGCCTCCAGCGTCACGGAGCCTCCCTCCGCCGCGACGCGCTCCAGGGCGTAGCGCGCGGGCACGCGGCCCGCGAACAGCGCGGCGACCCGCGCTTCGTCCTGGGGAAAGTCCCCGGTCAGGGCCGCGTGCAGGCGACGCGCGGCGACCGGGCCCTCCACCGGGTCGAGCAACCGCGCGGCGGGGATTCCCAGCTCCGTGGCCAGCGCCAGCGCGGGCTCCCGCCCCCGAGCGTCGAGCCCCTTCAGCGCCAGGTGCGTCCCCCACGCGAGCGCCTCGGCGCCCGTCAGCGGATGGAGGAGCGACACCTCGGGCGTCGCCACCGGCACCGCCAGCGTCGTGCCGCTCACGCCGTCGTAGTAGGCCAGCAGCGGGCGCGCCGTGCTGCGCGAGCCGAAGGCCCACGCGGCGCCCTTGCGCACCAGCGCGCCGGCGGGCGTGTGGTGGTACGCGGTCCACAGGCACAGCACCGCCATGCAGAAGTCCAGCAGCCCCTTCGCGCGTCGCGGGAACATGGCGGCCTCAGCGAAGGAAGGACAGGAGCGGAGAGGCATCCAGCGCGGCGGCCACGGCCAGCGGCGCCACCACCGCGCACCCCAACAGGCCCCGCGTGAAGGCCCGCCGCCCGGGCTCGCGCGCGCAGGCGGCGTCCGCGTGCTGCAGGTTGCGGAGCACCGCGCGCCAGCCCAGCGAGGCCAGCACGCCGACGAGCGAGGCCAGCGCCAGCACCCGCGCCGCCACGTCCGCCGCGCCGTCCCCCATCAGCTCGCGCCAGGACAGGTACACCGTGCCCTGGAGCAACCGCGCCACCGCGCACGCCCCCGCCACCACCACCGCCGCCGTCGCCAATGGCCGCAGCCAGCGCATGGGCGTGGGCTGGCGCAGACACCTGCGCCACAGCGTCCGCCAGGAAGGCGCCTCGTCCTCGCGAGCCTCGAGCGCCGCGCGCCAGGCCTCCGCCGGACGCGGCGCCGCCGCCTCGCGATAGCCCAGCGCGGGGAGCGCCAGCACCAGGTCCGCCGCCAGCTCCCACGTCAGGGCCAGCGCCCGGGCGATGCGCGTGCGCGTCTCCAGCGACACCCACTCCACCCAGGACGCGGTGAGGTCGTAGCGGCCCACCAGCGCGTCGAAGGCCGCGTCCACGCGGTCGACCATGGAGACGAGCCGGTCATCCAGCGTGTCCGCCGCCGCGTGGACCCCCACGGCCACCAGGGCCAGCAGCCCCAGGGGCATGAAGGCCCAACGGAATGCCCCCAGCAGACGCGAGACGTCGGAGACGAAGCTCGAGGAGGGCGGCGGCGCGGCGGACGGCGGGCGAGGCGGCAATGGGGCCTCCGGAAGCGGGGCCCACCTCCAACGCACGGCCCCGGCCCCCAGGTCTAAGCCAGCCCGCCCCGAAACGAAAACACCCCCTCCCGCGCGGTGGCGGAAGGGGGCGTCTGGCGCGAGCGGGCACCGGCCCCATCAGGAGCCCATGCCCGCCTCGTCCTCGGGCATCAGGCCTTGGCGTTGGGCTGGGTGGCCTCGGGGGACGCCGGCTGGGCCGCGACGGCCTCGGCGGCGCCCTGCTGGGCCGCCGCGCGCTCCGCCATCGCTTCCTTGCGCGACAGGCGGATCTTGCCCGTCTTGTCGATGCTGACGACCTTCACCAGCACCTCGTCGCCCTCCTTCAGCACGTCGGAGACGCTCTTGACGCGCTTGTCGGACAGCTCGGAGATGTGGATGAGGCCGTCGGTGCCCGGGAACAGCTCCACGAAGGCGCCGAACTCGGCGATCTTCCGCACCGTGCCCGTGTAGATCTTGCCGATCTCCGCCTCGCGGGTGAGGGCCTGGATCATCGCGATGGCGGCCTTCACCGCCTCGCCGTTCGCGCTGGCGATGTCCACGCGGCCGGAGTCCTCGATGTTAATCGCGGCGCCGGTGCGGGCGATGATGTCCTTGATGACCTTGCCGCCCGGCCCGATGACGTTCTTGATGAACTCGGGACGGATCTGGATGGTCGTGATGCGCGGCGCGTACTGGCTGATCTCCTTGCGCGGCTGCGCCAGCGTCTTGAGCATCTCCCCCAGGATGTGGATGCGGCCCTGACGCGCCTGCTCCAGCGCGCGGCTCATGATCTCCGTGGTGAGGCCGGTGATCTTGATGTCCATCTGGATGGAGGTGATGCCCTTCGAGGTGCCGCACACCTTGAAGTCCATGTCGCCCAGGTGGTCCTCGTCACCGAGGATGTCCGACAGGATGGCGACCTTGTCGCCCTCCTTCACCAGGCCCATGGCGATGCCGGCCACCGGCGCCTTGATGGGGACGCCCGCGTCCATCAGCGCCAGCGTGCCACCGCACACGGAGGCCATGGACGAGGAGCCGTTGGACTCGAGGATGTCCGACACCAGGCGGACCGTGTACGGGAAGGACTCGCTCTTGGGCACCATGTTGCGCAGCGCGCGCTCCGCCAGCGCGCCGTGGCCGATTTCACGGCGGCCCGGGCCGCGCAGCGGCTTGGTCTCGTTCACGCTGAACGGGGGGAAGTTGTAGTGCAGCATGAAGCGCTTGAAGGACATGCCGCCCAGCATCTCCAGGCGCTGCTCGTCCTCGCTGGTGCCCAGCGTGGCCACCACGAGCGCCTGCGTCTCGCCACGGGTGAAGATGGCGCTGCCGTGCGTGCGCGGGAGCGCGCCCACCTCGCAGGTGATGGCGCGGACCACGTCGTGCCCACGCCCGCCGATGCGGCCACCGTTGACCGTCATCTCGCGCATGTGCTCGTACTTCAGGTCCTCCACCACCTGCTTGGCGTGCTTCTCCGTCAGCGGCGTGAAGGCCTCGCCCAGCTGCTCCTTGAGCTTCGCCAGGGCCTCCTTCTTCGCCTTGGAGAGCGCGTCGTAACGGGCGCCCTTCTCCTTGATGGAGTAGCCCGCCTTGATGCCGTCCATGGCCAGCTCGCGCACCTTGGCGCGCAGGGCGTCATCCACCGCCGGGGCCTTGTCGTACGCGCGCACCTGCTTGTTCAGCTCGCGGCGCAGCTCGTCCTGGATGTCCAGCGCGGGCTGCGCGGACGCGAAGCCGAAGTCCAGCGCGGCCACCATGTCGGCCTCGGAGACCTCCTCGGCGCCACCCTCGACCATGACGATGGCCTTGCGGCTGACCGCCATGACCAGGTCCAGGTCGCTCTGCTCGCGCTGCTTCGCGGTGGGGTTGGCCACCAGCTGACCGCCGACGCGGCCCACGCGGATGCCGGCGATGGGGCCGTCGAACGGGATGTCCGACACCCACAGCGCCGCGGACGCGCCGGTGATGCCGTGCACGTCACCCTCGTTCTCCGGATCCGCGGAGATGACGCTGGCGATGATCTGCGTCTCGTACGCGTAGCCTTCCGGGAACAGCGGACGCGCGGAGCGGTCCACCAGGCGGCTGGCCAGCGTCTCCTTTTCCGTCAGCCGGCCCTCGCGCTTGAAGTAGCTGCCGGGGATGCGGCCCGCCGAATACAGCTTCTCCTGGTACTCCACCGTCAGCGGCAGGAAGTCGACGTCCTTCTTCTCCTTCGCGCTCACCGCCGTGACGAGCAGCATGGTGTCGCCATAGCGAACCACCACGGCGCCGTCGGCCTGCTTGGCCAGACGGCCCGTCTCGATGCTCAGCTCGCTCTCGCCAATCTTGACGCTCTTCTTCAGCATGTCCTTGCCTCTGTAGTCCTTCGGGCGAGGACCCCACCGCGCGCACCCGGCACGCAAAAGGGACCGGGCACCCCGGGAGGGCCCTCGGGGTGTAAGAGCGGTCGCCAGGGCCTGGGAGAGGCACACGTCAGGCAACCGCCAGCCTGTACCGCGGTGGGCGCTTGCGGAGCGCCGGAGGGATGCTCGGAACTTTTGATCCCTGATCGCACCGGCCCACCCCATGGGGTCAGCCGGTCCGAACGGAAACCAAAACCTCCGACGGCACCACTCCCTCGCCCGCCTCCGTCCACCACGCTTCTCACTGCTTCACTGCGACAACGTCCCGCCAAAACGCGCGGGGCGCTGGTGGTACCAGCGCCCCGGGTTCTACGAGGTGCCTACTTGCGGATGCCGAGGCCCTCGATGAGCTTCTTGTACCGCGTCACGTCCTTCGACTTCAGGTAGTCCAGCAGCCGGCGGCGCTGGCCGACCAGCTTCAGCAGACCGCGCCGGGAGTGGTGGTCCTTCTTGTGCGTCTTGAAGTGCTCGGTGAGCATGTTGATGCGCTCGGACAGCAGCGCCACCTGCACCTCCGGGGACCCCGTGTCCGACTCGTGGGTCCGGAACTTCGTCACCAGCTCCGACTTGCGCTCCTGATGCAGCGACATGTGATTCGTCCTTCTGTCCCGCTCCGGTGGTGAGTACCGCTTGAGTCGCCCAGGTCCGCGGAGGGGTACAGACCGGGTCTCATGCTTCTAACGAGCGGGGGGCTTATAAGCTTCGCCCTACGCAGGGTCAACCTTGGACGCCTGCCCGTGAGCCCCACCAGGAGCGGAGCGTGCGCGGACGCACAGGCCCGCCCGTGCCTAGACCAGGACCCGCAGGTAGCGCAGCCGGCCGGCCACCCCCTCGGCCACGGCGAGCAGCTCGCCGGCGGGCCCGAGCACCCGGACCCTGCCCGGGCGCAGCGAGGCGGGCACCTCCACGGGGACGCCATGCGAGACGCGGCGGGCGTCCTCGGCCCCCAGGCGGACCTCCGGCAGGTCCACCAGCGCGTCTCCCATGGAGACGAGGCGGGCGGCCAGGGTGCCGTCCTTCGCGAGCGCCGGCACCTCCGCCAGGGGCAGCGCCCGCGCCAGGGTGAAGGGGCCGCTGGCCGTGCGCCGCAGCGCCTCCAGGTGCGCGCCACAACCCAACGCGCGCCCCAGGTCGAAGGCGAGCGTGCGGACGAAGAAGCCCTTCGAGCAGCGCACGGACAGGTGCAGCCGGTCCGCGGAGAAGTCGCGCAGCACCAGGTCGTACACGGTGACGTGGCGGGCGGCGCGCTCCACCTCCTCGCCGGCGCGGGCCAGCTCGTACAGGCGCTTGCCGTCCACCTTGACCGCCGAATACATGGGCGGCACCTGCTCGAAGGAGCCCCGGAAGCGCGCGAGCGCGCCCTCCAGCAGCGCGGGCGTCAGCGGGGGCACCGGCGCGCGCGCCGTCACCTGCCCCTGGGCGTCCTGGGTGTCCGTCTCCGCGCCCAGCCGCACGGTGGCGTCATAGGCCTTGTCGCCCTCGGTGATGAAGCCCGCCACCTTGGTGGCCTCGCCCAGGCACAGGGGGAGCACACCGGTGGCCAGGGGGTCCAACGTCCCCGTGTGGCCCACCTTCTTGAGCCGCAGGAGCGAGCGCACCTGCCGCACCACGTCGAAGGACGTGGGCCCCGAGGGCTTGTCGATGACGAGGACGCCGTCCATGTCGACTCAATATTGGGGGGACGCGGCCAGAACTACCAGCCTTCCTTGCCCCGGACCTCGCGCAGCAGACGGTCGATCTTGTCCCCCTCCCCGATGGATTCGTCGAAGGAGAAGAAGATTTCAGGCGACACCCGCAGGTTGACGGCCGCCGTCACGGCGCGGCGCACGAAGCCCTTGGCCGCGTCCAGGCCCTTCTGGGTATCCATGCGCTCCTGCTCGGAGCCCATCATCGAATAGAAGACACGGGCGACCCGCAGGTCCGGGGAGACCTTCACGCCAGTGATGGTGATGTAACCGATGCGCGGGTCCCTCAGCTCACCCCGGGTGAGCAGGTCGGCGATGGCCGCCTGGATCTCCTGCCCCACTCGCTCGGGTCGGGAATGCGTCGTCATTTCTTCTCCCAGTCTCGCGGGTTGCGCAGGGCGCGGGCGCGGGCCCGTGCCTCGTCCAGCGTCATCCGTCCACCGCCCGACGGAGACGGGCGACCCATACCGGGGCCGCCGCCGTTGTCGCCGTCATGACGGCGCTCCCACTCCCCCAGCCCCTCCGCCTCCGCCAGCGAGGCCTTCTCCCCCCGCATGAACCGGGCGATGGCGGCCTCCGAATGCGCCGCCGCCTGCTCGGGTGAGAGGTCGTCATCCTCGCCCGTGGCTCCATCCCCCTCCCCCGGGGCGGCGCCGCTTCCGGAGAACAACTGGTCTCCGAAGGCCAGGATTTCTGACTCCCGCGCCAGCAGCGGGGCGACGTACATCTCCTCGACGAAGTGGATGACCTTCCCGAGCTGCTCCTCCACGTGGCGGCGCTCGTTGCCCACCACCGAGAGGGCGATCGAGGCCTTCTGCCAGAGGTCCTGGTCCTCCACCTCCGCGACGGCCACGTTGAAGCGGGCCTTCACCCGGTCCATCACCCGGCGGAGCACCTGTCGCTTCGACTTCAGCGAACCGCTGTCCGGAATCTGGAGGGTGAGGCGTGCGACACCCACGAACATGTGAATCCCCCGACCCCGGGAGCACCGGGCGGGTCCGCCGGCGCCCCTGGGGCGAAACCTCCCCGGGAAGGTGGGGCCTTCCCGGGGGCGCGAAGCGACGCGCGGCGCGGGCCTAGGTCAGGCTCTGCCGGGTCTCTTCGATCTCGTAGGCCTCGATGATGTCGCCGGCCTTGAGGTCGTTGAAGTTCTCGATGCCGATACCGCACTCGAAGCCCTGCGCGACCTCCTTGACGTCGTCCTTGAAGCGACGCAGCGACGCCATCTTGCCCGCGAACAGCTGCTTGTTCTCGCGCATGAGGCGGACGAACGCGCCGCGCTTCATCACGCCGTCCAGCACCGCCGCGCCGGCGATGGTGCCCAGGCGCGGGACGTTGAAGGTGTTGCGCACCTCCGCGCGGCCCAGCTTCTTCTCCGTGCGGATGGGCTCCAGCAGGCCCTCCATCGCCGTGCGAACCCCGTCGATGAGCTCGTAGATGATGGAGTAGCTCTGGAGGGTGACCTCCTGCGCCTTGGCCGCGGCCTCCGCGCCGGACTCCGGCTGCACGTTGAAGCCGACGACGAGGCCCTTGGAGGCCGCCGCCCGCATCACGTCGCCCTCGGTGATGGCGCCCACGCCCGTGTGGACGGCCTCCACCTTGACCTTGTGCGTGGAGAGCTTGAGCACCGCCTGCTTGACGGCCTCGGCCGAGCCCTGCACGTCCGCCTTGATGACGACGCGCAGCTCCTTGGGACCGCCGCCCGCCTTCGTCTTGGCGAACAGCTGCTCCAGGGACTCGCGGCTGACCTTGCTGAGCTCCGTCTGGCGCTCCTTCATGCCGCGGTGCTCGGCGATCTGCTTGGCCGCCTTCTCGTCCGCCACCATGTTGATGGTGTCGCCGGCGCTCGGGACACCCGACAGGCCGATGACCTCCGCGCAGTAGCCGGGCTTGACCTCCTTCACCTGCTCGCCACGGCTGTTGTTCATCGCGCGGACGCGGCCGTAGTGCGAGCCGGTGACGATGGCGTCACCCAGCTTGAGCGTGCCCTCCTGCACCAGCACCGTGGCCACCGGGCCACGGCCGCGGTCCAGCTTGGCCTCGATGATGGCGCCCACGGCCGGACGGGCCGGGTTGGCCGTCAGCTCGAGCACCTCGGCCTGCAGCGCCAGGTTCTCCAGCAGCAGGTCCAGGTTCTGCTTCGTCTTGGCGGAGACGGGCACCATGATGGTGTCGCCGCCCCACTCCTCGGGGACGAGCTCGTGGTTGGCCAGGTCCTTCTTCACGCGGTCGGGGTTGGCGCCCGGCACGTCCATCTTGTTGATGGCGACGACGATGGGCACCTCCGCCGCCTTGGCGTGCTTGATGGCCTCGATGGTCTGCGGCATCACGCCGTCGTCGGCGGCCACCACCAGCACCACGATGTCCGTCACGTTGGCGCCGCGGGCGCGCATGGACGTGAACGCCTCGTGACCCGGGGTGTCCAGGAACGTCACGTCACCGCGCGCCGTGGAGATGCTGTACGCGCCGATGTGCTGCGTGATGCCACCGGCCTCGCCCGCGGCCACGTTGGCGCTGCGGATGGCGTCGAGCAGGCTCGTCTTGCCGTGGTCGACGTGGCCCATGATGGTGACCACCGGCGGACGCGGACGCTCGTCCTCGGGACGGGCGTCGACCTCCGGCAGGTAGTCCTCCACCTCGAAGCCCACGCGGTCGATCTTCCAGCCGTAGTCGGTGGCGATCATCTCCGCGGTGTCGGCGTCCACCATCTGGTTCGCCGTGGCCATCTTCCCCAGGCCCATCAGCTTCTTGATGAGCTCCGCGCTGCGCACACCCATGCGCTGGCCCAGATCGGAGACGGTGATGCCCTCCTGGAGCTTGATGACCTTCTTCTCCTCGGCCATCTGGGTGATCTGCGTCTTGGCGCCCTTCTTCGTGGGCTTCTTCTTCTTGCCACGCACCGGGATGGTGACGCGGCCCCAGACCATGTCCGTCAGTTCCTGCTTGGACACGCTCTGCGTATCGCCGCTGGTGCGCTTGCGCTGGCCCCGCTCCTTGTTCTTGGAGACGTCGACCAGTTCGCGGCCCCGGCCCAGGTGGTCCGGGACGACCTTGTACTCACGCCGCTCGGGGATGCCCGCGCGGCCCGGCGCCATGGGGTACTGCTTGGCCTGACCGGCCGTGGGCGTGACGCGGCGGACCTGGATGAGCGGACGCGAGATGACCACGGCCTGCGTGGCCGTGGGACGCGCCTGGCCACCCGTCGGGGCGACCTGCGCATGGGGCACGCCGCCCACCATGATGGTGGGGCCCTGGGCCGCCGGAGCGGAGGCGGACCCCTGCGCGGGCGACGTGCTCGGACGCACGGGCGCCTGCCCGGGCCGGCCGCTGGCCTGGTACTGCGAGGAATACCCGGGACGACCACCCTGCCCCGGACCACCGGGACGACCACCCGGGCCGCCCGGACCACCGGGACGACCACCCGGGCCGCCCGGACCACCGGGACGACCACCCGGGCCACCCGGACCACCGGGACGACCACCCGGGCCGCCCGGACCACCGGGGCGACCACCCGGGCCACCCCGGTTTCCGTAACCCGGCGCGGGTCCTCGGGAGACGACGGTCGCGGACGAAGGCTGAGAAGAAGACGTCCGGACTGTCGGCGGGACCGGCGAGCGCGGAGGGGGTTGGGGCAAGTGGGTGCTCTCCTGAGAGGGGGGACGTGGCTGCGCGGCGGCAGCGGGGGGGACGGGCGTGGCCGGGCGCTGGGGCTCGACCGGAGCCTTGGGCGCCTCGGCGGCGACCTGGGGCTGGGGCTCGACGGGCGCCTTGGGCGCCTCGGCGGCAGGCTGGGGGGACGGCGGCGCCACGGGCGCGGTGACGGCCACGGGGGCCTCGACCGCGGCGGGCGGCTCGGCGACCGGCGGCGGCTCGGGCGCGCGCGGGGCGGCCTCCACCGGCGGCGGGGCGGACGGCGGGGCCTCCGCGGCGGCGGCCTGAGGCGGCTCGACCGGGGCCTGCTCGGGCGCCGCGGCCTCGACCTGGTCGGCGCTCATGGACTCCTGGCCAGCCTCCGAGGAAGCACCACCGGAGGGCGGGCCGACCTTGCGGCGCACCACGAACCCCTTCGCCGTGACGGGCGGAGCGGCCTGCTTCGGCTTGCGCTTGTCCAGGATCTTCTGGACCGCGGCGGTCGCCTGGTCGTCATCGAGGGAGGACGAATGGCTCTTGACGTCGTACCCGAGCGCGGACAGCTCGTTTACGACCTCCTTGTTGTCGAGCTCAATGCCGTGGCCCTTGAGCTCCTTGGCGATTTCGTGGACGCGCTTCTTCGACATATTGCCCTTGTTGGCCTGCTGCACCCGCCGACTCCGGGGCGCAGCACCCTAGCTCAAACCCGAAAATGTGTGCGAGTGGTCCTTAACACCCACTCCCCCCCAACACCCCTTCGCCCTCATGGCGCTGGCGCAAGCACCCATGCTTGCCCGAGCTGCGACGGGTCTACCAACCCCGCCTTCCCGCGAAAGCACCTTCCAAAGGCCTTCCGCTTCAGCGCTGCCGTCAGACAACCGACACCGCACAGGTAGGCGCCCCGTCCGGGCAGCCGCCGCTCCCTGTCCACCACCACCGCACCACCGGGCCCTACCACGAACCGGGTGAGCTCCGCCTGCGGTCGCTTGGACCCGCATCCGACGCACGTCCGGACCGGGCCTGACCACGCGCTCTGCTCACCCGGCTCCGAGCGGCCGGTCGGGCGCCCCACGTCCACGCTCCTCTCGTCCTAGCTTACGGCGACTTGGTGGCATCCGCGCCACCTTCCGAAGTCGCCGCCATGGCGCCACGCTCGGCGTTCAGCTCCGTGCGCAGCTTGGCTTCCTCCACCAGGTAGTTCTCCGCCGCGCTCTTGAGCTGGCGGGCCTTCTTGATGCCCACGCCCGGGACGTCGCCCAGCTTCGCGAGGTCCTTCTCGTTGGCGATGTCCTCCACCGTGCGGTAGCCGGACGCCGCGAGCTGCTCGATGGTCTTCTCCCCGACGCCCCGCACCCGCGCCAGGCGTTCGGCCTGGGACAGCTCGTCGGGGTGGCGTCGGGCTTCGGCCAACCGGGCCTGTTCCCTCTCATAATCCATGCGGGACAGTTCCGCCTGGTCTTCGACCATCCGCTTCCGGGCGGCCTCCTGCATGGAGGGGATGCGCGCGGGGTCCATGCCGGGGATCTGCGCCAGCATCTCCGGATTGGCGTCCGCGATGTCGCGCGCCTGGCGGAAGCCGTGCGCGTAGAGCGTCTCCACCAGCATCTCGTTGACCCCGGGCAGCGCGCCGAGCGAGCGGTTGGCGAACTCGCGCATCTCCCGCACCCGGCTCTCGCTGTTGATGTCCAGCTTCCAGCCGGTCAGCTGGGCCGCCAGGCGCACGTTCTGCCCGCGCCGGCCGATGGCCAGGCTGAGCTGGTCGTCCGGGACGATGAGCTCCATGGCGTGGTTGGCCTCGTCGATGATGACGCGGCTGACCTCCGCGGGGGCCAGGGCGGAGCAGACGAAGCGGGCGGGGTCCTCGTCATAGGGGACGATGTCGATCTTCTCGCCGCGCAGCTCCTGCACCACCGCCTGCACGCGGCTGCCCTTCATGCCCACGCACGCGCCCACCGGGTCCACGTCCGAGTCGCGGCTGGACACGGCGATCTTCGCGCGGCCACCCGGCTCGCGCGCGGCCGCCTCGATGACGACGATGCCCTCGGCGATCTCCGGCACCTCCATCTCGAACAGCTTGGTGAGCAGGTTGACGGACGCGCGGCTGAGGACGATCTGCGGCCCCTTGGACTCGCGCAGCACGTCCAGCACGTACGCCTGGACGCGGTCGCCCGGGCGGTACGTCTCGCGGGGGACCTGCTCGCGCACCGGGAGCACCGCCTCCGCGCGGCCCAGGTCGACGATGATGTTGCCGCGCTCGAACCGGCGGGCGATGCCGGTGACGATCTCGTTCTTGCGGTCCTTGTACTCGTTGAAGACGTTCTCGCGCTCCGCGTCGCGCGTGCGCTGCAGGATGACCTGCTTGGCCGTCTGCGCCGCGATGCGGCCGAAGCCGCGGCGGAAGGTCTTCAGGCGCAGGATGTCACCGTACTGGTCGTCCTGGGCCTTGGCCTCGTTGGCGTCCTCGTCCCGGTAGAAGATCTGGAACACGAGCTCGTCGCCCGGCTCCACTTCCATGCCCTTCTTGTGGGACTCCGCGAGGGTGATCTGGTTCACCGCCTGGACCGGGTCGGTGATCTCCTCGACGACGGTGATGGCCTGGAACAGCTCCACCACGCCCTTCTCGGGGTCGTACTTGGCCTCGAGGTTGCGGTCCTGGCCAAAGTGCTTCTTGGCCGCGGTCTTCATCGCGTCCTCGAGGGTGGCAATCAGCACAGCCCGGTCGATGCCCTTGTCCTTGGCGACCTGGTCCAGGACGAGGTTGAGGTTGACGCTCGGGTTGGCTTGCTGCGTGGGCATGGTGTTCTCCTGAATGGGTCCACGGGCCGCCCCCGCGCGGAGGGGGGCCCTGTATGTCGACGTCTAGAACTCGAACTCCAGGTTCGCCTTGGCGATGTCCTTGAAGTGGATGTGGAAGGTACCGGCACCCTCCACCTCCACCGAGATGCCGTCGCCCGCCACCCCGGTCAGGGTGCCGGTGAAGTTCTTGCGCGGCGGCTCACCCACCGGGCCGAACGTCTTCACCTTCACCTTCTGACCCTGCACCTTCGCGAAGTGCGCCGGCTTCTTCAGCGGCCGGTCCACCCCGGGGCTGGAGACCTCCAGGCTGTACTCGTGGGGGATGATGTCCTCCACGTCCAGCACCGGGTCCACCGCGCGGGAGACCTGACTGCACTCGTCCAGTCCCACCCGTCCTCCCGGCTTGTCGATGAAGAGGCGAAGCACCCAACCCTCGCGCTCCCGGACGAACTCCAGGTCCACGAGCTCCAGGCCTTCACCCGCGACGATGGGGTCGAGCACCGCGCTCGCCCGCTCCTCCACCGTCTGCTTGAGGTTCTTCTCCGACATAACCGGGAAACCAGTCTCCAAAAACGCGAAAAGCGGGCACGGCGGCCCACTTTTCGAGATGCACATCGAAAAATGTCGGGCGCGTCCGTAACACACGCCCCAGCGGAGTGTAAAGGAAGGACGCTCCCTCTAGCGCCCCGTGAAACCTGGACAACAGGTCCAGGAATTCCCAGGGGTTCCGCGCGTCGAGCGGGCGTTATAACGGGCCCATGCACCTCATCGCCGCCGCCCAGATGGTGTCCACCGCGGACAAGGCCCACAACGTGGAAGCCGCTACCCGGCTCGTCCGGCGCGCCGCCGAGCTGGGCGCCCGCCTGGTGGGGCTCCCGGAGAACTTCTCGTGGATGGGGCCGGAGCCCGAGCGCCCGGCGGCCGCGGAGACGCTGGAGGGCCCCACCCTGTCACGCATGGCCCAGCTGGCCCGCGAGCTGCGCGTCACCCTGCTCGCCGGCAGCGTGCTGGAGGCCGGGGCCCCGGGTGGGCGGCTGTACAACACCAGCGTCCTGTTCGGCCCGGACGGCGCGCGGCTGGCCACCTACCGGAAGATGCACCTGTTCGACGTGGATGTAGGTGATGGAGCGACCTACCAGGAGTCCGCTGCGGTGGCGCCGGGGACGGAGGTGGTGGCGGCGCAGACGGAGGTGGGACGGTTGGGCCTGTCGGTCTGCTACGACGTGCGCTTCCCGGAGCTGTACCGGCGGCTGTCGCGGGACGGGGCGACGCTGCTGGCGGTCCCGGCGGCCTTCACCCTGATGACCGGCAAGGACCACTGGGAGGTGCTGCTGCGGGCCCGGGCCATCGAGAACCAGGCGTACGTGCTGGCGCCCGCGCAGGGAGGCAGGCATTCGGCCAACCGGCAGACGTATGGCCACTCCATGGTGGTGGACCCCTGGGGGCTCGTCACGGCGCGGGCGTCCGAGGGGGAGGGGCTGGCGGTGGCGCCAGTGGACCCGGAGATGCAAGCGCGCGTGCGCCGCAACCTCCCCTGCCTCCAGCACCGCCGATTGGATTAGCGTAGGGTCTTCCTGGATCTCCTCCCGGACGGACCCCCTCTCGTGACTGGACGACGCTGGCTCTCCATGCTGCTCGCGCTCGCACTCACGGCTTCGCCACTCGGCTGCGACTCCGAGGACAAGCCGGAGTCGTTGGCGCCGGCCACCGCGACGCAGCCCGCGCCCCGGGCGCACCTGCGGGGGCTCAAGGGCAACGTGCAGATCAAGCGCGCCACGGCGGACGAGTGGAGCACCGCCAGCGACGGCGTCCCCTTGTACGAGAACGACAAGGTGCGCACGGAGGCGGGCGCGGGCGCGGACCTCGTGTTCGCCGGCAATGGCAGCACGGTGCACCTGGGCGGGGACTCGCTCATCGGCATCGCGGAGACGCGGCCCCGGCCGGGGCGCCCGCGCACGGACCTCACCGTGCTGCGAGGGCGCATCGACGCGGAGGTCGAGCGGCCCGCCACCCAGTCGCTTTCCGTCACCACGCCGGCGGCCACCATCCAGGCCGGAAGGGAGATTGTCTTCCAATGAGGACGGCACTGCTCCTGGTCGCGTGGCTGGGACTGGCTCCTTCGCAGGAGTCCACCGTGGTGGGCGCCAACGAGTCGCTGCGGGAGGTGGCCGAGCGCGTGCTCGGCGACGCGGCGGCGGCGGCGGAGCTGCGCGCGCTCAACAACCTGTCGTCGGACAGCGTCGCGGCGGGCACGCGGCTCCGGCTGCCGGGCCAGGAGCGGGTGCTGGCCCTCAAGGCGCTGGAGACGGCGCGCACGTTGATGGCGCAGGCCCGGGACGACACGGGCCTGCGGGAGGCGGCGGCCCGGCTCAAGGTGGCCGAGGAGCACTTCCGCGCCGCGCGCTACACCCAGGCGTCGGCGGCGGCCAACGCCGCGGGCGCGCAGGTGGCCGCCCCGGGAGCCCCGCAGCCCTCGGCCTTCACCGTGCAGGTCCACCCGGACGCGGGCACCACCATCGTCACCGTCACCCGGGGGCCTCCGGTGCGCGTGGAGGCCGAGGGCGTCACCCGCCCCGTCGGCCCAGGTGAGACGGTGTCCGTGGAGAAGGGCCACCCACCCACCGCGCCCCCCGTCCCGCCAGGCATCCCCCGACCGGAGCAGCCCGAGGAGGGCGCGCTCTTGAAGCGCCGGGCGGACGCGAAGGGGCGGCTGGGCCCGGTGAAGCTGGTCTGGGCGGCGGTAACGGGGGCGGAGCGTTACGAGGTGGAGGTGCTGCGCGAGCAACAGGCCACCCCCGTCTTCACCCAGGCGGCGACGGCGCCGGAGGTGAAGCTGCCGCCGCTGCCGGCCGGGCGCTACCGGTGGACGGTGCGCGCGGTGGGGAGCGCGGGCCGGTCGGAGGGTTCGCCGCCGCGCTGGTTCGAGCTGGCGCCGGACAAGCTCAAACTCGAGGTGCAAAAGGGCCAGTGGCAGTAATCCCTGGAGGTGTCCCGCCGTGCGTCTGTTCAAGGCCATCCTGCTGTTGATGCTGGTGGTCAGCATCGTGCCCACACTGATGGTGGGGTGGCTGTCGGTCTCCGACACGCGAGAGCTGCTGGTGCGCGACGCGCAGGAGCTGGCGCAGGAGCGGGTGAAGCAGCTGCGATTGAAGGTGGAGATCTTCCTGGGCGAGCCCACCGAGGCGGTGATGGGGCTGGCGCGGGTGCCGGACTTCTTCTCGCTGCCCACCGAGGCGCAGCAGACACACCTGGCGTCGGTGCTGTCGCAGCGGCGCGAGGTGCTGGCCCTCACCGTCTTCGGAGCGGAGGGTCGGCGCCTGCCCGGATTGCAGGCCTTCTCGCGCCACGACGTGTCGCCCTCCGCGTTGGCGGCGCACGAGTCCCGGGCCCAGGCGCTGCTGTCGGGCATGGAGGGGCCGCGCTACTCGGACGCGGTGGCGGAAGGCGGGGGCGAGCCGGTGGTGACGCTGGCGTTCCCCGTGGGCGAGCCCGTCCAGGGCTTCATCGCGGCGGACCTGTCGCTCGCGGGCCTGCGGCAGATGCTGGAGCAGGAGCGCGTGGGCAGCACGGGCTTCGCGTACCTCGCGGACCACCGGGGCCACCTCATCGTCGGCGGCGGTGGCATGGCCACGCTGGGGGAGGACGTCTCCGGGCGGAGCCCCATGGCGCACCTGCTGCGTCAGCGCGCCAGTCCCCCGGGCACGGAGACGTTCCACGTGGGCAACTTCGGCGACGGCCGGGACGCGGTGGTGGCCGCGTACACGGTGCTGCCGGAGACGGGCTGGGCCATCGTCTCCGAACAGCCGGTGGAGCACGCCTACCGCCAGGTGGAGACGATGGAGCGCCGCATCCTCGTGGGCCTGGGCGCGGCCATCCTCGTCGCGCTGGTGCTGGCCGCGCTCTTCTCGAAGACCCTGACCCGCCCCCTCAAGGTCTTCACCGACGGGGCCATGGAGCTGGCGCGCGGGAAGTTCGGGGTGGAGGTGAACATCCCCCAGAAGAACGAGCTGGGCGAGCTGGCGCTGACGTTCAACTACATGAGCAAGCAGCTGCTCGCGTACGACATGGAGAACCGGGGCCTCTACGAGAGCCTGGAGAAGGGCTACCTGGAGACCATCGTCGCGCTGGCCAACTCCATCGACTCGAAGGACGCGTACACGCGGGGCCACAGCCAGCGCGTGGGCGACCTGTCCGTGGAGATTGGCCGGGAGCTGAACCTCACGGAGCGCGAGCTGCGGCAGCTCCAGTACGGCGGCATCCTCCACGACATCGGGAAGATCGGCATCGTGGAGTCCATCCTCTGCAAGCAGTCGCGGCTGACGGACCAGGAGATGGCCATCATGCGCGAGCACCCGGCCATCGGCGACGCCATCATCGGGCCGGTGTCGTTCCTGGGCGCGGTGCGCGCGTGCGTGCGCCACCACCACGAGCGCTGGGATGGCACGGGCTATCCGGACAAGCTCCAGGGCGAGGGCATCCCCCTGCTCGCGCGCATCGTCGCCTGCGCCGACACGTTCGACGCCTGCACCTCCACCCGGCCGTACCAGAAGGCCATGCCCCTGGAGAAGGCGATGGAGATCCTCGACAGCCTCAGCGGCGCGCAGCTCGACCCGCGGGTGGTGATGGCGCTGCGCAGCGTGGTCGCCAAGAAGGGGGTCCGCCTGGAGGGCCACCGACAGCCCGTCAAGCTCGCCTCGTGACGTGTCCCCGCGCCACCTCGTGCGAACGATGATAGGAGGCGCGGTACAGTCGAGACCTCGGAAGGTGACACGTTGAGTTTCTGGGACCGTATCAAGCCCTCCTCCCCTGCCCCCACCGCGACGGACGTGCGCCTGTCCCCGGACGGCTCGCGCCTGGAGCTGTCATGGGACGACGGCACGCGCACGGGGGCCACCGCCCAGGTGCTGCGTCAGCAGTGCCCCTGCGCCGGGTGCGTGGACGAGTGGACGAACAAGCGCACGCTCGACCAGACCCAGGTGCCCGCGGACCTGCGCGTGCGGCAGGTCCACCCGGTGGGCAACTACGCGCTGACGTTCGCCTTCGGCGACGGCCATACCACCGGCATCTACCCCTGGAAGCTGCTGCGCGAAATCACCCAGCCGCTCACCTGAGCGAGCACCGCCCCCGGAGGCCCGACGTGACCCCTCGTTATCGGCTCGTCCGGCCCCTGGCCACCGGCGGAATGGCGGAGCTGTTCCTCGGCGTCGCCCGCGCCGCCGAGGGCCTGGAGCGGGTCGTCGCCATCAAACGCGTGCTGCCCCAGCTGGCCCGGGAGCCGGACATCGCGCGCATGTTCGTGGCCGAGGCCCGGCTGTCCACGCAGCTGCAGCACCAGAACATCGCGACGGTCTACGACGTGGGCCAGGGGCCGGAGGGCCTCTTCCTGGTGATGGAGCTGGTGGACGGGTGGGACCTGGGCGTGCTGCTGCGTGCCGTCGCGCGCCGGGGCCGACGGTTCCCGCCCCACCTGGCGGCCTTCGTCGTCCTCCAGTCCCTCGCGGGGCTGCACCATGCCTACCGCAAGCTCGTCGACGGCCAGCCGCTGCTGGCGGCGCACCGGGACGTGTCCCCTTCCAACATCCTCGTGTCACGCGAGGGCGAGGTGAAGGTGACGGACTTCGGCATCGCGCGGCTCAACGGCCTGTCCCTGACGGCGCCGGGCCTCTTCAAGGGCAAGGAGGCCTACAGCGCGCCCGAGGTGCTCCAAGGCGCCCCCGCCACCGCGCTGAGCGACCAGTTCTCCCTGGGCATCGTCTTCCACGAGCTGCTCGCGGGACAGCACCCCTTCGCCGCCGCGGAGGACGCGAGCGCCGTCACCTTCGCCATCCTCTCGAAGGCCCCGTCGCCCCTGCCACCAGAGGTCCCACCGCCGCTGGCCTCCATCCTCCGGCGCATGCTCGCGCGGGCCCCGGAGCAGCGCTTCCCCTCGCCGGAGGTGCTCGCCGAGGCGCTGGCGCGCTGGCTCGCCCAGTCCGGTCAGCCCGCGAGCGCCCACTCCCTCGCGGCGTTCCTCGACAGCCTCGGCCTGCCACCCACGTTCAAGGACGTGAGCGACGGCGTCGGTGACGCGCCAGCGGCCCCCGCGACGGGCGGCGCCACGTCCAGCCGCTCACACGTCCCCGAGCACGACGCGGACGAGCCCTTCGCGACACCGGGCCTCGCGCTGAGCGCCAGTGGACGCCTCATCCAACGTTGCGCCCGGTGTGGCACGCCCCTCTCCACGCCCCACGGCCCCTGCCTGGCCTGCGGCACGCACCCGGGCGCCCATGACGCGGCCTCCGGCACGGGCCCTCAGAGTGCCCCTCGGGAGCCGCGAGCCTGGAACACGGAGCGCTTCGCCACCTTCGGCCCACGCGAGCCAGCCTCGGAGCGGGCCGCCTCCGGCGCCGCGCCTCGGACCGAGAGTGGGCGGGCGCCACACGGCCCTCCGGCTTCCCCCATGTTGTCCCTCGCCGACAGCGTGGCGGAGCTGGCCACGGACAGCCGAGGCCCCAGCGTCACTCAGGCCCGGGCGGACGACCTCCAGTTGGAGGAGCGCGCCCCCCGCCCGGAGAGCGATTGGGACGCGCCCGACACCGCGACACGCCGACGTCGTTGGGGACGGCTCGCCGTCACGCTGCTCGTGGGAGCGCTGGCCGTGGGCGGGGGCGTGTGGCTCTGGCCGCACCGCCACGTCGTGACGCAGCGGTTGATGGCCAGCGCGAACCGGCCCATGGCCGCCCCCGTGCTCATGTTGATGAGCGAGCCCTCCGGCGCGACGGTGCTGGTGGATGGCAAGGCCGTGGGCACGACGCCGCTCGCGCTCGACAACCTCTACCCGGAGGGGCCCGTCTCCGTGCAGGTGCAGCTCAAGGGCTACCGCGCGTGGCAGGGGACCTTCCCGGGCGGAGCGCCCGCGCGGCTCGAGGTGAAGCTCCAGCGCTGAAAGGCGGTCCCGCCTCGGCCGGTGCGGCTCAAGGTCGACCGCGCGTGGCGGCGGCATTCGCGGGCGGAGTGCCCGCGCGGCTCGAGGTGAAGTCCCGACGCCGAGCGGCGGCCCCCACCTCGGACATCGGAACCGCGGCTCACTTCACCAGGCGCAGGTGCCCGCGGCGCGGCGGCGGAGAATCATCCTTCGGCCCCTCGGCCGACACCTCCGGCGGAGGCGCCGGGGTCTCGTCGCGCGGCTCGCAGGGGACCTCGCGCAGCAGCGTGCGCGGACGCTCGCTGGTGCTGGCGGCGGGTGCCGACGCGGGCACCGGCTGCGGAGGAGGCCGCGCGCCCGGAGCCTGCTGGAGCAGCTCCGGCGGCATGTCCTCCAGGTACATCCACGACTCCTTCGTCACGTGGCTGGCGATGGCGAACAGCGCCGACCACGGCACCGCGACCTTGAAGCGGGAACCGGAGAAGCTCAGCGTGCTGCGCACGCCCCACTCGCCCACCGTGAGGTCCGGCGGGTCGAAGCGATAGGAGAGGTTGAGGCGCAGGTGCGCCTCGTTCCGGAGGGAGGCGGGAACGAGCACACCGGGCCGGCGCGCATCCAGGTGGATCATCACCATCCCCTGGTCCAGCGCGGCCAAGAGCCGCTCCTTCTTGTCGAGATCCTTCTTGTCGTCCATCCGCGTTCCCGCGAGGAGCGCCAGGCCTGCTCCGCTCAACGGCGGCGCATGGCCCGGTCCATCTCCCGCTTCGTCTCCCGCTCCTTGATGTCGTGGCGCCGGTCTTCGTGTGTCTTGCCCCGGCAGAGCCCGAGCTCCACCTTCGCGCGCCCCTTCTTGAAATACAGCAGCAGCGGGATGATGGAATACCCTCGTTCCCGCACCTTGGTGGTCCAGCGGTCGATTTCCGCCCGGTGCATCAGCAGCTTCCGGCCCCGGGTGGGCAGGTGGTCGAACACGCTGGCGGCCCGGTAGGAGCCGATGTGGGCATTGAGCAGGAACAGCTCGCTGCCCTTGGGAAGCGCGTAGGCGTCCGAGAGGTTGGCCACCCCTTCTCGCAGCGACTTCACCTCGCTTCCCGTGAGCTCCAGACCGGCCTCCAGCTTCTCATCGACGGTGTAGTCGAAGCGCGCACGCCGGTTCTCGGCGATGACCTTCACTCCGGATTCGCCCCCCGGCCCCTTCGACTTTCCACCTGATGCCATACGTGTCCTGGGTCTCCTAACCGCCGAGCGGCATGTTGTCGATGAGGCGTGTCGCGCCACTGAAGGCGGCCACCAGCAGGCGCGCCGCCTGCCCTGGGGCCACGGAGCCGAGCGGTGTGAGCCGCTCCGCGTCCACCAGCTCCACGTAGTCCTCGCGAAGCCCCGCCAGCTCCAGCTCGTGTCGGACGGCGCCCACCAGGGCCCGCGCGTCCCGGGTCCCTCCTTGGAGCAGCATCGCCGCGGCGCGCAATCCCCGTGAGAGCGAGAGCGCCCGCTGCCGCTCCTCGGCGGACAGGTAGGCATTTCGACTGCTCATCGCCAGCCCGTCGGCCTCGCGAATCGTCGGCATCCCGACGATTTCCGCGCCCAGGTGCAGGTCGCGGTTGAGGGCGCGGATGACCTGGAGCTGCTGGTAGTCCTTCTCCCCGAAGAGCGCCACGTCGGGCCGGAAGAGGGACAGCAGCTGGGTGACGATGGTGGCCACGCCCCGGAAGTGGCCAGGGCGCCGGGCGCCGCACAGCCCCTGGCTCACGTCGGTCACCTCGACGTAGGTCTGGTAGCCGGGGGGGTACATCACCTCCGGCGTGGGAGCGAAGACGGCCACGGCGCCCGCGGAGGCGCACTTGGCCAGGTCCCCCTCGAAGTCGCGCGGGTAGCGCGACAGGTCCTCACGGGGACCGAACTGGGTGGGGTTGACGAAGATGGAAGCGGCCACCACGTCCGCGCGACGGCCCCCCTCGCGGATGAGCGAGAGGTGGCCGTCGTGCAGGTACCCCATGGTGGGCACCAGCGCGAGCCGGCGCCCCTCACGGCGCAAGCCCGTCGCCCAGGCCTTCACTTCCTCCACGGTCCTCAGGACGACGGGCGCCATGTCAGACCGGAATCCCGTAGATGGGGCCGACCTTCTCACCCGCCTCCGACGCCGGCTGGACCTCCGCCGCCGCGCCCTTCTCCGGCGCGGGCGCCAGCAGGCGCACGCCCTTGGTCGCCTTGAACGAGTGCTCCTCGTCCGGGAACATCCCGTCGCGGACCTCCGAGAAGTACGCGCCCGCCGCGTCGGTGATCGCGCCGTGCAGGTTGGCGAAGCGCTTGACGAACTTCGGCTTGAAGTCCGGGTTCATGCCCAGCAGGTCGTAGCAGACCAGCACCTGCCCGTCGCAGTGACGTCCCGCGCCGATGCCGATGGTGGGGATGCTCAGGCTCTGGGTAATCGTGCGCGCCAGCTCCAACGGCACGCCCTCGAGCACCAGCGCGTAGGCCCCCGCGGCCTCCAGCGCGAGCGCGTCGTCGAGAATCCTGCGCGCCTGCTCCTCGTCGCGCCCCTGGACGACATAGCCGCCCATCTTGTGCACCGACTGGGGCGTCAGGCCCAGGTGCCCCATCACGGGGATGCTCGCGCGGACGATGGCCCGCACGGCGTCGGCGAACTCGGCGCCACCCTCCATCTTCACGCTGCCCGCGCCACCCTCGCTCACCAGGCGGCCCGCGTTGCGCACCGCGTCCTGGACGGAGACCTGGTAGCTCATGAACGGCAGGTCGGCGACGACATGGGCCCGGCGCGCGCCGCGCGTCACCATGGCCGTGTGGTAGACCATCTGGTCCATCGTCACCGGGAGCGTCGACTCGTGCCCCTGGATGACCATGCCCAGCGAGTCACCCACGAGCAGCACGTCCGCGCCCGACTGGTCGAGGATGTGGGCGAACGTGGCGTCGTAGGCGGTAACCATGCAGATCTTCTGACCGATCTGCTTGAAGCGCTTCAGCGTGTGGATGGTGACCTTGTCCTTCACGGTTCACCTCCTGAGGGTAAGGGTGGAACAGCCTCGCCGGTCCCACGCCCCTCGCCGTCCCCAGAGGGGATCGCCGGAGGCCGTACGACCGACAGCCGCACTCTAACGCCCTCGCGCCGCGCATGGGGCGACTTCGAGCGGTCGACCCGCCAGGAGCCCGGAATCAGGGTCGCCGGGACGCCTTCGGGACGTAGTGCTGGGTGCCTGGCTTCGCCTTCCGGATGGCCGCCAGCAAGTCTTCCCGATCTGCCTCGTTGTTCACGAAGTCGATATCGGAGGTATCCACGACCAGGAGCGGGGTCTCCGTGTAGTGGAAGAAGAAGTTGTTGTACGCGTGGACGAGCCCCTCCAGGTATCCGGAGTCGAACTTGCGCTCGAACTCGCGGCCGCGCTTCTTGATGCGCGCCAGGAGCACGTCGAGGCGGGCCTGGAGATAGACGACGACGTCGGGCTTGGTGACGCGGGGACCGAGCGCCTCGAACACGCGCTCGTAGAGCGCCAGCTCGTGGGCGTCCAGGTTCAGGTGGGCGAAGATGCGGTCCTTGGCGAACAGGTAGTCGCTGACCGTGACGGAGCGGAAGAGGTCCTGCTGGAACAGCTCCTGCTGCTGACGGAAGCGCGACAGCAGGAAGAAGATCTGCGTCTGGAACGCGAACTTCTGCCGGTCCGTGTAGAAGTTGGAGAGGAACGGGTTCTCCTCCACCACCTCCAGGACGCGCCGGGCGCTCAGGCGCTCGGAGAGGATGTTGGAGAGAGACGTCTTGCCCACGCCGATGGGCCCCTCGACCACGATGTAACGCTGGTCCATCCGCCGAGGCCTCCCGACCCGGAATGCACAGTGCGACCCGCCGCGCTCGTCCTGCTCGCGGCCACGCGGACGCGCGGATAACACAACATGGCCCGCCCGCGTCCGGCAAATTTCGGCGGCCGTGGGTGGACCGGAAACCCCAGGGCTCGCTTGACGCTGTGGAGGGCATCCCCTACGGTCCGCGCGATTCCATGGCGTGTGCGCGGGGTGGTCTCCGGACATGAGCGGCAGGCAGCGGGCGAAGACGGTGGTGCGACTGGAGGAAGTCCGCCAGAGCACCGCGCCCAAGGCGCCAGCCCCACCCACCGTGGAGGCGGATCCGCTCTATGGCGTGGTCCTCCTGAAGACGGCCCTGGAGCTCAAGCGGCGCAAGGACGGCACCGTGGACGACATCCTGCGCGGCGTGCTCGCGCGGATGCGAATCCCGGAGGCGGAGTTCCGCGCCTACCTGGAGCAGCAGGGCGGCCTGCTCCAGGCGCTCGGGCAGCGCGGCCGGTAGCGGACGCGCGCCCCTTCCCTACTCCTCGGTGTCCGCGTCCAGGGCCTCGGGCGCGGGAGCACCCGGCTTCACCGGACCGAGCGCGCGCTCGATGGCGGCGAACTCCTCCGGCGCGAGCGTCTCCGCGCGACGCTGCGGGTCGACGCCCGCCGTCTCCAGCGCCTGGAGCAGCACGTCCGGGGGCGCCAGCGTCTTGTCGGACTTGAGGGAGTTGATCAACGTCTTGCGACGCTGGGCGAAGGACGCCTTCACCACGCGGGTGAAGCGAGCCTCGTCGACGATGGGCGCGCGCGGCGCGGCGCGGCGGGTGAGCGACAGCACCGCGGAGTCCACCTTCGGCGGCGGGTGGAAACGCCACGCCTCCAGCGTGAGGACGTTCTCCGCGTCGAAGTGCAGGCCGAGCAGCACCGTGAGCAGGCCGTAGTCGCGCGAGCCCGGCTCCGCGGCCAGCCGCTCCACCACCTCCTTCTGGAGGGTGAAGACGGCGCGCGTGACGTGCGATCGCTGCTCCAGCACCCGGAAGAGGATGGGGCTGGTCAGGTGATACGGCAGGTTGCCCGCGACGGCGACCTCGGGCGCGCCAGCCACCTGGGCGAAGTCCACCGTGGCCGCGTTGCCAGCCACCACGCGCACGCCGGGGATGGCCTCCTTCTCCAGCACCGTCACCATGTCCCGGTCCCGCTCCACCGCGGTGACGCGAGCGCCGGTCGCGGCGAGGAAGCGCGTCAGGTGGCCCAGGCCGGGGCCCAGCTCCACCACGTGCTCGCCCTCGCGCAGGTGCAGCGCGTCCGCGATGGCCTCCAGGGCGTCCTCGTCCCCGAGGAAGTTCTGGCCCCAGCTGTACTTGGCGCGCAGGCCATGCCGCTTGAGGATGTCTCTGGGTGATTCCACCGGATGTCCCTCGCTCACATGCGCCACGCGGGGTCCGCCGCCAGGCGGAAATCCCCACGCAGGCCCCGACGCCACGCCTCATACCCCGCGACGGCGATCATCGCGCCATTGTCCGTGCACAACCGCACCGGCGGCAGGAACATGCGCAGCCCCCGCTCCTCCGCGCGCTGCTTGCACAGCGCCCGCAGGCGGGAGTTGGCCGCCACGCCTCCGCACAGCACCAGCTGCTGGTGGCCCAGCCGGCGCGCGGCGGCCACGAGCTTCTTCGACAGCACGTCCGCCACCGCCTCCTGGAACGACGCGCACAGGTCCGACAGGGCCTGGCCCTCCGGCACGCCGTGCTTCCGCACGTGGTGCAACACCGCCGTCTTCAAGCCGGAGAAGGACACGTCGAAGCTGTCGCCCGGCAGCGCGCGCGGGAAGCGGATGGCCTCCGGGTTCCCCTGCCGCGCCAGCTGATCGATGGGCAGCCCGCCCGGGTACGGCAGCCCGAGGATGCGGGCCGTCTTGTCATAGGCCTCGCCCGCCGCGTCGTCGCGGGTGCTGCCCACCAGCCGGTACTGGCCGAACGCCTTCACCTCGTAGAGGCTGGTATGTCCCCCGGAGACGACGAGCCCGAGGAACGGTGGCTCCGGGGCGTCCTCGAGCAGCCGGATGGCCAGCAGGTGGCCCTCCAGGTGGTTGGCGCCGACGAAGGGCTTGCCGGTGGCGAGGCTCAGCCCCTTGGCCACCTGCAGCCCCACGAGCAACGCGCCGATGAGACCGGGGCCGGACGTGACGGCGATGAGGTCGATGTCGTCGAGCGTCTTGCCCGCCCGGGACAGGGCCTCGTGGACGACCGGCATCACCTGGACGATGTGGTTGCGGGAGGCCAGCTCCGGCACCACTCCGCCCCAGCGACGGTGGATGTCCACCTGGGTGGAGACGACGTCCGACAGCGCGCGACGACCGTCCTCCACGACGGCGGCGGCGGTCTCATCACAAGAGGTTTCCAGACCGAGGACGAGCAAGGCGACTCACTTCACTTCCAGAAACGGGGGCGGACCGCTCCGCCGCCTGCTCACTTTCCGATGGTATCCAGAATCGAGCGGACCTCCTTGGCGGAAGCCCCCGTGGGTTCCAGCAACAGATACTTCTTGTAGGCCGTCACCGCCTGGGAATTCCGCCCGATGGACTGGAGGGCCATGCCCAGCGACAGCCAGGCGCGGGCGTTCTTCTCGTCCTCCTCGACCACCTCGCCCAACAGCTTGGTGGCCTCCCGGAACGCGCCCTCCGACTCGAAGCCGTTGACCAGCGCGATGCCCAGGCCGGCCTTCGCCTCGAGCGAGCCCGGCTTGAGCTTGAGCGCCTCGCGGAAGTTGGTGGCGGCCGCCTTGTAGCGGCTGGACACCGTGGCGCCGCGCGCCAGCTTCATGACCTGCGCGAAGCGCTCCTCCGGATTGACCTGGGGCGGCGCCTCGACGACCGCCGTGCCGGCGTCCGCCGCCGTCGGGCTCACGGGCGCCTGGCCCACCGCCGTCCCCGAGTCCGCGCCCTGGGGCGCGGGCGTCTCGACGACCGCCGTCCCCGAGTCCGCTCCCGTCGCGGGCGCCGGCGTCCCGACGACCGACGTACCGGAGTCCGCGCCCGTCGTGGGCACGGGCGTCTGGGCCACCGCCGTCCCGGCGTCCTCCGCCTTCACGGGGGCTGGCGACGAATCCCGAGCCGTGGGGTGCTCATCCTTCCCGGGCGCCGCGACGTTCGACGTCTGGACCGCCGCCTTCTCCGGAGGCGCCGGTGGCTTGTCGCCCTGGCCCATGACCACGACCGCGGCGACCACGGCGATGAGCGCGAGCCCCACGCCCACATAGAGCCCCGTCCGCTTGGGCGGCGCGACGGCCACGTCCTCCGAGGAAGAGGGCCGGGACGCGACGGGCGCGGGAGGCTCGACGGGCCGGGACGCGACGGGCGCGGGAGGCTCGACGGGCCGGGTGATGGGCGCGGCGCTCACGGGCGTGGGAGCCACGACGGGCGCGGCGACGCTGGGCGCCGGAGCGATGGGGGTGGGAGGGAGGGCCGTCGGCGTCGGCGGCTCCTCGCTGACGGTCGGGGCGGGCCGCTCGGGGGCGCCGTGCCCCGGATAGGGCGGCAGCGCGAGCTGCTGCGGCGCGGGGACGGGGACCTCCTCGACCTCCGCCACCGGATCGATGTCCACGCCCGCGCCCTCCTCGCCGCTCACCAGCGTCACCTCGGACGAGGGCGGCGCCGGAGTCGGGGGCGGCACGGGGGGGAACGGATTGGGCCCCACGGCGGCGCCGCCGAAGATGGGCGCGCGGGGAGGAGCGGAGGGCTCGGGCGCAGGCGCGCTGGTGGCGGAAGCCACCGCGGACGGCGCGCCGGACGACGTGAAGGCGCGAGGCCCGGGAGCCCAGCCGGACGCGGGCCCCCAGGTCGTGGGCGCGCTGATGCCCTCGGTGTCCACCCGGCTCCAGTCGAGCAGCAGGCTGCGCCGGGCGTGCTCCACCACGCGGTGGGCCGGGGGCGGCTCGACGAGGAAGGACGACCCTTCCGCCACGGCGGGCGGCAGCGTGGGGGCCTCCGTGTCCACGTCCCCGCTGGCCCCGCCGAGGAAGCGCTTGGGGCGGGCCGGGAAGACGACCACGGCGGCGGGGGCCACGGGGCCCGAACGCGGCTCCACGGATTCGGGAGGCGCCTGGACCGGCTCCTCCTCCACGCCCGCGGGCGGCGCCAGCACGCTGGGGGGCATGGCGCGCGCGGCGACGGGCGCCTCGACCGCGGCGGCGGGAGTCTCGACCACGGCGGCGGCCGGCGGCGGCTCCAGCGCGGCGGCGGGCGGCGGCGCGACGGGCGCGGGCTCCGCGGGAGCGCTCGGCGGCGGCGCGGCGTTGAGCCACTGCTCGATGCCCGGCTTGCTGCTCTGCACCGGCTCCAGCGGGGCATTGCCCAGCTCGCGGATGAGGCCCTCGAAGTACAGCTTGCTGATGATGCCCAGCGCGGCCAGGTCCTCGAAGTCCGAGTCCTCCACCACGCGGCTGAGCGCGCGCTTGCCGTCGAACAGGCGCAACAGGCCGTTCACCTCGTCCGGAATCTCGGAGAGGCGGTCGGCGAGCTGGTGGTAGTCGATCTCGAACACCGTCTCCAGCGGAGGCAGCTGCTCGAGCATGCGGCCCCACTCGTCGAGCCGGCGCATGCCCTCCATCAGCAGGCCCTGCGTGGAGATTTCGATTCGCTCGGGGCGGTCCAGCGAGGTGAACTGGACGTCGAACTGCCCCTCGAAGGTGTTCAGCAGGCGGTAGAAGGCGTTCTCGCCCTTGAGCCGGCCCAGCTCCGCGTCGATGACGCGGCCCTCCTTGAAGTAGACGGTGCCGGTGCGCTCGCCCTGGATGGAGATGACGCCCGTCTTGCGGCCGATCTCGAACGTCTGGACCAGGTCCACCACGCCCATGTCCGCGAGGCTGCCGCCGAAGCCGCCCTTGGTCGTCTCCCGCTTCTCGATCCTCTCCTTCTCCGCCTTCTGGAGGATCATCTTCACGCGGGTGACGATCTCTTTGATGTAGATCGGCTTCGTCAGGTAGTCGTCGCCACCGAGCTCCAGGCCGCGCACCTTGAACTCGACGGACTTCTGGCTCGTGAGGAAGACGAACGGGATGAACTTGAAGCGTTCATCCGACTTGAGCGCCTTGCACAGCTCGAAGCCGTCCATCTCCGGCATCTTGGTGTCCGCGAGCACCAGGTCCGGAGGGCTGATCTGCACCTTCTCGATCGCATCCTTGCCGTGAATGGCCGTCGTCACGGAGAAGCCAGCCTTCTTCAGGCTGACCTCCATGACGCGGAGGCTCTTCGCGTCTCCATCCACCAGGAGCAGGTGCTGCTTGGCCACGTTACTTGCCTTTCATCACGGAAGACGACTCGCGAAGAGCCCGGCGCGGGGAGCATCCTGCCCGCTTTCCAGGCATGTCAATGGGTTGGAGCGCGGGTGGGGCAGGCTGCCCTCCCGCCAGCCGGGAGGTCCAAGGGCGCCCCAGGGGCGGCTCCCACCGCGCGCCGAGCCTGGGGCCTGACGCGCGGAGCGGGGGCGGCCCTCAGCGGAAGAAGCCCCCCTTCTTGGGTGGGTTCTTCTTCCGCATGTCGATCAGCCGCAGCTCCTGGTTCGCCTCCAGGTGCTTGGAGTTGGCGCGCACCGCCTCCCGGAAGTGCTTCTCCGCCCGGTCCATGTCCCCCTCGACACGGGCGATGACGCCCAGCTGGTAGTGCGCCCGGTCGCAGTTGGGGTCCCCCCGCACTGCGTCGAGCATCATCTGCTTGGCCTTGGCCATGTCCGCCTTGCGGGCCGGATCCATGTAGATGGCCCAGGCGCGGGCGGCCAGATAGGTGGCCTTGGGGTCCAGGGAGTGGGCGCGCTCGTAGTGCTCCGAGGCGGTCTGGAAGTCGCGCTTGCGGAAATAGACCTCGCCCATCTTGTACAGGTCGTCCGCGCTGCTCTCCGGGCGACCGGGGGCCGGGCGCGCCCCGGGCGAGGCGGTGGCCGCGGGGGCCTTGGGCGCGACCTGCTGGGCCTGGAGGGACTGGATGTACGCCTTGCGCCGGGCGTCGTCGTAGAGGACCTCGTACGCCTCGCGGATGGCCTCGAAGACGGAGGTGATCTTCTGCGACAGGTGCGGCAGCGTGGGCGGGAGGCGATCCGGGTGGAACACCTTGGCGAGGCCGAGGAAGGCCGCCTTGACCTGCTCGCGCGTGGCGTCCTGGGACACGCCCAGCACGTAGAAGTGGTCGCGGCGGGCCTGGACGTCGGCGTAGCGCTGTTCGATCTGCTGGGCGTGGCGCGCCTCGTCCGGCTTGGGGGGCTCCGTGGGGGCGGCGGGCGCGGGAGCATCGCCGGGGGAGGACGCCACGGCGCCCACCGGGGCCGAGGCCGGAGCGGCGCGGGTGCCCAACACGCCCATGTTCTCCATCGCACGGCGCAGCAGGCGCTGTCGCCGGAGCTTGGCTGCCTCGTCGGGATTGGAGGGATCTGCCGCCACGTCGTCCTCGTCGAAGTCCCAGTCGTCCAGGTCTCCGGACGGCTCGGCCCACTCAGTGTCTCCAGTTGGCTCCCCGTTGTCACCGGGGAAGGGCCCGAAGGTCGGTTCGATCGTCGCCTCGACGATGGCCTCGACGGGCGGCTCGTCGCCGCCGACGTTCGCCTGATTGACATCCGAGCGGACGAGCGTTTCCAGGTGGGCGTCCACCTGCTGGAGCGCCGCCTCGAAGGAGGCGGTCAGGTTCTCGGCGGCCTCGTCCTTGTCGAAGGAGACGATGCGCCACAGGTCTTCGTCGCTGGCCCGGGGAGCGGCGGGCCCCAGCCGCAGCGGCGGCGGCGCGGCGACGGGCGCGGGCTTGGGGGTCCAGAGGCTGTCGGAGGACTCCAGGCGAGGCGGCTCCGCGCGCGGCGCGGCGGCCACGGGCGTGAGCACCGGCGGCCCTCCCCGGCTGGCGGCGGGCGGGGCGGCCACGGGCGTGAGCATCGGCGGCCCCGAGGGGGCGCGCGGAGGAAGGGGGGGAGGCGTCGGCAGCGGCTCCGACTCGGGCATCGCGTCGGCCCAGAGTTCGGGCTCGGGCTCCGCCTCCAGCAGGGGGAGCTCCGCCTCCGCGTCGGAGGGAGGCGTGAGTTCGGTGTCCTTCGCCCGCCAGGATTCGATCTGCACCGGGACCTGGTCCCGGGTCCGGACAGGGGGCGTGGTGCGCGGCGGCTCGTCGGCGAGCCAGGGCTCCAGCGGCTGCACTCGCGAACGACGACGAGCTTCCTCCAGGTCGTGGGCGAGTTCCGCCTGGGCGCGCTCGCGCGCGGAGCGCAGCGCATCCTGGCTCTCGGCGTGGAAGGAGAGCCCGCTCGACTGCGAGGAGGACGCGAGCGGCGGGACATTCGTGGCGCGGCCAGGGGAGACGGGGAGCGCATCGTCCTCGGGGATGATGTCGCCCACGTCGAGCGTGAGGGCCTCGGCGTCGTCGCTGACAGGGCCGATGGGCGCTGGAGCCTGAAGGGCCTCCTCCGCGAGGCGGGCGGCCTCGGCCTGACGCGCCTCCTCCGCCAACCGCGCCTCCTCCGCCTGACGGGCCTGCTCCGCGACGCGGGCCTCCTTTGCTCGACGCACCGCCTCCGCGCGGCGACGCTCGACCTCGAGGCGAATCTCCTCCGCGCGACGGTGCTCCTCGGCGAGGCGGGCTTCCTCCGCGAGACGATGCTCTTCGGCGAGACGGGCCTCCTCCGCGAGGCGAGCCTCCTCCGCCAGACGGCGCTCTTCCGCGAGACGGCGCTCTTCAGCGAGGCGAACCTCTTCCGCGAGACGAGCCTCCTCCGCTAGGCGGGCCTCCTCCGCTAGGCGGCGCTCTTCCGCGAGACGAGCCTCCTCCGCTAGGCGGGCTTCCTCCGCGAGGCGGCGCTCTTCAGCGAGGCGAACCTCTTCCGCGAGACGAGCCTCCTCCGCTAGGCGGGCTTCCTCCGCGAGGCGGCGCTCTTCAGCGAGGCGAACCTCTTCCGCGAGACGAGCCTCTTCCGCTAGGCGGGCTTCCTCTGCGAGGCGGCGCTCTTCAGAGAGGCGAGCCTCTTCCGCTAGGCGGGCCTCCTCCGCGAGGCGAGCCTCTTCGGCGAGACGAGCCTCTTCCTCGGCACGGAGTCGAGCCTCCTCCGCGAGTCTGGCCTCCTCCTCCGCGCGAAGCCGTGCCTCCTCGGCAAGACGACGCTCCTCAGCAAGGCGAGCCTCCTCCGCGCGAAGCCGTGCCTCCTCGGCGAGACGACGCTCCTCAGCAAGACGTGCCTCTTCCGCGAGGCGAGCTTCCTCCTCGGCGCGAAGCCGTGCCTCCTCGGCGAGACGACGCTCCTCAGCAAGACGTGCCTCTTCCGCGAGGCGAGCTTCCTCCTCGGCGCGAAGCCGTGCCTCCTCCGCCAACCGGTCCTCTTCTGCGCGACGAGCCTCTTCCTCGGCGCGGAGTCGAGTCTCCTCCGCGACTCGAGCCTCTTCCGCAAGACGGGCCTCTTCCTCGGCACGGAGTCGGGCCTCTTCCGCGAGACGACGCTCTTCCGCGACGCGGGCCTCCTCAGCAAGACGAGCCTCTTCCTCGGCGCGGAGTCGAGCCTCTTCCGCGAGGCGAGCCTCCTCTTCAGCACGAAGCCGAGCCTCTTCCGCTAGGCGGCGCTCCTCGGCCAGACGCGCCTCTTCCTCGGCACGAAGTCGAGCTTCCTCCGCCAGCCGAGCCTCTTCCGCGAGACGGGCCTCCTCCTCAGCACGAAGTCGGGCCTCTTCCGCCAGCCGAGCCTCTTCCGCAAGGCGAGCCTCTTCCGCGAGGCGGGCCTCTTCCGCGAGACGGGCCTCCTCTTCGGCACGGAGACGCGCCTCTTCCGCGAGGCGGGCCTCCTCTGCGAGTCGGCGCTCTTCGGCGAGGCGGGCTTCCTCTGCGCGACGGCGCTCTTCCGCGAGGCGGGCTTCCTCTGCGAGACGGCGCTCTTCCGCGAGGCGGGCTTCCTCTGCGAGACGGCGCTCTTCCGCGAGACGCGCCTCCTCCGCTAGGCGGGCCTCCTCTGCGAGGCGAGCTTCTTCTGCGCGAAGCCGTGCCTCTTCCGCCAGCCGCGCCTCTTCGGCGAGCCGGGCCGCTTCCTCCGCGCGGAGGCGAGCTTCTTCCGCAAGGCGGGCTTCCTCCGCCAACCGACGCTCTTCCTCGATGCGGGCTTCTTCTTCCGCGCGAAGTCGCGCCTCTTCGGCGAGACGATGCTCCTCAGCAAGACGTGCCTCCTCCGCGAGGCGAGCTTCCTCCTCGGCGCGAAGCCGCGCCTCCTCAGCGAGACGAGCCTCCTCCGCAAGGCGACGCTCTTCCGCCAGCCGCGCCTCTTCCGCTAGGCGGCGCTCCTCGGCCAGACGTGCTTCTTCCTCAACACGAAGTCGTGCCTCCTCTTCAGCACGAAGCCGCGCCTCTTCCGCGAGGCGAGCCTCTTCCGCAAGACGAGCCTCTTCCTCCGCGCGGAGGCGAGCTTCTTCCGCAAGTCGACGCTCTTCCGCGAGACGGGCCTCCTCAGCGAGACGAGCCTCCTCGGCGAGGCGAGCTTCTTCCGCTAGGCGAGCCTCTTCGGCGAGGCGAGCCTCCTCCTCCGCGCGAAGTCGGGCCTCTTCCGCCAACCGCGCCTCTTCTGCGAGGCGAGCCTCCTCCTCAGCACGAAGTCGGGCCTCTTCCGCCAACCGCGCCTCTTCTGCGAGGCGAGCCTCCTCCTCAGCGCGGAGGCGAGCTTCCTCGGCCAGACGGGCCTCTTCCGCGAGACGGGCCTCTTCCTCAGCGCGGAGGCGAGCTTCCTCGGCCAGACGGGCCTCTTCCGCGAGACGGGCCTCTTCCGCGAGCCGACGCTCCTCCGCCAGCCGAGCCTCTTCCGCGAGGCGCGCCTCTTCCTCGGCGCGAAGTTGAGCCTCTTCCGCCAGCCGACGCTCCTCCGCCAGTCGCGCCTCCTCGGCGAGGCGCGCCTCCTCCGCCAGTCGCGCCTCTTCTGCGCGACGCGCCTCTTCCTCGGCGCGAAGTCGAGCCTCTTCCGCGAGCCGACGCTCCTCCGCGATTCGCGCCTCTTCCGCCAGCCGGCGCTCCTCCGCGATTCGCGCCTCTTCCGCGAGCCAGCGCTCCAGCGCGAGCCGCGCCTCCTCCGCCAACCGCGCTTCTTCCGCGCGGCGCGCCTCCTCCGCCAGCCGAGCCTCTTCCTCCGCGCGAAGCCGAGCCTCTTCCTCCGCGCGAAGCCGAGCCTCCTCCTCCCGCCGGGTCCGCTCCCGCGCCTCCCACGCATCCACCGTCAGCGACTCGACGCAGCCCTCGCGCTCGAGAACCCTCAGCAAGGCCTCTCGCGCCGGAGTCAGCGCCTCGGGCTCCCGGAACGTCTCCAGCGACTTCAGCAGCTCCCGCTCCGACGCATCCGTCAGCCACGGCGCGCACGCCTCCACGTCGACGCAGCGATACACCCGCGCGCCCGAGCCCCCCACCGGGCGCTCCAGCGCCGCGCGCACCACCCGCGAGCCCGCGATGGGACGGAACTCCTCCTCCACGCTCCCCGGCTCGAACGCGGCCGCTTCCGCCAGCTCGCTCAACCGCCGCACGTGGGCCAACACCTGCTGCTCTGCCACCGTGTCCGGCGCGAGCCCGTGCGACTCCAACAGCTCCTCGTCCGGAGCCCCCGCCCCACCCCTCGCCCACAGCGCGTCCAGCGCCTCCGGCCCCAACAACCCGCTCTGCAGCAGGGCCTGCGCCGGACTCTGGTAGCCGAACCCCAGCCGCGTCCCCACCAGGTCGCCGCCACGCAGCGTCAGCCGCGATTGCCGCCCCCCGGCGGACAACGTCAACCACCCGGTGGCTCGGGACTTGTGGGCGGCATACAGCGCTTCGGCGGCCTGCGACGGGGTCATCCTGGCGCGCAGTCTAGTCCCTCCCGACCGCCCCTCAACTTGCCGAGGGGGACCTGCCCGCCTGCCCTACGTGAAACAGACCTGTCGCAGGGCCTCGTACGTCCCGATACCCACCGCCGTGGACAGGTTCAGGCTCCGCCGGTCCTCCAACATCGGAATCGTCACCGCCGTCCCCGTGCCCCCCTCCATCACCTCCGGCAGGAGCCCCGTCACCTCCGAACCGAACACCAGGTGGTCCCCCGCCTGGAAGCGCGCCTCGAACAGCGACGTCGACGCCCGGGCGGAGAACAGCCACCGCCGCGCCTCCGGGTACGCCGCCACATACGCCGAGTAGGTGGGATACAGCCGCAGGAACACCTTGTCCCAATAGTCCAACCCCGCGCGCTTCAGGTGCCGGTCATCGATGGAGAAGCCCAACGGCTCCACCAGGATGAGCCGACACCCCGTCACCGCGCACAGCCGGGCCACGTTGCCGGTGTTGGGGGGAATCTGGGGGGAGACCAGGACCAGATGCAGAGGACGCGCCAGGGATTCGAGCATGGGGTAGAACGCGCTACATGCGCTGGAAGGTGATCAACGAGACGCGGCAGAAGCCGCTGGCGGACCAGGCCGAACGGGCCACCACGTTCGCCCGCCGCTTCAAGGGACTGATGGGGGTGACGCAGCTCGCCGTGGGCCAGGGCCTCCACATCCAGCCCTGCAACTCCATCCATACCTTCTTCATGCGGATCCCCATCGACGTGGCCTTCCTGGACGCCCAGGGGCGCATCGTCAAGCAGATGCTGGCGCTGCCCCCGTGGCGGACGACCTCCGTGTACTTCCAGGCACGCTCCGTCCTGGAGCTGCCCGCCGGGGTGCTCGCCGCCAGCGGCACCCAGGAAGGCGACCGGCTGAGCTTCGAGCCCGCCTCCCCGCCCACCGGAACTCCGACCTGAGCCCCGGCCCGCACGACTTTTGACCGATTTCCAAGCGCTTTGGTAACTTCCGCCCCCAGTTTCCCGCCCCTTTCGAAGAGTCCCCACGCATGCGCATCGAGGTAGCCGGCAGCACCCACGTCGGGATGAAGCGGAATCACAACGAGGACAACTTCCTCATGCTGCCCGAGGAGCACCTCTTCATCGTCGCGGACGGGATGGGTGGCCACTCCTCGGGAGAGATTGCCAGCCGCATCGCCGTGGACGAGCTGGGTGAGTTCTACAAGATGACGTCCAAGGACCAGGACAGCACCTGGCCCTTCAAGATGGACAAGCAGCGCAACTACGACGAGAACCGGCTGGCCACCGGCATCAAGCTCGCCAACGCGCGCATCTTCGAGCGGGCCAGCAGCGAGTCGAAGTACAAGGGCATGGGGACGACCATCGTCAGCGTGCACTTCACCTCGGACGTGGCCTACGTGGGGCACGTGGGCGACAGCCGCGTGTACTTCTTCCGCGCCGGCGCCTTGAAGCAGATCACCGAGGACCACTCCCTGCTCAACGACTACCTCAAGGCGAAGAAGCTCTCGCCGGAGGAGGTCGAGAACTTCCCCCACAAGAACGTCATCGTCCGCGCCCTGGGCATGAAGGAGTCCGTCCAGGTCGACGTGGCGAAGGTCGAGCCGCAGGTGGGCGACATCTTCCTGCTGTGCTCGGACGGCCTGAGCGGCATGGTGACGGACGCGCAGATGCAGGAGATCCTCGCGCGCACCCCGGAGCTGGACAAGGCCTGCTCGCAGCTCATCGACATGGCCAACGCCGCCGGCGGCAACGACAACGTCACCTGCATCCTGGCTCGCTACCACGCCAACTGAAGCCTCGCGCGACGCGAGTCCAGCCGACCGCGTCGCGCGCCCGCTCCCGACGTGGGCGCCTCAGTGCCCCGCGAGCGGCGCGGGCACCCGGTGCGCGCCCCAGGCGAGCACCTCCGTGAGCGCCTCGCCCGGAGCCACCGCGGTGCCCTCGAAGACGACGGCGCGCTCCAGCCGGGCCCCCGCCCCCACCTCCACCCCCGCCTCCACCGCCACCGACGGGCCCACGAAGGCGCCCTCGGCCACGCGGGCTCCACGGCCCAGGTACGCCGGCCCCTCCACCCGCGCGCCCTCCAGCCGCGCCTCGGGATGGACCCACGACACGCCCGGCCCGCGCGACAGCCCCGCCAGCGGCGAGGCCGCGCCCAGCCATTCCAGCCGCACCCGGCCGGCGAGCACGTCCTGCACCGTGGCCAGGTAGCGCGACGGCGTGCCCAGGTCGGACCAGTACCCGTCCACCCGGACCCCGCGCACCACCTGCCCTTGGGTGAGCGCGCGCACGTAGACCTCGCGGTTGATGTCCTCGGGCCCCTCGTCGCGCATGAAGTCGAAGATGCGCGGCGACATCACGTGCACCCCGGTGAAATGCCACGGGGACAGGCCCTCGCCCCCCGGACCATGGCCGGCGATGCGCCGCACGCGCCCGGCGCCGTCCAGCTCCACCGCGGCGTACTTCTCCGCCTCCGGCATGGGCTGGAGCACCATCGTGGCCAACGCGCCGGAGGCCTGGTGCATGGCCACCACCGGCCGCAGGTCCACCGGGTAGAGGATGTCCCCGTTGAAGACGATGAAGTCGCCGTCGCCGAGGAACGCGCGCAGCCCGCGGATGCCGCCGCCCGTGCCCTGGATGACGGGCTCGTGGACGACGTGCAGCGGCAGCCCCGCGCGCTCGCACTCGGCCCGCGCCACGTCCGCCATGGTGTCCGGCAGGTGGTGGGTGTTGATGCCCACCTGGATGACGCCCGCCGCCCTCAGCACCGCCAGGTGGTAGCGCAACAGCGGTTGGCCCAACAGCGGCAGCGCCGGCTTGGGCCAGCGCTCGGTGAGCGGACGCAGGCGGGTTCCCAACCCCGCGCAGAGCACCATCGCCTTCATCGTCGTCTCCCCTCTCGTGGCGTGCGCGGGACGGGGCTCAGGGGGCCAGTTCGGGGACGTACTTCGCCACCAGCGCCTGGAGCGACTTCAGCTCCGGACGGCGCCGGAACGCCTCGCGCACGTACCGCAGCGACGCGGGGATGGAGACGAGGAAGCCCGGGTTGCCCTTGACGCGGTGGATGAACTCGAAGCGGCCCGCGTCCTTCAGCTTGCGCTGCACGGTGAGCAGGTCGAAGAACGCCTTGAACTCCACCGCGTCGATGCGCTCGCCGCTCGCCTCCTGGAACGTGGCGATGTAGCGGTCGAGCATCGCGTCCACGAACTCGCGGTCCAGCTCCACGTAGCTGTCGCGCAGCAGCGCGACCAGGTCGTACTGTCGGGGACCCTGGAGCGCGTCCTGGAAGTCGATGACGACCAGCTCGCCCTCCTTCACCATGATGTTGCGGCTCTGGTAGTCGCGGTGGGTGAAGCCCCGGGGCGCGGCGGCCAGCTGCCTCGCGATGTCCCGGAAGGTCTGGTCCAGCTCCGCGCGCTCGGCGTCGGTGGGCTTCTTCCCGCTCCACGCCTCCAGGCCCCACTCGCGGAAGTGGTGCAGCTCCCAGTCGTAGAGGTCCTCGTCGAAGGCGCGCGTGAAGGCCAGGCAGTCCGGGTCCTGGTGCTTCTCCGCCTGCGCGCGCAGCCGGGCCAGCAGGTCCACCGCGCGGGTGTACAGCGCGTGGTTGTGCTTGCCGCCCTCCAGCGCGGACTCGAAGGTGATGTCGCTCAGGTCCTCCAGCACCATCATCCCCGCCGGCTCGTCGTAGCGGAGGATGGCGGGCACGCGCACGCCCAGCTTGTGCAGGTAGCGGTGGACGTTGACGAAGGGCAGCTCCTTCGGCGGCTCGCCCTTGGTGGCCTCCTCGCTCTTCTTCGTCGCGTCGAGCGGCATCACCATCACCACCCAGCTCTCCGGGGGCGCGCCGACGCGGTAGTACGAGCGGTTGCTCGCGTCGCCCTTCAGCTTCTTGATGAGGGCCTGGGGAACGGGACGGCCAATGGCCTGTCCCACCTGGTCGCGCAGGGCGGCCTCGAGTTCCATATCGACGGGGTTCTCCAAAGGGGTTGTGAGGAGAGGCCCCGAGTATGGGAGGCGCGTCATCCCGCGTCAAAGGTCACACGCCTCCCATGCCCCCTGGCCCGTCGGGCTGTCGTTCAAGCGACGGAGGACTTCACGGGATTCCGGCCCTGGGCGCGGCGCGTCGAAACGGGCGCCCCCCTCCCTTCCCGACAAGCCCCACCCCCGTCGGACGCGCCCGGCGGGTGCCGGACGTCCCAGGAGAGGATGGGTCGGGCGGCGGAGGCTGTTGCCCACCATGGACCCGCGGTCCGGACGCGAGGCGCTGGTGACCGGGCCCCGGCGGCGACATATAAGACGCGCCGCGAACCCCCTTTATCTGGAAGCCGCGATGGACATCCACGACAACATCCTCACCGCCATTGGCGACACGCCGCTGGTCAAGCTCAACAAGCTCGTCGGGCCGAACGACGCGACCGTGCTGGTCAAGTGCGAGTTCATGAACCCGGGCGCGTCCATCAAGGACCGCATGGCGCTGTACATCATCGAGAAGGCCGAGCGGGAGGGGAAGCTCAAGCCGGGCGGCACCATCATCGAGAACACGTCCGGCAACACCGGCATGGGCGTGGCGCTGGCCGCGGCGGTGAAGGGCTACAAGTGCATCTTCACCATGCCGGACAAGATGTCCCTGGAGAAGATCAACCGACTGAAGGCGCTGGGCGCCCAGGTGGTGGTGACGCCGACCAACGTCGCCGCGGAGGACCCGCGCAGCTACTACGAGACGGCCAAGCGCCTGCACCGTGAGACGCCCGGCGCGTTCATGCTCAACCAGTACCACAACCCGGACAACATCGAGGCGCACTACGCCCTCACCGGGCCGGAGATCTACGCGCAGACGGAGGGGAAGATCGACTACTTCGTCTCCGGCCTGGGCACCGGCGGCACGATGAGCGGCGCGGGCAAGTTCCTCAAGGAGAAGATTCCGGGCCTGAAGAACGTCGGCGTGGACCCGGAGGGCTCCGTCTACGAGGGCTACTTCAAGACGGGCAAGCTGACCGAGCCGCACGTCTACAAGGTCGAGGGCATCGGCGAGGACATGCTGTGCGGCGCCATGGACTTCAAGGTCGTGGACGACGTGCGGCAGGTGGATGACCGCCAGTGCTTCGTGGCGGCGCGGCGGCTGGCGCGCGAGGAGGGCATCTTCGCGGGTGGCTCCTCCGGCGCGGCGGTGCACGTGGCCCTCCAGTTGGCGAAGGAAGTGGGCAAGGGCAAGACCATCGTCGTCGTGCTCCCCGACTCCGGCAGCAGCTACATCAGCAAGTTCCACTCCGACGAGTGGATGCGCGACAACGGCTTCCTGGAGGACAAGGGCACCGGCACCGTGCGCGACATCGTCGGCAACAAGCGCGGCGAGGTGAAGACGGCGCGCAAGGGTGACCGCGTCGACAAGGTGGTGGAGACGATGCGCGGCCACGGCATCAGCCAGATGCCCGTGGTCTCCGAGGACGGCCGCGCGGTGGGCATGGTGCACGAGTACGACCTGCTCAACGCCCTGGTCGCCGGGAAGGTGAAGTTCGCGGACACCATCGACGCCATCGTCGCCCCCCTGCAGGGCGCGCTGTCGCTGGACACGAGCATCGCCCGCCTGCGGGAGGTCTTCGCGCAGGACAACGTGGCCGTCGTGAAGGAGGGCGAGAAGGTCGTCGCCATCGTCACGAAGATCGACCTCATCGACTTCCTGCACCGCACCGCCTCGAAGTAGGCGGGCAGTTCCGCGGGCCGGGCGCGCCAGGACGAGCGCGCCCCTGCCCGTCGGCCCAGGGCCCCCTAGGACGGGCGGGCCTTCGCCATCGTCGCCACCAGCCGGGCCAGCCGCGCCAGCCCCTGTTCGAGCCGAGGGCTCCAGCGGTTGCCGCAGTTGAGCCGCAGGTAGTTGCGGTACAGCTCCCGCGTGGAGAAGAGCGTCCCGGGCGAGAAGGAGAGCCCCTCCTCCAGCGCCCGACGGAACAGCTCCACGGAGTCCACCTGCCGGGGCAGCTCCACCCAGAGCACGAAGCCGCCCTGTGGCCGCGAGGTCCGCGTGCCCTCCGGGAAGCGCTCCAGGATGAACCGGGAGAAGCGCTCCACCTGCACCGAGCAATGCAGGCGCAGCTCGCGCAGGTTGCGCTCGTACTCCCTCGACGCCAGGTAGCTGGCCATCACCCGCTGGGACAGGGGGCTGCCGCCCATCGTCGAGGCGAGCTGGAGCGCCTGCACGCGCGGGAGATATCGCCCCGGCGCGAGCCAGCCCACCTTCAGCCCCGGGGAGACCGTCTTGGAGAACGAGGCGCACGTCAGGACACCGCCCCGGGTATCGAAGGCCTTCAGCGGCCGGGGCCTCAACCCCTGGAAGGACAGCTCCGCGTAGATGTCGTCCTCGATGAGCGGGACGCCGTGGCGCGCGAAGAGCGCGACGAGCGCGGCCTTCTTCTCATCGCTCATCAACGTGCCCAGGGGGTTGCTGAAGTTGGGCGTGAAGAGGCCCGCGGACACGCCACCGCGCCGCAGCGCCTCCTCGACCTGCTCCAGTTGGACGCCCTCGACGGGATGCGAGGGGACCTCCACCACCTTGAGCCGCAGGTGCTGAAGCGCCTGGAGGATGCCGAAGTACTGGGGTGACTCGATGAGCACCGTGTCGCCCGGGGAGCACGTCGCGCGCAGCGCCAGCCCGAGCGACTCCATGGCGCCCCCGGTGGCGACCAGCTCCGCGGGCGCCACGAACGTGCCGAACTTCTCCAGCCGCCTCGACACCTGCCGGCGGTACTCGAAGTCCCCCGGCGGCAACGCATAGCCGCCCACCAGGCGAGGCTGCTCGCGGACCACCCGGCGCGTCGCCCGGTTGATGGCCGCGAGCGGATAGAGCTCCGCGTCGAGGCAGGCCGCGCCCAACGGGAGGACCTGCCGGTCCTTCGCGGACTCGAAGAGCGTGGAGACCAGGTCCGGAACCTGGACCTCCTTGGGGAGCGTCAGGCGCATGGCGGGCGCGGTGACGCCGGAGGACGCCCGGGGCCCCAACACATAGAAGCCCGACTGCGGCCTCGACACGATGAGTCCCCGGTCCTCCAGCAACCCCAGCGCGCGGACCACCGTGTTCAGCCCCACCCGCTTGACGCGGCTCAGCTCTCGCACGGAGCTCAGCCGCTCGCCGGGCTTCACCAGGTTGCTGGCAATCTGCCGCTCGAGCTCGGCGGCCAGCCGCTCGTACTTCTTCTGGGCCATGGGCATCCCGAACTGTATCCCACGGGATTCCATTTTCTGCATCTGTATCCATCGAGCGATTGCCCCTACCTTGGCCGTGCCTCATGCATCCCGGAGACACACCATGACGCTCGACCTGGACCTGCCGCGCTTCCGCCAACTGCTGGAGCGCGCGTGCGAACACGTGCTCTCGCTGTACGAGGGCCTGGAGGAGAAGCGGGTCACCCACGCGAGTCCGCCGCGGCTCGTCGAGGACCGGTTCACCGGGCCCCTGCCCACCGACGGTCGCGCGCCCGAGGACGTGCTCGCCCGCGACCTCCCCTTCATCCTCGAGCACTCCACCCTCAACATCAGCCCCAGGTTCTTCGCCTACGTGATGTCCGGGGGCAGCCAGGTGGGCATCCTCGCCGAGCTGCTCTGCGCGGCGCTGAACGTGAACCACGCGAAGTGGCACCTCGCCTCGGCGGCGGCTGAAATCGAGCGCACGTCCATCCGCTGGCTGTCGGAGTTCATCGGCTACCGGGCCGACGCGGGCGGCGCGCTGGTGAGCGGGGGCAGCGAGGCGAACCTGTACTGCCTGCGCGTCGCCAGGGACGCCCAGGCGCCGGGCACGCGCGAGGAGGGCTGCCGCTCCGAGCGCCCCCTGACGCTCTACGCCTCGGCGGAGACCCACTCGTGCGTCATGAAGTCCGTGGAGATGCTCGGCATCGGGAGCCGTCACCTGCGGAAGATTCCGGTCGACGCCCGGTTCCGCGTCGACGTGGCGAAGCTGGAGGCGCAGCTCGTCCAGGACGTGGAGGCGGGCCTGCGACCGTTCTGCGTGGTGGGCAACGCCGGCACCGTCAACACCGGGAGCGTGGATGACCTCGACGCGCTGGCGGACGTGGCGGCGCGCCATGGGCTCTGGTTCCACGTGGACGGCGCCTATGGGGCCGCCGCCGCGTCCGTGGACCTCACCCGGGACCTGTTCCAGGGCCTGCGACGGGCGGACTCCATCGCCCTGGATCCGCACAAGTGGCTCCAGGTGCCCTTCGAGGCGGGCTGCGCCCTGGTGCGCGACTGGTCCAGCCTCCGGAACGCGTTCGGCTACGCCACGCCCTACCTGCAGGCGAAGAGCGACAGCGCCGAGCGCTGGGACTGGATGGGCCACACCTTCCAGCTGTCGCGCAGCTTCCGGGCGCTGAAGGTGTGGATGCAGTTCCAGGTCTACGGAAGCCGCAAGCTCGCGGCGGTCATCGAGGAGAACGTGCGGCTCATGCACGCGCTCGCCCGGGACATCGACCAATCCCCCGACTTCGAGCGGATGGCCCCGGCGCCGCTCTCCATCGTTTGCTTCCGGTACGCCCCGGCGTGGCTGCGTGCCCGGGGCGAGGACGCGGTGGACGCGTTGAACGACCGGCTCCTCGAGGAGAGCGAGCGACGCGGGACCTACTTCCTGACCGGGACGAAGCTGAAGGGACGCACCACGCTGCGGGCCTGCCTCGTCAACCACCGCGCCACGGAGGCTCACACCCAGGGACTGCTCGCGCATCTGCGCGCACTGGGGGAGGAACTTTCCGGCTGACGGTCCAACGCCCCCTCCCCTGGCAACCCCGCCCGAGTGGGGTGTCGGGGTGGATGTCCGAAAACCGCGAGCGAACGGAGTGGTGGGATGACACTGTCCGGCGCATGGAGCCGCTCGACCCCGATGTCTGCTACCGCGCCTTGACGACGCGCGACCCCCGCTTCGACGGGCGCCTGTTCGTGGCGGTGACGTCCACCGGCATCTACTGCCGCCCGGTGTGCCCCGCGCGCACGCCGAAGCGGGAGAACTGCCAGTTCCACGCCTCGGCGGCCTCCGCCCAGGAGGCGGGCTTCCGCCCGTGTCTGCGCTGCCGTCCGGAGACGGCGCCGGACCTGGCCTCGTGGCGCGGCACGTCCAACACCGTCTCACGCGCCCTGGCGCTCATCGCGGAGGGCGCGCTGGACGGCGGCGAGGCGGGCGTGGAGGCGCTCGCCGAACGGCTGGGCGTGGGCGACCGCCAGCTTCGCCGCCTGTTCCGCCAGCACCTGGGCGCCACGCCGGTCGCCGTCGCCCAGACGCGGCGCGTGCTCTTCGCCAAGCAGCTCATCCAGGAGACGCGGATGCCGTTGGCGCAGGTGGCGCTCGCGTCGGGCTTCGGCAGCATCCGTCGCTTCAACGAGACGTTCCAGGCCCTCTACGCGCGCCCTCCCGGGGAGCTGCGCCGCAAGCAGGCCACCTCCGCGCCCCAGGCGGCGGACGCGGGGGTGACGCTGCGGCTGCGCTACCGTCCTCCCTACGACTGGCGGGCGATGCTCGACTACCTGTCCGCGCGTGCCATCGACGGCGTGGAGGAAGTCTCCGACACACGCTATCGCCGCACGGTGGCCCAGGAGGACGGCGTGGGCACGGTGGAGGTCACCCACGAGCCCGCTCGCGACAACCTGGTGGTGACGGTCCAGGTCTCCCGCGTCGAGGCGCTCCCCACCCTCGTCGCGCGCGTGCGCCGCGTCTTCGACGTGGGCGCGGACATCGAGACGATTGGCGCGCACCTGTCCCGGGACCCGTTCCTCGCGCCGCTGGTGGCGCTGCGCCCTGGCCTCCGCGCGCCCGGGGCCTGGGATGGCTTCGAACTGGCGGTGCGCGCCATCCTCGGCCAGCAGGTGACGGTGGAGGCGGCGCGCCGTCTCGCCGGGAAGCTGGTGGCGCTGTGCTCGGAGACCCGGCCGACGGGGCGCCCCCTGTCCTGCGTCTTCCCCTCGGCCGCCCGGGTCGCGGCGGCGGACCTCGGGCCCCTGGGCATGCCCTCCGCGAGGAAGGCGGCGCTCAAGGCGCTCGCGGAGGCGGCGCTCGCGGACCCGCTGTTGTTCCACCCCTTCGGCACCGTCGAGGAGGGCATCTCCCGGCTGCGCGCCATTCGCGGCGTGGGCGAATGGACGGCGCAGTACATCGCCCTGCGCGCGCTCCGGGAGACCGACGCGTTCCCCGCCAGTGACGTGGCCCTGCTGCGCAGCGCGGCCGACGACGATGGCGCGCGCCCGACACCCGAGGCCCTGTTGGTACGCTCGGAGCCCTGGCGTCCCTGGCGCGCCTACGCCGCACAACATCTCTGGGCCGCGGACCCCGGCCCACGACTCCTGGAGGCCCGCCATGGCTGACACCCCGAGACTGCTCATCGACAGGACGGACACGCCCATCGGCGAGCTCATCGTCGTGGCCGACGCGGACGGCCACTTGCGCGCCGTCGACTGGACGGAGCACGAGGCGCGGATGCGGCAGCTGCTCCGGCTGCACTATGGCGAGGGCGGCTTCACGCTCGAGCCCTCGCGCGACCCAGGCGGCCTCACCGGGACGATGAGGTCCTACTTCGAGGGACGGCTCGACGTCATCGACACGCTCCCCACGCGCACCGCCGGCACGGCGTTCCAGCGCGAGGTCTGGGCGGCGCTGCGTGGCATCCCCTGCGGCGCGACCATCACCTACTCGGAGCTGGCGCGGCGCATCGGTCGCCCCGCCGCCGTGCGCGCCGTGGGGCTCGCCAATGGCGCGAACCCCGTGGGCATCGTCGTCCCCTGTCACCGCGTGGTGGGGGCCAACGGCTCGCTGACGGGCTACGGTGGCGGCATCGAGCGGAAGCGATGGCTGCTCGCCCACGAATCCCGCGCGAGCCTCGGTCCGCTCCTGTCCTCCGCTCGCTGACCCACGCCCCTCCCCCGAAGAAAGGTGCCCCTCATGTCCGCCCCTCACGCCACGCGTGCCCAGACCTTCCGCCAACTCCACGCCAGCGGGCTCCTGCTCCTGGCCAACACCTGGGACGCGGGGACCGCCCGCGTCGTGGAGAGCCTGGGCGCCCCGGCGCTCGCCACCACCAGCGCGGGTGTGGCGTGGGCCCAGGGCTATCCGGATGGCGACGCGCTGCCCGTGAAGGTCCTCCTGGACGTCATCGCCTCCATCAACCGCGTGGCCAAGGCCCCGCTCACCGCGGACATCGAAGGGGGCTACTCGAACGACCCGGAGGCCGTGGGCGAGGTGGTGGCCGGTGTCCTGCGCGCGGGCGCCGTGGGCATCAACCTGGAGGACGGCACCGGGCCGGTGGAGCTGCTGGCCGCGAAGATTCAAGCCGCCCGGAGCGCCTCCAAGCGCCTGGGGCTCGACGTCTTCGTGAACGCGCGCACGGACGTGTATCTCCAGGGGCTCGTCCCCGAGCCCCGTCGGCTCGAGGAGACCCTGGCGCGAGCGGAGCGCTACCGCGCGGCCGGCGCGGACGGCCTGTTCGTCCCCGGGCTCGTGGCGGCGAACGACATCCGGACCCTCGCCGCGTCCGTGGGGCTGCCGCTGAACCTCATGGCGGACCCGAGGCTTCCTCCGCTCGCGGACCTCCAGGCCCTGGGCGTCCGCCGACTGAGCGCGGGAGCCACGCTCGCCAAGGCCATCTTCGGGCGCGTCGCCTCGCTGGCCTCCGACTTCTTGAAGGACGGCAGCGCGGCGCCGCTCGTCACCGGCGCGATGGCCTACCCCACCCTCAACGCGCTGATGCTCCCCACTTCAGACGCCGCGCTCTCCTGAAGGCCCGCCTCGACGCTTCCCGACCGCTTCGGATGCGCCCGAGTCCCCGTGAGTCCGCGCGCGTAGCACCGCTGTTCATTCAGCGAGACGGAGTCCCGCATCCCGGGGACTCCGTCCTCGCCACCGGCCTCGGAGGACTCAGCTCGCGGTCCCGTCCTGGGGCTTGCGAGCGAACAGGGCGTTGGCCACCTCCGACATCACGACCTCGCCCTTCTGGTTGCGCACCTCGAAGCGGAACTTGATGGCGCCCCGGTCCGGCTTGCTCTTGGACGGCGTGGTGGAGAGCACCTCGAAGCGCGCGGTGAGCGCGTCGCCCGGACGCACCGGCTTGAGCCAGCGCAGCTCGTCCAAGCCCGGCGAGCCCAGGCTCGCCGTCTTGCTCAAGAGGTGCTCCACCGCCAGCTTGTGGCAGATGGAGGCGGTGTGCCAACCGCTGGCGACGAGCCCCCCGAAGATGCCTTCACGCCCTCCCTCGTCGCTCAGATGGAAGGGCTGCGGGTCGAACTGCTTCGCGAAGGCAATGATCTCCTCGCGACTCACCACATACGGCCCGGCCTCGCTCGATTCACCCGGTTGGAAGTCATCGAAATAGCGCATGGTCCGACCTCCATAGGGCGGGCGCGGGCTCCTCGCAATGCATTGATGCGCTCGGCGCTCGCGACCGTGCCCGGGTTGCCCGCGGGTGAATCGGCGCGCCACCGTCGCGCCGGAGCCACTCGGAGTGACAGCAGCGTGAGGTCCATCGACAGGAAGACGGAGATGCGGAAGGCGCTGCGCTCGTCGATGGTGTCCTGGGTGGAGCCATCCTGGAGTGTCTTCGTCACGGAGACCTGCCGCAGCGCGGGCACCGTCGAGACGCCGGCACCGAGCACGAGCGGCGACGTGACGCCGGATCTCCAACGCCTCGGGCGCGTCGCCCTCATGGGGTCACGCAGCACCACCACGACCGCGCGGAGCCCCATCCGCCGTGGGGCTGGCGCACTCCGGACGACCTCCTGGGCAGGCGGGCGCGCGGCGACGGAGGTGCGAGGATGGAGCCTCCGCCCCCCTTCGACCGACGTCCGGCATGACGTCCCCGTGGAGGACACTCGCGGCGAGACGGCTCTCGACTCCCCGACGAATCTGTCGGTATCGCAGCCGACCTGGCGCGTAGGCCGCTAGAATTCGCCCCACTTTCCACCTGGAGGATTCGCATGAAGGTCAGGGCACTGCTGGCCACGCTGGGACTCGTCACCCTGGGAGGCGCCGGATGCAGCGGCTCCGATGGCGCGAACGGAGTCGATGGGCGGCAAGGCGCTCAGGGCGCCCAGGGTGTCCCGGGCCCACAGGGTCCGCAGGGCCCACAGGGTCCGCAGGGGCCCGTCGGCCCCTCCTGGGAGGTGGGCACGGGACTGGTCCTCCAGGACAATGTCCTGAGCATCCAGTACGGCGACGGAGCGACCTCCGCGGTCGCGAGCGGAGACCCCCGGCTCGCCGACGCGCGCATCCCGCTGCCCGGCAGCGACGACTACATCCAGAACGGGACGACACCGCAGCCCGGCTCGTTCGCGCTGTCCGGCACGGGGCAGACAGGGGGGCGGCTGACGACGAAGTCCGACCTGCTCGTGGACGCGGCCGTGGACACGAGCAAGCCCGGCCCCCTGCTCCAGGTCCTCGCGACGTCTGACACGCCCAAGTGGACCGGTCTCCCGCTGCTCACGGTGGATGCCGCGGGCGGCATCCTGGCGCAGGGTGAGCAAGGTGTCGGCAAGGTCCCCACGACGACCAAGACGATGAAGATGATGTGGCTGCCGCACCTGGGCGCGTTCCGCGCGGGTGGCGCGGAGACCCAGTGGACCGAGGGCAACATCGGGGCGTTCTCCTTCGCCGCTGGCACCTCGACCACCGCCAGCGGCAAGGGCTCCGCCGCGTTCGGCGAGAGCTGCGTGGCCAGCGGCATCAACTCGTTCGCGGCCGGCAACTTGAGTATCGCCAATGGGACAGGCTCCGCCGCGTTCGGCAATGGCTGCGTGGCCAGTGGCGTCAACGCGATGTGCATGGGCACCGCGAACTCCGCCGCGGGGTCGTCCTCGCTGGCGGTGGGCACCGGGGCCAACGCGACGGGACGCAATGCGGTGGCCATCGGCAGCCAGGTCAGCGCGGCCGGAGACTTCAGCATCGCGATGGGACGGTTGGTCTCCACGGATGGCTTCATCGGCTCCTTCATCTGGGGTGATGGAAGCACGGTCACCGCGCCGACAGCGGCCACCGCGGACAACCAGTTCACCGTGCGCGCCTTGGGAGGAATCCGGCTGAAGACCAACGCCGCGATGACCGTCGGGTGCGAAATCAAGCCCGGCTCGGGCTCGATGGATTGCACCTCCGACCGGGACGTCAAGGAGGACTTCCATCCCGTCGACCGCGAGGCCCTGCTGGAGAAGGTGGCGCGGATTCCCATCGAGACCTGGCGCTACAAGGGGGCGACGGGCGACGGGCGCCACCTGGGTCCCGTCGCGCAGGACTTCCACGCGGCCTTCGGCCTGGGCTCCAGCGACAAGAGCATCGGCATGCTCGACATCAACGGCGTGAACATGGCCGCCATCCAGGCGCTGGAGCTTCGCACGCGCGAGCTGGCGGCGAAGACGGCCGAGGTGGACGCCCTCAAGGCGGAGATGGCCGAGCTGCGCCGCGGCCTGTCGCAGCTGCGCGAGGCCATGGGGGCGAAGGCACAGCGCCCCTGAGCGCCAGCGCCCCCGCCTCGGGTGGCCCTGGACATGACGAGGGCCTCCTCGCACCCCGGGAACCCGGGAGCGGGAGGCCCTTCTCGTTTCCACCCGGGAGGAGGAAACGACGGCCGCTACTTCTTCACGACCTCGAGCGCCTGGGCGAGGTCGTCGATGAGGTCCTGCGCGTCCTCGATGCCCACCGACAGGCGGATGAAGCCGTCCGCGATGCCCAGCTTCTCGCGCGTCTCCCTGGGGACGGAGGCGTGGGTCATGATGGCCGGGTGCTCGATGAGGGACTCGACGCCGCCGAGCGACTCGGCGCAGGCGAACACCTTCACCGTCTTGAGGAAGGTGCGCGCCGCCTCCAGTCCGCCGTGGATGTCGAAGGTCAGCATGCCGCCGAAGCCCTTCATCTGCTGGCGCGCGAGCTGGTGCTGCGGGTGGGTCTCCAGGCCCGGGTAGGTGACCTTCTTCACCTTCGGGTGCGTGGCGAGGAACTGGGCCACCTTCATCGCGTTCTGCGCGTGGCGGTCCATGCGCACGTGCAGCGTCTTCACGCCACGCAGCACGAGGAAGCTGTCGAACGCGCCGGACACGCCGCCCACCGCGTTCTGGAGGAAGTACATGCGCTCGGCGACGTCATCGCGGCTGGTGCAGACGAAGCCGCCCACCACGTCGCTGTGGCCGTTGAGGTACTTGGTGGTGGAGTGCGCCACCACGTCGAAGCCGAGGTCCAGCGGGCGCTGGAAGTACGGCGTCATGAAGGTGTTGTCCGCGACGGACAGGATGTGGTGCTTCTTGGCGACCTCGGCGATGCGCGCCAGGTCGATGAGCTTGAGCATCGGGTTGGTGGGCGTCTCCACCCAGACCATCTTCGTCTTCGGGGTGATGGCCGCCTCGAAGGCCCCCGGCTGGGACAGGTCGACGAAGGAGTAGCTCAGGCCGCTGCGCTTGAAGACCTTGTCGAAGATGCGGAAGGTGCCGCCGTACACGTCGTCGGAGACGACGACGTGGTCGCCGTGCTCCAGCATGTGCATCAGCATGTCCGTGCCCGCGAGGCCCGACGCGAAGGCGGCGCCGTACTTCGCGCCCTCGAGGGCGGCCAGGCAGTCCTGGAGCGCCTTGCGGGTGGGGTTCTGCGTCCGGCTGTACTCGTAGCCCTTGTGCTCCCCGGGCCCGTCCTGGACGTAGGTGGAGGTCAGGTAGACGGGGGTCATGATGGCGCCCGTCGTGGGGTCCGGCTCCTGGCCGGCGTGGATGGCGAGGGTGTCGAAGCGCATGGGCGTGGGACTAACACAGCCCCCCCGGCCGCGCATCAGCCCGGCCGCCCCCACCCGCCCCTATTCGAACGAGCCGTGGCGTCCCGCCCCCTTCGCGAAGCGGGTGGCCCCGGCGATGGACTCCGACTCCAGGACCTTGACGCCGCCCACGAACTCCTGACGCAGCGCTTCCCCCTGGGACAAGCCGGCCTGGGCGTAGGCGGAGGCCCGGTCCGCGTTCATGCAGGCCTGGGGGAAGGCGGCCACCTCCCGGGCGAGCGCCTCGGCGGCCGCGCGCGCCTGGCCCCGGGGCACCACCCGGTTCACCAGTCCCATGGCCAGGGCCTCCTGGGCGGACACCGGCCGGCCGGTGAGGATGAGGTCCATGGCGCGCGACAGGCCGATGAGCCGCGGCAGGCGCACCGTCCCGCCGTCGATGAGGGGCACGCCCCAGCGCCGGCAGAAGACGCCCAGCACCGCGTCCTCCTCCGCCACGCGCAAATCACACCACAGCGCCAGCTCCAGCCCGCCCGCCACCGCGTGGCCACCGATGGCGGCGATGACGGGCTTGCCCAGCACCATGCGCGACGGCCCCATGGGCCCGTCCCCGTCGAGCTCGAGCCGGGGCATGCGGCCCTCGGACACGGCCTTCAGGTCCGCGCCCGCGCAGAAGGTGCCGCCGTCGCCGGACAGCACGCCCACGCGCGCGTCCGGGGCCGCGTCGAAGGCGCGGAAGGCGTCCGCCAGGGCCCGGGCGGTGGGACCGTCCACCGCGTTACGGACCTCCGGTCGCTGGAGGATGACGGTGGTGACGGGGCCGCTCTTCTCGACGCGCACGCTCATGGGCCGGAGTCTTCCTCCGCGCGGACCGCGGCCGCAACGCCGACCTTCGCGCCCCGCTCAATGCAGGGCGTGGGCCCCTTCTTCCGCGCCCAGACCGTGGATGAGCCGGGCCACCACGCGCAGGTCGTCGATGAACGCGTCGAGCTGACGCTCACGGGCCTCCGGGTCCGGCGCGCGGAGGATGGAGGACGGGTGCACGGTGGCCACCACGATGCGCGCCCAGTCGGAGTCCACGGGCTCGCCGCGCTGCTTCGTCACCCGGAAGTCCTTGCCCAAAAGGGCCTGCGCCGCCGTGGCCCCCAGGCACACGAGGATGTCCGGGCGGAAGACGCGAATCTCCGCCGCCAGCCACGGCAGGCACGCGCGAATCTCCGTCGTGCTGGGCTTGGCGTGGACGCGCCGGTGCCCCTCCTCGCCCTTCCACTTGAAGTGCTTCACGGTATTCGTGACGTAGACCTGCGAGCGGTCGATGCTGGCCGCATCCAGCGCCTCGTCAAGCAGCCGGCCGGACGGCCCCACGAAGGGCCTGCCCTCGCGGTCCTCCTGGTCTCCCGGCTGCTCCCCCACCAACATCACCCGAGGCCCCCGGTGCGGGCGCCCCACCGGCTCGCCGAAGACCGTCTGGGTGCCCGTCTTCCACAGGGGACAGGCCCGACAGCCGGCGGCGGCATCTCTGAGCTTGTCGTACGTCGGCGACTCGGGGATGAGTGGGGCCGCGGTGGTCTGGACGGAGGGATGCTTGGGCATGGCTGACCCACAAGGTATGCACGGCGGTGGTGGCGACGAGGCGGAGGGAGGAGCGGTCGGCATGTTCGCCAACCGTCTGCGCAAGGGAGCGAAGCACTTCCGCAAGTGGGCCCGCGCCCAGGGGCTGACGGCCTTCCGCGTCTACGACCGGGACATCCCCGAGTACCCCTTCGCGGTGGACCTCTACGGCGACCGCGCCCACGTCACCGAGTACCCGCGCCGCCGCGCCATCAAGTCCGGCGCCGCCGAGGCCCAGCGCGAGGAGGTGCTCGCGGCGGTGACGCAGGTGCTGGGCATCCCCGCCGAACACATCTTCGTGAAGACGCACACGCCCCAGCCATGGGGCAAGGCCCAGTACGGCCGCGTGGGCGAGGGCAGCGGGCGGCTCGTGGTGGAGGAGCAGGGCCTGAAGTTCTGGGTCAACCTGGGCGACTACCTGGACACCGGCCTGTTCATGGACCACCGCCTCACCCGCGCGCGCGTGCGAGAGGAGGCCCAGGGCAAGCGCTTCCTCAACCTCTTCGCGTACACGGGGGCTTTCACCGTCTACGCCGCGGCGGGTGGCGCGCGGAGCACGGTGACGGTGGACCTGTCCAACACGTACCTGGACTGGGCCGAGGACAACCTCGACCTGAACGGCCTGGCGGACGCGCGCCACGAGCTCGTCCGCGCGGACGCCAAGGCGTGGGTCGAGGCGCAGGCGGAGGGCCCCGAGCGCTTTGACCTCATCGTCTGCGACCCGCCCTCCTTCTCCACGTCGAAGAAGATGACCGGGTCCTTCAACGTGCAGCGCGACCACGTGCGCCTGCTGGATGCCCTCCGGACGCTGCTGACGCCCGGGGGCGTGCTCTACTTCTCCAACAACTTCCTCGGCTTCCAGCTCGACGCCCGCGCCACGCGCGGCTGGAAGTCCGTGGAGGAGCTCACGCCGCGCTCCCTCCCCGAGGACTTCCAGCGCAAGGACATCCACCGCTGCTGGCGCATGGTGGCGCCCTGAACGAGGGCGCCACCGTGGGCGGGCGGACTACAGCCAGCAGACGTTGTCCTGGCAGTGCTCACCCGCGGGGCACTCGCAGTTGGCCACGCAGGCCTTGCCGCTGCCCTGGTTGACGGGCTTGCACGCGCCCGCCGTGCACTGCTGCCCCGCGGGGCACTCGCAGTTGACGCGGCACATCGCGGGCGTCGTCCCGGCGTCCTCCGGCGGAGGCGGCGCCTTGCAGTACCCGCTGGCGCACACCTGACCGGAGGGGCAGTCGCAGTTGAGGCTGCACGCCTTGCCCCCGCCCGTGCCGGCGTCCGGCGACGGCGGTGGCGCCTTGCAGAAGCCGTCGGTGCACGTCTGGCCGGAGGGGCAGTCGCAGGTGGCGACGCACCGCTGGGTGGGGTCCGGCTCCGTGGAGCGGCACTGGCCGTTGGTGCACACCTGGCCCGACGGGCACTCGCAGTTGGCCCGGCACTGGCCGCCATGGGGGATGGGCATGCAGTAGCCAATCTGGCAGGTGGCGTCCTCCGGGCACTGGGTGGTGGAGTCACAGGGCGCGCGGCACTGACCGTCCACGCAGTCCCTGCCCGCCGCGCAGTCCGTGGCGCCCTCGCAGGCGTTCGGGTCCGGGGGCCGCGGGCGGCACACGCCGAACACGCACGCGTCGGTGCTGGGGCAGTGCGCGTCCGTGGCGCAGCCCTGGAAGCACTGGTTGTTGATGCAGTAGTTGCCAGCGCCGCAGTCCACGTTCACGCGGCACGACATCGGGATGCCGCCATCGGAGCCGGCATCCGGGCGCGTGCCTCCATCGGTCCCACCATCCGGGCGCGTGCCTCCATCCGGGCGCGTGCCACCGTCCGTCCCCGCGTCCGGACGAGGCGTCCCCGCGTCCGTCCGGGAGCGCGGCACACAGTAGTAGTCCTCGCACGTGCGGCCGCCACCGCATTCACTGTCCCGGATGCAGGGCTGGTTGCACACGGAGTTGATGCAGTGCTCGTTGGGGGCGCATTCGCTGTTCCTGGAACAACTGCGCGCATCCGAGGGCAGCTCGCGACACAGTCCGCCCCGGCAGTACTGCCCCGCGCCACAGTCGGCGCTCGTCGAGCAGAAGCACGCGTCGTCCTCGTCGTCCAGCCAGTCGTCGTCGTTCTCGCGGATGACACAGGCCGAGGCAAAGGCGCAAAGCACCAGGAGCGGCCACACCAGGCCGCGTGCGGGGGAGGTCATGAACGGAGGCTCCAACAAGTCAGGGACCGGTCCGGCCACCGGGCAGGTTGTCCGGTTTCTCCCGCCTTCGTCGCCACGGCGCTGACGCCTGATCAAAAATATTCTTTGATCGCCGCGCGCCGCAGCGGCGACCCAGGGGCACGGAGGGAGTGTGCTGACCTGGACCTTTCACACGGACGGAGGGGTGTTCCCACAGGGGGGGACTTCTCTGCGCGTCCCCGAGGGAGAGCGTCCGGTGATTTTCCGTGAAGCCCAGCCCCTGGTGTCGGCGGCCTCGCCCGAGGAGCGCACCGGCCCGGGCTCACCCCCGCCGCCCCCCGCGGACGAGGTCCGGTTGCACCTCTTGGTGCGTCGGGTCCAGGAAGGCGATGCGACCGCCTTCAACCAACTCTACGAGCTGACCCGGGTGGACGCCGCGCGCACCCTGCGCCACCTGGTGGGCAACCGCGTGGACGTGGAGGACCTGCTCCAGGAGACGTATCTGCGGCTGTTGACGGCGGTGAAGAACTACCGGGGCGAGTCGCGGTTCCGGACGTTCTTCTACCGGGTCTGCGCCAACGTGGCGCTGTCGCACCTGCGCTGGAAGCGGCGGCGGCCGGAGGACCCTTTCGCGGTGCCACCGGAGCAGGAGTCGCACGCGGAGGACCCGGAGCGCGCCGCGGAGCGACGCCAGGCCGCGCGCCTGGTGGAGGCGGCGCTGGAGAAGCTCAAGCCCAAGAAGCGCATCGTCTTCGTGTACTACGAATTGTGTGGCATGGGCCCGGACGAGATCGCCGAGGCCGTGGGAAGCTCGCCCAACACCGTCCGCAGCCGCCTGCACCACGCGCGGCTGGAGTTCAACGTCGCGATGCAGCGCCTGCTCACCCACCGCCGGCCCGGAGGCCCCCATGGCGCACCTTGAGGCCGGGGCCCTGTGGGCGCTCGCCGCGAACGAGCTGCCCGCCGAGGAGCGCGCGCGGCTGGAGTCGCATCTGGCGGGGTGCGCCGCGTGTGTCGCGGAGCTGGAGCGCGTGAAGGCCCACCGGGCCCTGCTCCAGGAGGCTCGCGCGGCGACGCCCCAGGTCCGCTGGGACGATGTCGGCTCGCGGCTCCGGAGCGCGGCCGCCGCGCACCTGGAGCGACGCGCGCCGAGGGCTCGGTGGCCCTGGGCCGTGGCGCTCGCGGGGGCCTGCGCGGCCCTGCTCGTGCTGTGGCTGGCACGGGGACAGAGCCGACCGGTGGACGAGCGCTCGGCCTCCGAGGCGATCGCCCGGACGCACCCCGCTTCGGGGTCGACGGATGACGGGGCCGGGACGGTTCGCGCGGAGAGCACGGCGGGGGCGATGGTGAAGAAAGGGGCGGGAGGCGAACAGCCGCTCCGGACCGGCATGCGGCTGCGTTCGGGCGTGGCGGTGAGGACCCCCGCGAGGGCCTCCGCGGTGCTGCGGCTTCCGGACGCGAGCCGGGTGCGGCTGTCGGCGGACTCGGAGGTGGAGCTGTCGCGCGCCGAGACGAAGGACGTGCACCTCACCGTGCATCAGGGACGGTTGTCGGTGCGGGCCTCGCATGCGGAGCGCCGCGCGTTCCTGGTGGAGGTGGCGGGGCTGCGCGTCTCCGTGGTGGGGACGGTGTTCACCGTGGAGCGCACGGCGCACGGCGCCTCCGTCGCCGTGTCCGAGGGTCGCGTCCGCGTGGAGGTGGCGGGGCACCCCGCGCGCCTCGTCGGCGCGGGCGAGCGGATGGAGCTGCACGAGGGCGCGGAGGGAAATGTCCTGGAGCAGGAGGCGCTGTCCGCCCCCGACCGTGAGGCTGTCGTCGCGCTGGATGCTCCCGTGGTGGTCGATGACTCGAGCGCACAGGTGACGGAAGACGAAGCCGCCGCGGACGTGCACCTCGCCGAAGCGTCGAGTCCCGGATCCGCTGGGTCGATGGCTTCACCGAACGACGTCCCCGTCGACGGCCGGGACTCCGTGGCGAGTCCACCGGCGGGAACCGTGGGGCTCGGCACGTCGCCCACCGTCGGCCTGGCCGAGGGCACCGGAACACACGAGAAGACGGCTAGCGCACCTCCGTCCGTCGGTGCTGGCACGCGCGGGAAAGCCACCGTGGCCGCCCCGTCCGTTGCCACCACAGGTAGGAGGGAGAAGCGCGCTGTCACGTCCCCATCCCTCGGGGCCGACACACGTGAGGCGCCCCCTGGCGCCCCTCCATCCGTGGGTGATGGCACGCACGGGCAGCACGCCGTCGCGAAGTCGCCGGGAGATGCATCCGGAGGACGAAGCACTCAGCCCGAGCCCTCGGCGCCAGCGACGGCGGAGTCCACGCAAGCGACCCCACCCACGGTCCTGGCGCACGGCCCCAAGGCCGAGACGACGACCGCGAAGCCACCAGAGCCCCTCGTGGCGCCATCCACATCCGGGCACGCGCCGGCGCTGTCGAGCGTCCCCCCGAGCACGGCCCCGGTCGTCACCGAGGCCATGCCCCGGCCCGAATCGACGCCGCCCTCCTCCCCGCCTCGCTCCATCTTCGCGCTGAACACGGGCACGTCGCGGACTCCTCAGCGAATGAGCCCAGCGGACCCTTCACAGGAGTTCGAGCCCTACCCCGCGCCCTCCGTCACGGAGCGACTCTCGCAGTCCGCGCGCACGCCCCCGCTCCCGGAGACGGTGGCGGAGGGCCCACCGCCCAAGAAGAAGCGAGCTCCGCTCATTCCCGTGGAGCTGCTGTCGAAGGACGCCGACGAGCGGTTCCTCGGGTACGTGCGCCTCCAGCTCGGACCTCGGACCTGTGAGGGCTTCCTGTCGGGTCTGGAGGAGATCGCCGCCAAGAGCCCTCGCGCGGACCACCGCGAGCAGGCCCGCTACCTGAAGGCGCGCTGCTTCGAGGAGCGGCTCCAGGCGACCGACGCGAAGATGGAATATCGCCAGTACCTGAACGACTTCCCACGCGGACGCTATGCGCGGGAGGCGAGCACCGCGCTGCTGCCCTGACCGGACGTGGCGGAGCCCCGCCTCAGCCCGCCGTCCCGGTCCGTGCCGGTTGCTTCACACGCTTCATCGGCTCACTCGCCAACCCCCGCTCCACCAGCACGCGCACCACGGACTCCAGCGCGCGGATGCGCACGCCGGCCCGCCCCGGGGCCCACACGGGCAGCTCGGGTCCGCTCAACAGCTCCATCGCGTGCTCCACGCCCCCCGCCTTGCCCTCCAACGCGCGCGCCGTGGCCAGCCGCACGTTGCGCGCCGTCCTTCGCGCGACGCCGCCCTCCCACAACAGGTCCAGCGCGAACGTCGTCCACACCGCCAGCTCGTCGTCCGGTCGCAGGAAGGCCTCGAAGCGCGCCATCGCCTGGACGCGAGGCTCCCCCGCGCGCAGCACCTCCTCGGGCAGCTCCACGTGCAGCGGCGTGCTGTGCGCCAGCGGCTGCTCCGGCGCGATGACGGCCTCGAACCGCTCCCCCGTCGCCAGCCGACACGCCACCACGTGCACCAGCTCGGAGGGGATGTCCGTCCCCGTGGGGTGCGCGTTCGCCTCGCCGTAGAACACGACCAGGTGCGGGAAGCGCTCCGCCAGCGTGCGCAGCTCCAGCGGCGGCCGCCACGGCCCGAAGTGGATGCGCCGCCGGTGCGGCGTGGTGCGCGTGGACTGCCGCTCCAGCTGCGTGTCCACCATGTACTCGAACGCGCGCAGCATCGTGTCGAACTTCTCCGGCTGCCCCTCCAGCAGACCCAATATCTCCACCACCGCCTCGATGGTGGAGACGCAGTGGTCCGCCGGCTCCGCGCGGATGCGGTAGTTGCTCGGGCGACGCGGCACGAAGCCGATGCGCGGCAGCCCCGCGAGCACCGGGTTGCGCATCACCACCTTCTTCGCCTGCGGCCACGTGCCGTCCACGACGATGAGCGTCTCCGGAGGCTTCGCCCGCGCCTCGTCCACGCTGATGGCGTCCTCGCCGGGGAAGAGCACCGCCACCGACTCCGGCCGCGCGGCCAGGGCCTCCAGCCGCGAGTGCCCGGTGAAGTCCACGCCCACGTGCAGCTCGGAGTTGGCCAGCGCCAGGTGCGCCATGCGCGCGGTGCCGATGGCCACGCGCCGCTCACGCGGGTGCTGGAGGAAGACGACGCGGGTCCGCGTGTCCAGCCGGGGAGGCAGTTGCGAGCAGTAGCAGGTGGTCTCGGGGCGCTGACAGCGGAGACAGAGGGAACGCACGCCCCGGCTTTACGGCACGACCCCGAGCCGGGCAAGCACTCCCGGTGGAAGGCCCGCACGCCGGCCCGGGAGCCGGGCGTCACGCGGCCCGCCCCCCATGGAAAACCGGCTCCCCCCCGCCCCCGCCTTGGGGGTACAGAGGCGGACGTGAACCTGCTGCTGCTCTTCGACGAGGACTTCCTGCCGGATGGCACCGCCCGCCTCACCGGCCGCCGCGCCCAGCACGCGCGCGAGGTCCTGCGCGCCGAACCCGGTGAGTCCCTGCGTGTGGGCAGGCTGGGAGGTCTCACCGGCGCCGGCGAGGTGCTCGAGAACACCCCCGGCGTCCTCCACCTGCGCGTCAGCCTCTCCGAACCCCCTCCCCCTCGCGCCGGCATCGACCTGCTGCTCGCCATCCCTCGCCCCAAGGCCCTCAAGAAGGTCCTGCCCGCCGTGGCCTCGCTCGGCGTGGACCGGGTGGTGCTCATCAACGCGGCCCGCGTGGAGAAGAGCTACTTCGACTCCAAGGTGCTCGACGCGGACTTCGTGAGGGACCTGCTGCTCCAGGGCCTGGAACAGGCGCGCGACACCCACCTCCCGGAAGTCCTCGTCCGCGAGCGCTTCCGCCCCTTCGTCGAGGACGAGCTCGACCACCTCTTCCCCCCCACCGCGCGACGCCTGCTCCCCCATCCCCCCGCGACCCAGCCGTTGCGCGACGCGGCGGCGGACCTGCCCGAGCGCGTCGTGCTCGCCATCGGCCCCGACGGCGGCTGGGTTTCCTTCGAGGCCCAACTGTTGGAATCCCACGGCTTCCGACCTTTCTCGTTGGGGCCCCGCATCCTGCGCGTGGAGACGGCCGTCCCCGTGCTCGTGGGGCAAGTGGCCCTTCTCAAGGAAGACACCGCCGCGCGTCACGGTGCATCTCGCACTTGAAGGGGGCCAGGGTGAGGCCCAAAGTGGGCGGCCATGGCCACGTCCATCCCTTCAACGTCCGGTGTCTCCGACAGCGCGCAACCGGCTGTCGGTGAGCAGCAGTCCCTCGTCACGTCCGAGCCCCAGGCCCCCGCGGCGAAGCCCGCGAGCCACGATTCGGCGCCGCCTCCGGCGCTGCTCGACTTCATGCTGAAAGAGTGGAAGCCGCAGACGCGCAAGCCGCCGGCGAAGCACAAGTTCGCCGCGGCCTTCAAGGCGCGCCGCCAGGCCCTGTCGAAGGCGTTCCCTGGCGAGACGCTCGTCATCCCCACTGGCCACGAGAAGGTGCGCGCCAACGACACCTACTTCCGCTTCCGCCCGGGCACGGACTTCTACTACCTGACCGGCAACCTGGAGCCGGACTGCGTGCTGGTGCTCGAGCCCAAGGCGGGCGGCGGCCACACGGACATCCTCTTCGTGGAGCCCAATCCCGGCCGGAGCAACGCGACGTTCTTCACGGACCGCGTGAAGGGCGAGCTGTGGGTCGGCCCGCGCATGGGCGTGCCGGAGAGCCGCGCGCACCACGACATCGACGAGGCGCGGGGCCTGGACACGCTCCCGGACTACCTGTCGAAGCTGGGGGGCGCGGCGGCGAAGTCCACGCGCGTGCTGCGCGGCTTCTCCGCCAAGGTGGACGACGCCGTGCCCGCGGGTGGCGAGCGCGACAAGGCGCTGGCGACGACGCTGTCGGAGATGCGCCTCATCAAGGACGCGCAGGAGCTGCGCGAGCTGCAGGTGAGCATCGACGCCACGCAGCGCGGCTTCGAGGACGTCATCCGCAGCCTCAGGCAGCAGGCCAAGAGCGAGCGGTACGTCGAGGGCGTGTTCAACCTGCGCGCGCGCGTGGAAGGCAACGACGTGGGCTACAACACCATCGCCGCCAGCGGCTCGCACGCGTGCGTGCTGCACTGGACGCGCAATGACGGCCCGCTGGTGCCCGGCGACCTGCTGCTGCTCGACGCGGGCGTGGAGGGCCACTCGCTCTACACCGCGGACATCACCCGCACGCTGCCCATCTCCGGCCGCTTCTCCCCGGAGCAGAAGGCCATCTACGAGCTGGTGTACGCCGCGCAGGAGGCGGCCTTCGCCGCGGCGAAGCCGGGCAACGACTTCATGGAGCCCAACCGCCACGCCATGCGCGTGCTGGCCCAGGGCCTGGAGAAGCTGGGCATCCTCGAGGACGCCGAGGAGGCGCTCAAGGACGAGCACCAGTTCTACAAGCGCTACTCGCTGCACAACGTCAGCCACATGCTGGGCCTGGACGTGCACGACTGCGCGCAGGCGCGGCAGGAGGCGTACAAGTACGGCAAGCTCGAGGCGGGCATGGTGCTCACGGTGGAGCCGGGCCTGTACTTCCAGAAGGACGACCTGACGGTGCCCGCGCGCTACCGCGGCATCGGCGTGCGCATCGAGGACGACATCGTCATCACCGCGCGAGGCTGCAAGGTGCTGTCGGGCAACATCCCGCGCACGGTGAAGGACGTCGAGGCGTGGATGAGCGGCCTGTGGAAGGGCGACAAGGGCGCGGGCGGGAAGAAGGCCGCCCCCGCCAAGGCCAAGGCCCCGAAGGCCAAGGCGAAGGCCGCCAAGGCCCCGGCGAAGAAGGCCGGCAAGCGCAAGTAGGTGGCCTCGGAGGCGACTCTCGTGTGAGTCGCCTCCCTGCCCTCGCGCTCTGGACTCGGGAGCGAGGCACGCCTCGGGAATCTCGACACCGGGGCACGCCAGCGGCATCCCACTGCCCGCTCAGGACACGCGAGCGAAGCGCACGTCGTGTGTCGGAAAGGCGGAGGCCACGCACGCGAGCAGTCGAAGCGCCTCATCCGTGAGGGCCTCGCGGTCCGCGCGGGAGATGCTGGCGAAGGGCTCGATGCACAGCGTGGCGCGCGTCTTCTCGCGCTCCACGCGCCACATACCGCGCACGAAGCCGTCGACCAGCACCGTCGCGCGGACGATGCCGTTGATGGTGAAGACGCGTCGGCGGTGCTCCTCGGAGATGATGCGCGCGCGGTCCGCGTACGCCAGCAGGACGTTGTCGAACTCGGGCAGGAAGCGCACGGGCACGGGCGAGTCTCCGTCCGGACGGGGCGCATCGGGGACGTCGAACAGCTCGACGCCGCTCTCGTCGCGGAACGTCCGCAAGCGCGTCCCCAGCCGGGCGACGACTTCGGCCACGCCCCGCAACCCGGACCAGGTCTGCACGTCCTTCACGCTCGCGGGACCGAAGGCGCGCAGGTAGCGCAGCACCACCTCGTCCTCGGAGAACGCGGGCCCCATCTGCCCCCCGAGCCAGGTCTCGGCCCGCGCGAACTCGACCTCGCCGCCCACGCCCCATGTGCCGAAGGGAGGCACGGTGACGAGGGACTCGGCGTTGCGCACCGCGAAGCACAGCGCCCGCGCGGCCCGCTCCGGCCACCGCGCCTGGAGCCGCCGCCCCAGCTCCACGTTGCTCAACGGCTCCACCTCGAGCAACCGGCGTCCCTCGGCCACGACCTCCGCCAGCTCCAACCCCGACAACGCGCGCGCGTACGGGCTCTGATTGAAGGCGCGGTCCATGACTGGCTGGAGCATGGGGCGCAGCCCTCGGAAGTCGCGCGCCGTCACCAGGTGCTGCGTGCCGCGCATCAACGTCGCGCGCACCACGCGACGCGACGTGTACAGCCGCGTCAGGTCCTCGAGCTGGAAGCGCGCCATGCGCGTCCACAGGCCGACGTAGGGCGGATTGCTCGCCTGGGCCTGGAGGCCGACGAGGTGCTCCACCACCTCCGGCACTCCGAGCGGTGTCCGCTCCGTCAGGAACTGCCGCTGCAGCAGCGCCCGATTCAATTCTCGGCGGGAGAGAAGGGGAACCGGACCCGCGGCTCGGGCCCGTCGAGTCGCGCCCGACGGCGCGCCGCGTTTGCGTCGTGACACCCTCATGACCTCCGGCTTCACCTCGCGTGGAGGGGGTACCACGCGCAGGGGACGTCCTGGGTTCTTCTCCGTCTTCCCCCGGGAGACCTTCCGCTCGGCGGAGACGAATGGAAAGGGCAGCAACATCAAGGAGATAGGAAACATGGGGCATGGGTCCTTCGCGGGGGTCGACATCTCTCAACGGCTGCGAGGACGGACCCTGACATCGGGGTGTGACAGCCATCTGTCAGGTATCCCGGCGCACTCGGGACGCGCCTCCCTTCTTCGCGGAGGGAACGGGCAGAGCCGCGCTCGGGGTCATGTCATCCAAATGTGCATTGCACAGAAGATGAGAAAAAGCTCCCATGGCGGATGTCTGGGATGACCCGGACATCATCCTTCAAGGAGCTTTCATGCGTTCCCCCCTGCGTCTCTCCGCGTTCATCATCATGGGTTCACTGTTCGGTCTGGGTTGCGAGGTCGCGCCGCGCCAGGATCCGCTGTCGGAGACGGCGGTCATTCCCGAGACGACCGAGGTGAAGCAGGGCGTGGTGGGCGACGTGCTGCTGCGCTGTGACGAGCCGCGCGACGGCAGCTACGTCGAGGTCGTCCAGACGGCGACGGGCTACGAGGCCGCGTCGTATGCCGAGGTGAACGACCCCTGGGACTGCCGCTGCACGTACACCCAGCGCACCGTGCTGGGGCAGTACACCCAGTGCCGCAAGTCCACGGTCGATCCTCGCATCATGAACTGCTACCGCATCGAGCCCAACGGCACGACGGGCAAGGTGGTGCTGTCCACCACCCGCATCGAGCGGACGCAGATGGTCATCGGCGGCAGCCAGACGGTCTCCTACCAGGAGCTGAACATCGCGGCCATCAACCAGGACCCCGGCCAGACGCCGCGCAAGGACTTCAACTACGACATGGAGAACTGCCAGTAGTCGTACGCTCCCTGGCGGGGGCCCCTCTGGCTCCCGCCTCCGGACATCGTGTCCCAATCAGGGCCGGAAGTGTCCGCATTGCCTCGTACGGTGCCGCGCAATCCCCGAGCCCTGGAGGCGGAGTGCGCGTGTCCTTCCTGCTGTTGCCGTGGTTGTCGCTCCTGACGTCGGAGGCGGAGGCGCTCGCGCCGGCGGCGTCTGCCCAGGAGGCCTCGCGGCCGGGCTGTTGCGCGGTGCTCGAGCTGAGGCAGTACACGCTGCGGCCCGGACAGCGCGACGTCCTCATCGAGCTGTTCGACCGCGAGTTCGTCGAGAGCCAGGAGGAGCAGGGCGCGACGCTCGCCGGCCAGTTCCGTGACAGTGAGCGACCGGACCGCTTCGTCTGGTTGCGCGGCTTCGCGGACATGCGCGGCCGGGAGGAGATGCTGAAGCGCTTCTATGGGGGCCCGGTCTGGAAGGTGCACCGGGAGGCGGCCAACGCGACGATGCTGGATTCGTCGAACGTCCTGCTCTTGCGCCCCAGCGCTGGTGGGGCGGGCCTTCCCCTCCCCCGCGAGCCCCGTCCCGGGGTGGGGACCCGCGAGACGCCGAAGTCCGTGGTGCTCGTCACCCTGTTGTATCGGAGCGCGCCCGTCGACGGCGCCTTCCTCCAGTTCGTGCGGCGGCGGGTGCTCCCCGTGTTCGCGCAGACGGGCGCGCCGCCCGCCGCCCTCTTCCAGAGCGAGTACGCCCAGAACACCTTCCCCGCCCTGCCCGTCCGCGAAGGGGAACACGTGCTCGCGCTGTTCACCGTGTTCCCGAGCCGCGAGCACTACCTCACGCACGTCGAGAAGCTGGCGCGCTCCCGGCACTGGACGAGGGACGTCGAGCCGGCCCTGCGCGCCCAGCTGAAGTCCGCGCCGGAGACGCTGCTGCTCGAACCCACCGCCCGCTCGGCGCTGCGCTGAACGGCGTTGGCGGAGCCCGGCGTCGCCCCATGAAACAGGTGATGGGTCGTGGGGGGGTCCTCGCGCTCGCGGCCACGGGCGCCCCTGCGTGGCGCGGACGTCCGGACGGGTAGCTCCGGACTCGTGGCGGCCGGCGCCCGACCTGTCCTTTCATGGACTCGACTCCCCGAGGGGAGCCTCACCCACGCGGGACAGGAGGCTGCACATGCGAAGGACCTTGCTGGCGGTGGTGGTCGTGGCGGGCGGGCTGATGGGCTGTGGTGGGCCGGAGCCGCTCGACACGGAGGGCCTCGAGGCGGTGAACCAGTCGCTGTCGGGTCGTGAGGCCTGTCTCGAGGCCTGTGCCGTCCAGAGCAGCCGCTGCTGGCAGAACGCGACCACTCCGGAGCAGCAACAGCGGTGCGCGCTGCTCGAGGAGAGCTGCCCGCGAAAGTGTGAGTAGCGCGAGCCAGGAATGCCGATGAACGGAGGCGGCGCCATGCACGGGCCGCCCCGGGGCGCATCGGCTACGTGAGAGCCCGTTGCGCGCGGTGTCCGTTCCCGGGATGCGCGCGTGCCACATCCGGACACCCCGACGGCGAACGAAGCCGCCGCGCTCCTCTCCATTCTGGAACATCCCGGCATCGCTGCTTCGAGGCGCTTGGCGTCCGCGTTGCAGCCAGTCCCCTCATGCTCCCGCTCCTCCAGGACATCCGCCTGTCATCGCGCAGGTTGTCGCGCGAGCCCGGCTTCACCGCCGTGGTGGTGGCGACACTCGCCCTGGCCATCGGCGCGACGACCGCCGTCTTCGGCGTCGTGTACCAGGTCATGTTGCGCCCCCTGCCCTACCGCGAGCCGGAGCGACTGGTCCGTCTGTACCAGGCCAGCGCGCAGCGGGAACGCCTGGGGGTGAGCCATCTCATGCTCGAGGCCTGGAGGAACAGGGCGCGATCCTTCGAGCAGCTCGAGGGGCTGGCGCTCTGGGACCGGACCCTCACCGGCTCGGACGCGGGCGCGGAGCGGCTGCGCACCGGTCGCGCGACCGCGGGGCTGTTCTCGATGCTGGGCGTCCAGCCAGCCCTGGGGCGCGAGCTCCGCGCGGACGAGCAGACGCCGGGAGACGGTGACGTGGCGTGGCTGAGCCACGGGCTGTGGCAACGGCGTTTCGGTGGGGCCAGCAACGCCGTGGGGCAGACGGTGATGCTGGACGGCCGACCGCTGACGGTGGTGGGGGTGATGCCCGCTTCGTTCCAGTTCGCGCCCGACGTGGACCTGTGGATGCCGCTCGTGCTCGACGCCGAGCGCGAAGCCCCGCATCCAGGGGATGTCACCCTGCGCGTCGTGGGGCGCCTGCGCTCGGGGGCGACACTCGACGTGGCGCGAGGTGAGCTGGAGGCGCTGACCGCGAGCCTCGCCCAGGAGCCGCACATGAAGGGACAGGCCTCGGGCACGCGGCTCGTCCCCCTCCATGAACTGGTGGTGGAGGATGCGCGGGCGCGGCTGTGGCTCCTGTCGGGTGTCGTGGTGCTGGTGTTGCTCGTGGCCTGCGCCAACGTGGCGAACCTGTTGCTGGCGCGAGCGAAGACGCGGGAGCGCGAGCTCTGCATCCGCGCGGCGCTGGGGGCGAGGCGGGGACAGCTCGCGCGGGAGTTTCTCGTGGAGAGCGGGTTGCTGGCCGTCGCGGGCGGCGCGGCCGGGCTCCTGCTGGCGATGTGGGGCCGGGACCTTCTCCGCGGCTTCATCCCACAAGGCCTGCTGCCCACCGAGGACCCGCGCGTCGACACACAGGTCCTGCTCATCGCGATGGGCGTCTCCCTGTCGACCTGTCTCCTGTTCGGTCTGCTCCCCGCGCTGCGGATGTCGCGAGCGGAGGGTCGCGGTGCGCTGGGGCTCGCCCGGGGAGGCCGGGCGGCCACGGGAGCCCAACACGTCCAGCGGGCGCTCGTCGTGGCGCAGGTGGCCCTGGCCCTCATCCCTCTCATCGGCGCCGGGCTGATGCTCCGGACACTGGGCCGGTTGCACGATGCGCCCCTGGGCTTCGAGCCACACGGCGTCGTGGCCACGGATGTCCTCCCACCGGTGGATGGCCACGGCGGTGATGACGCCAGCCAACGCCTCGTCCTCGCGGACATTCTGGAGAAGGTCCGGACGACGCCGGGCGTGAGCTCCGCGGCGCTGGCCAGCACCGTTCCCCTCTGGGGTCGCAATGGCATCACCTCGGTCATGCTGCCCGGCGAACAGGAAGCAGTGGCCGAGCAACGACCGCTGGCGACGTTCCGGACCGCGAGCGACGGCCTCTTCGCGACGCTGGGCATGTCGCTGAAGCAGGGGCGGCCTCTCGAAGCCACGGACAAGGAAGGAGCGCCTCCCGTGGCGGTCGTGAACGAGACCTTCGCGAGGCGCTTCTTTCCGAGCGGTGACGCCTTGGGCAAGCAGGTGCGGCTGAACCTGGATGGCGAGCCCTTCCGCGAGGTGGTGGGCGTGGTGGGAGACGCCCGCCATGACGGCGTCGGAGAACCGCCGGCCGCGGAGGTCTACCTGCCCATGGGACAGTTCGAGCCGTTGTACATGGTGCTCGTGGTGCGCACGTCACGCACACTGGAGGCCCTGGTGCCCGAGCTGCGGGCGACGTTCCGCTCCATCGACGAGCGCCTTCCCCTGGGGCGCGTGCGCACGATGGACGAGGTCGTCGAGACGCGCTTGGGCCCCACGCGAATCCTGGGGAAGCTGCTGGCGCTTCTGGCGGGACTGGGCCTGACGCTCGCGGGGGTCGGCATCCATGGACTGGTCGCGTATTCGGTCAGCGTGCGCACACGAGAGCTGGGCATCCGCGTGGCGCTGGGTGCGACGGACCGGCAGGTGCTGAAGCTGGTGCTGGGCCAGGGCGTACGGCTCACCCTCGCCGGAGTCATGGTGGGACTGCTGGGGGCCGCGCTGCTCGCGCGGAGCCTGTCCGGCCTGCTCCATGGCATCCACCCGTTCGACGCGGTGACCTTCGTCGGGGTCCCCGCGCTGCTCGGCGCCGTGGCGGTGCTCGCGAGTTGGCTGCCCGCGCGGCGCGCGCTCCAGGTCCCTCCCGACGAGGCGCTGCGCTCGGACCGGTGAGCGCGCCGCCGCCCTATGGCAACTCGATTGCCACAGACCCCGTGAAACAGCAGGATGCCCACTATGAATCGTCTCTTGGTGGTGGTGGCGCTCGGTCTGCTGGGTTGCGGTCCATCGGTCTCGCAGCAGCGGGAGTTTCTCCGGGCGGGCTATGCCCAGAATCAGCGTGGCAGCGAGGGTTTCCAGTCGACGCGGTGGGGGATGACGCCCGACGAGGTACGGGCGCTCTACCCGGACGCGCAGCCGACGACGCGGGGCGACCTCTTCGTCGCCACGGAGCTGGCGGGGCTGAGGGGGCTGGTGCTCTTCGTCTTCACGGAGGGCCACCTGGGCAACGTGCTCGTGCGCTTCACGGAGACGTTCGACGTCCGGCAGGAGCATCAGGTGTTGGTGGACGCGATGGTGGCGAAGTACGGGCGCCCCCGTGGGTATCGGACGCTGTTGAACGAGGACGCGAGTCACGCCAACCGGCGCAAGCTGGGGACGGACCTGTCCTGGGTGCTCGCGTTCTTCGCCGACACGCTTCCCCAGTCGCGCCCCGCTCCGGGAGAGCCGGTACCCACCTACGCGGTGGAGGTGCCCCCGGACGCCGTCGCTCGCGCCGACGGCTTCGTGAAGAGCATCGACGCCCTGGTGATGGCCATCTGGCGCACGGAGGAGACGTCCGTCTACCTGATGGGAGGCCAGGGCCGAAGCGAGCGGATGCTCACGCTCCACTACGAGGGACGGGACTTCGCCCAGGTGGTCCGCGCCGACGTCTTCGAGGACATCGCCACCCGCCGCCGCGCCCGGGCGGACGTCTTCTGACGTTCGCGCCCCATCCCCAACGGGGTTGAAGTGCCAGGATGAAAGACGAAAGGATGCCGCCAATGAACCGTCATTGGCTGCTGCTCTTGTTCGTCCTTGTCGGATGCGTCGGCTGCAAGCGCGTGAACCTGCACGAGCGCAGGGCCCGGCTCCAAGACTTGCATGCCAGCAATTACCGGAGCACCACGGGCTTCCAGTCCACCCGATGGGGCATGACGCGTGACGAGGTGCGAGCGCTCTACCCAGCCGCGCGGGACTCGGCGGAGGGAGACATCCTGGTCTTCACGGAGGTCGCGGATCGCCCCGCCGGAGTCGTCTTCCACTTCACCGATGACCACCTGGGCAGCGTCATCGTCCGGTTCACGTCCCCGGTCGACATCCTGGAAGAACACAAGGCATTGGTGAAGGTGTTGTCGTCCAAGTACGAGAGAAGACCCGACGACCAGGAGGAGGAATACAAGGGAGATGCGCAGCGCGCGAACCGCAGAGCGATGAGCACAGACATCGCCTGGACCTATGCATGGCTAGCGGAGCCATCGACCGCGTCCTCGGAGCAGCACGCCAAGACCACGACAGACACCGTGCCCAAGCTGCCCGCGGACGCCGCCTCACGCACCGACGCCTTCGTCAATCAGCTTCACTTCTTGAGGTTCGCCCTCTGGGAGCTGCGCGAAACCGACGTGAAGCTCGTCGGAGGCCAGGGCAGGCAATCCAAGCTGCTCACGCTCTACCTGGAGAGCATCGAGTACGCCCACATCATCCGCGCCGACCTGCAAGCCACCCTGAAGCAGCAACGGCTCTCACAGGCCAGGGGGCTCTAGCTCCCAGGCGGGGAGTGGCCCTCACTCGGGCCACTCCATCCACGCCGTCTTACAGCTCCTTCACCAGCTCCTCACGGGCCTCGTTGAACGTGCGCCGGTCCTCCGCCGTCCGCCCGGGCGCGTAGAAGGCGCTCTCGTACTGGATGGACACCACGCCGGACTCCGGCAGGCGCCACGCGCCCAGGTTCACCAGGCTCTCCGTGGTCACCCAACGGTTGACCAGCCGGAAGGCCCCCTTCGCCGCCAGCGTGCCCTCCATCGTCTCGGGCGCGGGCGGCTGGGGAGCCAGGTCCGCCGCGAAGCGCTGGGGAATGAGGCCGCGCTTCACCTCCCGCTTCACCTCCCGGGGGTGCTTCGCCTCGCCGTACTTCCGCGTCAACAAGTCCTTCAGCAACCCCTGGAACGTCTTCTCGTCCTTCACCTCGGGGAAGAACACGTCCACCGCCGCGAGCCGCTCCTTCAGGAAGCCGAAGGTGACCTCCGCTGGCGCGTCCGCGATGGCCGTCCGCAGCCGCAGCACGCCATCCTCCCCCAGCGCGGCTTCGGGAATGGCGGCGCGGACCTCCTCGAGCGACATCCCCCACCGGGCCGTCTGGAACCCCTCCGCCCCCCGGTAGGTCTTCGAATACGAGTCGCGAATCGCCGCGCGCCGCTCCAACGTGCTGGGGCCCGTCTGCGTCGACGAGCACCCCGTCAGCCCCAGCGCGAACACCAGTCCTGCCGCCCCAAGCCTCTTCAATCCCTTGCTGTTCAAGACACGGTCCTCTTCCCCGAAAGCCAACCCGCGCGCGGCGACTCGGAGACACCCGCGTCCCCCGGCGCACGCGAGAGTCATAGAAGAGTACGCACGCGGGGGAGAATATGGGTTGCGGAGGACCCGCGAGGCATGTCAGGGCGCGGCCGGCGCCACCGGGGCCTCGGGCGGAGCCACCTCATCCGCGGGGAGCGGCGCCGGAGACGCTGGCGCCCCCGGCGGGGTGCTCGGAGGAGCGACCTTGCGGCTCTTCTCCCAGGCCTCGGCGGACAGCGGCAGCAGCTCCTTGAGCGTGGAGTACTCCACCTTCAGCTCGCGCGGCTCGGAGCGCGTGTCCGCCCCCGCGGTGAAGGACAGGCGGTTGATTTCGTGCCCGTCCTCCGTCTCCAGCACCACGCGCCAGTGCCCCGGCTTCAGGTTCGACGTGGTGGCGTAGTAGCGGTAGCCCCCGTCCGTGCCGTTGCTGCTGACGTTGGCCATGAAGCCGCTGCCGTTGGTCGTCCAGCCCTTCTCCGGGTGGTCGTAGTACCAACGCACCCGGACCTTGTAGGGCGCGAAGTTCTTCGGCGCGAAGATGCGGAAGAAGTAGTACGGCTTGTCGCCAGGACGAATGACGAAGTCCGGACCGAACCACGTCCACGGCTTGTACCAGATGGAGTCGTCCACCGAGGTGAGCTGGTACACGCCGGGGCTGACGCGCTTCACGTCGTGGTAGATGCCCGAGTACTGCACCGCCAGGGGGATGGGCGGGACGACGCCCAGCAGGTAGCAGCCCAGCAGCGCCGCCTGCACGCCGAAGCCCGGCACCGCCACCTTGCGCACCAGGTACTCCAGGTCCGGCCGCCAGCGCTCCATCAACCGCATCAGCCCGAAGATGCTCGCGCAGCCCAGCCCCACGGCCAGCAGGAACACCCACAGGCCGATGCGCCCGAACACCACCGGCAGCAGGCACGCGAAGTACATCGTCACGCACAGGCTGAGCAGCGACACGCGGACGACAGGCCCCATCTGGCGGAAGCGCGGCAGCTCGTTGGCCACGAGCAGCGCGAACAGGGCCACCACGAACAGGTACGGCAACACGCCCGACGTGCTCTTGAAGAGCAGCAGCATGAAGACGCTGAGCAGGCTGCCGAAGAAGAAGTGGACGGCGTCCTCGCGCCAGCGCCACACCTTCGCGAGCAGGCTCGGCGGCTCCGTGCCCTCCGGGTAGCGCTGCTCCAACAGCAACAGCGACGCCAGGATGAGCAGGTACGCGAAGCTCTGCACCATCGTCAGCGTGTCGTCGATGCGGCTGAGCGAGACGATGTCGTAGAGGAAGCCACCGAAGAAGAAGGCGGCCATCTCCCACTTCTCGTGGCGGGCACGGAACGCCTGCACCTTCTCCATCAGGGTGGGCGTCTTCGCCGTGGCCACCAGGTCGTCCGGGTCCACCACGGCGGGCGAGGCGCCCGTCAGCGGGGAGTCCGTCAGGGCGACGGCGGCGTTCGTCTGCGCGGCGGCCGGGGTCCCCGGCGCGTCCGCGGTCTCATCCTGCTTCTGGGAAGTATCGGGCGGGGTGGCATTGACCACTGCTGCGGCTCCTCGCGGGTGCGGCCGCCCATCCTAACCGGAGAGGGGGAGCGGGTCTCCCCTCCCCGCTCGCGCGCCTCAGGCGGGCGACTTGCCGGCGACCAGGTCCGCCAGCTCACCGCGCTCGGCCAGCTCCATGAGGATGTCGGAGCCCCCCACGAACTGCCCGTGGATGAAGATCTGCGGGATGGTGGGCCAGTTCGTGTAGTCCTTGATGCCCTGCCGCACCTCCGGGTCCGCGAGCACGTCCACGGTGAAGACCTCGCCGTGGGGCTGCAGCAACTGGAGGGCCCGCGCGGAGAACCCGCACTGGGGGAACAGGGCGTTGCCCTTCATGAAGAGGACGATGGGGTGCGACTTCGTGATTTCGTCGAACCGGGCCTTGAGTTCGGGGGTCATGAGCGGTGCTCCTTCTCTTCTCAACGGTTCCCGAGCTTCTTCCACTGCTCGGGCGAATAGGTCTTCAGGGCCAGCGCGTGCAGCTCGCCGGACTTGAGCCACTGCTGGAGCGGCGCATACACGAGCTGGTGCTGCTGCACCATCGCCTTGCCGGCGAAGTCCGGGCTCACCACGCGTGCCTCGAAGTGGTCGCCCGTCCCCGTCGTGTCCCGCACGTCCACCTCGGAGCCCGGCAGGGCCTCCAGGATGCGTCCACGGATGAATTCTGGGTCCAACATCAGTTCATTCCCCTTCCCATCACCAGCATGGCCGGGTCGACGCCCATGCCACGCAACGTCGTCTCCCACAGCTTGCCGGGCTCCTGGCCCAGCACCGCCTCCGCCGTGGCCTCCGTGAAGAGCCACGAACCGGCGGCGATCTCGCTCTCGAGCTGGCGCGGGCCCCAACCGGCATAGCCCAGGCAGAAGCGCAGCCTCGGCGCGCCGCGCTCCAGCAGGGGCCCCAGCGCGTCCAGCGTCACGCTGAGGAACAGCCCCGGCAGCACCGGGTGCTTCTCCGTCAGCTCGCGGTCGTCATGCAACACGAAGCCTCGCTGCGGCTCCACCGGCCCCCCGATGAACACGGGCTGGCTCTCGCGCTCGGTGGCGATGTCCATCTTCTGGCCACGCGCCAGCTCGCCCAGGGTCAACGGCGCGCCCCGGTTGATGACGAGCCCCATGGAGCCGGACTCACCGTGTTCGATCATCAGGACGACCGAGCGGTAGAAGTTCGGGTCCCCGAGCTGAGGCATGGCCAGCAGGAAGCCGGGAGCGAGGTTCTTCACGCCTGGAGCATCGACGGTTCGCGGGGGCGGCGCAACCGGCAACCGCCCCTCGGGACGGCCGCCACGAGGGGACTAGTGCCAGCTGGTGTGTCGGGACTGGAGCGCCTCCGACAGACGCTCCGGATTGAGCGGCTTGCCGATGAACAGGTCCGCGCCCAGGCCCTTGCACTTGCGCGCCATGGCCGCGTCGCTCATCGCGCTCACGCCAATGAGGACCGCCTGCGGGAAGCGCTCGCGCAGCCGGGACATCAACGTGGCGCCGCTGCGACCGGGCAGGAACACGTCGACGATGGCGGCGTCCATGCGCTTGTTGCGCACGGCGAACTCCGCCTCCTCGGCGCTGCCCACGGGCAGGGGCTCGTAGCCCCAACCCGCCAGCATCTCCACCAGGATTTCCCGATGCGTCGGGTCGTCTTCCACCACGAGCACCGCGCCACGCACGGGCTCCAACTTCAGCTCGTCCGTGCGTTCGGTTCGCTCGCGCGTCTCGGTACCCAGGGACGTGGTCAGCTCTTCGATGGTTGGCAGGGACATGGAGTTCACCGATGCGGGCAAAAGGTTTCCGTGTGATGGGAACCCACATGCGGTCGTTGGGAATTCCACAGCCACCACGCCCCGCGGGTCCTCCTCAGGCGGCCTTGCGAGGGCCCGCCGAGAGCGCCTGGGAGGCGAGCGACGCGCCGAGCACGAGCAGCACCAGCAGCGCCCACGCGGGCAGCACCACGCGCGAGCCGCCCTCGTAGATGAGGGCCGCGTAGCTGGTGCCCAGGTAGCGCCCCAGCGACATGGGCTCCATGCGCGCGATGCCGAAGAAGCTCACGGTGGACTCGGTGAGGATGGCGGTGGGCAGGCGGCTGAGGAACACCGCGAGCGCGAAGGGGCGCAGCGCGGGCCACAGGTGGACGCGCAGCACGTGCGCGCCACCACCGCCGAGCGCGCGCGCCGCCGCGACGAACTCCTGTCCCTCCAGGGTGGCCAGGCGGTTGCGGAACATGCGCGCGGGCCCCGCCCACCCCACCAGGGCGAGCGACGCCACCATCAACCCGAACGGCCCCAGCCCGCCCCCGAGCCCCGCGTCCGAGAGCGACTGCCCCGCGAGCTGGAGCACCATCACCACCAGGACGTCGGGCAGCGCGAAGACGGCGTCCACCCCGCGCAGGACGACCTGCTCCAGCGCGCCGCCCAAGAGCCGCGCGACGGCGGCGACCGCCAGCCCGATGAGCGTGGACAGCGCGCCGGCCACGAGCCCCACGGCGAGTGACACCCAGAGGCCGCCGAAGGCCAGCTCGCACACGGTGCGGTCCGGCCGCGTGGGGTCCACGCCCAGCGGGCAGGTGTTGGCGAGCCAGTCCGGGAACAGCCTGCCGGCCACCAGGCTGAGGACTCCCAGCCCCACCAGCAGGACGAAGCCGAAGCGGGCGCGAGGCGGCATGCCGCTCATGCGCGGGCCTCCCGGGAGCGCGGGTCGACGACGTGACGGACCACCTCGACGCCCAGGCTGACGAGCACCAGCAGCGAGGCGAACGTGGTGGTGGCCACCACGACGACGGCCACCTGCTTGTTGAGCACCGCGAGCACGTAGAGCTGACCGAAGTACGGCAGGCCCAGCACGCGCTCCGCCGCGAAGGAGCCGGCCAACAGCGCGGTGGCCACCGGCCCCACCGCGTCGAGCAGCGCGGGCAGCACGTTGGGCAGCACGTGGCGGCGCAGCACGGCGCCCGGGGAGAGGCCCTTGCCCAGCGCGGTGCGCACGTAGTCGCGCGACAGCTCCGTCTCCAGCGCGTCCCCCACCAGCGTGCCCAGGAAGATGCCGGGCCAGATGGACGTGACGAGCGCGGCGCACAGCTCCGGGAGCAGGTGTCCCCGCTCGACGACGGCGGGCGCCACGAGCAGCGCGGGGATGAACACGGGGGTCCCGAAGGCGATGGCGGGCACCGCGTCCCCCAGCGCGGCCCAGCGGCCCTTGCGCCAGTGCGTCCGCGCGAGCGCGAACCCCAACGCCCAGGCCAGGGCGAGCGGCAGCGCCATCATCCCGACGCCGACGCTGCCCGACAGCTTGCGCAGCAGCTCGTCGCCGGTGATGCCCTGGGCGCTGGTGCCCAGCCGCTCGCCGCGGAACAACTTCTCCCATGGCCGGAGGAAGCCCAGCGGCTCGCCGATGCCCAGGTCGCGGCGATAGGACGCCGCCAGCTCCGGGGACACCTGCCGCTTCGACTCGCTCTCCGTGGTGAGCGGCAACATGGCCATCAGGAAGTACGAGGCCACCGCGACCACCGGGACCAGCATCAGCTGACGCGCGAGCCGCTGGAGCACGGTCCTCATGGCGTCCCCTCCGCCTGCGTCCGTGGGGGCGCGGCCTGACGCAGCGAGCGCAGGGCCAGGAAGTTGAAGGGGTCCACGTCGAGGCCGCTGAGGGAGTCGCGGGCCCGGAAGTAGCGGTCGGGGTGGTAGAGGGGGGCAATCACCGCCTGCTCCCCCACGAGGACCTCCTGCGCTCGCACGTACAGCGCGCGGGCCCTCGCCTCGTCCGACTCGGCGTCCGCCGCCTCCAGCAGCTGCTCGAAGCGCCGCATGGGCTCGCCGCCGCCCTGGGTCTCCCAGCCCGTCTGGTGGTTGCCCGAGCGCTCGAACAGCGTGAAGAACGTGTTGGGGTGGGCGTAGTCCCCGCCCAGCCGCCGCAGGTAGAGGTCATACGCGCGAGGCCCCTCCGCCGTGCGGCGCGCGACCTCGGCCGTGAAGTCCGAGCGCGCCTCCAGCACCACCTGCACGCCCACCTTCGCGAGCTGCGCCGCGATGCGCTCGGCGATGGCCACCTCCGGCACGAAGTTGTCGCCGGAGCGGTAGATGAGGCGCAGGGGGCGCGCCACCCCACCCGCCCCGGCCAGCTCCGCGCGGGCCCGCTCGGGCTCGTGGCGCGGCAGGCGCGCGGCCTCCTCGGGCGTCGCGGCGCCGGGCAGCTCCGGCGGCAACAGGACGTGCGAGGGCCGCGCGGCGGGCAAGAGCCCCGCCATGAGCGCCTCGCGGTCCAGCGCCCGCGACAGCGCGCGGCGGACCTCCGGGCGGTCGAGCGGTGGCTTCTCCGTGTTGAACGCGAGGTAGTACGTGGACAGGAGCGGCTCGCGCTGGAGGTCGTCCGGCCGCCGCACGCGCAGGGCCGCCGCGCTGTCCACGAAGACGAAGTCCACGCGCCCCCGCTCGTACAGCGCCGGGCCGATCTCCGACTTCATCAGGGTGATGACCGGGACGGGCGCCTCGCCTTCCGCCAACGGCACGGGGAAGGCCGAGCGGGGGTTGTGCACCAGCCGCACGCGCTCGCCGGCGCGGTCCCAGCTCTCCACGCGGTAGGGCCCGAGCGCCAGCGGACGCCCGTCGCGCGGCCGGTCGAAGTAGTCACGCACCGCCTCGTCCGAGCGCCCCTCCAGGTCCACGGCCGGCGCCGGATAGAAGATGTAGACGTTGGCCACGCGGGCCAGGAAGTAGCTGCGCGGGTGCGCCAGCACGACCTTCAGGGTGTGGGGGTCCAGGGCCTGGACGCCCACACGCTCGAGCGCCGCGCGGATGTCGGCCTCGGGCGCCAGCGTCTCCTGGAGCGCCAGCGCCTCGGAGGCCCCGTCCAGGTCCGCCATCTCTCCGCGCTCGCGTCCGCGCAGCGCGCGGCGCCAGCCCACGACGAAGTCCCTCGCGGTGAGGAGCGAACCGTCGGACCAGTGCACGTCCCGGCGCAGGTGGAAGACGTAGACCTCGCGCCCCTGGGCGTCGCGGGAGCGCTCCCAGCGTTCGGCCAGCCCGGGCCGCACCGAGTGGTCCGGCCCCAGCTGCGTCAACCCCCGCTGGGTGGCCAGCATCACCGGATAGTTCGCCCAGCTCTCGGGGTCCGAGTGGCTCCAGTCGAGCGTGGTGGGCATGGCCGGCACCACGACCTTCACGCCAGGGTCCGGCTGGAAGCCACAAGGGCCACAGGCCCCGGTCACCCAGCCGAGCAGGAGGCACCACCAGATGAATCGCGCGCGAGCGGCCACCGCCGCACGTTGTACCCCGAAGCACCGGACTCCAGGAAAGGGGAAGCCAGGAATGTCCAGGCCCCCGGCCGGCCCCCTGGTGCCGTGCGCCACGAGCCAGCCCCGCGCTGGCCCCACGAGAGGTCGCCCTGCCCCCCGCTCCCGGCACCGCGCCTGGCTCCCGCGCGACGCGGGGCCCGGGCACGACAGGGCGCGCCAGAAGAGAAGCGCCAGGAGACCGGCGCCCCGTCGGGGCCTCCGGTGTCCTGGCGCATCAGGTGGGGCCCGTCACCGAAGGGACGGACCCCGGGGGGCTTCGCCCGCCGCTAGGCCGGAGCCGGCGCGGTGGGGGCCTCGCCGCTGGGGGGCAGCTTGAGGCTGTCGCTGACGGGCTTGCCGCGGCCGAACTCCTCCGGCTTCTCCAGCACCAGCGCCTCGCGCAGCACGTCGTCCACGAACTCCACGGGGACGATGCGCAGCTGCTTGCGGATCTTCAGCGGGATGTCCTTCAGGTCCTTCTTGTTCGCCTTCGGGATGAGGACCGTCTTGATGCCCGCGCGGTGCGCCGCCAGCGTCTTCTCCTTCAGGCCGCCAATGGGCAGCACGCGCCCGCGCAGGGTGATTTCACCCGTCATGGCCACGTCGCGGCGGATGTGGATGCGCGTGAGCGCGCTCACCAGCGCCGTGCAGATGGTGACGCCCGCGGACGGACCGTCCTTGGGGATGGCGCCCTCCGGCAGGTGGACGTGGATGTCGTAGTTCTCGAACACCTTGCGGTCGATGCCGAAGCGCTCCGCCCGGCTGCGCACGTACGACATGGCGGCCTGCGCGGACTCCTGCATCACCTCGCCCAGCTTGCCGGTGATGATGAGCTTGCCCTTGCCCGGCATTACCGTGGCCTCGGTGGTGAGGATTTCACCGCCCAGCTCCGTCCACGCCAGGCCGGTGACGATGCCCACCTGGTCCTCCCGCTCCGCCACGCCGTAGCGGTAGCGCGGGGTGCCCAGGAACTTCATCGCCATCTTCCGGTCCACCTCGATGTCCCGCTTGCCGTTCTTCAGCACGTCGCGGGCAATCTTGCGGAACACGCCGCCAATCTCGCGCTCCAGCGAGCGCACGCCGGACTCGCGCGTGTAGCGGTGGATGATGGTGCGCAGCGCCTCGTGGCTGAAGTCGACCTTGATGTCCGTCAGCCCGTTGGCCTCCTGCTCCTTCGGGATGAGGTAGCGCCGGGCGATGGAGAGCTTCTCCGGCTCGGTGTACCCCGCGATGCGGATGACCTCCATGCGGTCCTGCAGCGGACCGGGGATGTTGTGCATCGTGTTCGCGGTGCAGATGAACATCACCTTGGACAGGTCGTAGTCGAGGTCCAGGTAGTGGTCGTTGAAGTTGTGGTTCTGCTCGGGGTCCAGCACCTCCAGCAGCGCCGCGCTCGGGTCGCCACGGAAGTCGGTGGACATCTTGTCGATTTCGTCGAGCAGGAAGACGGGGTTGTTGCTGCCCGCCTTCTTCAGCGACTGGATGAGCTTGCCCGGCATCGCGCCGATGTACGTGCGCCGGTGGCCGCGGATCTCCGCCTCGTCGCGCACGCCGCCCAGGGACAGGCGCACGAACTTGCGGCCCGTGGCGCGAGCGATGGAGCGCGCCAGCGACGTCTTGCCCACGCCCGGAGGACCCACGAAGCACAGCACGGGGCCCTTGAGCTTCTTCACCAGCTGCTGCACCGCGAGGTACTCGAGGATGCGCTCCTTCGGCTTCTTCAGGCCGTAGTGGTCCTCGTTGAGCACCGTCTCCGCCTCCGTCACGTCGAGACGGTCCTGCGTCTCGTCGTACCAGGGCAGGCTGATGATCCAGTCGATGTAGTTGCGGACGACCGTGGCCTCGGCGCTCATCGGGCTCATCATCCGGAGCTTCTTCAGCTCCTTCTTGACCTTGAGCGTGGCCTCCTTGCTCATCCGCTTGTTCTTCAGCTTCTCTTCGATCTCCTGGATCTCGTTCTTGAACTCGTCGCGCTCACCCAGCTCCTTCTGAATGGCCTGCATCTGCTCATTCAGGTAGTACTCCTTCTGGGTCTTCTCCATCTGCTTCTTGACGCGGGTGCGGATCTTCTTCTCCACCTGGAGAATCTCGATCTCCCCCTGCATCAGCTCGTACAGCTTCTCCAGCCGCTTGGCCGGGGACTCCGTCTCGAGCAGCGCCTGCTTGTCGTTCAGCTTGAGCGACAGGTGCGCGACGATGGTGTCGGCGAGCCGCGCCGGGTCGTCGATGCTGGCCACCTGCATCAGCATCTCCGGCGGGATGCGCTTGTTGAGCTTGACGAAGGCCTCGAACACGGAGTGGACGCTGCGAACGAGCGCCTCCAGCTCCACGCTCTTCTCCGTCTGCTCCTCGACCTCCTCCACCTCCACCATGAAGAAGGCGTCGTTCGGGTGGAACTTCTTCACCCGGGCGCGGCGCACGCCCTCCACCAGCACCTTCACCGTGCCATCCGGCAGCGACAGCAGCTGGATGACGTGGCCCACCGTGCCGAAGTGGAAGATGTCGTCGGGAGAGGGGTCGTTCGTCTTGGCCTTCTTCTGGGCGGCCAGCAGGATGACGGCCTTGTCGTCCGGCCCCTTGTGCGCCATCGCGTCCTTCAACGCCGCGATGGACTTCTCCCGGCCGACGAACAGCGGAACCACCATGTGCGGGAACACGATGATGTCCCGAAGGGGCAAGAGCGGGACGGTGAGTCCGCGCTTCTGGGCTTCCTTCTTGTCGTCACGTCCGAAGAACATGTATCCGCCACCTGCTGGCCCGCCGGGATGGTAGGCCCCTGAAGAGTTGCCCGGTTGCTCGACCAGCAAGCGCACACCGGGGGTGAAGCACGTCTATAACACGTCGGTTTCAGACACCGTTCCCCGCCTCAACATTGGGAAAGGTGCTGCTGCCATCAAGGGAACACCCGAAGCCGTCCCGGGCGTCCGCCCAGGGTGTCAGCGGCCCTGCGCTGGCCCCCCACCCTGGAGCCCTCCCACCTCCAACACCTGGAAAAGAAACGCGTAGAGGTCCGCGCTGGATTCAATGCTCCGGACCACCTGGTCCGCGCCAGTGTGTCCCGCGTTCATTTCGATACGCAGCAGTGCGGGCGCCTGGTTGCCCACCACGTTCTGGACCGCCGCGACGAACTTGCGGGCATGCATGGGGTCCACCCGGTCGTCGTGGTCCGCGGACATCATCAGCAGCGCCGGGTAGCGCCCGTCCGGACGGACGTGGTGGTAGGGCGAGTAGGCATACAGCGTCTGGAAGTCCTCGGGGCGCTCGGCGGAGCCGTACTCCGGAATCCACGTCCGGCCGCTGCCGAAGAGGTGGTAGCGCACCATGTCGAGCAGGGGCACGGCGCACACCACCGCGCCGTAGAGGTCGGGCCGCTGCGTCATGGCCGCCCCCACCAGCAGGCCGCCGTTGCTGCCGCCGTGGATGGCCAGCCGGCGGGGCTGGGTGTAGCGCTCGCGCACCAGGTACTCGGCCGCCGCGTGGAAGTCGTCGAAGACGTTCTGCTTGCGCCCGAGCCGCCCCGCCTCGTGCCACTCCTTGCCGTACTCGCCGCCGCCGCGCAGGTTGGCCACCGCGTACACGCCGCCCGCGTCCAGCCAGGGCAGGATGCTCGCCCGGAAGGTCGGCTGCATGTTCACGTTGAAGCCGCCGTACCCGTAGAGCAGCGTGGGGGCGTTGCCGTCGCGCGCCAGGCCCTTGCGGTACACCAGGAACATGGGCACGCGGGTGCCGTCCTTCGACGGGTAGAAGACCTGGTCCACCGTGTAGGCGGACGGGTCCATGGGCAGCTCCACCTTCGCCCACAGCGACGAGGCGCCCGTGGCGACGGACGTCTTGTAGACGAGCCGGGGCGTGGTGAAGGACGTGAAGACGAAGTACGCGTCATCCTGGTCCTCCAGCCCGTACAGGTTGGAGGCCGCGCCCACGCCGGGCAGCTCCACCGTGCGCACCTGGCGCCCCTCGAGCGTCGCCACGCGCACCTCGGTGGTGACGTCCTTCATGTACTCCAGGGCCAGGTGCCCGCCGACCAGCGACAGGGACTGGAGCGAGGCCGTCTCGTCCTGGGGGACGATTTCCCTCCAGGCGGCGCGCTCGGGGCGCTTCGGGTCCACCGCGAAGACGCGGCCCCGGGGCGCGCCCTCGTCCGTGCTGACGTAGAAGACGTCCTTCCAGGCGTGCACGGTGTAGGTGGCGCCCTCGCCCCTCACCAGCAGGCGGAAGTCCTTCTCGTCCACGCGCTTCCAGTAGACGTCGTTCTCGCTCCAGCCCCGGGAGATGATGACGAACAGGTAGCGGCCATCCCGGCTCAGGTCGCCGGCCAGGAAGGTGGACGGGTCGCCCGTGCGAGGATGCACCACCGCGTCCTTCGCGGGCGGCTCGCCCAGCGCGTGGTAGCGCAGCGTGGTGTGGCCGGGGCGCTCGTCCACGGGGATGGCGGCGTCCGTGGGCAGCCACTCGTAGTAGAAGCCCGCGCCGTCCGGCGTCCACTTGGGCGTGGCGTACTTGCCGCCCTCGATGACGTCGACCTGCGACCAGGCGCCGGTGTCCACGTCCACCACGTGCAGCACGGCCTCGTCCGCCGCGTTGGGGCGCTGGGCGAAGGCCACCTTGCGGCCGTCCCAGGAGGGCACCCATGTGCCCAGGGACACGGAGCCGTCCGCGCTCCAGCCGTTCGGGTCCAACAGGACCTTCTCCGCTCCCGCCTCACCCTCGCGCCAGTACAGGACGCCCTTCTCCTTGTCCTTGTGGGTGCGGACGTAGAAGTAGCGGTCGCCGCGCCGCGCGGGGGCGGAGATGGAGTCCACGTAGAACAGCTCGCCGAAGCGGCGCGCCAGCGCGTCTCGCACGGGCACGCCCGCGAGCGTCCGCCGCGTCAGCGCGTCCTGCGCGCGCATCCACGCCTGCACCTCCGGCGCCTTCTCGTCCTCCAGCCAACGGTAGGCGTCCGACACCGGCACGCCATGCACCGAGTCCACCACCGCGTCCGCCCGCGTCACCGGGTAGTCCATGCGCGCGTGTTCCTTTGAGCCCCGCGCCGCCCCAGGCGCGTCCGGAGCTGTCTCGCGGACGGCCCCCGTCGCGCTGACGCAGGCGATGAGCATCAACACCGGGGACGCGAGCAGCACTCTCATGCGTCAGAGCACATACAGAAAGCCACCCCCGCGTCCCACAAAAACGTGGAGCGGCCCCGGGGAGCCGCTCCCTCCTCCAACGAGCAGGGCGCGCCCGGGTCGTCGTTCCCGACCCATGACGCGCCCCGTCAACTCCCGGACCCGGGCCCCGAGAGGGGCCTGGCGTGGTGGCTCAGGCCGATTCCTTCTTCGGCTCGGCCTCCTTGTCGGTGGCGTGGAGCACCACCGGCTCGCTCTTCTTGAGGATGACCTCCTCGGAGATGAGCACCTCGCGGACCGTCTTGCGCGAGGGGATTTCGTACATCACATCCAGCATGGCGGATTCGAGGATGGAGCGCAGGCCGCGGGCGCCCGCCTTGCGGCGGATGGCCTCGCTGGCGATGGCCTTGAGGGCCCCGTCCGTGAACTTCAGCGCCACGCCGTCCAGTTCGAAGAGCTTGCGGTACTGCTTGGTGAGCGCGTTCTTCGGCTGGTTGAGGATGTTGATGAGCGCCGGCTCGTCCAGCTCCTCCAGCGCGGTGATGATGGGCAGACGGCCGATGAACTCCGGAATCATGCCGAACTTGAGCAGGTCCTCCGGCTCCACGTGCTTGAGCAGCTCCGTGAGGTTGCGCTGCTTCTTCGACTGGATGTCCGCGCCGAAGCCCAGGCTGCGCCCGCCCAGCCGCCGCTCGATGACCTGGTCCAGGCCGCCGAACGCGCCGCCGCAGATGAAGAGGATGTTGGTGGTGTCGACCTGCAGGAACTCCTGCTGCGGGTGCTTGCGCCCGCCCTTGGGCGGGACGTTGGCCACCGTGCCCTCGATGATCTTCAGGAGCGCCTGCTGCACGCCCTCGCCGCTGACGTCGCGCGTAATCGAGGGGTTCTCCGACTTGCGGGCGATCTTGTCGATTTCGTCGATGTAGACGATGCCGCGCTGGGCGCGCTCGATGTCGTGGTCGGCCGCCTGGAGCAGGTTGACGATGATGTTCTCCACGTCCTCGCCCACGTAGCCGGCCTCCGTGAGGCACGTGGCGTCCGCGATGGTGAAGGGGACGTTGAGGATGCGCGCCAGCGTCTGCGCCAGCAGCGTCTTGCCGCTACCGGTGGGGCCCAGCAGGAGGATGTTGCTCTTCTGGAGCTCCACGTCCTCCATGGCGACCTTGGACTCGATGCGCTTGTAGTGGTTGTGCACCGCCACCGACAGCGTCTTCTTCGCGCGCTCCTGCCCGATGACGTACTCGTCGAGCACGGCCTTGATTTCCGAAGGCCGGGGGATGCGCAGCTTGGTGTCCTTGGTCTCCTCGCGGTCGATCTCCTCCGCGATGATGTCGTTGCACAGCCCGATGCACTCGTCGCAGATGTAGACCGTCGGTCCCGCGATGAGCTTCTTCACTTCCTTCTGCGACTTGCCGCAGAAGGAGCAGCAGAGGGTCTGGTTGTCTCGCTTCTCCACGTTCTTACCCGCCATGAAATCCCTCGCTGCGCCTTTGAGAGCCGCCGCCCGTCCCACGCCCCGGAAAGCCGGCCTCGGGGCAATCTAGTCAGCCCCCATCCGAATCGTCCACGCGCCTTCCCGGTACTTAACAGGGGTGGGTGACGGGCGCAGAAAGCAGAAAGCCGGAGTCGCGGGGAGAGATTCCCGCGGCTCCGGCTGCCAGCCGAGGCGCCAGGGCCCCGGCGAACGGCTACTTCTTCTCGTCCTTGCCCAGGCCCACGACCTTCCGGGGGTTCTGGATCTCATCGATGATGCCGTAGGCCTTCGCCTCCGTGGCACCCATGAAGTAGTCCCGGTCCGTGTCCTTCTCCACGCGCTCGATGCTCTGCCCGGTGTGCTTGACGATGAGCTCGTTGAGCTTCGCCTTCATCCGGAGGATTTCGCGCGCCTGGATTTCGATGTCCGTCGCCTGGCCCCGCGCCCCACCGAGCGGCTGGTGGATCATGATGCGGCTGGACGGGAGGGCGTAGCGCTTGCCCTTCGTCCCGGCGAGCAGGAGGACGGCCCCCATGGAGGCCGCCTGCCCCACGCAGATGGTGGACACCGGCGGCTTGACGTACTGCATCGTGTCGTAGATGGCCATGCCGGCCGTCACGGAGCCACCGGGGGAGTTGATGTAGAGGTTGATGTCCTTGTCCGGGTCCTCGGACTCGAGGAACAGCAGCTGGGCGACGATGACGTTGGCCACGTCGTCGTCGATTTCGGTGCCCAGCATGATGATGCGGTCCTTCAGGAGCCGACTGTAGATGTCGTACGAGCGCTCACCGCGGTGCGTCTGCTCGATGACGTAGGGAACGGGCATGAAGGGCATGTCGACCTCGAGAGAAGGCTCGGAAAGCGAACCTCACGAATACTTCGCCCGGCCCTTCAGGAATTCAATCGTCTTTTCCTCCCGGAGTCGCAGAGCCAACCCGAGCCGCTCGTCCGGGCCCTTGAAGTACTTCTTCACCGTGGCCACGGGCTGACCCGCCTCGGTGGCGAGCTGCTCGATGCGCGCGTCGACGTCCGCGTCGTTGGCCTGGATGCCCTCCTTGAGGGCGATGGACTCCAGGAGCAGCGTGCCCTTCACCTCCTGGACGGCCTTCTCGCGCATCTCCTCGCGCAGGCGGTTGAAGTCCAGGTTGAGGCGGCTGGGGTCCACGCCCGAGCGCTGCAGCTGCTGCAGGGCGCCCCGCAGCATGGAGTCCATGGCGCGCTCCACCATGGCGCGAGGGACGTCGAACGGGTTGCGCTCCACGAGCGCCTTGACCAGGGCCTCGCGCTCGTCGTTGTCCGCCTGCGAACGGCGCGCCTTCTCCATGTCCGCGCGGACCTTGGCGCGCAGCTCGTCCAGGGACTGGGCGATGCCCGTCTCCTTGGCGAAGTCGTCGTTGAGCTCCGGGGTGATTTCCTTCTTCAGGTCCTTGAGGGTGACGTGGAAGCGGCCCGTCTTCCCCTTCACCTCTTCCACCCGGTAGTCGGCCGGGAAGGCGTAGTCGATGTCCTTGGACTCGCCCACCTTCACGCCCTCCAGGGCGGCGATCTTCGACTCGACCAGCTCACCGGGCTGCACCTGGACGGTGATGCCCTCGGCCTTGCTGCCGGGGAACGGCTGGCCGTCCACGGTGGCGTCGAAGTCCACGGTGGCGTAGTCGCCGGAGGCGGCGGAGGTGCGGTCGGTGACGGGCTCCAGCCGGCCCAGGGACTGGCGCATGCGGTCGAGCTGCTCGTTGACCTGCTCGTCGGAGACGGTGGCGTCCGCCTTGGTGAGCGGCAGCTCCGCGTACTCCTTGGCCTCGACCTTGGGCTTGACCTCGACCCGGGCCTCGAAGGTGAAGGGGGCGTCCGGCTTCAGCGCGCCGTTGGTGACCTGCGGGCTGGCGACGACGTCCACCTTGTGCTCGCGAACCGCGTCCAGGTACGCCGTCTGGACGACGCGCTGGATGACCTCGTCCTCGACCTGGCCCTTGAAGCGCTGCTCGAGGATGCGGCGGGGCACCTTGCCCTGGCGGAAGCCCGGCAGCCGCACCTGGCGGCCCAGCGCGGAATAGGCGCGGTTGAGCTCATCCGCCACGCGGGCGGTATCGACCTCGATGGAGAGCTTCTTCTCGATGGGAGAGAGCTCCTCGACCTGGACCTTCATTGGGGCCTCGCTCGCCGCCGCCGCGGACAGTCGTCCCGGGCAGCGCCGGTTAAGTGGGACGTGCGCCTTTAGGGGATAGGCACGAACGGGTCAACGCGAAATGGGCGAGGAGGGACTCGAACCCTCACACCTTGCGGTACCAGATCCTAAGTCTGGCGCGTCTACCAGTTTCGCCACCCGCCCGGGCGCTCGCGTGAGTTGCGCCGTCATACCGCGAAACCTCCGCCGGACGGCAGCACGGCGGAAAAAGAAACGGGGTCTCTCCATTTCTGGAGAGACCCCGTGATGAGAGCGGAGGGAATCGAACCCACAACCTATGGATTAAGAGTCCATTGCTCTGCCAATTGAGCTACGCTCCCGGCACTTCGCTTGGCCCGTCGGCTGCGTGACGTCCAAGTGGCGGCGGTAACTACAGAAGCCCGGCCGCGCTGTCAAAATCTATTTTCGTCCGCCGCGCATTCCCACGCCGGGGGCGATCATCTCCACGACCCGCAGTCCTGGTGACGCCACGCCGCCCGCTCGACGGGCTGGCTGCGTCCTGGTCCGCGGGTCCGTGAAACACGTCCCCCGCTCCCCTGTTGAACGTGGCCACGGCACGCATCCCTCGTCCCGGTCCGCCGGGCGAGGGGGCGTGCGCGCCACCGGCACAGGGCTCATGGGGTGTCGCGCCGCCGAGGCACAGGCGGGCGGACGGAGGTCGTCCGCCCTTTTCGCGCAGGACGTATGCAGGAGACGACAGAGATGGAAGCCAACATCCCCCCGAAGCTGGAAGACACCGGCGCCGCGCTGGGCGGCTGGAGCCGGGAGCGCATGGAGCTCATCCGGCGCACCATCTGCCCCAGGGGCATCAGCGAGGACGAGTTCGCCCTCTTCATCGAGCAGTGCAAGCGCAGCGGGCTGGACCCCCTCCTCAAGGAGGCCTTCTGCGTGGCCCGCCGGCAGAACATCGGCAACCGGGAGCGCCCCAACTGGGTGACGAAGTACGAGTTCCAGCCTTCGGAGGCCGGCATGCTCGCCCGCGCCGAGCGCTTCCCGGACTTCAAGGGCATCCAGGCCAGCGCGGTGTTCGCCGAGGACGACATCGTGGTGGACCAGGGGCGGGGCGAGGTGGTGCACCGCTTCAACCCGGCCAAGCGCAAGGGCGCGCTGGTGGGGGCCTGGTCGCGCGTGGTGCGCGACGGGAAGCTGCCCGTCGTGGTGTGGCTGGACTTCAGCGGCTACGTCCAGCAGACGCCGCTGTGGGCCAAGATTCCCACGACGATGATCGAGAAGTGCGCGCGCGTGGCGGCGCTGCGCAAGGCCTACCCGGAGGCCTTCGGCGGCCTGTACGTCCGCGAGGAGATGCCGGCCGAGGACTTCGATGCCGCGTCGGAGCCGGCGACGTCCGGCGCCTACGAGGTGCTGGGCGCGCGTCCGGGGCCGGTGAAGGCGTCCTTCCCCACCCTGCCCTCCGTGCCCGCGCCGCTGAAGGAGGACAAGGCGCGGCTGGACGTGGACGTGCCGCTGGCGCCGCTGCCCCCCAAGGTGGTGGCGACGGAGCTCGCCGCGCCGGAGAAGGATGACGCGCCGGAGCCCGCGCCGCGCCCCAAGCCGAGCGCGGTGGTGGTGGCGTTCGGCCCGTACAAGGGGAAGACCGCCTCCGAGCTCTCCGACGAGGAGCTCAGCGAGAGCATCGACCTGGCGAACGAGAAGCTGATGGAGCAGCCCCGCGCGCGCTGGGCCAAGGCGATGCGGGAGAACCTGCTGGCGCTGGAGGCGGAGACGGAGCTGCGCTGCCGCGTGCCCGCCGCGGAGAAGAACGGCAACGGCGCCACGCACGGGGCCTGAGCCGGGAAGCCCCACCGTCGGGAGCGCCTCCGTCCGTCATCGGGCGGGGGCGCTTCGGACCAACGAGATGGGGGAGCGCGCTCGGAGGGACTTGAACCCCCAACCCCTGGGTTCGAAGCCCAGTGCTCTATCCAGTTGAGCTACGAGCGCAGGATACGGAGGGGGAAAAGGTGGGCGGCCAACCGGGGTCGAACCGGTAACCTCCGGAGTCACAGTCCGGCGCTCTAACCAGTTGAGCTATGGCCGCCGTCACTGCCTACGGCGTTTGAAGCGGCGGCTTCCCTATCGCGGAAACCGGGGCCGTTACAAGGCCCAAATGTGCTGCACAGCAGGTTGGCGCCCCAAGCAGGACTCGAACCTGCGACCCCCGACTTAGAAGGTCGGTGCTCTATCCAGCTGAGCTATTGGAGCTGGCCGGGCCGCCTGCATCCACAACGTTACGTCAAGTCGGGGCGAGAGGATTCGAACCTCCGACCCCCTGCGCCCAAGGCAGGTGCGCTACCAGGCTGCGCTACGCCCCGAAAAGTCGTGCGGCATTGTTGAACCATCCCGGACGGACGCGCAAGGCCAACGTGGCTGACGACGCCTGTCCGTCAACACGCGCCAGGCGTCCGTCAGAGCGCCAGCAGCCGCGGCTTCATCTTCCGGAAGGCGGCGCCGCGATGGGAGACGGCCGATTTCTCCTCGGACGTGAGCTCCGACATCGTCCTGCCCGTGTCCGGGAAGACGAACACGGGGTCGTAGCCGAAGCCGTGCGCGCCCCGGGGCGCGTGGCCGATGCGGCCCTCGCACCGCCCCTCCTCCACGTGCGTGCGCCCGTCCGGCCACGCCAGCGCCAGCGCGCAGCGGAACGACGCCGTGCGCCTGTCGTCCGGGACGCCGGTCAGCTCGCCCAGCAGCTTCTCGTAGCGGGCCTTGTCGTCGCCTTCCGCGTAGCGGGCGGACAGCACGCCGGGGCGGCCGTCGAGCGCGTCCACGCACAGCCCGGAGTCGTCCGCCAGCGCGGGCAGCCCGGTGGCGCGCGCGTACTCGAGCGCCTTCTTCACCGCGTTCGCCTCGAAGGTGTCCCCGTCCTCCTCCGGCTCCGGCACCGGCGGCAGGTCCGCCAGCGACACCACCTCCACCGCGTCCCCGACCAGCTCCCGCAGCTCGCGCAGCTTGCCCTTGTTGGTGGTGGCGAACAGGAGCCGGGGACGGCCCGCGCTCATTCCAGCACCTTCGCCTGCGCGGCCACCAGCTGCTGGATGGCGGCCAGCCCGCCGTCGAGCATCGCGTCCAGCGTCTTGCGGTCGAAGAGCTGGTGCTCCGCGGTGCCCTGCACCTCCACCATGCGGCCGTCACCGGTGGCGACGATGTTCAGGTCCACGTCCGCCTTGGAGTCCTCCTCGTAGTCCAGGTCCACGCGCACCTCGCCGCCCACCACGCCCACGGACACCGCCGCCAGCGGCGTCAGCTTGGGCAGCTTGCTGATGACGCCCTGCTTCTGCAGCGAGCGCAGCGCGAGCACCATGGCCACGTACGCGCCGGTGATGGACGCGGTGCGCGTGCCACCGTCCGCCTGGAGCACGTCGCAGTCGAGCGTGAGCGTGCGCGGGCCCAGCGTGGACAGGTCCACCGCGGCGCGCAGCGAGCGGCCGATGAGCCGCTGGATTTCCATGGTGCGTCCGGACTGCTTGCCCTTGGCCGCCTCGCGCTGGCTGCGCGTGTGCGTGGCGCGCGGGAGCATGCCGTACTCCGCCGTCACCCAGCCGGTGCCCTTGCCCACCAGGTGGGGCGGGACGCGCTCCTCGGTGGAGCAGGTGACGAGCACCCGGGTGTGGCCGAACTCCACCTGCACGGAGCCCTCCGCGTAGCGCGTGACTCCGGGGGTGAGGGTGACGGGGCGAAGGTCCAGTGCACCACGTTGGAAGGAACGCACGGCGGTCTCCTGGAAAGGGAGGAAGGCGCCCCTTCTCTACCAGAGCCACGCGGCGCGAGGGTCGTCCGACTTCACGCCCCCGTGACGACTCAGGGCGTCGACGAGCCCGCCACCCGGGGGGGCCGGGAGGCGTCCCGGCGCCGGCTGTCACGCAGGAAGGCCAGCACGCCTTCACTGATGGCCTCGGCCAGCTTCTCCTGGTAGTCCTCGCGCGCCAGCCGCACGCCCTCCTCGGGATGCGAGATGTAGCCCACCTCGACGAGGACGGCGGGGCACTCCACCCCGGAGAGCACGAAGAACGGTGCCTGCTGGACGCCCCGGTCCGCGCCGCGCGTGCGGGCGATGAGCCGGGGGTGGATGGCGTAGGCCAGCCGCGAGGAGTCCGCGTGCGCCTCCGTGCGCACCAGGTCGTCGAGGATGAGGGCCAGCGTCGAGTCGCCGCGCGAGGCGCGGGACATGGGCGCCTCCGCGTTCTCCCGGTCCGCCACCGCGAGCGCGGCCTCGCCAGAGGCGCTCGCGGACAGGAAGTAGGTCTCGATGCCCTCGGTGCGCGCGCGCATGCGCGGGGTGGGCATGGAGTTGGCGTGGATGGAGATGAAGAGGTCGGCGCCGTGGTCGTTGGTCATCGCCACGCGCTCGGTGAGCGACACCAGCGCGTCCCGCTCGCGCGTCAGGTACACGTCGCCGCCCGCCGCCTCCAGCTTCGCCCTCAGCCGCAGCGCGATCTGGAGCGCCACCTCCTTCTCGCGCAGCGCCCCCGGCCCCTTGGCGCCCTCCTTCACCCCGCCATGTCCCGGGTCGATGACGATGCGCGCGGGGCGCTCGCCCGCCCCGGAGGGGACGGGGAGGAGACAGCACAACACGAGGACGGCGACGAGGGGGCGGAGCGACAGCGTCATGCCGGGAGGCATGCTAGCGGAGGCCCACCCCGGGCGCGAAATCCCCGCCCGGGACGGCGCTGTTCAGCCGATGACGTCGATGCCCGGCCGCCCCGCCCGCACCTCGCCGACGAGGGCCGCGTCCACGCCCGCCTTCTCCAGCGCCTTGAGCGCCTTCAGCGCGTCGCGCGCCGGCACGCTGGCGAGCAGCCCGCCGTTGGTCTGCGCGTCCGCGAGCACCCACTGGATGGCGTCCGGCAGGCCCTTGGGGAAGCGCACCTTCTTCTTCACGTGCTCGAGGTTGGACCTGGTCCCTCCGGGCACCACGCCTCCCTCGGCCAGCGCGGGCACGTCCGCGATGAGGGGGATGCGCTCCAGGTCCAGCGCCGCGCGCGTCTTCGCCCCGGTCATCATCTCCAGCAGGTGACCCAGGAGCCCGTAACCCGTCACGTCGGTGAGGGCGTTCACCTTGAACTTCCCGGACGCGAACACCTCGCCCGCGGCGCGGTTGAGCGTGGCCATGAGCGCCATCACCCGCTTGGCCAGCTCCTTCGACGCCACGCCCCGTTTGATGGCGGTGGTGGCGATGCCCGTGCCCAGCGGCTTGGTCAACAGCAGCACGTCCCCCGGCTTCGCCCCCGCGTTGGTGAGCACCTTCTTCGGGTGCACCACGCCGGTGACGGCCATGCCGAACTTGGGCTCCGGGTCGCGGATGCTGTGCCCGCCGAGGATGGGGACGCCCGCCTCGTCCGCCTTGGACTGGCCGCCCGCCAGGATCTTCGACAACACGGACCGGGGCAGCTCGTCCGGGAAGCACACCAGGTTGAGCGCGAACAGGGGCCTGGCGCCCATGGCGTAGATGTCCGACAGCGCGTTCGCCGCGGCGATGGCGCCGAACTGGAACGGGTCGTCCACCACGGGCGGGAAGAAGTCGACCGTCTCCACCACCGCCATGCCCGGCGCCAGCTTGTAGACGGCCGCGTCGTCGTTGGTGGCGAAGCCCACCAGCGCCTGGGGCGCCTTCGCGGGCCTGAGCTGACCGAGGATGTCGGACAGCTCGGACGCCTTCAGCTTCGCGGCGCAGCCCGCGCAATGACTCATCTCGGTGAGGCGCCGGGCCTTCACCGCCTTCTCGTCCGCCATGGTTCCGCTCCCCATGCGAGGTCCGCCCGGGGAGCGGACCCTCACGTCAACTGATGCGTACGTACTCGCGCTTGATGAGCTGCACCAGCGCCTCGGCGGTGATGACGTCGTCGGCGTCCGCCCGGTCCAGCACTCCGGCCAGGCTGCCCGTGTTGATGACCAGCTGGAGCACGTCCAGCAGCTCCGGCGTCAGCTCCTTGAGCGACGGCCCCAAGGGGATGGCCAGCTGGAGCGTGGCCTCCGGCGCCGGCAGGCTCGGCTGGAGGCGCTTGAGTTCGTCGAGCTGACGGAGCGCGTCCATCAGCAGCGCCTCCGTGGACGAGTCCAGCTCCACCATGAACTCCTGGCTGTCGGCGGGACGCAGCTCGAAGTCGCCCGACTCCCAGGTGATGATGCGGTTGAAGCTCTTCTGCGGCCCCAGGTTGTGGTTCTCGTTGATGACCGCGTAGTACACGCGGCCCTGGCGCAGGTAGATCTTCCCCTCCTGGGTGCTGTTGACCACCAGGACGCCGTTCTTCTTCGACGTGTGGAAGAGCTGGAGCAGGTCCGGGAGGGGGATCTCCTCGATCTTCCCCGTCATGGAGCTGCCCTTGGTGGTGGTGCGCGCGGCCTGGGCGGCGGCGGCCTCCTCCAGCTTCTGCTTGGCCAGGCTCTCGTCCACGTTGGCGCCGTCGGCGCCCTGGTGCACCAGCTTGAGGATGGAGGTGCCGATGAGGATGCGGTCCCCCTCCTTGAGGCGCGCCTGCTTCACCTTCTCGCCGTTGACGAAGGTGCCGTTGGTCGACCCCAGGTCCTCGATGGTGATCTTCCCCTCGGCGAAGCTGATCTTCGCGTGCTTGCGCGAGACCATGTCCTCGACGAGGACCATGTCCAGCTCGCTGGAGCGGCCGATGACGATGTGCTTGTCCGCCTTCAGCGGGAACTCGCCGCCCTGGTACTTCCCGGAGATGAACTTCAGGGCAAAGCTCTTCGAAATGTCCATGGTCATCACCCCGCCTGATCCACCTTGCCGGGGTCCTTCACCAGGTTGAGGTACATCTGCGCGCTCTTGTTGTCCGGGCTGCGCGCGAGCACGTCCTCCCAGACCTGCACAGCCTCCGTCCTGCGCCCCGCCGAATACAGCGCCACGCCATACTGGATACGGCCGGGGAGGAAGGACGGGTTCTGCGCGATGACCTGCTCGTACTCGGCGAGCGCCGCGGCGTTGTCACCCGCGTCGCGCAGGGCGTTGCCCAGCTTGAGGCGGATGTCCACGAACTGCGGGCACAGGCCGAGCGCGCGGCGGTACTCCTCGATGGCCTTCTGCCAGGCCCCGCTCGAGGCGTACACGTCGCCGATCTCGCCGTACATGTTGGCGATCTTCTTCTCGACGTAGGGGTCGAGTTCGCCTGGGCCCGTCTTCTGCCGGGAGAGGGCGGCCTGATAGACCTCCTTCGCCTCGGCGTACTTGCCCATGTCGTTGTAGATGACCGCGAGGTTCAGCGCCGCTTCGGTATAGGCCGGATTGAGGTTCAGCGCGGACTCGAAGGCCCGCTGCGCCCGGGCGAACTGGCCCTGGTCGTGGTAGATGATGCCGAGCATGTTGAATACGTCCGCGAACGTCGGATGCGTCTCGACGATCTTCGCGAGGTACTGCTCGGCCTGGGCGTACTGCTTCTTCTCGAAGTAGCCGCGCCCGAGGGTCAGTAGCTGCTTGAGGGGCTCTTCCATGACTCGGCCCGTCCTCGGGCCCTGCCTCCGACGCGGGTAGCCTACATGAGCCCGGGCGAAAACAAGAATTCGTCACCGTGAAGGGTGAGCGACAAGGCCCGTTGACCCCGGGTATCCACCGGCCTTGACGGGAGGGAGCCCTGCAACCGCCAGTGCTCCGTGACGACCGCGTCCTCCCGCTCCAACCGGATGTACCACGCCTCGGCCCGATAGACGCGTCCTCGCGTCGACTTCAGTGAGTCCCACTCGGCGCCGCCCGGCCCCGGAATCCCGGGCCCCGCGAGGCGCGACAGGACTTCCGCGTCCGCCGCCTCCACTCCCCTCCTCCGGGCCTCCAGGGCCGTCACCACGGCCACCAACCGGGGCGCGATGGTGGTCCGGGGGCGCCAGCCGCCGTCCCGGTAGACGAAGGGGACGCGCTCCACGCCGGCGGTGCCCACGCGGGTGGCCCCCAGCGTCCCCTCGAAGTCGAGGGTGGCCATGGCCTCCGCGGACCGGCCGTCCGGGGCGACGACGACGGTGATGCGGGCGAAGCGCACGGTCCGTGACACCAGGGGCGCCACGGCCCCGGGGACCTCGAGCGAGACGCCGTGGGACTCGGCCTCCTTGAGGGCGGTGATGACCTCCGCCTCCGGCCCCGCGGCGAAGCCCAAGAGCCGGGGGACGAGCACCGCGCAGGCGGCGGCCACCGCCAGCCCGGCGATGACCAGGCCGCCCAGGCGGCTCCACTGCTCGGTGGACCTCACGAACCCAGCATGCGCTGGGCCTTCTCCGCGGCGGGAGTGCCCGGCAGGCGGCGCAGCACCTGGCGCAGCGTGTCCTCGGCGCGCTTGGCGTCGTTGAGCTTCAGGTAGGCCGCGTGGAGGTCGAAGAGGGCCGTCTCCTCGTAGACAGTGCCCGGGTACTTGCTGAGCAGCGCCTCCAGGCGCTGGGCCACGGCCTTCCAGCGCTCACGCTTCTGGTAGAAGCGCGCGACGTACAGCTCGTGCTCGGCCAGCCGCTTGCGCGCCTCGTCCGCGTGCTTGCGCGCCTCCGGGGCGTATTGCGAGTCCGGGTACTGGCGGAGGAACTCCTCCATGGTGGCCAGCGCGGCGCGGATCTCCACCTGGTCCTTCTCCTCGGCGGGAGGCAGCGCGAAGAAGGTGGAGGGGAACTCCTCCACGTGGGTGAGGGCGGAGCGGTAGGCGGCGTAGTCCACCTTGGGGTGGGTGGGGTGCAGCTTGATGAAGGCCTGGAACTGGTCGCGCGCCTCGGGGAAGGCCTCGCGGGCGAACTCCACGTCCGCCAGCCGCAGCTCCGCGTCGCGCGCGGCCTCCTGGTAGGGGTACTTCGAACGGACGTACTCGAAGTACTTCTGGGCCTTGAGCAGGTCCTTGTTGTCCAGGGCCTCCGAGCCCAGCCGGAGGTTCTCCTCGGCGGTGGCGGCGTAATCGGGCTCCCCGCCCTGGCTCCCGGAGAGGGAGGCGCAGCCGGAGGAGATGAGGAGGACGGCGGTCAGGAAGGCGACGACGGAACGCATCGCCGGCACGCTATTCGTCCCGCCCCGAGGGGTCCAGTGGAGCTTCGCCGAGTACCTGCTGGACGACGTCCGGCGAGAAGCCACGGCCCGACAGGAGGCGTGCGGCCCTCGCCCATGCCTTCCCGTCGGAGGGGCGGCCCGCCAGGCCCCGCTTCTCCAGCACCGCGCGCGCGGCCGCAGGGGCGTCGAAGTCCACCTCGGCGCTGGCGTCCGCGAGCGCCTCCCGGGCCTCGTCGTCAGACAGTCCATGCGCGGACAGACGCTGGAGCACGGCGCCGGGGCCCTTGCCGTCGCGCAGGAGCGCGGCGGCGCGTTGTTGGCCGAACCTCGCGTCGTCGAGGTACCCCCAGTCCACGAGCTTCGCCAGGGCCGCGGCGCGCGTGGCGGGGCCGAAGCCCTTCTTCTCCAGGGAGGCGTCGAGTTCGTGGCGGGTGCGGGCGCGTGCGCCGAGCAGCTTCAGGGCCGCGTCCGTGGCGCGCTGGACGGCCTCCGGGCCCTCATCCTCCGGGAGCATGGCGGGATACCTAGCATGTGGTAACAGGCCCGGCATGCATCCTGTCCTCGCCCGCTTCCTCACCGCCGATGTCGCGAAGGAGACGCTCCGCAAGCAGCAGGCGGGCGACTCCCTGTCCCCGGAAGAGCAGTCCTTCACCGAGGCCGCCCGCGCCCACCCCCGGCAGGCCGCCATCCTCATGGACGTGGGGGGCCGCGCCCTGTCGTCGGATGCCCAGGCCGCGCTGGTGCTCCTGGCCGCGCACGCCTCCGCCCGCGCCATCCTCGACGACCCGGAGCTGGCCGAGCCGGCGCGCAAGGCGCGCGCGGCGCTGGCCGAGGAAGGCGCCAGCGAGGAGGAGACGGACGCGTTCATCGCCTCCATCCTCCTGGAGGAGGCGTTCGGCTACGAGCAGGACGTGGACACGTTCGACCGCGAGTACGTGAAGGAGGCGCTGGGCGAGGTGCCCGCGCTGGCCGGCCTCACGAAGGAGGCGGTGGACGCGCTCTTCCTGGGCTTCGTGAAGGGCGCCGCCAACGACGCCGAGCGCAAGGTGCGCGAGGGCATGGCGCGCGCCCTGTTCGACATCGCCTGGGCGGAGGGGCCCGCCCCCATCAACCCCGAGCACATCGAGGCCCTGCTGGACGCGGAGGTCGCGGACAAGCCCGAGGAGGAGCAGGAGGCGAAGATCCACGCCACCGCCCTGCTGCTCCAGGCCCTCTCCCGCGAGGGCATCATGGGCCCCCTGCGCCTGTCCCGCCTGCGCGCCATGCTGGGCGAGGAGGACGCGTAGGGGTTCGCCCCCGTTCGAGCGGGCCCGCACGGCAGCCGTCACCCCACCCTACGACCTGGAGTGCCGGGTTCCTCGCGCGCGCCTGGACGAACGCCACGTCCCAGGCACGCGCGGAGCCCGGCGCGAACGGGCGGTGGGTCCGCGAAGGCGCCCGCCGGACGAGCCCGAGCAGGCGCCGCGCCCCCTGGGCCGCTCCTCGCGGCGGGCCCGAGAGGAGCGGCCCGCCGGAACGACCTTCTCCGCCTCAGAAGCGTTCGATCTGGAAGTCGTCGTCGCCCCCCGCGGCCGGAGCGGCGGGAGCCGGGGCCGGAGTGGGAGGACGCGCCGCGGGCGGCGCGGCGGGACGGGCCACGGCGGGCGCGGGGCCCGAGGGACGGGCCACTCCCGGCGGAGGGACTGGCGCCGGAGGCCGCATGGCCTGGGGCGCGGCGGCCGGGCCCGCGGCGGGAGGCGGCGTCGCTCCGCCCGGGGCGCCCTTCTGCGCGAAGGCGGCCGAGCCCGGGATGGGCCGGGCCTCGCCGGGCTTGGCGTCGAAGCTGTCCCACTTCGAGTCGGACGTGCCGCTGATGCCGGAGAAGCGCAGCGCGAAGTCGTCCGGGTTGGACGCCTGACGGTGGGCCTCGTCGTAGGTGACGAGCCCCTGGCGCACCAGGCTCATCAGCGACTGGTCGAAGGTCTGCATCCCGTACGAATCCGTGCCCTGCGCGATGGCGTCGTGGATCTCCTTCGTGCGGTCCTTGTCCTCGATGAGCTCGCGCACGCGAGCGGTGACGCGCAACACCTCCACCGCCGCCACGCGGCCCTTGCCGTCCGCGCGCGGCACGAGCCGCTGGCTCACCACGCCCTTGAGCACGCTCGCCAGCTGGATGCGCACCTGCTTCTGCTGGTGCGGAGGGAAGGCGGACACGATGCGGTTGACCGTCTCCGTGGCGTCCAGCGTGTGCAGCGTGGACATGACCAAGTGGCCCGTCTCCGCCGCGTGCAGCGCCGTCTCGATGGTCTCGTGGTCTCGCATTTCGCCCACGAGGATGACGTCCGGGTCCTGCCGCAGCGCGCTCTTGAGCGCCTGCGCGAAGCTCATCGTGTCCACGCCCACCTCGCGCTGGTTCACGATGGACCGCTTGTCACGGATGAGGAACTCGATGGGGTCCTCGATCGTCATGATGTGGCTGGTCTCGTTGGAGTTGATGTGGTCGATCATCGCCGCCAACGTGGTCGACTTGCCGGAGCCCGTCGTGCCCGTCACCAGGATGAGACCGCGCTCCTCGCCACAAATCTTCGCGAGCACCTGCGGCAGCAGCAGGTCCTGCATCGTCATCACCTTGAACGGGATGACACGCAGCACCGCGCCCACGGTGCCGCGCTGCTGGAAGACGTTCACGCGGAAGCGCCCCAGGCCCGGAACGCCGTAGGCCAGGTCCACCTCGTTGCTCGCCTTGAACTTCTCCTTCTGGAACTCGTTCATGATGCCGAAGGACATGCGGGCCACCTCCTCCGGGGGGAGGCGACGTCCGTCCTTGAGCGGCACCAGCGAACCATCCACGCGGAACATGGGCGGGAGGCCGGCCTTGAGATGAATGTCGGAGGCACCGCCGCGCAGGGCGATCTGGAGGATCTCGTTGAGTTCCATGGGCGCCGGGATGGTACCAGACGCCCCCGCGCGGAGGCGACCGAGGGAAACCAGCGAGCCCCAGAAAACACCACGGCGGAGACCCTCGTGAGAGAGCCTCCGCCGCGGGAGACGACCGAGCGACCAACCCGAGGGGTTAGCGCTTGGAGAACTGGAACCGGCGACGCGCGCCCGGCTGGCCGTACTTCTTGCGCTCGACCGCGCGAGCATCGCGGGTGAGGAAGCCCGCCTTCTTCAGCGCCGGACGGAACTCCGGGTTGAAGGCGCACAGGGCGCGGGCGATGCCGTGGCGGATGGCGCCCGCCTGACCGGACAGACCGCCGCCGCGCACGTTCACCGTGACGTCGATCTTGCCCTTCTGCTCGAGGATCTCGAGGGGCTGGTTGAGGACCATCTTCGACGTCTCACGGCCGAAGTAGTCGTTGATCTCGCGGCCGTTGATGGTGACCTGGCCGGTACCGGGGCGAACCCAGACGCGAGCGGTGGCCTCCTTGCGGCGGCCGGTGGCGTAGAAACCGAGCTCTTGGTGGATGGGCATGGACGTTGTCTCCTTTACGCCTCGACCTTGAACGCGGCCGGCTTCTGGGCGGCGTGCGGGTGGGTGTCACCCGCGTAGACCTTCAGCTTCGTCATCATCTGGCGGCCGAGCGCGTTGCGCGGAAGCATCCGGCGCACGGCGTTGATGATGATGTCCTCGGGGTGGCGCTGACGGAGCTTCGCCAGGTTGGTGATCTTCAGGGCGCCCGGGAAACCCGCGTGCGGGTGCCGGTAGTACATCTTGTCCTGCTCCTTCGTCCCCGTGACCTTCACCTTGTCGGCGTTGATGACGATGACGTGGTCGCCCGTGTCGATGGACGGCGTGTAGATGGCCTTGTGCTTGCCCTTCAGCAGGGTGGCAATCTGGCTCGCCGCGCGGCCCAGCACCTTGTCGGACACGTCGATGACGTGCCACTGGCGCTTGATGTCCCCAGCCTTCGCGCTGTAGGTCTTCTGCGACATTGCTTGCACTCCAAACTTCTCGCGGTCGCCAGGTGCATGCCGGGGACCGCTGCTCGTGCCAAACAAACCACAGGTCCTCCGTGATGCATCCACAGAGGCCCGGAAAGGCCGACCCTCCTAGCGGTCGCGGCGGATCAAGTCAAGGTCGGCGCGCCCGCAAGGGCCCCTCGGCCCGCCCCACCCCCAGGGCTGGGGGGTTCCAGGGCCCTCCACCTACCCCGCCCTACCTCCTGGCGGCCCTCCAGAGGGGCCGCCTCCACCGGGCAGGGCCCCGGGCACGGGCTTCTTGAAGCGCTCCTTGAGGTTGGCGAAGAAGTTCTTCTCCTCCGTCGTCGGCGGTCCCTGACGCGGCGCGTCCGGGGTGATGACCTCGATGACGTCCGGGGGGAGGTCCTCCAGGAAGCGCGAGGGGGTCCGGGGCACCTCCTTGCCGCGCTTCACGCGGGTGACGGCGCGCGTGAGGTAGAGCAGCTCCTTGGCGCGGGTGATGCCCACGTAGCAGAGCCGGCGCTCCTCCTCGAGGTTCTGCGCCTCGCCCTGCATGCCGCCGTGGGGCATCAGGTCCTCCTCCATGCCGATGAAGAAGACGAGCCGGTACTCCAGGCCCTTGGAGGAGTGGATGGTCATCAGGGTGACGCGGCCCTTGGCGCCCGGGACCTCCTCTTCGTCCTCCTGCCGGTTGTCGAGCGAGAGGCGGTTCAGGTAGGTGAGCAGGCTGGCCTTGGGGCCCTCGCGCTTCTCGAAGCGCTCCAGCGAGTCGAGCACGCCGTCCACGCTCTTGAGCTTCTTGTCCGCGCTGGTGGCGCTGGTGGCGTGGGCGCGCGTGGCGTCGCGGAAGCCGATCTCCTCCAGCAGCTTGCGCGTCACGCCGGCCAGCTGGCCGTGCTCGTAGGCCGCGCGGTAGCGCTCGATGAGCTCCACGAACTCCAGCACCTTGGCGCCCGCGCCGGGGGGCAGGTCGTCGTAGTCGGCGGCCCGGCGCATCACCGTCCACAGGGTGACGCCCTCCTCGCGCGAGTGCGCGTGCAGCCGCTCCACCGTGACGTCGCCGATGCCCCTCGCCGGCACGTTGATGATGCGCATGAGCGAGATTTCATCCAGCCGGTTCACGATGACCTTGAAGTACGCGATGACGTCCTTCACCTCGCGCCGGTCGAAGAACTCGCTGCCGCCCACCACCTCGTAGGCGATGTTCTTCTCGCGCAGCATCTCCTCGATGGGGTGCGACTGGCCGTTGGTGCGGTAGAGCACCGCGATGTCGTCCGCGGGGACGCCCAGGCCCAGGTGCTTCTGGATTTCATGCGCGACGAAGCGGGCCTCCTCCTCGTCGTTGGGGCACGCCACCACCTTCACCTTGGGCCCGCCCTTGCGGTCGGTCCACATCTGCTTGGCCTTGCGCTCGGGGTTCTTGGCGATGACGGCGTTGGCCGCGTCCAGCACCGTCTGCACGGAGCGGTAGTTCTGCTCCAGGCGCACCTCCTTGCCGCCCGGGAAGAAGCGCTCGAAGTCGAGGATGTTGCGCACCTCCGCGCCGCGCCAGGAGTAGATGCACTGGTCGTCGTCGCCCACCGCGCACACGTTGCGCGACTGCCCCGCCATCAGCTTGAGCAGATCCAGCTGGGCCAGGTTGGTGTCCTGGAACTCGTCCACCAGCAGGTAGCGGAAGCGGTGGGTGTACTTGAGGTACAGGTCCGAGTGCTCGCGCAGCAGGCGCGCGGGCAACAGCAGCAGGTCGTCGAAGTCCACCGAGCCCTGCGCCTTGAGGGCGAGCTGGTAGTCCCCGTAGACCATGTGGGTGATGAGGTCGTAGTCGTCGCCGATACCCTCCGGCTTGGGCTCCGGCGCCTTGCCCGAGTTCTTGGCCTTGGAGATGAGGCCCAGCACCTTGCGGGCGTCGAAGGCGCGGTCGTCGATGCGGTGGTCGCGCATGGCCCGGCGGATGATGGCCAGCTGGTCCCCCATGTCCGCGATGGCGAACTTCCGGGGCCACCCCAGCCGGTGGATGTCCTCGCGCAGCATCTCCGCGCCGAAGGCGTGGAACGTGCAGACGAGCACGCCCTGGGCCCGGGGCCCGGCCATGTGGACCAGGCGCTCCTTCATCTCCGTGGCGGCCTTGTTGGTGAAGGTCACCGCGAGGATGTTGCGAGCCAGGATGTGGTCTGGCCGCTCGTTGAGCAGGTGGACGATGCGGTGGGTGATGACGCGGGTCTTCCCGCTCCCAGCCCCCGCGAGGACCAGCAGGGGCCCCTGGAGGGTGACCACGGCCTCGCGCTGGGGAGGGTTGAGCTTCGAGAGGTCCATTGCGCGCGGGCCGGGGATACCCTTTGATTCGGCCGTGCGCGACACTTTTCTCCTCCGCCTCACCGCCGCCCTGCTCGCGCTCGCTCCGGGGACCGGATGCCTGCGGGAAGACGACGCGGCCGTCGTGGTGGAACCCATGGTTCCCGCCGCGAGCGCGCCCTGCGTGTACTTCAAGTCACTCTCGCCCTTCCTGCCGGAGAACCTGGAGGGCTTCACGGTGACCCGCACCCAGGGCTCCACCGGCAAGTACGGCGAGGTCTCCGTCTCCGAGGCGGAGCGCCTGTACACCCGAGGTGAGGGCCGAGAGGTGAAGGTGCGCATCGTGGACACCACGATGGGCGGGAAGATTGGCCAGGCCATCCGCGACGCGGCGGAGCGGGCGAAGGACCGCGCCCCGAGCGACCCGTCCGCGCCCATCCACTGGGAGGACGCGGTGGGCTTCGTGCGTTACGACGCGGACGAGGCGCTGGCGGAGGCGAACCTCCTGGTGGGGGAGCGCTTCGTGGTGGCCGTCACCAGCCGAGGCTTCCCCGGCACCGTGGAGGTGCGGCGGGTGGCGCGAGGCATCGACCTTGCCGGGCTGGCCCGGCTTCAGTGAGCCCCGTCGCGGGCAAGGAGTGTTCCGGGTGGTGAAGGAGAAAGCAACGCGCCCCGACGTGGTGGATCCGCTCGCCAACGAGAAGGCGGCGCGAGAGCTGGTGGCGTCCCTGGGCAAGCGCGAGTTCCTGGACCAGCTCCAGAAGCTGACCAAGAGCTATGCGTCCGACCCCGGCAACCCCGGCTCGTACGCCTGCGAGAACTGTCAGCGCTGCGCCAACTGCATGTTCTGCAAGGAGTGCGACAGCTGCTTCACGTGCACCCACTGCACGCGCTGCGAGCTGTGCAACAACTGCTCGCACTGCGTGGAGTGCAAGAGCTGCCACGCGTGCGCCTACTGCGTGCAGAGCGAGAACTGCACCACCAGCGCCTACCTGGTGCTGTGCCGCAACCTCCAGGACTGCAACTACTGCTTCGGGTGCGTGGGCCTGGCGAAGAAGGACTTCCACATCCTCAACGTCCCCTTCCCCCGCACCGAGTACTTCAAGGTCGTGGGCAAGCTGCGCAAGGAACTGGGCCTGTCGTAGGCGGGGAGGGCCTGGGCGCCCTCCCCGTCCGTGCCCGTCACAGGGCGCGCACGTAGAGGGCCTTGAGGTATTCGGTCTCCAGCAGGCCCCCGAGCACCGGGTGGTCCAGGCCCGCGCCCCGGCGCTCGAGGATTTGAACCGGCCGCTTCGCGTCCGCGGCGGCCGCGAGCACCATCTCCTCGAAGCCCGCGCGGTCCAGCTTGCCGGAGCAGGAGCAGGTGACGAGCAGCCCGTCCGGCTCCAGGCAGCGCAGCGCGCGCAGGTTCAGCTCGTGGTAGGCGCGCAGCGCGGTGGCCAGTCCCTCGCGGCGCTTGGCCAGCCCCGGCGGGTCCAACACCACGGTGTCGAAGCGGCGCCCCTCCGTGTCGAAGCGGCGCAGCACGTCGAAGGCGTTGGCGTTCTCCACCGTGACGTTGGCGCGGCCGTTGGCGCGGGCGTTGTCCTGGGCGCGCGCGGCGGCCTTCGCGTCCTGCTCCACCGCCAGCACGGAGTCGCACGTTCGGGCCAGCGAGAGCGCGAAGCCCCCGTGGTAGCTGAACAGGTCCAGCGCCCTGCCCCGGCCCAGCTCGCCCGCGCGCAGGTGGTTGTCCACCTGGTCCAGGAAGGCGCCCGTCTTCATGTCGCCCAGCAGGTCGACCTCGAAGCGGTTGTCCCCCTCGTGGTACGTGAAGCGCGCGTCGCCCTGGCCGTGCAGCAGGCGCGACTCGCGCGTCAGGCCCTCGAAGTCGCGGCCGGAGGCGTCGTCGCGGCACACCACGTGGGTGGCCCCCGTCAGCTCCACCAGCACGCGCGCCAGCATCTCCTTGCGGGCGTCCATGCCCTCGGAGAGCGTCTGCAGCGTGAGGCCCGCGCCGTAGCGGTCCACGAAGAGGCCGGGCAACAGGTCCGCCTCGCCGTGCACCAGCCGCAGGCCGTCGCGTCCGGACAGGGGCTTGCGGCGCGCGAGCGCGGCCTCCAGGCGGCGGCGGAAGAAGGCGTCATCCACCGGCTCGTCGGCGGGCCCCTTGCGCGTCAGCAGGCGCAGCGCCAGGGGCGAGCGGCGGGCGTAGAGCGCCTGGCCGATGGGGTTGCCCTGGGGGTCCACCACCAGCACCACCGCGCCGGGGCCCTTCACGTCGGGCGGGGCGGCCAGTTCGGTGCGGTACAGCCAGGGGTTTCCCTTTCGCAGCGACTTGGCGCCCTTCAGGCTGGCGCGTGCGACGGGCAGGGTTGATGCGGGGGGCATGGGGGCGTCACTCCAGGCCGCGCGCGGCCAGTTCCTCGTCGTCCTCCCCGCGCAGATGCCCGATTTCGTGCAGCAATGTCACGCGAATCTGCTCGCGCAGCTCGTCCGGGGTGCGCACCGCCCGCGCCAGGTTGCGCCGGTACAGCACCACGGAGCGGCACGGCGTCTCCGAGCCGTCGCACGGTTCGCCCAGGGGCGGCCCCCGGAACAGGCCCAGAATCGTGGGCGACAGGGGCGGCTGGTTGGCGAGCAGGTCGCTGTCCGCGGGCAGCTCCTCCGCCGTGACGGGCACGCCCTCCAGGTCGCCGCGCATGTCCGCGGGCAGCTCCGCCACCGCGCGCAGCACGTCCGCGCGGAACACGTCCGGGTCGGACAGCGGCGGCGCGGGGAAGTCCTCCGGCGACAGGGCGCGGGCCTTGTCGAAGTGCGCCTGGGCCTGCTTCCACCGGCCCTCGCGCTCGAGCAGCAGCCCCAGGTGCTGGTGGGCGTGCGCGGAGCGCTCCGGGTCGTTGACGAGCGCCTGGAAGGCCGACTTCGCCTCGGAGAAGCGGCACAGCTCGAAGAGGGCCAGGGCGCGCTCGTACAGCGCCTCGCGGTTGCCCGGCTCCCGGGCCAGGACGATGGCCGCCCGCGCCAGGGCCTCCTCGGCCTGCCCCAGGTCGTTGAAGGCCATGGCCGCCACCAGCGCCAGGTGGGAGATGAGCTCCGGAGGCGTGCCCGGCTGGGACAGGCCGCGCTCGGCGTACAGCGTGCCCAGCTCGTCGTGCTCGCGCGTGGAGGGCAGCTGCACGGCGTACAGGTGCGCGGCGCCCAGGAGCGCGTCCGCGTCGCCGGGGTCGATGGCGAGCGCCCGCGCGAAGGCCAGCTGGGCCTCGGCCTCGCGCCCGAGCGCCGCCAGCGCCACGCCGCGCTCCGCGTGGGCCGGCGCCAGGTCCGGCTCCAGCGCGGCGGCCTGCGCGGCGCACGACAGCGCGTCCTGGTAGCGCCCCGCCTCGAAGTAGCCGCGCGCCGCGTCGAGCGGCGAGGCCCCGTTGGCCCGGCACACGGGCAACGGCTCCACGTGCGCCGCCGCCTGCCCGGTCTCCACCGGCCGGACGTTGGCGGACGGGGCCTTCGCCTCCGCGGGCTTCTGCGCGGCGCCCTCCACCACGGGCGCCGCGCGGGGCCCCGCGTCCGGGGCGTCTGGCGCCGGAGCGTCCCGCTTGCATGCGCTGAAGAGGAGGAAGAGGGCGAGCAGACCGCGCCGCGACATGGGGCGTCAGGCTACGGCATCCCCTCGTGGCCGGGAAGCGTGGACGTGCATGCCCGCCCGGCGGGCGACATCCCCCGGCCCCATGGCTACAGTCCGCGCCATCGTGACGCGAGACCTCATCCTGGCATCGACCTCCAGCGCCCGGCGGGCGCTGATGGATGGACTCACCCTCCCCTACCGCGCCGAGTCCCCCGGCGTGGACGAGACGGTGTCCCCGAGCTCCACCGCCCAGGAGGCCGTGCGGGAGCTCGCCGCTCGCAAGGCGCTCGCCGTGCACCAGCGCCACCCGGCCGCCTGGGTGCTGGGCGCGGACCAGCTCGTCGAGGTCCACGGACGCATCCTCACCAAGCCCGCGGACCGCGACGCCGCGCGGGAGCAGCTGCGCCTGCTGCTGGGCACCACGCACGCCATCCACACCGGCGTGTGCCTGGTGGGCCCTGGCGGCTACCGGAGCGAAGCCATGGAGACGGCCCGCCTCACGTTCCACGCGGTGGGCGCGGACGAGCTGGAGCGCTACCTGGACCTGAACGAGTGGGAGGGCTGCTGCGGCAGCTACCGCGTGGAGGGCGCCGGACAGGCCCTCCTGGCGCGGCTCGACGGGGACCGCGCCAACGTGCAGGGCCTGCCCATGGTGACCGTGGTCCGGCTGCTGCGCGAGGCGGGCTTCGGCTTCTTCGAGCGCGCGTAGCCCGCCCGCGGCCGGCCCTCAGCCCGCGCTCGACAGCTCCGCGAGAATCTCCTGGTACGCGGCGCGGGCCTTGTCCGCCTGGTCCGCCTTGAAGCTCGCCGCCGCCACCACCGGGTGCCCGCCGCCGCCGTAGCGCCCGGCGATGGCCGCCAGGTCGTGCTTGCGCAGCTCCGGCTTCCAGGGGTTGGACCCCAGCGACACCTTCGCGCGCGAGGCGCCTCGGCCCACCCACAGCGTGTAGCGCGCGTCCGGGTAGAGCGCGTAGGCGATGAACTTGTTGAGGCTGTCCACGCCCTGGTCCACCAGGTCGAAGAAGACGACGCCGCGCTCGTAGCGCGCGTGCTGGCGCACCAGCTCGATGTGGCCCTGGTGGCGCTCGAGCAGCGGCGCCAGCGGCGTGGCGATGAGCGGCGAGGCGGCGATGGACGCCAGCGACTCGGTCTGCATCCGGCGGATGACCTCCGGGATGAGCGCCGGGTCCTTGTTCGCCTCCAGCACCGTCATGATGCGCAGCGACGGCTCCTCCAGCGCCACCGCCATCCGGGGCGACGGGAACTGCGCGCCGTCGATGATTTCGGCCCAGTGGATGAGGTCCGCCAGCGCGGAGGCATCCCAGCCGAAGCGCTCGCGCGCCACGTCCGCCAGGTACTTCGTGCAGCTCTTGCGGTGCGCGTCGTGGAACTTGCGCCCGCTGGTGTCCGCGCGGAAGTGCGCCTCGTCCCCGGGCTGCTGGAAGGCGGAGACATGGTGGTCGAACCACCACGTCAGCCGCGGATCCTGGCTGTAGCGGAAGTCGACGATGACGTTCTCCTGGCCGGAGAACACCGCCGGGTCGATGCCCTCCGCCCCCGGCTTGTGCGTCAACCCGAGGTACTGGAAGGCCACGTCCGAGCGGACCTTCTCCCGATAGAACCGGGAGAACACCGCCGCGCTCGCGGCGCCATCGAAGCAGTTGTCGTGGAACAGGACCTGGACGTTCATGGTGCGCCGCCTTTACTGCAACACGAGGCCCGAGCCCACCGCCCTGAAGGCCTCCTCGCGCACGGCGTCCGCCGTCGACGCGTCCTCCGCCGAGGGCGCCACCACCGCCAGCCCCACCAGTCGTCCATCCGACAACAGGCCGCAGCCCAGCACGCCCCGCGCGCCCCCCGCCGCGCTCAGGGCATGCACCTGCGTGCGGCCCCCCAGCGCCGGCGGCGCGGGCAGCGGCAGCACGGACGACGTCCCCGCCCCGAGCGCTCGCAACAGGCCCTGGCAGCCCGCCGGCAACGCCTGCCCCGGCGCGCGCTCCACCCACAACATGCCGTAGCGGCCCCGCGCGACGTCGCCGAACCCCACGGCGCTGCCGGTCAGCGTGGCCTGCGGCAGCGTCAGGTGCGGCGCGAGCTGTTCGCGCGTCAGCCGCTGCCAGCCCACGGGGAGCTCCAGCCGGTAGCCCAGCTCGCTGCCGACGAGCAGCTGGCGCACGCCCCCGTTGCCCGACAGCGCGCCCGGCGCCGCCACGAGCCCCACCGACGCCAGCGCCGCGCCCAGCCCCAGGCCCAGCCCCACGTAGCGCCGCACCACGCCCGGCTCCCCCATCACCATCGTCAGCGACAGGACGCCCAGCGCCAGGTAGGCCAGGTGCACCGGCGCCAGCGGCGCGGCGCGGGCCAGCCAGGCCGTGGCCAGCAGCTGCGCCACCAACCCCGCCTGCGCCATCCCCTTGGCCGGCCCCCGGTTGAGCACCAGCACCAGCGCCAGCACCAGGTCCAGCGCCACGAGGCCATACGCCCACTGCGGGTCCTGGAGCGAGCCCACCACGCCCCCCACCCGCAGGAACCACGCGGCCGCCCCCGCCCCGAGCACCGTCGCCGCCGGCCCCGGATGCGCGGACACCGCGCTGGTGACCAGGTCGCCCCCGAACACCGTCGCGTCGTCGTCCACCGCCTCGCCAATCTGGTCCAGCCGCATGCGGCCGACCTTCTTGTACGCCTGCAGGTGGTCGAACGGCTCGCCACACGCGGGGCACGACTGGGCCCCTCGGGGAATGGGGCTATGACCGCAGCTCGGACAGAGGGTCTGGGGCATGACCTTTCGCGTATACCCCACCGGACACGCCCCCCACGAGAGCGCGACGCCCCTGTCATTCCTCGTCGGAAGGGTGACGTTTTTCGCCCGGCGGGGAGGGGTTCGCCAGACCTGCGAGTCATCGGAGACACAGCGGATTCGCAGGCTCTGCGACGACCGATGGAATCTCGACTCTTGAACGAAACGTCGAGATTCCTGGACTCCATGAACGGAAAATCTCGACAGAACGAGGAATCCGAACGGAGTCCGGAAGTTCTTACGAGCGCCCTCGCGCGCGAACCCGGCTTTCCTACAGGGAATCCCCGTAGTGCCTCTTCCCGCCCAGACAGGCGGTCGTCTGGCACCCCGTCTGCATATGTCAGACCCCAGGTGTACTCACCCGCTCGGCATTGCGTGGTGGGAGGAACACATGGCCAAGAGGACGAAACGCAGGGAAGGCACGGTCCGGCGGCAGGGGCGCCGGGTGATGCCAGCGCTCCGGCGGACCGCCCAGCGGGCCCGGGCAGCGGCGGACAAGGTCCACCTCACGGTGGGCGAGGTCATCGCCGCGGCCTTCGACACGGCCGGAGGGGAGCTGGGCGAGGCGCTGAACGTGATGACGTCGCCGCAGATGACGCGGGCGCTGGGGCGCCGCATCGTCGTGGTGGGCTGAGGTCGCGCGACGATTCCGTGCGCGCCGGACGCTCCGGGGCGCAGGGCTGGCGCGCGTGCGTCAGTCGCCCGCCATCAGCAGGCCCGAGGTGTAGCGCTGCTCGGTGGGCTCTCCCGCCAGCGCCCGGGCGAAGTCGTCGGCGTTGTTGGGGTGCACCAGGAAGCTGCCCACGCGCGTCTGGAGGCGCACAGGCTCCGCGTCCGGGTGAGGCTCCAGGGCCACGGAGCCTCCGCTTCCGTCATCCAGGCCCATGACGGGCACCGTCGCACAGCCAGCGAGCCCCACGACTCCAAGCACGAGGGCGAGCTTCATCCAGGACCTCCAGGCACGCGGCCAGGGGTGGCCGCCGGGGCCCTGCCTATGCCGGCGGGGAGACGGGGCGCAAGGCCCGCCGCGTCGATGATGCCCCCGGCCCGGGGGGCTCGAATCCCGCTCAGCGGCCCCAGGGTCCGAGCACCGCGGACGGGGCCAGGCCCGCGCCCCCTCACGACCGGGACGCGGGCCACTTTCCGTCAGGGACTACCGAGGCTGCCAGCGCGGGCGGTGGTCATCCGCGTCGCTCGTCTGGACGGTGAGGCCATTCTTCGGATGGACGATGGCGGCCCCCTGCGCCGCGCCGGTGGTCGGGTCGATCTGCTGGACGGTGAGCTGGCCGCTCTTGATGAAGGCGACGAAGCGGCCATCCGGAGAGAAGGACGGGAGCGTGCCGCCCTCGGCGAGCCGCACCTCCTCCCCCGTGGGCGTGCCATCCGCGGGGTTGATGGCCCGCAGGAAGACGATCTGACCGGGGCGGTCCTGGCACGGCGAGGTGCCCGCGCCGCACAGCAACGCGCCGCCGGAGGTGGGCTTGAAGTAATACGCGCGCACGTACGCGGCCCAGCGGCCGTCCGGCGCCCAGTTGGGGCTGGCGATGTACGAAGCGATGACGCCGTCCGTCGCCGTCTCCGACGAGAGGTCCGCGACGAGCTGCGGCTGGCCGCCCCCCGTGACGTTGAGCGAGTAGACGCGGAACAGCGGCGTCAGGCCCAGGTCCCCCTCGAACCGCACCGTCGCGTCGTCGGGGTTCGCCAGGAACAGGAGCTGGTCGTTGGCGCGGTTGTAGTGCGCCTGCTCCGCGCTCGCCCCCGAGTTGGCGATGGGCGCCGGCGTGGCCGAGAGAGACGACTTGAACAACCCCTGGCCGGTGATGTTGTAGACGAACGTGGTGCCGTCACGAGCCCAGTCCGGGAAGGCGCCGTTGATGGTGGCCTCCACCACGTCCCCGCCCGCGCCCGGCACCACGGAGATGCCCGAGCGGCCGGAGCCATGCTGCCGCACCCAGGCGATGTCCTGGCTCGGCTCCCACTCCATGGAGCGGAAGCTCTCCGTGTTGCCCGCGGTCTGGGCCACCAGGACGGTGGACTGCCCCTCGACGAGCGGGACGTCGCGGACGGTCAGGTCGCCGGACGTCTTGGTGGAGGCCGTATCGACGGCGCCCTGCGCGAAGGAGACGCGCGTGCCGCCCGGGCCCCAGCGCGGATAGCGGCTGTCCGTCCCGCTCACGGTGAGCGGCGTGAATCCCGGGGTGTCATAGCGCGCGACGGCCGCCTGAATGGTCCCCGCGTCGTCGTTACGGACCGTGACCGCCAGGTTCATCGCCTGGCATGTCCCCTCGCAACGCAGCCCCGCCGCGCAGTCGCTCGAGCTGGTGCACGCGCTGCCCTTCACCCCCACGCCCACGCCCCCGTCCGCCGACCCGCCGTCCCCCCCCGTGCCGCCATCCTCGGTGCCCGCATCCGACGTCCCCGCATCCTCCGTCCCCGCGTCCTCCGTCCCCCCGTCCTCTTCCTCGCCAGCGTCCGGCTCCGTGGGCACCGGCGTCGTGCCGATGGGCTCCAACACGCACTTGTTGTCGCTGTTGCAGAGCCACTCCTGCCCTTCGGGCGGAACCCCCTTGTCGTTGCGGCAGTCGAATGGGTCCACGCATTCGTCGCCACAACCCGTGGTGAACACCCACAGCGCGCAGACCATCGCGCCGACCAATCCCTTGTGCATAAAGCCCCTCCACCAAAAGAGAGGGCGCCGTATACCGTCGCCATCGAGGAACACCCTGGGCTCCGGGGGCAGCCGGGAGCCGCGTGTTCCGGGATGAACGGCCATCGCGCGAGGCGTGCTCAATGATCGACACCCACTGTCATCTCGACGCATCCCGTTTCGACGTGGATCGAACGGACGTCCTCGAGCGCGCGTGGAGCGCGGGCCTGGAGGGAATCGTCATCCCCGGGGTGGGCCCCCACGACTGGGAGCCGCTGCTGGAGCTGTCCCAGAAGGACGCCCGACTCCAGGTGGGGTTGGGCATCCATCCCCAGCTGCTGCCGGACATGACGCCCGAGGAGGACGAGGCGGCCCTGGCGCTGCTCGACACGCTGCTGGCGCGCGGCGGCGCGGCGGCGGTGGGCGAGTGCGGCCTGGATGGTCCCTCGCTGCCGGGCGCTCCGCTGGAGCGACAGGTGTCCGTGTTGAAGCGGCACCTCGCGCTGGCGCGCAAGTACGACCTGCCGGTGTTGATGCACTGCCACCGGCTGCACCCGGCGCTCATCGACCTGCTCAAGCAGGAGCCCTTCCCGGAGGCCGGCGTGCTCATGCACAGCTACAGCGGCGGCGTGGAGCTGGCGCGCTTCTATCTCCAGAAGGGTTGCCACTTCTCCTTCGCGGGGCCGGTGACGTGGGCGGAGGCGCGCAAGCCCCTGGACGCCCTGCGCGCCATCCCCCTGGACCGGCTGATGGCGGAGACGGACGCGCCGGACCAGGCCCCCACGCCCCACCGGGGCCAGCGCTCCGAGCCCGGCTACCTGCCACGCATCCTCGAGGGCATGGCCCAGGCGCGGGGAGAGCCCGTCGAGGAGGTCGCCCGGCGGACGACCGAGAACGCCCGCCGCTTCTTCCGGGAAGGTTTTCCCGTCGCTTCGCGGTAGGCGAGCGGTCGCGCTATAGAGGAGCCCCATGAATCCGCAGCCCCCGTCCGCAGCCCCCCAGGTCGAGACCCCGCCCGCCGCCGCTTCGGCCGCGCCGAACGCCCCGACGGGCTCGCTCGCCCGCCCGTTCAAGCTGTCCCGGCGCTTCGACCGGACAGGCCGGCTGCTGGGTGACACGGCGATGGAGCGGCTGGCCAACGCGCGCGTCATCGTCTTCGGCCTGGGCGGCGTGGGCAGCTTCGCGGCGGAGGGGCTGGTGCGCAGCGGCATCGGCCACCTGACGCTGGTGGACCACGACGACGTCTGCGTCACCAACACCAACCGCCAGCTCCACGCGACGGTGAAGGGCGTGGGCAAGTCCAAGGCGGAGCTGATGGCCCAGCGCGCCCGGGAGATCAACCCGGAGGCGAAGGTGACGGCGGTGCGCGAGTTCTACCGCGAGGAGGTCGCCGAGCAGCTGCTCCCCCCTGGCCAGTACGACTTCGTGGTGGACGCCATCGACAACGTGAAGGCGAAGCTGCACCTGCTCCACCGCTGCGTGTCCCTGGGCATCCCCGTGGTCAGCTCCATGGGCGCCGCCGCGCGGCTGGACCCCACCGCCATCCGCGTGGAGGACCTGTCCGAGACGCACATGGACCCGTTCGCCAAGGACATCCGCAAGCTGCTCAAGCGCAAGTACGGCGTGGAGACGGACAAGCACACCGGCATCACCGCCGTCTACTCCATCGAGTCGCGGCGAATCGCGGTGCCGCTCCAGTACGACGACGCCACCGACGGCTTCCTGTGCGTCTGCCCGCAGGACAACGACTTCCACACGTGCGACCACCGCACGCAGATCGACGGCAGCGTGTCCTTCGTCACCTCGTGCTTCGGGATGAACGCCGCGGGCGTCGTGGTGCGGCGGCTGGCCACCGTGCGCTAGCCGCCCCTCGCCTCACGCCACCTGCTGGGGCGAGGCCTGCTGAGCGGCCTGCCGCTCCAGCACCGCCGCCTCGCGTCCGCAGGGGCGGCGGAACACGCAGCGCATGCAGGCAGACAGGTCCTCGACGGGCGGGAACGCCGAGGCGTCCAGCGGCGTGTTCGTGGCCGGGTCCTTCAGGAGCGCGCGCATCTTCGCGACGCTCGTCTCGAAGTGCCGGCGGAAGGACTCCATCGCGCCCAGGTCCACCGCGACGTCCTGCTCCTTGCCCTCGTTGAGGTACACGAGCGACGCGCGCACCTTCTCCACGGGGAAGCGATAGCGCTGCGACACGTACAGCGCGTAGCCGAGCACCTGCTCGTCATAGCCGTCGCGCGACTTGCCCGTCTTCCAGTCCACCACCACGGGCGCGCCGTCCGCGTCCACGAAGGCGAAGTCGGGGATGGCGAAGACCTTGAGGCCGTCGAGCGTGAAGTGGGCGAAGTCGAAGCCCGCGTCGACCTCGAGCCACTGCTCGGGCTTGAGCGAGTGCGCCAGCTGGGGCCAGCGCGAGGAGAAGAACCACGCGAGCGCGGCGCGCACCGTCTCCCAGTTCTGCTTCCACGCCTCGTCCGGGACGGCGTCGCCGTACTCGTGCTCCACCAGGCCGGTGAACTGCTTGCGGTACTTCTGCGTCCAGTACGCCTTGCCGCGCGAGTGGCGGAAGTCGTCCTGCATCAGCTTGCGCGCCCGCGCCTCCACGACGGCCGGGTCCACCACCCGCCCCGCGCGCCAGTCGAGCAGGATGTCCTTGAGGCACTCGTGCACGACGCTGCCGGCCCAACTGAAGCGGTTGGCCAGCTTCTTCAGCACGTACAGCTCCCGCACGTCCTTCGGCGCGTCCGGCTCCCAACCGCCCCAGGAGCGGTAGTAGTAGAAGTAGTAGGAGCGCAGGCACTCCGAGAACTTCTCGTGACGGCTCTTGGACCAGGAGAAGTCGTTGGCGAGGGGGGGACGGCGCATGGCGGCGGCGCATCCTAGGCGTTCGCCTGCTCCTCCAGAAGGGGAACAGGCGAGGAATCGGACGCCCGCCGTGGGTTGAGCGACAATCGCTCATACGACCAGGGAGGTCAGGTGCACGGCGCCATGAAGAACCAACCCTTCAAGGAGCGGGTGGTCCTCGTCACGGGGGCTTCGAGCGGCATCGGCCGCGCGGCGGCTCGCGCCTACGCGGCGGCGGGCGCCCACGTGGTGCTGGCGGCGCGGCGCGAGGAGCGGCTCCTGGACGCGGCCCGTGAACTGGAGTCACTCGGAGTCAGGGCACTGCCGGTGCGGTGCGACGTGACGCGCGGCGAGGACGTGGAGCGCCTCATGGGTGAGGTCCGCGCCGCCTTCGGCGGGCTGGACGTGCTCGTCAACAACGCGGGCCAGGGGCTCTACGGGCCGGTGGTGGACCTCTCCGAGGAACAGCTCCGACAGGTGTTCGAGCTGAACGTGTTCGCGCTGTGGCGCGTGACGAAGGCCGCGGTGCCGCTGCTGCGCGGGCGCCCCGGCGCGCAGGTGGTCAACGTCAGCTCCGTGCTGGGGCACCGGGGCCTGCCACTGCTCGGCGGCTACTGCGCGTCGAAGGCGGCGGTGAACGCCATGACCGAATCGCTGCGCACCGAGCTGGCGGCCGAGGGCATCCGCGTGCTGCTCGTGTCCCCGGGCCTGACGGAGAGCGAGTTCCGCGAGCACCGGCTCCACGCGGAGGGATGGGCGCAGGAGGCCGTGCCGTTGAAGGCGATGTCCTCGGAAGACGTCGCCCAGGCGATGGTGCGCGCGAGCCGGAGCGGACGACGTGACACCATCCTCACCCTCCCCGGCCGCGTCATGGTACTCGCCAACCGGCTGGCCCCCGGCCTGTTCGACCGGGTCGCCCACCGTCTCGCCAACCCCGCGAAGAAAGGTCCATGAGTTCCCGCAGTCGCACCCATCCGCTGGCCGCGAAGCCCCCCGAGAGCCCCGTGAGGGCCCCCGGCACCGGGGCTCCGCGCGCGCCACGGGAAGGAGCGCTGCATGGCGAGGGGAGCGCGGCCGCGCCGGACCCTCGGCAGAAGTGGTTCGGCTTCGTCGGTCCGGCCGAGGCGAACGTCGACCTCCCGCCCCCCGCCCCCACCAGCGAGCCTCCTCGTGGCGCCCCGGCGCGCGACGACGCGAGGGAGGGGCTGGCCTCGTCGCTCCAGCACGAGGAGGAGCCCCTCGAGGACCCCCGGCAGCTCGTGGCGTTCCCCGAGTACATGGGCCCCTGGGTTCGCGACCCCATCTTCGGCGCGGCGCCGATACGGGCGCTCCAGGTGTCGTTCGTCACGCTCGAGATGTTCCCGTCCATCGCCTGCGAGGTCGCGCCCCGGCCGAACCGCTCACGCGACGGGGGCCCGAACACCCCCGCGCAGCCACGCGGTCCCCGCCCCACGGGGATGCTCACCGCGCGGGTCTCGGAGGGCCCCGCCCAGGCGACGCTCCATCTCGCCCCCGCTCCGCCGTCTCGCGAGAGCCCCGCTCCCGACGATGGGGCATCGACCCCACGCGAGGAGATGGCAGCGGCTCCCACTCCCGTGAGCCCGGGCTCCCAGCACGTCCTGGCGCCGGACTCCATCGAGGCCACCGCAGTGCCCAAGAAGCCCACCCACAGTCCCGAGACGCCCCGCAGCGCCGCGAAATCTCGCGCGCGAGGTCGCCCGCCCGAAGCACCCGGCGCCGTGCCAGGAGACACACTGGAGAGCAGGTCTCGACCTTCCACCGAGTCCCTCGACGGGGACACGGCCACCGCGCGGCCACCCAAGCAGGGGCGCCCCGCCAAGGCCCACCTGGCCGTGCCGTCCCTGCCGACGGCTGAGGCAACAACCTCCGCCGAGCCTCACACGGTCGAAGCGCCCTCCGCGCAGCCGCGCAAGCGGGGCCGTCCTCCCAAGGCCCACGGCACCGCGCGGTCCGGGGAGACTCTCGCCTCCGTCGCGCCCTCCGACCACACAGCGACGTCCGCGCCGCCTCGCAAGCGCGGGCGCCCACCCGGCGCGACCTCGACGCAACCCGCGTCCCCCCTTCCCGCTCCGAGCCCCGCCCAGCTCGCCACCATCCGCGCGCCGCTGCTGACCTGGTACGACCGGAACAAGCGCGACCTGCCCTGGCGCCGCACGAGAGATCCGTACGCCATCTGGCTGAGCGAGGTGATGCTCCAGCAGACGCAGGTCTCCACCGTCATCCCCTACTGGGAGCGCTTCCTGCAGCGCTTCCCCACCGCGCTCGCGCTGGCCTCCGCGCCGCTCGACGACGTGCTCTCCGGGTGGAAGGGGCTGGGCTACTACTCACGCGCGCGCAACCTGCACCGCGCCGCGCAGGAGGTCGTCTCGCGCTTCGGCGGCAAGCTCCCCACCACCGCCGAGGAGCTCCTCACGCTCCCGGGCTTCGGTCGCTACACCGCGGGCGCCGTGGCCTCCATCGCCCACGGCGAGGAAGCCCCCCTGGTGGACGGCAACGTCGCCCGCGTGCTCTCGCGCCTCTTCGAGGTGGAGGGCCTGCCCGGAGACCGCGCGCGCGAGGCCACGCTCTGGACACTCGCCGCGCTGCTCGTGAAGGGCGAGCGCCCCGGCGACTTCAACCAGGCCCTCATGGAGCACGGCGCCACGACGTGCCGCCCCGAGAACCCCCTGTGCCTGTTCTGCCCCGTGCGCGACGGCTGCATCGCCTTCCGCAAGGGCCGCGTGGACGAGCTGCCCCCCGCCAAGGTGCGCGCCACGCCGAAGAAGCTGACGCTCGCCGTCGCCGTCTGGGCCCACGCGGGCACCCTCCTCTTCGCCCGCCGCGCGGACTCTGGCCTGTTCGGCGGCCTGTGGGAGCTGCCCGCCGCCGAAGTGTCCGAGGACACCTCCGAGACGGACGCCGCGAGCCTGCTCGCCACGGCCCTCGGCGTGAAGCTGTCGACGTCCGGCGCCCTGGGCACCGTGAAGCGCCAGCTCACCCACCGCGACCTCACGCTCCGCCTGTACCGCGTGACGGGCCCCCAGCGCCCCACGCGCGCGCCCGCCTTCCAGGAGCTGCGCTGGCACACGCCCGCCGAGGCCGCCTCGCTCGGCATGAGCACCGCGATGCAGCGCGCCCTCGACGCCGCGCTCGAGGCCGGCGCGCTCGGGCCCGGTTGAGCCCGCATGACAAGACACACCCACCACGCCACTGTCCGGGGTCCGACAACGGCCCCGCCGTCGTGTTGCGTCGCGAACCTCCGACGGAGCGGGTCGCTGGTCCGCTGACGCTCCAGACCCCTACCTTCGCGCGCCCACTCACCGGAGGCGCATGGATGGCACGCAACAGCCCTCACAAGTCAGGCCCTCACGGGACCCACCCCAGGTCCGAGCCGCATCGCGAACCCGTGGCGACGCCCTCGCCGAAGGCGCACCTGCTCCACGAGCAGATTGCCCGCCGGGCCTACGAAATCTACCTGTCCCGGGGCGGCACCCACGGCAACGCCGAGCAGGACTGGCACCAGGCCGAGCGCGAGCTGAAGCTCGGCCGCCAGTAGCCGCCCCTCAGTGGGGCGGCGGCGAGTGCAGCAGGGGCCGCTCCGCGTCGAGCGCTCCCCGCAGCCGCCGCTGCGCCACCTTCAGCTCCCCGAGGATGCGCTCGGCGTCCTTCACCGAGCGCATCGCCAGGCCGCACGCGGGCGTCAGCAGCGTGGTGGACACCGCGCGGGTGAAGCTGAAGCCCCTGGGCAACGCCGCCTTCAACGACGCCTCCACCGAGTCCGCCAGCTCCGTCACCTCGTACGTCGACGCCAGGTCCGTGGGGATGATGCCCAGGCTCAGCGTCGCGCCCGACGCCAGGAAGCGCTCCAGCGCCTCGCCCTCCTCCAGCATCGCGTCCAGCGACAGCCTCACGTCCAACGACAGCAGGTCCGGCTGGACGTCCAGCAGCGCGCCCCAGTCCGTGTTCCCACAGCAGTGCAGCCCCACCAGCGCGCCCTCGCGCTGCAACGCGACGACGAGCAGCCGCAGCTCCTGGAGCGCCAGCAGGTGTCGCGGCTGGACGCGCTGGAAGGCGTAGAGGCCGGGCTCGTCCAGGTAGAACAACGGCGTGGTGCCCATGCGCCGCAGCGCCTTCACCATCGCCAGGGAGCGCGCGAGCACCAGCCGGTAGATGGCCTGGTCGAGCCCCGGCACCTCCAGCGTGGACAGCCCCGTGTCCGCGCGCGTCACCGAGCGCACCGTGAAGGGGCCGGCGAGCTGCGCCTTCGCGAAGGCGAGCTTGCGGTGCTCCACCTCCCACAGGAACGGACGCCACGCGCGGCACGCCTCGGGCGAGGGCTCGTAGGCCTCCAACGCCCCCGCGGCCAGCGCCTCGTCCAACCGCGCCTCGAAGGCCCCCCGCCCGGCCTCCCACTCCGCGAGGTCCACCGTGCACAACCCCTCGTCGTCGAAGCGCAGGCCGGGCAGCCCCTCCAGGGCGGCCGGAATCATCAGCTCCGACGGCTTGCCCACGGGCAGCTGCGGCAGGAACGGGATGTCCATCGACAGGGCCACCTGGAGCCCCAGCTCGACCTGCGTATGCGGCAGGCTCCCGATGCCCGTGGTGGCGCAAGCGGGCAGCAGCTGGACGGCTCGGCGGATGTTCGGCGCGTTCATGGCCGGCGAGTCTACCCGCTCCCTCCTCGCGCGGGGCGGCTCGGGACAGCCCGGGCGTCGGCTCCCGGCCGGCGCGTCCGATTCCATCCTTCCCAGGGGCCCCCAGGGCGCCCGGAGGAGGAGGGACACGGCATGGAACTCCCGACGTGGCGGACAGGCATCCTGGCGGCGACCCTGTGGGCCGTCCCCTCGCTCGCCCAGGACACCTCTCGAAAGCAACAGCAGGCGGCCCCCGGCTTCGGCGCCCCCGGCCTCACCGTGCGCAGCGGCCTGTCCACCTACACCGGCCACCTGGGCGCGCAGACGGGACTGGGGACCTTCTTCGGCCTCCAGGCCGACGCCCAGGTGCTGCGCGCGCTCGGCGTCGAGGCGGGCTACGAGGGCTCCGCCAACGGCTTCGAGGACCTCCCGAACGCCACGCTGTGGCGACACAACCTCAGCGCCGTCGCCAAGCTGGGGCCCACCGTCCGCGAGCGCTGGAAGCCCTTCCTGGGCGCGGGCGTGGGCGTCAGCTACCTGGACCCGACCTCCGGAGCCAACGCCAGCGGCTTCGACGACACCTTCATCGCCGAGTTCCCCCTCACCGCCGGACTCGAGTACCGCTTCAGCGGCGTGACGGCCGGGGCGCGGGCCACCTTCCGCGTCCTGACGGGCGGCGACTGGGCGCCCCGCGACGAGGACGACGGGAACCTCTTCAACGCGGGCCTGAGCCTGGGAGGCCGCTTCTGACACGGGCCCCCCACGAGGCTCGCGCGGCTCACGTCACGGAGAAGTACGACGCCTGCGGGTGGTGGAAGACGAGGGCGGAGACGGACGCCTCCGGCTCCATCATGCAGCCGTCGGTGAGCTGCACGCCGATCTCCTCCGGCCGCAGCGCCGCGAACAGCTTCGACTGGTCCTCCAGCCGGGGACACGCGGGGTAGCCGAACGAGTAGCGCTTGCCGGCGTACTCGGCGCGGAAGCGCTCCAGCATCGTCATGTCCGGCGCGTCCGGCGTGCCCCACATGCTGCGCAGCTGCGTGTGCAGCAGCTCCGCGTAGCCCTCCGCCGTCTCCAGCGCCAGCGCCTGCACCGCGTGCATCTTCAGGAACTCGCCCTTCGCCTTGAGCGACTCGGACAGCTCGCGGATGCCCGCGCCCGCCGTCACCACGAACATGGCCACGTTGTCCGACGGGACGCCGCGGTCCAGCGGGCGCAGGTAGTCCGACAGGCACAGGCCGCCGTCGCGGTCCTGCCGGGGGAAGTCGAAGGAGGCGGCCTCGCGGCCCGTCGTCCCGTCGAAGAGCACCACGCGGTTGCCGTCCGAGCCGGCCTTGAAGAACTGGAACACGGCGCGCGCCTGCATGAGGCCGTCGCGCAGCATGCCCTTGAGCTCCTCCACGGCCTCCTTGAGCGCGAGCGCCTTGCGCCCCTCCTCCGTCTTCGCCAGCTCCGCCTCCGCCGCCGTGCCCAGCGCGCGCGCGGAGCCGCGCAGGCCCAGGTGCCGCCCGTACAGCATGACGGGGTTGATGAACTTCCAGATGTGGTCCAGCGGCGTGTTGGTGAGCACGTGCCGCTCCCAGTCCGGCGCGGCCGGCACCGCGTCCAGCACGCGAATCTCCGCGCTGCGCGGACGGACCACGACCGCCTCCGTCCGGGGGCGCTCCTTGACCTCCTGGGCCAGCTTCACCCGGCGCTCGGCCAATTCGCCGCGCAGCCGCTCGTGCGAGGACGGGTCGACGATCTGCTTCGCCAGGTCGAGGCCACTCATCGCGTCCTGCGCGTAGGCCACCGTGCCGCCGCCGTAGGCCGGGGCGATGTTGCGGTCCACGAAGTTGCGGCTCAGCGCCGCGCCGCCCACCAGGATGGGCGTCTCCACCCCCGCGCGCTTGAGGTCCTCCGCGGTCGCCACCATCTGGTGCGCGCTCTTCACCAAGAGGCCCGACAGGCCGAGGATGTCCGGCCGGTGCTCGCGCACCGCCTGGACGAGCTGCTCGGGCGGCACCTTGATGCCCAGGTTCACCACCTGGAAGCCGTTGTTGGCCAGGATGATTTCGACCAGGTTCTTGCCGATGTCGTGGACGTCGCCCTTCACCGTGGCGAGCACCACCTTGCCGCGCGTGGCCGTCTGGGACGAGCTCATGTGCGGCTCCAGGAAGCCCACCGCGGCCTTCATCGATTCGGCGCTCTGGAGCACCTCCGCGACGATGAGCTCGTTGGCCGCGAACAGCCGCCCCACCTCGTCCATGCCCTTCATCAGCGGGCCGTTGATGATCTCCAACGGCTTGTACTTCGCCAGCGCCAGCTCCAGGTCCGCGAACAGGCCGTCGCGCGAACCCTCGATGATGTAGCGCTGGAGCCGCTCCTCCAGGGGCAGCGCGCTCACCTGCACCTTGGCCGCCTTGCGCTCGCGGAAGTGCGCGGCGAAGGGCGTCACCGGGTCCTGTCCCCGGTTGTACAGCAGGTCCTCCGCCAGCTTGCGCTCCTCCTCCGGCAGCGACGCGTAGCGCTCCAGCTTCTCCGAATTGACGAGCGCCATGTCCAGGCCCGCCTGCACGCAGTGGTACAGGAAGACGGAGTTGAGCACCTCGCGGCCCGCGGTGGGCAGGCCGAAGGACACGTTGGAGATGCCCAGCACCGTGCGGCACTGGGGGAAGCGCTGCTTGATGAGGCGCACGCCCTCCACCGTCTCCACGCCGCTGCCCGTGTACTGCGCGTCGCCGGAGGCGCACGGGAAGACGAGCGGGTCGAAGTACAGGTCCTCCGCCCGCATGCCGTACTTCCGCGTCAACAGCTCGAAGGAGCGCTCGGCCACCGCCAGCTTGCGCTCGCGGGACACCGCCATGCCCGTCTCGTCGATGCAGCCCACCACCAGCGCCGCGCCGAAGCGGCGCGCCAGCGGCACCACCTTCTCGAAGCGCTCCTCCCCGTCCTCCAGGTTGACGGAGTTGATGATGGCCTTGCCCTGGCTGTACGTCAGCGCCATCTCGATGACGGCCTCGTCCGTGGAGTCGATCATCAAGGGCACGCGCACCTTCTTGACGACCACCTCCAGGAAGCGCCGCATGTCCTCCAGCTCGTCCCGGTCCGGGTTGGCCAGGCAGATGTCGATGACCTGCGCGCCGCGCTTCACCTGGGCGCGGGCGATCTCCGACGCGTCCTCCACCTGCCCGGCGACGATGAGCTCCTTGAACTTCTTGCTGCCGATGACGTTGGTGCGCTCGCCGACGATGACCGGCCGCAGCTCGTCCGTCACCTCCAGGTAGTCCACACCCGACAGCGTCGAGCGCGAGCGGGACCGGGCGACGCGCGGCTTGAGCCCCTTCACCGCCTGCGCCAGCGCGCGGATGTGGCCCTCGTGCGTGCCACAACAGCCCCCCACCACGTTGAGCCAGCCCTGCTCACAGAAGCGCGTGAGCGAGCGGGCAATCATCTCCGGCGTCTCCAGGTAGTGCCCGTTCTCGTCCGGCAGGCCCGCGTTGGGCACGCACGACACCGGGGCGGAGGTCAGCGCCGCCAGCGAGCGGACGTGGTCCGTCATGAAGTCCGGCCCCGTGGCGCAGTTGAGCCCCAGGTACAGGAGCTCCACATGCTCCAGCGACGCGGCCAGGCTCTCCACGCTCTGCCCCGCGAGCATCGTGCCCATGGGTTCGATGGTGCCGGACACCGCCACCGGCAGCGCATAGCCCAACTTGCGGAAGGCCCGGTCGATGCCCAGCAGGGCCGCCTTGATGTTGCGCGTGTCCTGCGCCGTCTCCACCAGCAGGTAGTCGGAGCCGCCCAGCGCGAGCCCCTCCGCCTGCACGGCGAAGTTGTCCACCAGCGCCTCGAAGGTGATGCCGCCCGTCACGCTGATGGCCTTGGTGGTGGGCCCCACCGACCCCGCCACCCAGCGCATGCGCCCGTCGCGCGCCTCGGCCGCCTCCGCCGCCTTGCGCGCCAGCCGCGCGGAGGCCTCGTTGATTTCGAGCGCCTTGTGCCCCAGGCCGAACTCGTTGAGCACCACCGGCGTGCCGCCGAAGCTGTCCGTCTCCGTCACGTCCGCGCCCGCCGCGAAGTAGCGCGCGTGGATGTCCTCGATGACGTCCGGCCGCGTCAGCACCAGGTGCTCGTTGCAACCCTCGTACTCCGGCCCACCGAAGTCCGCGGCCTTGAGGTCCTTGCCCTGCAAGAGCGTGCCCATGGCGCCGTCGAGCACCAGCACGCGCTCGCGCAACGCCGCGCGCAGCGCCTCCACGCGACGGCCATCCCGCCCCGGCGGGGGCGGCAACACGGAGGAGGAATGGGTCGTCATGACGGCTTGACTCCTGTCAGCAGGAAGACGCGGAAGGGGCTCGCCCCGTCACGCGCGTGCGTCTCTCGGGTGAGCGACTGGAAGCCCTGCTCGCGCAGCGCCGCCTCCAGTCCCTCGGGAACGAAGCCCAGGTGGCGGTGGCCCAGCCGCTCCACCACCCAGCGCTCCTCGTGCGGCATCAACTCCAGCAACACCAGCCGGCCGCCCGGCTTGAGCAGCCGCGCGGCCTCCGCCAGCACCGCGGACGGGGACTCCACGTGGTGCAGGCTCTGCGAAATCACCACCAGGTCCATGCGTCCCGCGGACAGCGACAGCCGCTGCAGGTCCTCGCAGAGGAAGGTGACGTTGGAGGCGCCCTCGCGGCCGGCGCGCGCCTTCGCCTGCGTCAGCGCCTCCGCGTTCTGGTCGATGGCCCACACGTGCCGCGCCCACCGGGCGATGGCCACGCTCAACACGCCCGTGCCACAGCCGAAGTCCGCCACGTCCAGGGGCGGCAACAGCGACGCCAGCGCGCCCGCCCACAGAAACCACGACTGGCCCGGCTCGAGCAGCCGCTCGTTGAGCGCCTGCCGGTCCTCGCGCGCGCGCAAGAGGTCCTTCAGCCGCGCCGAGTCCCCCGCCGCGTCCTCCGCCTCGCGCGCCAGCCGGATGAGCGGCCAGCGGGCGTCCTCCCCGTCCAGCGCGAGCGAGTAGTAGCTGTAGCCCGCCTGCCGCTCCTCGCGGATGAGCCCCAGCCCCTTGAGCTTGCCCAGGTGGTGCGACACCGAGGACTGCGCCACCCCCACCAGCGACACCAGCTCCGTCACGTTCAACGGCGCCTCGGACACCAGGCGGAGGATGCGCAGCCGCGTCGGGTCTCCCAGGGCCCGGAAGGATTGGGACAGAGCTTCCATATCGCCGCATCAACATACGTCGATGCCAAGCTGATGGCCAGAGGACTTTCGACGCACTGCATGCCCGGCAACGGACAGTGGTAGATGTGGGACATGGCGTCTCCGACTCTGCGTCAGCTCCTCGAAGGCAAGCGGTTCGGGCTGGTCCTCTCCGCCGGGTACTTCGGCTTCTATGGGCATGCGGGCTTCCTCAAGGGGCTGGCGGGCGCGGGGCTGAGGCCCCAGGCGTACGCGGGGACGTCCGCCGGGGGCATGGTGGCGGCGTACGCGGCGGCGGGCATGCCGGTGCACGCCATCGAGGAGCTGGTGCTGCGCCAGACGCGGGCCCACTTCTGGGACCCGGACCCCATTGGCGCGGTGCTCAACGCGGACGCCAGCGGCCACGGGCTGACGGGCCTGCTCAAGGGCGAGCGCTTCCGGCGGCTCTTGGAGGACACGCTGGGCGCGCGCACCTTCGAGGACCTGCCGACGCCGCTGCTGCTGGTGGGCGCCAACATCACGCTCGGCACCCACGAGGTCTTCACCTCCGGGGAGCTGGCCCCGCGCGTCCACGCCACGTGCGCGTACCCGGGCCTGTTCCGCGCGGTGCCGCTGGACGGCCAGCTGTATTGGGACGGCGGCCTGGTGGACAAGGCACCCGCGCTGTCGCTGCACGACAGCGCCATCGGCAAGGACCTGGACGCCATCCTCGTGCACTTCCTGCCCAGCAAGACGCGCAAGGTGGTGGGCGGGCCGCTCGCGTACGCCCAGGGCCTGGCCGCGGGCTCGGCCGCGCTGCGCCGCGACCACTTCCGGCTCCAGCTCCAGCTGCTGGACGGACGCAACGTGCCCGTCTACGTCGTCGTCTCCAACCTGCCCCCGGTGACGCCCACCACCATGGAGCGCGGCTTCGACGCGCTGGACCAGGCCCGGCTGTCCGCGGAGGTCGCCCTCGCGCGGCCTCCCGTGCCCTTCGCCCAGGCGCAGTGGTGAGCCGCGCGCGGGACGCGGGCTACTTCCGCGTCGGCTTCACCGCGCGCTTCTCGGGCAGGCGGTGGGCGACGCGCGCCCGGACGCGCTCGACGAACGCCGCCTTCGCGTCCGGGGCCCCGCCCGCCTCGAACTCCAGGCCCAGGCCCTCCGCCACGGCCTCCAGGTACAGGGCGCACGCGTCGCCGGCGGAGCCGCGCTGGTCCACGAACAGCTCTCGACACGGCGGGCAGTAGTTCACCACCCAGACCCGCTCACCGTCGGGGATGTCCAGCTCGACGGGAGTCCCCTCGCTCGTGTCCTCGTCGAACGGGCGGATGGCCCAGATGCCCGTGGCGTCCTCGTCGTCCATGAGCAGCTCGCGGTAGTTGAGGCTCGGCTCGAACTCCCACGCGCCCCAGTCGTACTTCGTCTTCAACGTCTGGACCCGCAGCGCACGGCCCCGCGCGGCCTCGAAGTCCTCTGGCGCGTCGGGGGCGTCGTCCGCCTCGAAGAAGAACAGGTCCAGCACCGCCCCGTCGTTGCCGACGCCGGACTCCTCGCACTCCTGGCCCCGCGGCTCCCCACAGTCGTAGCTGGTGGGGGTCGCGCAAACACTGCAGCGGTAGTCCTGGACGCCCATGGGCCCAGGAGCCTAGCAAGGCGGTTGGAGCGCGCGCCCGCCGCGGTACGTCACCGCCCGCCGTAGCGCCGGTGGTCCACCATGAGGCAGCGGTCCTGCACCACCTGGATGCCCGCGCGCGCCAGCTTCTCCGCCGCCGCGTCGTTGCGGATGCCGGACTGGAACCACACCGCCCTCGGCTTCTTGGCGATGATGTCGTCCACGTGCGCGTCGATGTCCTGGGGCCGCCGGAAGACGTCCACCACGTCCACCTCGCCCGGCACGTCCACCAGCCGCCGGAACACGGGCGTGCCCAGGATGTGCGTCACGTCCGGGTAGTAGACGGGCACCGGCACCACCTCCACGCCCGCGCGCGCCAGGTAGTCCGGGACGTAGAAGGCGGGCTGGCCCGACTGCTGCTCCGTCTTCATGCCCAGCACCGCCACGCGCCGCGCCTGCTTCACCACGCGCGCCACGCCCGCTTCGTCCTCGATGAGGTTGTCTTCCCAGCTCATCGCGCCTCCTCTTGCAGTCCCTGCGCTCGCGACTCCGTCGTCACCGTCCACGCCGCCCCGCCCACGCGCGCCTTCACCGTGAGCTCGCGGCTCACCGGCACGAAGCGCCCGGACGCCACCACCTGCTCGCCCTCGCACGTCACCCCGGGCGTCAGCTCCGGCCGTCCCGCCGCCACCCACGCGTCCGTCAGCTCGTCCGGCGCGTCCTCCGGCAGCGCGTCCAGGCACCGGAGGGTCAACACCACCGCGTCACCGTACTCGGTATCCCGCGTGCCTTGCACCGTGCGCTCCAACACGTACGCCAGCTGGGTGTCCTCGCCCACCGGCGACACGTCCACCGCCCACGTGCGCTGCCCCTCGGAGAGGTTGCGCTGGAGCAGGCCCCCGTACTTCGCCTCCCACTCGCGCCGCGTGCGCGCCTCAAGCGCATCCGGCGCGAAGAAGCGCTCCAGCGCCCGCGCCCCCGGGCCCGCAGGCACCACCTGACGCACCGCATCCTGCGCGGCCTCCGGGGACACCAGCTTGATGAAGGCCCCGTCCGCGGCCAGCCGCACGCGCAGGGTGAAGCGCGAGAGGACGTCGTCCACCCACGTCTCCACCGGCGCGCCGCCGCGCGTCGGGTGCGCACGCGACACCGTCTGCGTCAGGAGCCAGCCCCCGTCGGCGGGGGTGAAGCGGGACTCGGTGGTGAGCTCCGCCTCGTCGTGAATGACGGAGCCGTCGCGCTCCACGGCGCGGGTGGCGCGCTGGGACTCGGTGAGCACCCGGTCCACGGGGGGCTGGAAGCCCAGCCGCGTCGCGCGCGCCGCCGGGGAGGAGGCGGGCACCGTCAGGGGCGGCCGCGCCCCCTTGCCGCGACAGGCGGAGGTCAGGGACAGCAACACACAGCACACCAGGAGCCAGGGACGCATGCGCCCGCGAACGCTGGCAGAATCCGCCGTCGCCCGCGAGCGCTTCCGCATCCAGCGCGCCCGCGCGGAGAGCTAGGGGTGGCGCGTCTGCCCGTCCGGCGCGCCCTCCACCAGGTCCCTGCCGATGTTGCGCCGGTCCCTCCGGGCGCCGTCGTCGTCGGGGAGTCCTCCGGTGGCCGCCCGCCTCGCCGCCTCCGACAGGTCCCTGAGCACGTCCTCCTTCGACGCGTACTCCGTGCGCGGCAGGCACTTCACCACGTTGATGATGGAGACGGGGGCGCCGCTGTCCTCGGCGGCGTCGACCAGCTCCTGCCGCGTCGTCGGGTAGTCCACCGAGTCCAGATGCGGGGTGATGGAGCGCCCGGGGTCCTCCGCGGTTCCGTATGCCATCTGCCTTCTGCCTTTCTGCCCCGGCCGTCGCGGGCCGGCGCGCGCCTCAAGTGGGTACCTCCAACGTGGGGATGGCCCGCGCGCCGGACCACCCGGCCGCCCCGCCCTCCTCACCCGGCCGGACAGGGGGCCAGCCGCCCGGCGCGTTTGCCGGATAGAGTGCACGGCGTCGCAGTCCGCCCTTCCGGAGCCCTCCATCCCATGCCCGCCGCGTCCCTGCTGCTCGCCTGGCTCGTCGCCACCCACCCGGCCGCCCCTCCCCCCGCCGCGCCCAAGGACGTCTACGCGCTCGACGACGAGGCCTTCGTCGCCCAGGCCCAGCGGGACCTGGTCCTGCTGGAGCGCTACGCGCAGGGCCTGCGCAGGCTCCAGGAGGACGTGAAGCAGTCGCGCGGCGTCTACCAGCAGAAGCAGAGCATGCCGTACACGCCGGACCAGAAGCAGCGGGTGCTCAGCACGTGGGCCGCCTTCTTCGACTACTTCGTCTCCACGGAGGTCATCCGCCAGCGCTACTGGGACTTCGTGAAGGTGTCCTCGCTCACCCAGCCGAAGAAGCACGCCTGGGGCTTCCTGCTCACCCACGGCGCGCTCACCACGGAGCTGGCCCACGGCCTCACCTACGCGGACCTGACGGGCGGCAAGAAGCAGCTCGAGGTGATGCTGGACGAGCCCACCCCCGAGCACGGCCTGCCCGCCAGGGCCTTCGCCCGCTTCAAGGAGAAGGTCATCCACGTCGCCACCACGACACAGCTGTACACCGGCGACATGTACAAGGAGCAGCTGCGCCCGCTGCTGGTGAAGGCCGGGGCGCTGGACGCGCCGCGCGTGCCGTGGCTGATGCAGGAGATGAAGCTCAACAGCGAGGTGGCCCGGGGCCTGCTCCAGAAGCGCGGCGCCACCCTCTTCGCCAAGGCCGCCGCGGACATCACCCAGGACTCCGCCCAGCGCGCCTTCTTCCCAGTGCAGCGCGCGGTGGCCGAATGGATGGGCGACACCCGCGTGCGCCGCGTGGGCGAGCCGCTCATCACCCGCGAGCAGGTGCTCTCCGTGCTCGGGCGCATGGAGCCGGGCGACATCATGGTGGCGCGGCAGAACTGGTATCTGTCCAACATCGGACTGCCGGGCTTCTGGCCCCACGCGGAGCTGTTCGTGGGCACGCCCCCGCAGCTGGCCGCGTACTTCGACGAGGACCCGGAGGTGAAGGCGTGGGTGGCCACCCTGCCCGGCGCCCCCGCCACCTTCACCGCGCACCTGGCCCGGGCCTTCCCCGCCAAGTGGGCCGAGTACACCGGCCAGGACGCCCACGGCGACCCCATCCGCATCATCGAATCCATCAGCGAGGGCGTGTCCTTCACCGGCCTGGAGCACGGCATGCGCGTGGACTACCTGGGCGTCATGCGCCCCCGCCTGCCGCGCGTGGACAAGGCGCGCGCCATCCTCCGCGCCTTCACCTTCCAGGGCCGCCCGTACGACTTCGACTTCGACTTCTTCTCCGACCAGACGCTGGTGTGCACGGAGCTGGTGTGGAAGTCCTACGCCCCGGCCAAGGAGACGCGCGGCCTCTCCATCCCCCTGGTCAGCGTCGCCGGCCGGCGCACCCTGCCCGCCAACGAGCTGGTGCGCCTGTTCGACGCGGAGTACGGCAAGCCGGACCGCCAGCTCGACTTCGTCGCCTTCCTGGACGGAAGAGAGGGCCACGGCGACGCGAAAGAGGCGGACGAGGCCGCCTTCCGTTACAGCTACCGCCGCGCCAAGTGGGACATCGCCCAGGAGTAGACACTCACATGACGGAAGAACTGGCCCACAGCATGCTCGAGCTGGCCGGCCCCCTCTTCGAGCGGATGATTTCGCAGCAACAAGCCAAGGTGCTGCGCCTGGCCCGCGAGGCCGTCCCCAACATCACCCCCGAGGAGGTCCGCAACCCGCATGACTTCCCGCAACTCAAGGAACACCCGACGTTCGAGTTCGAGGATGGACTGTTGGCGGGGCTGATTGCGGCTCAAATGGCCCTCCGCGCGGAAATCAAGGGGAGGCTGCCGTATGAACCGCCGACCTACTGACGCTCGGCCGCCTGCCTTTGCCGTCCGTCCCGGCGTGGGTTAGTGGTTGCGCCCGTGAGCATCCCCTCTGGATTCAGCCCGCCGCTGGCCCGTGAACGGTTGGTGTCGGCGCTGGCCGCGGAGCCGCCGCGCCTGGACCTGGCGGCGTTGGCCATCGCCACGCTGCAGCAGCCGGAGCTGGACGCGTCGGCGTGCCTGCACGTGCTGGACGTGCTGGCGTGCCGGGTCCAGGTGGAGATGGAGCGGCTGAAGGAGCGGGGCGAGGCGCTCGCGCCGCTGCGCGCGCTGCGGCACGTGCTGTCGGACATCGAGGGCTTTCGCGGCAACGCGGAGGACTACCACGCGCCGGAGAACAGCTTCCTGGACCAGGTGCTGGAGCGGAAGGTGGGCCTGCCGATAACGCTGTCGGTGGTGTACCTGGAGGTCGCGCGCCGCGCGGGCATCCCCCTCTACGGGGTGCCCTTCCCCGGGCACTTCCTGGTCGCGCACGACGCGGGGGACCACAAGCTGGTGATGGACCCGTTCCACGACGGGGACATCCTCACCGAGCACGGCTGCGAGGAGCTGCTCAAGCGCGTGGCGCCGCAGCTCAAGTTCGACCGGGCCATGCTCGCCCCCGCCCCCGTGGAGCTCATCGCCTACCGCATGCTGTCCAACCTGCGGCGCGTCTACCTGGGGCGCGAGGACCAGGAGCGGGGGCTGGCGGTGGTGGACCTGCTCCTGCTCCTGGCGCCGGACCACCCGGGGGAGCTGCGCACGCGGGCGGGGCTCCTGGCCAACCTGGGCGCGTACCGCGCCGCGCTGCGCGACGTGGAGCGGTGCCTGGAGCTGTCGCCAGAGGCGCCGGATCGCGACAGGCTGGAGCTGACCGCCCGCGAGCTGCGCGAGCGCGCCTCGCTGCTCAACTGACGTGGAAATGGGGCCCGGCGAGGGCTCCCCCTCCTGGAGGCCTTCGTCCCATGTCGACGTCCGTGAAGCCCTGGCAGCGCCTGCGCCGGGGGCTGGAGCATGACTACCGGGTGCTTAGGGTGCGCGAGGACCGCTGGGCGGACCCACGCACCCAGCGGGAGCACCCGCGGGTGAACCTGGACTGCGCGGACTGGGTGAATGTCATCGCGGTGACGGCGGAGGACCAGCTGGTCCTGGTGCGGCAGTTCCGCTTCGGCGTGGAGGCGACGACGCTGGAGGTCCCCGGAGGCATGGTGGACGCGGGCGAGGACCCGGCCGCCGCCGCGCGCCGCGAGCTGGAGGAGGAGACGGGCTACGTCGCGGGCCGCGTGGTGCCGCTGGGCGCCGTCCACCCCAACCCGGCGATGCAGACCAACCGCTGCTTCAGCTTCCTGGCGCTCGACTGCGTGAAGGCGCATGCGGGCCAGCAGGACGAGGGCGAGGACATCGCCGTGGAGCTGCACCCGCGCGCCGACCTCCCCCGCCTGGTGCTGGAGGGACACATCACCCACTCGCTGGTGGTGGTGGCCTTCTTCCTGGAGCGGCTGCGCGCGGAGGCGGGCGGCGCGGACTAGCGCCAATGCCGATCAGATAGGTGGCCCTTGCGAGGGCCTACCGACTTGGTTGAGGGTATGGCGATCTCATACGTGGAGATCGCCGCATGGCTCTGGCACAGGCCATCCAGGGCGCTGCCTTGGTAGCCCC